>NZ_AUUU01000206.1 GCF_002760435.1 Clostridium sp. LS
ATTTATGAAGGAGCACCTACTTCAATTACAGTATTTTTAGCAGTAGCATCTAAAACTGCAGGTTTAGCGGTTTTATTAAGGTTATTTATGACTGGTATGTCATCTATTTCCGCTTACTGGATTGAACTAATAACAGTATTATCTGTTATAACTTTAGTTCTTGGAAATCTAGTTGCTATTCCTCAGACAAATATTAAAAGATTATTGGCATACTCAAGCATTTCCCAAGCAGGTTATTTTTTATTAGGGATTATTGCAAATTCAAGTCTTGGCGTAGCATCAATTTTGCTTTATAGTCTGTTTTATCTGTTTGCAAACATGGGAGCCTTTGGGGTTGTAATTGCTGTATCAAAGGCAACAGGAAGCGATGAAATTAAAGATTATGCTTATTTAGCTAAGAGATCACCATTTTTAGCAGCTGTTATGCTTATATCCTTACTTTCATTAGCAGGAATTCCACCTTTGGCAGGGTTTATAGGTAAGTTTTATTTGTTCTTATCTATAATAGAAAAGGGACAATTATGGTTAGCATTTTTAAGTATTGCTATGAGTGTTGTATCAGTATATTACTATCTTAAAGTTGTTAAGGTTATGTATTTTGGAGAAAGTCCTACGAAACTTGAATCAAT
>NZ_AUUU01000207.1 GCF_002760435.1 Clostridium sp. LS
ATTTGTTATTTCGGTAAGCTACCACATAAGTCTAGTTTACATGTTGTTTATCTATACACTAAGAATCCTTGTGGTTATTCATGTAGCCATCGTACCAATTGTTGAATATAACTTTAAATGATGCTGCAATTGGGACAGCAATAAGCATCCCTATTAATCCACCAGTATCTCCACCAATTAAAATTGCAAGTATAATAAACACAGGATGAAGTCCAACACTATCGCCAACAATTTTAGGTGCTAAAAGATGACCATCAATTTGCTGAACAATTAGCATAGCAATAATAGCATAAAGTGCTTTAATTGGAACACCGCTAAGTAAGCCCATTACTGCAGCAAGAACTGTACCAACAATTGGACCTACATAAGGAATTAAGTTAGAGATACCTGAAATAATTCCTATAACAAAAGCATAATCAATTCCAGCGATCGAAAGGGCTATAGTGGACAAAACTCCAACAAAAAACGCTTCTAGCAGTTGTCCATGAAGATATTTAGCAAAAGATTGATGAATTACTTTAAAGACATAATTAATTTTACTGCCAATATTACTTTTTCTAAATATTAAATGATATAGCTTTATCCATAAACCGATAAAGTACTCAGAATCTTTTAAAAGATAGATACTAATTACAAAGGAAATAAAAAAGGTAACAACACTGCTTCCGACAGACATTATGTATGTTGTCATATTTCCAAAGTTATTTTTAATATAATTTTGCAGATAAATAACTCCGTCTATAATGTAAGGCTTAATATTATCAAGAAATGGACTATTAATTTTGTCTAAACTATCTTTAATTGATTCAGTTGAAAAAGAATTATTACTTATATAGGAAGATATATGTTGAGTCATATTTGATATAGTTGTATTATTTGATAATTGCCCACCAATCATAAAGTAAATTCCACAAAGCAACCCTAAGAAGATACCAATAATTAAAAGGTAAGCAAATATAATTGATAAAATCCTTCTTATTGATGGTCTTTGAATGCTAAATAATTTATTTTTTTCTAAAAAGTTTTCTATATTTCTTGTAATAGGATAAAAAAGATATGCAAGAATAATTCCTATAAGCAGTGGTTTTATTAAATCAATAAAATATTTAACAATACCAAATGTAGAAGTAAATAGTGCACCAATATTAAGAATGATTAAAAATGCCACATATATTGTTACAGCTGTAATTGTCACGTATATTGAGTATTTAAATAGCTTTTTATCAAATTCAATTTTCATATAATAACGCTGTCTCCTTAATTTTTTTAACTATTATTTTATTTAATCAGTAGTATTTAAATTATAGCACATTATTAAACAAAAATTTCTATTAATATATTTTTAAATACAGAATTTTTATTATTTTCCTTTTATGCATTAGATATACTTGTTTTATCTATAATCAAGAAATTTATTTAAAGTATACTTAAAGCGCTAGTAAATTTCTGGTTATATAATATTATAACTTAAAATATATTTAAATAATAATATTATATAAGGAAATGAGTTCAAAAGGGGGAAGAGTCTAGTGTATAGTGAGAATGATACATTTAGTGATTTAAATGTAGAGGGGGAATTGACTGCTCAGGTTTGTAAGAATAATGTTAGTGTAAAGAATGAGGAAAGAAAATATTCAAAGCAGGAGATAGATAGCATATTAAGAGAAGGCTTAGAAGACTTAATCACAGAATTAGAAAAAGTAATAAAAGAAAAGTTTGCAAATTATAACTTGAAAGCTGAGTATAATAAGTGCATTTCTAATTGGAATGAAGTACTATGTAGTGTTAAAATTAATGGAAAGTTTATAAATTTAAAGCTTTCAAATGATTACCTTTGCAATAATTCTAAGCATATAAGTTCAGTTTATATTACATTATTTGGTAACTGCGGAGTGTGTGCTTTCACAGAATGTATTAAGAGAATTAAGCAAGAGTATGAATTTATAGATCATACTTATGCACATGTACCTGCAGGTGAAAGTGAATTATATTTTAAAATGTTAGATAAGAACAAAAGTAAGCGTAAAAAAATTAACGGATAGAAAATGCAATCCTCCATTGTTAAAAT
>NZ_AUUU01000208.1 GCF_002760435.1 Clostridium sp. LS
CCAATCTGCTTCCTTGCCTGATGAAAAATAATCATGGCATTTTGGACTTGTTATTTCGTTTGATGTGCCTAATACTTCATTACAGAGAGAAGGTAAGATATTTTGAATGTTACAAATAATTGCCAAAGGAATATTGATTTAATTCATTCCAATTTGGTAGTAGATAAAAGTTTTGATATTGTTGAAAGAAAATTTATAGTTGGTGGAAGAAATTGTGTTTTATATTTTTTAAACGGATTTATTAAAGATAGTATCATGGAAGAAATCTTAAAAGAGTTCTTTAAAATACCACCTGAAACTATGAATTCATATAAAGCAATTGATGATTTTATTAATAATCAAGTTTCACATGTATCTGTTAAGACCGAAAGTGATTTGGACAAAATTTTAATTGCATTATTATCTGGTCAGACAATAATGTTTGTTGATGGCTATGATTCATTTATACTCTTAGATTTACGTACTTATCCTGGTTCAGATTCGTCAAAACCTGAAAAAGAAAAAACCTTAAGGGGCGGAAGAGACGGCTTCATAGAAAAATTAGTATTTAATGCTGGTTTCATTAGGAGGCGAATAAGAGATCCTCGACTAGTTTTTGAAATACATCAAATTGGTAATATCTCAAAAACAGACGTATGTCTTGCATATATAGATGGTGTTGCAGATAAAAAAGCTCATGATTTAATAGTTAAAAGCTTTTCTGAAGTTAATATAAATGCTTTAACTCTTTCTGATCAAAGTTTAGTTGATATTATGTGCAGAAAAAACTGGCTTAACCCATTTCCGAAGGTGAGATTTACTGAGAGACCTGATGTAGCTGCTGCACATATAGTTGAAGGAAAAATAATCGTTATTGTAGATAATTCTCCAAATGTTATTATTCTTCCAACCGGTATTTTTGATTTCTCACAAGACGTAAATGACTATTATTTCCCACTATTCACAGGAAATTATTTAAGAATTGTTAGAAATCTTGTAATGCTTGCAACAATATTTTTAACTCCTGTTTATTTGCTTATTGTTAACGGTAATATATTTATACCTAGTTATTTTGATTTTATTAAACCGCAAGATTACTTTGCTTTACCCTTAATATTGCAATTCATATTACTAGAATTTGCAGTAGATGTCTTAAAGTTAGCCGGCTTAAATACACCAAGTCCACTAGGAAGCGCTATGTCTTTAATCGGAGGTTTAATTCTTGGAGAATATGCAATAAAAACTGGCTGGTTTATTCCTCAATCTATATTGTATATGTCCATTGTAACAATTGGGGATTTCACTCAGCCTAGCATTGAAATGAATTTTGCATTAAAATTTGCAAGAATGCTTTTATTATTGCTTTGTGGATTTTTTGGTTTCTGGGGATTTATAGGAGGTATTATATTCATTTTTGTAGTAATGGCAAGTACTAAAACAATAGCTGGTGATAAGTATTTCTATCCTCTAATCCCATTCAATTGGAAGAGTCTTAAAAATTTATTATTCCGTACAAGAATATCAAACGATGTCCAATAAAATTTAAAATTATATAAAAAAGCGGCAAGTTAAAAGTCCTAATAAAACTTATAACTTGCCACTTATAACTTATAAAAGTCTAGTTCCCTCTTTATCTTGTGTAATTAGTTTTTCTTTCATTAACCCGCCTAATGTCATCTTAAAGTAATTTTTACTTGTGTTAAATTCTCTTTTAATATCCTCTGGAGACGATTTATCATTATATGGCATAAATCCTCCATTTTCTTTTAAATATTTAAGTATTGTTTCGCTCAATTCACTTCTAGCCTCTAATCTTTTCTTTCTAGTTGTTATCCCAATAGTTCCATCTTCATAAATTTTTTTAATTCTTGCCTTTATTACCTGTCCTGGATATATGTAATCAAAATGCTCATTGGCTAGTATTAATCCTCTATATTCGGCATCTATTGCTACATTTAAAGTTCCATTCTCATTAATCTCATAAACTATTGCTTCTACTTCATCAGAAACTTTATATTTTCCTTCTTCCGCCAGATCTAAATATGGATGTATTCTAGTAGTTGCTGCTAATCTATCTGTTTTATCCACATACATATAAAATAAATATTTTTTTCCTTCTTTTAACTTAAAAGCTTGTTCTTTTAGTGGAACGAATAAATCTCTTTCAAGCCCAAAATTTACGAACGCTCCAATATCGTTTTGGGTTACAACCTCTAAATAGGCAATATTGCCAACAGTTAATAATGGCTTTTTTAGAGTCGAAATCAATCTGTCCTTCGAATCTCTATAGATAAATACTTCTAATTTATCTCCCACCTTTATATCATGACCTTTAGCTGCAGTATTTGGAAGCAAAACTTCATCTCCAGAATTATCTTCAAGATAATATCCAAAATCAACTTCTCTGCTTACTTTTAGTTTATTATATTCTCCAATTATAATCATATTGTTATTTCCTCCATTAAAATCCTAAAGTTATTTTAACATTACATTGAGTTATTGTCATTATTTTACCCACATATCTAATAATATATATTATAAATAATTTTTAGAGGTTTTAATATTGGGTAAAAAAAGATCACCAAGAACTAACTTTAACATAGATGAACTAAACTTCTATTATGGTATTCCCCATGCTCATTGTGGTTTTTCAACTGGACGAGGTACACCAATTGAAGCTTTCGATTATGCAAGACATAATGGACTAGATTTTCTAATCTTAACAGACCATAATAATTATTTAGCTAAAACAGTGCGCTTAAAAGGCAGTGAATTAAGTAAATGGGATGCCTCTAAATATTTAGCTGCACGATATAATAAAAAACATGAAAATTTCTTAGCACTAATCGGCTTTGAAAGTAAAACCGATCCTTATGGAGATATAAATGTTGTAAACTCCAACAGATTCTTTACTGGTACCGTAAATAATATGCAATTATTAGTTCTTTGGATGCTTAATAATCCAAATTCATTCATTTCAATCAACCATCCCCACAAAGCAATAGAATACTTAGAATATAATCCTATTATCAATAAACTAATTACTTCAGTAGAAGTTGGAAATGGTTCATCTCCAAATAAATATTTAAGATATGAAAAACACTATTATAATTTGCTCGATAAAAATTGGAAACTTGGCGCTATAAATAGCCAGGATAATCATAGACTAAATTTTGGCGATGATGAAAATTTAACCTGCATAATTGCTGATGAACTTTCAACCACCTCATTAATAGATGCTTTTAGAAATCGACGCACATATTCAACTGAATCCAGGACATTAATTATGTATTTTACTATAAATAACGATTTTATGGGTGACATACTCTCTTTAGAAAATGACAACCTGCAATTTACAATTTTTGCTCATGATCCTCTTCATAAAATATCTGAAATTCATATTATTTCTTCTGGAGGAACCGTAATAAAAAAGATATCCGACTTAAATTTAAATAAAGTAAAATACTTATATAATCATGATTCCAACGAAAATGAATTATGGTATATAATTAAAGTAATATTAGATAATAATAAAATTGCTATTAGTTCTCCAATTTTTAAAGAATAAACAGCTGTATATATAGTTCTTCCTTGATACTTAAATTTATAAATAAAGAAAAAAGCAATAGTTATAAATTTAAAATATAAAAATAGTAGAATGTACGATAAAACATGCATTTACTTAAGTTATACATTCTACTTATTTTTATCTTATTTATTTTTCTTTACTCTATTTGGCTTAGCCTTTGGTTTTATTACTATTTGTTTTTCTTTTCTTTTAGGGCCGCCTGTTTGCATAATCTCCATAAACCACAAAAAGAAAAGTACTGCAAGAATTGTTAATCCACCTGTAACATATATGTTTACTATATTCATAATATATTGCAAAACATATTGAATTACAAATAATATTACACCTATAGATAAAGGAATCCATTTACTTACACGTAGCTTATTAAATACATATTTTCTACATATTACATTAAATCCTAATATGATAGCAAGTGTTAATAAAAATAACAGAACTGTTGTTAAAATATTCATCTATTCAAATGCCCTCCTATAAAAAATCTATATGGTTAATGATAATTTATATAGAGATTATTATCAAGCACCCCTTTTAAATCGTTTAAATTTTATTATTTGATATTTTGTGAAAAAAGTATTAAAATTTATTAATATATTAATATTTCAAAATATTTTTAACAATTTTATAGATATGTCTTTAAATTTCTATACAAATTTGATAAAATAAAAAAATATATTATATGAATAATACGAGGTGATATAATGACAGTAATCTCAAATAATCATTTAGATGAATTAGATTTACAAATACTTGACTTATTAATAAAAGATTGCAGAACTCCTTATTTAGAAATTGCAAGAATATGTCACGTTAGTGGAGGAACAATCCATGTAAGAATGAAGAAAATGGAAGACATGGGCATAATTAAAGGATCTAGGATAATCTTAAATCTTCCAAAGCTAGGGTATGACGTATGCTGTTTTGTTGGTATATATGTCGATAAGACTTCATCTTTTAATGCTGTTTTTGACAAAATGTCTACTATAAAAGAGGTTGTAGAGTTGCATTTAACTACTGGTAACTATTCTATGTTTGCCAAAATAGTTTGCTCTAATATTACAGATTTACAAGATGTCTTATTAAATAAGATAAATAATATTGATGGAATACAACGAACAGATACTTTTGTATCTTTATCTCAACCTATTGATAGAAATATTTCATTATAATAGCGTAAAACATAGAATAAAAACACATCTTCTTATACATACTATACGTATACTATGAAAGGAGTGTTGTTTTTTATGAAACTATTAAACACAATTTCACTTGCATTAATAATTATAGGTGGAATCAACTGGGGATTAATTGGATTCTTTCAATTTAATTTAGTTGATTCTCTTTTCGGTACTTTCTCAGCGTTATCCCGAATTATTTATTGTTTAGTAGGAATTGCTAGCTTATATTCTATTTCATTTTTTGTTAGAGATAGAGCTAGTTAACTTATATTTAAAATGTCTATAGATGAATATTGTGATTTTTTCTATAGATAAAAAACTTAATTTCATATGTCTTAAGATTAACTGATGGTTAATCTTAAGAACTTATATATAATACTCAGTGCCTAATATATAAGTTTATAACTTATTTCTTAAAATCTAATAAGAAATTTTTAATATAAAATTAATTTTCATTGTTTACATTTTGATATATAATTATAGTAAATTATTTTTATTCAAATTGTTACTGGGGGGAAGTATATATTTGCGCACAATATTAAGTTTAAATTTGTACAACATAATATATTTCTTTACACTTTATTCTTTTGGCGGATGGTGTCTTGAAGTCTTATATTATTTTAAGAACGAACACAGATTTGTTAACAGAGGCTTTTTGTATGGTCCATTTTGTCCTATATATGGCTTTGGAGTAGTATTTCTTGTAGTATTCCTTGATAGCTATAAAGATAATATTTTTTCTTTATTTTTCTTAGCTGCTTTCTTCACTACAGTTTTAGAATATATTACTGGTTTTATCTTAGAAAAAACTTTTAAGACTAAATGGTGGGATTATACCGATGACCCGCTAAACATACACGGTAGGGTATGTTTACCTTATTCTTTACTTTGGGGCATTGGTGAAGTGATAATAATTAAAATAGTACATCCTATAGTTAGCAATTTTATTTCGGATATACCAAAAACTCTAGGTGAAATGTTTATCTTTATTTCCATAGTTTACTTTATCATTGATTTTTGCTTAACTATATTATCTTTGATACAATTTGATAAATTGTTTTATAGCTTTCAATTTGTGCCAGTAAACTTTTTAATTGATAAACCAAGCACTCTGTTTAACTTTACTAAAGGAAAAGCTGTTGATAAACTTAAAAACTTTGAATCTCTTTTTGGTAGATTTAAATTTACTTTAAATCATAGAAATTTACGATCAAACTTTTCAAATAAGTCATATAAACAATTAAACTATTTGTTTCAAGTTTTAAAGGACAAGTTTAAAAAGGATTAAGGAGAAACTGCTCCTTAATCCTTTTTATTATAACCTTTTAATTTTTTATTTCATTTTCTTTATTTCATCAAATAACTCAATTGCTGCATTTCTTGGACCTTCTTTTTCTTGACCTTTTACACCCAAACAAGTTCTAATTTGACCTATTTTAACTTGACCACCTTCAAACATTTCTTTAAAGTATTTATCGATAAGAACGTCTGTCTCAGATTGTTTTTGAGCTGGTCCAAATGGGTTAGCAAAATACGATTCTACCAATCCCTTTTCAGTAGTAGTTCCTTTAGCCATCCTAGCGCCAGCTTTAAATACTTTAATTGCATCCTCTGGAGTTTCAAAATAATTCAAGTATTTTTCTCCATCCTTAACGCTATCATAGTTATTTGCATAGAAAAAGAAATCGACCGAATGCCCCTTTGATATTTCTTTGTAGGATGCTACTGGAACAACAAGTCTCGCATTGACTTTATCGGGATTCATAAATATACTTCTATCCATTTCCTTAAAAGCATATCCTTGATCTAAATCATCTAATCTAACGAATGCCCCTATTTCAGTTCCATATCCCTTAATCACACCATCTTCTAATTTAAATGTACCCATATCATCAAAAACAATAGTCATATCGGAAATATAATCTTCACTTAAACTTCTAAAAGCTTCCAAGCTTTCAGATTTTCCTGCTCCACTATCTCCCATTATTACAACATTAGCTTCATCTCCACTTTTTAGTACGATATTAACCATTGATCCATGTATTGGTAAAAAGCCTCTTTTAATCATAATTAAATTATATAGAGTTAGTGTCATCTTCTTTATATAACCAAAATAATCGATTTTTTCTGAATGATTTACATAACCTAACATTATATCATTTTCAATATCATCGAAGAATACTGTTTTTAAGTCATCATCTTCATCCTTTGCACCAAATACATATATAATATCAGGTTTTCTTCCCCTTGTTTCCTCACTTCTAGCCATTTCAAATAAATTACATAAAGTTATTCCATGTTCCATAAAATCTCTATGGAAATAAATAAATGTAAGTAATCCACCTATTTTGGCTGGATAGCAGAACCAATGTTCTTTATTTATTTGGGCATACTTTAAAGGATTGTATTTAATTTCAGTAAACATACCATCTCTTGTATTTTTCTTAGGATAAGTAATAAACGGTGTCTCTAAAAGAATATGATCAATAAATGGAACGTCCTCAAGTAACTCATAACCATTTGGTCTTACCCATTCCATTTCATGAATCATAATACACGCATTCCCTCCTGCAGGTATTTGTCTATATACCTTTGGTTGGTAACCAACAACATGCTTTTCAATCTTTCTATATAATTTTAAAATTAGTGTTGAAAAATTAGCATTTGCTTCTGTAAAACTTACTGCTGCTAAACCTTGTTGAATCTTGTATCTATGAACTATAGTATATCTCTCAAGTCTTCTCCAGAATAAATAGAAATCCTCTATAAACATTATAAATTTATCTCTATCTTCTAATAGTTGTGCATAGGACTCTCTTATTTCTATTACTTCTTCTACAGTCATAACAGTTAGATATTTTATGATTTGAGTTAATTCCCTTCTAATATCTATTAAACTATCTGTATTAAATGAATCATTAAAATATCTATAGGATATTGAATTTTTCTTTTTTGCTCTTCTTAAATAAACCTCTAAAATTCGTCTAAATCCATCACTTTCTAAAATTGATTCAAAGGTATTACAGTACTTCGCTGTGAAGTTTATCATTACTTTGTCATTACTCATAGAAAATTCTTTTTTCATTTTTCTACCCCCACATGAATTTTTACAAACTTAAATATTGCATTTTTTCTTCAAATTCCACACATTAAAATAATTATACCATACTTTTTGCAATATTCAATAAAGTATTTTTTCATTTATCAATCACTTTGAAAAATATAGCAATATATTATTTAGTGTAAACTTATATGTAATAGATTACAAATCAGATTATTCCAACTTTATTCTCATTACATTAACATAAGCAAAATTTGTACATTTTATGAATATTACTTTAATTTTTTACGAATTCATTCGTATTTAATAATATACATTATTTTTTGATATCATATAGTTTTAGGATGAAATTGGTAATAATATTAACATAAGTTTTTCAATTAAGGAGAAATATACAATATATGTTTAAATGCTTTAACTCTAGGAAAAAATTTTTATTAATATTTGTATTTTTATTTATTATAATTTTTTCTGTTGTTATCATAAGCTGCAGATACTTATCAATTCATTCCAATAAGAACATTATACTTGATCCAAATAAAATGTATGTCCATTATATTGATGTAGGCCAGGGAGATTCTATACTTATTCAGGTAAATAATACAAACTTACTTATTGATTCTGGTCCTAAATCTGATAAGCGTAAATTTTTAAATTACTTATCTAAATTAAATTTAGATAAATTAGATTATATAATTGCAACTCACCCTCATGAAGATCATATTGGTAATATGGCTGATGTCATAAACAAATATCCTGTTTTATCATTTTATGCACCAAAGGTTCAATCTACAACCAAGACCTTTGAAGAGATGATTGATGCTTTAAAAAGTAAAAGTTTAAAAATTAATGTTATAAAAAAGGGAACTAATTCAATAAATTTAGGTGAAAATACTAAAATAACAGTCTTTTCTCCTACCAAGGATTACTATGAAGATTTAAATAACTATTCTCCTATTATTAAAATAGAATACGGAAAGACTTCTTTCTTATTTACTGGGGACGCTCAAAAAGATGTTGAAAAAGAAATACTTGATAATAATGAAGACATTAGTGCTGACGTGCTTAAAGTTGGCCATCACGGCTCATCTACCTCTACATCGCCTAATTTTTTAGCTAAAGTAAATCCTTCAATTGGAATAATTTCTGTAGGGCAGGATAATACTTATAATCATCCTAATGACGAAACACTTAATAACTTAACTAAAAATAAGGTAACTATATTTCGAACTGATAAAGATGGATCAATAGTATTATCTTCTGACGGTTCAAAAATTACTAGAAAATAAAAAAACAATCTATCTTCTCAAATTTATATGAAAAGATAGACTTTTTTATCAATAAAAAACTTTCAATATTACTTTCTATTTGGCACATGAAAGAAAATAACAACTCTAAAATACCATAGTTATTTTTTAATTGTGCCTTAATAATCTTGATCTAAATCATCCTCTAATATTTCTTCTGTATCTTCTTTAGCATCATTATAATCATCTAACTCTTGAAGAACTTCTTCTTCAAAGTTTTCTTCCAAGGCCTCCGATTCAAATATATGATCTTCTATTATAATGTCTTCAAAAATATATTTTTTCCAATTTACATAAATATAATATAAATTTATAACATCTTGCTCATTATAAAGAAGAATTTTTTCTATCTTTTCCTCAGGCATTCTTTTAAAATAACTTCTATCTTTCATAACCTTATGGAAGGTCTTAGCTAAATTAGAACCGCTAATAACCTCGCCTTCTCTTACAATATCAAAAACCTTCTCTAATTTCTTAAGACCGATAGATAATTTCTTATATTTTTCATACTCTTTTTGGATGTCTATTGAATCGAATTCTTCGCTAAAATCATAATATATACCATTCTCTTTAAAAAGATAATTTATAACTGTAAAATCATTGTTACCTGAAAAAGTGATTATTGCCTTTTTTCCTTTTTGTTTCATTTTCATAAAATAGTCCCTTGCAAGATATAGAATATTCGTTGCCTCATCTCTATCTTCAATCATATATTGAGTAACTAATATGCTATTATTTTTCTTATCATATTCACACGCTCCAAATACTCCAATACATTTGGGCTTTTTGTAAACATAATGTTCAAGATCAAAGAAGATAACTTCCTCAGGACTATACTCTTTATCTTGAGACTTTAACATAAATTCATCTCTATATTCTTCTACATTCACCTTATTTTCACGAATAATCACGGTACCACTCTTTCCTATAAGAATTGTATATCTTCGATGTCTAGATTATATATTACATCCTTTCTTTCAACTATAACATTAACTCTTTTAATTAATTCTCTATCTTTCAATACCTTTTGCAAAAGTTCCTTTGTTGGATTCATGCAGTAAGGATGTTTTACTTTTTTAAACATTGTATAATCTCCTGCGGTATCACCATAGGCATAACTTTCATTTAAATCAATATTATATTTGTTAACAAAATCATCAATAGCTTTTTCCTTACTTTTACTATCCCACATCGGAATTACTTCACCTGTATACATATTATTATTTGTAATGTATTTTGCACCTATAAAATCTGTAAATCCATATTTTTTTGCCATTTCACCTACTAATTCTGAAGGAGACCCTGATATTATAATTAAAGTGTGCTTATTAGCTAAATGCCACTTTATTCTATCCCTTGTAAAAGTATATACTCTATCACCTTTATGTTCTACCACTTTTCTAGCTATATATTCCATTTGATATCTTTCTAATCCTTTAATAGATTCGATATATATATCTATCATTTTTAAAAGGTAATTATCATAATCACCTTGTCTTCTATCCCATTTCATAAAATAAGGTCTTAAGTCATTATACCATCTTTCTGACCCAATAATCTCATATTTAACCATCTTTTTAAAGACTTCTGTTATTAACCCTTCTCTGTATAAAGTACCATCTAAATCAAAAAAAGCCCCTACTCTTGTCATTGTCTCACATCCTTTTTTACTTATTTATTATACTTTATTTTTATAATTCAGAAAAGATTAGATACTAGGTGAAGTTAATTTTAACTATTAAATTCTAAAAGTTTCTATAATTAATAAAAACACTATCAAATAAAATTTCTATTGATAGTGTTTTTAAAAATATTATTGCTTATTCTATAAATATCGAAATTTCATTTAATCTTTTTCTTACTTTCTTTCTCGTATCATTATGCTCAGGGTATCCTATTGCTACCACTAACCTTACTCTCTTCAATTTGTTAATATTCAACAATTTTTTAAGCTCTTTTTCATTAAACCACCCTAAAATGCATGTACCTAAATTTTGGGCAGTTGCAGCCAAACATATATGTTCTGTTGCTATTCCAAGATCAACAGATCTATAATCTTGTTGTTTCATTAAGGCTCCAGCACGAGACGTTAAATTTCCACTCTCTTCCACTACAACAATAAACGCTGGACATTCGGAAGTAAATTTATTCATAATTTTATCCTGAAGACAATTCGCAACTTTTGGAACCAGTTCTTCATTGTTCACAATAATAAAGTTCCATGGCTGACTGTTACATGCTGAAGGAGCTAATCTTGCCGCTTCAATACATTTAATTAATTTTTCCTTCTCAACAGGCTTATTTAAGTATTTTCTACAACTTTCACGTTTATTTATTAGTTCAAAAAATTCTTCCATTATGATTCTCCTAACATAAGTTATAATTACTTTTTCATCAGATTTTAGATACTAGAATCATCTAATTTTTCTTTTCTAACTAAGTTTGGATTGTTTTGTTTAAATTTATTATATATTTTTTCATAATATACTTTTATCGTAGCCATTGTAGGCGATCCCAACAGCATACCAATTGGACCTAGAATTCCACCGCCTATAGCTACCCCTAAAATGATCCCCAAGGGACTTATACCAACTCTCTTTCCGATAAGTTTAGGATCAAGATACCACGCATCAAATAAATGAATAGAAAGTAACACAAGAAATACTATTAAAGCCTTCATAGGCGAAATAAAAATTGCGACTGCAGCACCAACAATCTCACCAATAAATGGACCGAAGTAAGGAATCATATTAGTTACTCCTCCAATTAACGCAATTAACGGCGCATATGGTTCACCTACAATTACTAGCCCAAAAAGTGCTATAATCCCTATTATTGCAGAATCAATTGCTTTTATTCCAATATAAATTCCTATCATTTTATGATATGTTCTAATAAGTTCAATTAATTTAGTTCCATTCTCCTCTTTAAAAATCATATATGTAATAGTTCTTGCACCTCTAATAAGCTTATTCTTATCTGCTAAAACATAAATTGAAATTAAAAAACCTAAAAGTACATTAAGAAGATTTGATGTAAACGATAATAAATACATTGCAAGATTTTGTAGCAAACTTATTGTTACACTTCCAATTTGACCAGACGCTTCTTCAAATTTATTTAGAAGACCCGCTTGTATAATTGCCCCTTTTACTCTCTCGTTTTGAAGGATGGCATTTACCCATTTTTGCACCATTTCTACATATTTAGGCATCTCTTCTGTTATTTTTAATATACTGTCTACTATACTTGGTATAGTAAAAAATAACACTATAAATATTAAAGCAATAATTATGAAATATGTAACTCCTATGGCTAATACTTTTTTTATTTTTAGACGCTTTTCAAAAAAACTCACTATTGGATTTAATATATAAGCACAAATCATAGCATATATGAATGGAGTCATAATTGATAATATCTTTTTAACAATATCAAAAAAGTAATCATAATTATCTATAAGCTTGTAACCAATTACTCCTATTAGTGCAAATATCAATATATCTCTATACTTAATATTTTTGTTAATAAACAATTTATTCCAGATCCTCTCCTGTAAATTATTCATATGCCTAATTATACCATACATTCATTTTTAACGTTACGGTATATTTCTGAAAAGCGAAATAAAGATCTATAATATAGTTATAGATTAAATTCAATTATTTAAAATGTCTAACTACACTTGATTTAAGATATATATCTAAACAAAGAAATTATATAAATGTTTGTGAAATGGACATTTATATAATTTCGGTTGATATATATCTTAAGTCTAGGGTATCTTTACATTTTTTCTACTACATCTATTCCTAGTAATTCTAAACCGTTCTTTATTACTTGAAGGCTTGCTTTAACTAAATTTAATCTAGTAGCTTTTAAGCCTTCATCTTCTAAATTTAATACAGAATGTGCATTATAGAACTTATTAAATCCCTTTGCAACTTCTATTACATATCTTGTTAATATTGATGGTTCTAATTTATCCAAAGCTAAAGTTATTACATTATTAAAATTAGCTAAGCTCTTAACTAATTCAAACTCCTCTTTTGAAGCTAATTTACTATAATCAACAGTTCCATTGCATCCATTTCCTCTGTTTAATATACTGTTTCCTCTTGCATATGAATATTGAACATATGGACCAGTTTCTCCATCGAATGATAATATTTCCTTCCAATCGAAAACAATATCCTTTTCTCTTGAATTCTTAAGATAAGTGAAAACTACTGCTCCTACACCAATTTTCTTTGCAACTTCCTCTTTATTTTCAAGTTCTGGATTCTTTTCATTAATAACTTCTTTAGTCTTTTCAACTGCTTCACGAAGCAAATCGTCTAGTAAAACAATTGATCCATTTCTTGTTGAAAGCTTTCTATCCGCAAATTTAACTAACCCAAACCCCACGTGTACACAATCTTTTGCCCAGTCATGTCCTGCAAGTTCTAATACCTTAAATACTTGCTTAAAATGTAATGCTTGTGGAGTTCCAACTACATAAACACACTTGTGAAAATCATAAGTCTTCTTTCTATACATAGCAGCAGCAAGATCTCTCGTTGCATATATTGAGGCACCATCACCTTTAAGCACTATACATGGAGGCATATTATAATCTTCAAGCATAACAACTTGAGCTCCGTTACTTTCCACTAAAAGACCTTTTTCTCTTAACTCATTGACAACAACGTCCATCTTGTCATTATAAAATGCTTCACCAGCTAAAGAATCAAATTTTACACCTAAAATATCATATACTCTTTCAAATTCCTTTAAACTTAATTCTCTAAATCTAGTCCAAAGAGCTGTAGCTTTTTCATCACCAGTTTCCAATGCTTTAAAATTAGCTCTTGCTTCATCTTCTAAAGCTGGATCCTTTTCTGCTTCTTCATGGAATTTCACATATATTCTAAGCAATTCATCAATTGGAGCTTTTTCTAAAGCCTCTTCATCTACCCATCTATCATAGGCAGAGATAAGCTTGCCAAATTGAGTTCCCCAGTCTCCTAAGTGGTTTAAACCAACTGTATTATAGCCTTCCTTCTTAAACATTTTATATAAAGCATTTCCTATAGCTGTAGTAAATAAGTGTCCTACATGGAAAGGCTTAGCTATATTAGGTGAAGAGTATTCAACACAGACAGTTTTTCCTTCTCCCACATTAGATGATCCATAGCTATCTCCATCTTCTAAAACTTTTTCAATTGTATTTTCTGCAAATACCCCTTTATCAACGAAGAAATTAAGGTATGGTCCTAAATTTTCAATTTTTTCAAAGCCTTCAGCCGGAATAGAATTCTTCAATTCCTCTGCTATCATATTAGGAGCCTTTCTCATAACTTTAGATAATTGAAAACATGGAAAAGCATAATCTCCCATTTCTGGCTTTGGTGGTATTTCAATTAGATTTTCTATAGTTTCAATATCTAATTCCACATGAGCTTTTATTAATTCTGCAACCTTATTTTTGTAATCCATAAATATCCTCCTTGATTTTGGTCAAATATTATTATCTAAATTCAACAGGAACTATCCTGTAAGATTTTTAGCAAACTATTTTATTATAGGACTAATAATTATTTTTAACTTTTTGTGGTAAATGTATTTATATTAATTTAAGAAAATATATTATTATACAAAGAAAAAAAGCTCCTCTCTTAAATAAGAGACGAACTATCCGCGGTACCACTCTAATTGTATCTTATATAAATAAGATACCCCTTAACTTTTAACGCAAATTTCTTGCGATCCTCCTTACTCAAAATATAAAAAGATAATATCTATAATTTATCTTTTCTCTATCTATTTCAGGTGACTTCTCCAAGGCTCTCTTCATATTAATCTATCCATAGGGCTTACACCGTTCCCCTATTCGCTTAAGGAATTAATTAAACTACTTTCCTCTTCACAGAATTTTCTATATTAATGATAATATATTATACAAATTATATATTTATTTGTCAACTCAGTGATTTTTATATAATTCTTCAATCTAGTTTAATATTATAAAATATATAGTAACATATTACCAAGTCTATACAACATATTTATTATAATATTTGCTGGTACTTGGATTATCGCTCCTCCAACGTATATTAAAACTAACATTATTATCATTTGGTATTGATAAAATACTCCTTCATATTTATAGAAAGTCTTTGGATTTAAATCTCTCAAGAGACTAAATCCGTCCAAAGGTGGAACTGGAAGTAAATTAAATATTCCTAAAAACACATTAAGTTCAAGTACCTCTCTTATCATTTGATGTAATACTGTATTCAGCGCTGTTGGTAGTCCATTCAGAAATCTTACATAGAGCACCAATACTAACATAGCTACTATAGATATTAAAAAGTTTGCAATCGGCCCTGCCAAACTAACTTTTAAATGATCCCTATGATAATTTTTAAACGCCGACGGATTTGTTTGTACAGGCTTTGCCCATCCAAATCTAAAAAGCAAAACCATAATAAATCCTAATGGATCAATATGAGTAATTGGATTTAAACTTAATCTCCCTTGAAACCTCGGCGTCTTATCTCCTAATTTATCAGCTACTAATGCATGTGCGTATTCATGAAAAGTAAACGCGATTAGTATTGCTGGAATCATTATAATCCTATCATATATTATTTGTTGTATATTAAATAGTGAACCCATATTTTCCTCCTCTTTTCCTATACATGTCTTGTATTATACCATATTTACCAAGTATTAATACAATATTTTTTTAATTTTATTCTCTATGACATTAAATTTAACATTATAAACACTAAATTCTAACTTTATACGTTAGAATCTATTTTTTGCATTATTATCGTATAAATTATATTATAAATAAAGGATATTCAATCACTATTTTAATCGAATATCCTCCAAAAATATTTATTTTGTATTTAAATTCTTATAGACTAATTTTCCATCATTATCAACTGTAGCTATAAAACCTTCTTTAATTTGAATAAGCTTTCCTTCATATTCAACTTCACTTCCTGAAGTTAAGTTCTTCACGCTTCCTTTAAGATTGTCATTAACCAAAATTTCGCTCTTATTATTAAAATATATATCGTCAGAATTTACAACAGAGTCTAGTGCGACTTTTTTCCAAGTTGAAGTATCCTCATCAACTTTACCATAAGTTATGTTTGTTATTTTATCTCCATTAAGTTCTCCCATATATACCACATCGTTTCTATCAATTCCTAAAAGAGTCAATTTCTTATTTGAATTAAAATTTAGCTGTTTATTTGGTGAAGTAACGTAAAATGTTCCTTTTATTTTATCTGCATAAATCAATCTATCCGCATGAGGAATAACCTGTATATTACCCAAAATATATGTTTTGAGGTTAACTTCCTGCATATCATTATTTCTATCTATTCTGTAGACTGTATCCTTTGATCCACCTTTATCTATATCCACATAATATACTCCTGTAAAAATTGAAGCACTTATTTTTTTAATCTTCATATTATCCTGATATGTACACATTTCCTTAACAAGAGTTTCCGTCTCATTAACTGCATTATATGTTATAATTTGAATTTTAGATTTACCACTTTTTTCAACCTTTTCTGCTATTACTAAAATATCTCTTTCTGGAAGCCAGTCATAATACAGAATAGTTCCTTTATCTTGAGTTGTAATCTGAGTGCTTTTGCCAGTTTTAGTATCTTCTAAAAATAAATTATCATCTTCTTTATAACTTAAATATTTACCATTATATGATATGTTAATATTTTCAGCTTTTGCTGAAATAGATGCCTTAATATCTTTTGTGTTGTCTTTTTTTAAATCTAATATATTGCTTTTAAATTCTGATGTATGCTTAAATACAACGTTATTTAAAAAATATAAGACGCCAACTTGTAGTATTATAGATAACATTGCCCAGGCAATTACCTTTTTAAACACCTTCATAACCTGATCCCACCTTCTGTTTATTTAACAATAATTGCTGTAGCAATAGTTCTTTCACCCATGCTGTTTGATGGCTTATTAATTATATCCCCATCATAATACATTGTTGTTGATTTTCCTCCATCTAAGTTGATTGCATTAATAGCACCCAATTGATACATGATTTCTTGCACTTCTTTAACTGTAGCACCAAAGCTTCCTATTTCTCTTCCATCAATAACCATAAGAATTATAGCTCCATCTTGTCTTTGCCCTATTGCAGTTTTAGGGGCAATTCCAAAACCACCATCTCCATTTATTGTTAACTTCTTACCACCTATGATTAGTGCAGGTGTAAAACTAACAGCTTCCTGAACTCCTTGTTCTTTTAATTCATTTACTGTGTAATCACCAACCATCATTTTACCTTCCTTAGTTATGCCTAGACATGTTGTTGGCTTACCATCTAGATCATCATGGACAACTTGTCCTCCTGTCATAACTACACCCGTTGGTAATCCACCATTTCCGGTCCATGATTGTGTTGAAGATTGATCTACAAATCCTCCACCATTAATAGCTGCAACAGCTCCATTCTCCTCAGCAATTTGAGAGGTTGTTTCACCTTCTACTCCTGGTTTAGAAGTAACTCCAATCTTAACTCTTGATGGATCTTTTACAACCATGTAATAACCATTATATTTTGAATTACCCTCAATTGTATGAATTTCTATAGTATTATCTTTAATTTTAGGGATATTTATTTGAGATAAATCTGTTTTCTCCCCATTTGTTTCAACTGAATTCTGCCCTTGAATTTCTGCTATTTTAGCATCAGACATAAACCATTTAACCAAGTACTGATGACTCATTGAAGTCATTGCTGCTCCAACATATGTAGATTTTGCATTGTCAAACGGTCCATATAAAATCATAAAAGGAAAAGTACATGCTGTGAACAACATTTCAAAAGCTAAAAAAATAAGTAATGTTTTAATATTTATTTTCTTTCTATTTTTCTTTCCTTTTTTTATTTTCACTTTAGATTTTGGATTTATATTTTTATTATTTTTATTTGTATTCATTTTATTATCCTCTCTAAAAATGCTTACATTCGCTATCATATTTTAAATTACGCCAAACTTTATTATATATTATTTTATTTTAAATTACAATAATTTCATTTTTCCATCATTTTATTCTAATGCCAAATTAAATTTTTTCTTTAAATCCTATTATGTTATAATTACACTTAGGAGGTAGTCGTTTTATGGAAGAAAAAATTTTAAATGAATTAAAGAAATCTGAAAATTATGTTTCTGGTGAATACTTAAGTTCGACTTTAAATGTTTCAAGAACTGCAATATGGAAGCATATTAAAAATTTGAAATCAAAGGGATATATAATAGAAGGAATTTCAAATAAAGGTTATAAATTAATTACTTACCCGGATTTATTAAATAAAACTGAACTTTTGCCTATGATAAAAACATCTAAAATTGGCCGAAATATAATTTATTTTGATAATATAGATTCTACAAATATTAAAGCAAAGGAACTTGCACAAAAAGATGCAGAAAATGGTACTATAGTTATTGCTGAAAAGCAAACCCTTGGCAGCGGTCGTTTTAACAGAAAATGGGTTTCTCCCTCTGGCGGGCTTTGGTTTACCTTAATATTGAGACCAACTATCCCTCCAACCGAAGCACCAAAGATAACTCAAATTGCTGCTGCTTCTGTTTACAAGACATTAAAAAAGTTTAATATAAATGCAACTATTAAATGGCCTAACGATATTCTCTTAAATAACAGAAAATTATGCGGGATATTAGCTGAAATGAAATGTGATATGGATAGCGTTCACTATTTAGTTTTAGGCATAGGAATGAATATTAATATAGACAAAAATGATTTTGATGAAAGCATAAAATCTACTGCTACTTCATTAAAAGTTGAATGTAAGAACGAATTTAAAAGAAGCGAAATTCTTTCCGAATTTTTAAGTCATTTTGAAGAACTATATTACAAATTTATAGACAATTTAGATCTCTCTGAAACAATTTCTATTTGCAGGGATAATTCTAATATTTTGGGAAAACAAGCAAAATTAATTACATATAATAAAGAAGAAATTGTAACATGTATTTCTCTTTCAGATACAGGAGATCTCATCGTTAAAGACAGTAATGGACATGAAAAAGCAGTCCTCACAGGAGAAATAAGTTTCAACGGAATGAACTAATATATAGCATCCACTAGACTTAAGCATCTATCCAAACAAAGAAATTATATAAATGTTTATGAAATGGACATTTGAAAATAAGCTGCTAAAGCACTTAATGCCGGATTGTTCCATTTATGCTTGTCAAAATAAATTTGGAGCAAGCATAAGTGGGTACAATCCGGCATTTAGTGCTTTCAGCGAAATTTTCATAGTTCCATGGAATAAACATTTATATAATTTTGGTTGATACATGCTTGAGTCTAGTTTGCATGCTAGATATCTTTGTTAATTATTTTGTGGATGTGTTCTTTTAGTACTGTTGCTGATTCTTTTAATCTTTTTAGTTCATTTTCATCATTTAGTACTGGGTTTACTATTCTTACAACTCCAGTACTATTTATAATTGCTGGTACAGCTAAATATACATCATCTATTCCATATTCTCCTTGCATTAAGCAAGATACAGTTAATATTGTATTTTCATCTCTTAATATAGCCTCAACTATTCTATTTACAGCTAATGCAACTGCAAAATAAGTTGCATTTTTTCTGCTTATTATTTCGTAAGCAGCATTTTTAACATCACTTTCAATTACTGCTTTTACATCATTATCCCATTCTAAATTAAACTTTTTAGCATATTCTTCAAAGCTTCCACCAGCTATGCTTGCAGTACTCCAGCTTACAACTTCACTATCGCCATGTTCTCCTAAAACATATGCATGAATATTATTATTATTTACATTAAAGTATTTGCCAATAACATATTTTAATCTTGAGGTATCTAAAACAGTTCCTGATGCAATAACCCTTTCTTTAGGAAACCCTGATAATTTATAAGTTATATATGCTAATACATCACATGGATTTGATACAACTAGTAAGATTGCATTTGGACTCGCTGCTGCAATTTGTGGTACAAAACCTTTGAAAATATTATAATTTTTTTCAATCAAGTCTAATCTGGTTTCGCCTTCTTTTTGTGCCGCTCCTGCTGTAATTATTACTATGTCTGAGTCTTTTGTCTCTTCAATACTTCCTGCATAAATACTGACTGGTTTAACAAAGGATGTTCCATGAACGAGGTCCATAACCTCCCCCATTGCCTTATCCATATTTATATCAAATAAACATATTTCTGTAGCTACTCCACTATTCATTAACGCATAAGCTGTTGTTGCTCCTACAAACCCTGCTCCAATAACTGATATCTTACGTCTTCTTTCAACCATTTTACGTTCCTCCTCTAGATGACTTCGTTGATTTATTCTTTCCAAATCAAAAAATTTTTATTTATTCATTTAATTATTATATCACTAAAATTCTATTTATATTAATTAATAGTAATTCTTACTATTAATTATAACTTATTTGAATTTTTTCGTAAATACTATATAATTAAATTTAGTAACTTAATGATAATTTATTATTCAGGCATTTTAAACTCATTGCATTAAATGCCTATATGCACAAGATGGAGGTACACTTAATGAAATTATTATTTTTCGATACAGAAACTACTAGTATAAAACCGGGCAGCATTTGTCAATTAAGTTATATAACTGTTGATGCTAGTGTAAAACCACAGGTAACCACTGGAAAGAACTTTTTCTTTACAGTTGAGGAAATGGACCCATCTGCTGAAGAAATTCATGGTTTTTCTTTAGAAAAACTTTATGATTTGTCAAATGGTCAATATTTTGAGGATTTAGTCCCTGAATTCATCGATGATTTTGTTAATTCAGATTTTTTAATTGGACATAATGTAAATTTCGATGTTAGATTTTTAAAGCATGAATTACTATCTTTAGGAGAAGATTTTACGCCTAAAAATATATTCTGTACAATGGCTTACTATAGAGACATCTGCAAGATTCCAAAAGCTAATGGGGAAATTAAGAATCCAAAATTATCAGAGGTAATTGATTGGCTTAATATTCCTAACAGCAAAATTGTTGAAACCTCTGAAAAGCTGTTTGAGGGTAGTGGAAATTATCATGATGCTAGGTTTGATACTACTGCAACTTATTTGACAGTTATAGAAGGTTTAAAAAAAGGATATTTTCCAAAAGGTTATTTTTCTGATCTTCTTAAAAAGGCTAATTCAAGACTTTAAAATAAAAATATATTTTTTATCATTAACACCTTAAAGACATCATCATATACTGTAATATAATTAATAGAATTAACTATTATTTATTTTAAATACTTCTATATTTGGTTACAAAATTCCCTTATTTTGTTTCATTATTTTACTCTTGTTTAAATAATAAATGAGGTGATGAAATGGAAAAATATGTTTGTGAAGTATGTGGGTATATTTATGATCCTGAAGTCGGAGATCCTGATGGCGGAATACCTCCTCATGTAGATTTTGATGATTTGCCAGATTATTGGGTTTGTCCCATCTGTTCTTTTAACAAAGATAATTTCTCTATTCAAGAGTAGTTACAATGTAAAGGTTCTAAAAATATACTAATTGCAAATTGATATACTTAGGAATCTTAGACACATAAAAGAAAGTAACAAGCCCAAGATGCCTTGATGAAAAATAAGCTTGGCAGATGGACTTATTATTTTTTGATTGTGCCATATATAGCTATTATGCTATTATTACAAAAATCAATTATATAGGTAAAGGCTACAAGAACTAAAATTTAATTCTTATAGCCTTATTTTCTATATACTCTTATGGAAAGTTCTGCTTATAACCTCTAATTGCTGCTCTTTTGATAATCTGCTAAAGT
>NZ_AUUU01000027.1 GCF_002760435.1 Clostridium sp. LS
TAAAATGATATAATAAATAATAAAATGATATAATAAATAATAAAATGATATAATAAGTAGAATGATGAAATATATTATTGGGAGGAAGACAATATAATGGCAAAATATGAAGAAATTGCTGAAGATATAAGGAATGGAATATTAAATGGAAAGTACAGCTCAAATGAACAATTGCCTTTAGAAAAGGAAATGTGTGAGCACTATGGAGTAAGTAGAATTACAATAAAAAAAGCTGTTGATGAACTCGTAGTTCAAGGATTAGTAATAAAGAGAAGAGGTTCTGGAACTTTTGTGAAGGCACTTGATGATGAGGATGTTCAAGAACTAAGTTTAGCAAGACAATTTGAAGGATTTACTCAAACACATAGAGAAAAAAAAGTGACTTCAAAAATTATAAATTTCGAAGTTATTCATCCAAGTGAGGAGATAGCAACAAAGCTAAAGATTACCTGTGACGATTTTGTTTATTATATAATAAGAGTCAGATATGCAAATGATGCACCATATGTAATTGAATATACATATATGCCTATAAGTCTTATACCAGGAATCAAAAATGATATTTTGTTAAATTCAATTTATACTTATATTGAAAAGAAGCTTAATTTGAAAATAAAAAGCGGACATAGAATAGTACGTGCAATTCTACCAAATGAATTGGAACAAGAATATTTGGAGATTGCAGATAATTTTCCAATACTAGAAGTTGAACAAGTAGGCTTTCTAGATAATGGTCAACCTTTTGAATATTCAAAAGCCCATCATAGAAGTGATACTATGGAATTTAGAACTGTAAGTATTAAGTAACGTTATTAAGAATAAATTAGACCAGAGATATTTTGCCAGAATAAAATTTACATAAAAAATTATTGTAATAAATTCTGTGAGAATTTATTACAATAATAAATTTTATGATTAAATTGTAAAGATTTAAATAGAAAAATGTTTATTGAGCTTCATTTATCAAACCTTTTCTATAGGCTCTAAGTAATAACTTTAAATCTCTAATTTGATTTTTAAGCTCCTTTCCTATATCAGTATCTCCAACTTTTTTTCTATCTGTTTTTTCTACTATTTGTCTTGAAGATAATATATCTGTTTCCTTGCTAAATGCATCTTCAATTGACTTGAAAGGTTGATGAGATATAAGCTGTAATCCATAAGAATTGTAGGTTAAGGTGTACCCAGCCAGTCCAGTCTCAATCCTATAGGCTTTTGCAAAACCACCATCTATAACTATTAGTTTTCCATTACATTTTATTGGGTTTTCACCAAGTTTGTTTTTCACTGGAACGTGTCCATTTATTATTTTTGATTCTAGTGGGTCGAGGCCGAATTCTTCTAGAACTATATTACACATTTCTTCAGAGTCTCTAAAATCATAGTATGGGTTTTTCTTTTCTTTATGCGTACTCTTATCATTTATAAAATATCGTTCAAAGGTAGCCATATCTTCTTTTCCAAAAAGGGAAGAACATGAGCCTGTCCATAAATACCACATTATATCCATTCCATATAGTTTTTCTTTACTGCCTCGATTGCTAAAATATCCTTCTCTAGCTAAGGAATCAAACTTATCTAGAAGTTTCTTACCTTTATATTCCTCTCCATGAATAACCATGCTTTTAAAGCTCTTATCTTTATTTAAAGGAATGCATCCATGAAATAAAAGATTAGAATTATATGTCAAATATATTCTTCCTTTATTAAATAAGAATAAAACATGCTTTTGCAATTTATCACTATTAATAAAAGAACTTTGGAGTTTATCTATTAATTTTTTCTCATCGTTTGTAAGGTCAAAAGGTTTCTTTGCATTTATGGTTGGGAAATTTTTATCATTTAGCTCATAAGTAATATTATTTAAAGTTATTGTGCCATCGGCATAATTTATTTTATTTAAAAGTAACCTATGTTCCATTTTAAATTCAGGACGTCTTTTTATAATTTCATATTCAAGTTTAAATTGTATAATGGTTATAGCCTTATGCATCTTAGAAATTAATTCTATTTCAGAAGTTCCATATCCTGTTTCATCATTACTTTTAGGAATGAAGCCTTTACAACTGTCATCTTTGTAATACTTTAGAGCAAAAGTTGCAAGAGGTAATAAGTTTATACCATAAATATCCTCAATTACATCTAAATTTGAATATCTAGCTGCAATTCTTAAAACATTTGCTATACATGTGGTATTACCGGCAGCAGCCCCCATCCATAAGATATCATGATTACCCCATTGTATATCTACAGAGTGATAATCAATAAGTGTATCGATTATAATATCAGGTCTTGGCCCCCTATCATATATATCACCTATTATGTGAAGCCTGTCTATAACTAATCTTTGAATCAAATTTGATAAAGCAATTATAAATTCCGGTGCTCTTTCAATTTCTATTATAGTATTTATTATTCCATCATAATAACCTTGTTTATCATTATTTTCAGGTTCTTCGTGTAATAATTCTTCTATAATATAACTAAAATCTTTAGGAAGAGCTTTTCTCACCTTTGATCTCGTATATTTAGAAGATGCATGCCTGCATAATTCAATTAATCTATATAAATTGATTTTGTACCAATCATTTATATCTTTTTCTTCCCTCTGAACAATTTCTAATTTCTGTTCCGGATAATATACTAAGGTAGCTAAACTTTTTTTCTCACAATCCATTAATGAATTGCCAAAGACTTCTTGAATTTTTATTTTTACTGCACCTGAACCATTCTTTAGTACATGAACAAATGGTTCGTATTCGCCATGAAGGTCAGCTAAGAAATGTTCTGTTCCTTTAGGCAAATTTAAAATTGCTTCTAAATTAATTATTTCAGTAGATGCAGCAGCTATCGTCGGGTATTGTCTAGAAAGTAATTTTAAATATTTTATATTCTCCTCATAATTCTCCATAAGGTCCTCCTTTTATAAATAAAAATGTTTAGCTTAAAAAACTAAACATTCTTGTTTTTAAAAGTATATCCTATCTCTATATATATTCTACATTATATTTATTAAGAATACTATATTATAATCAAAGTTTTACAAATAATGTGATTAATGAAACATAAAAGTGTATGTTATATTCCTTTAGGAGTATTATTTAATAATCCTCTTTCGGATAAAATATCATAAATGGTTTGAGAAGTAGTATCATCTAGAGTATAGCCAAGTAATTCAACTATTTCTTTTAGCTTTTCTTCTGATGAAGTTTCTATTTCCAGATAAGGAAATGGACAAAAATTTTTATCATTAATATCTATTTCTATTAAACAATCATGTAGTCTATAGCTTTCCCTATATTTTTTATTAGATTCTTTAAGGATTAAACCAAGGGATTTAAATATGCCTTCACCCATTTCCTTGTTATCAATGATAACTTCATTTTCCTCCATAACCTTAAACCTTTCTTGAGAAAGCATTTTTTTTGTAGTCATAAAATAAACTACTTTATTATTAAGCATATCATTTACAGTTCTTATACGAGCATAACCTTTTTTTGCTAAAAGACTTCCATCTTGAAAATCATATATATCATTTATTTGATCTTCAACTTTAACTTTTTGTGCACCGTTTAATAGTAAAATTTTTCTTATATTTTCAACATCAATATCAACAATTCTAGTTTCTAATTCTTGCATAACTCTTATCTCCTTTTTATAAATTGTATTTAATATTATATGACACTTTTTTAGTTACCTATAGATAGTATTCATTAATACTGTCTATAGATTCATATAATATTATAATATAGTGAATTAAGGTTATGCTAGATAAATTATGTTTGGGAATGGAAAGAAAGGGAAATGTACTTGCGGAAATTAATAATATTAGTATATAATGAAAAGAAACTGGTAATATCCAGTTACGGTTCCGTACAAAGTTAGAAGAAAAGCTTTACAAAGTAACTTGAGTTCATGATCTTAAGGAATTTTAATAAAGATCATTTTATGATTGGGGGAAAAATTTTATGGAAGGATCAATGAGGGAAGAGGAAGTTATAAAATGTCTAATTGAACTAGAAATGAAAAATAGAAGAGGTATAACAGCTGCAGAATTGGGTTCGTTTATGGGATTAGACCGCACTAATGTAAGTAGGTATTTGAATAAGTTGTATAAAGAAAATAGGGTAAATAGAAAAGAAGGAAGACCAGTTATATTTAGCAGTATTGGAGATGAAAAAAAAGAGAGAAATCTAAATGAAAACGAGCTAGAAACCACAAGAAATTCTGATAGTTTAGAAATTCTTGTAGGTTCAGAACAATCTTTAAAGCTGCCAATACAACAAGCAAAAGCTGCTATACTTTATCCTCCAAGAGGGTTACATACTCTTATACTAGGAGAGACTGGTGTAGGAAAATCATTATTTGCTGAGGCTATGCATCGTTTCGCAAAAGAATCAAACATGATATCTCATAATGCTCCCTTTGTCAGATTTAATTGTGCTGATTATGCGGATAATCCGCAATTGGTTGTAGCACAGATATTTGGTGTAAAAAAAGGTGCATTTACTGGAGCAGATAGTGATAAAGAAGGATTATTAAAGAAAGCTGATGGTGGGATTTTTTTCTTAGATGAAATACATAGATTATCCCCACAAGGACAAGAAATGTTATTTACTTTTATTGATAAAGGGTATTTTAGGCTGCTTGGAGATACTGAAAAGAAAATAAAAGCTGATGTACAAATTATAGCTGCAACTACAGAACAACCCCAATCGTTTTTATTGAAAACATTCACAAGAAGAATACCAATGACAATAGTTTTGCCACCTTTGCGGGAAAGGAAATTAGAGGAACGATATTATCTTTTAAATGAATTTATAATAGCAGAATCATTAAGACTTGGTCAGAGTATATATGTAAGTAAAAATGCATTAATATCCTTTCTTCTATATGATTGTCCTAATAATATAGGTCAATTGAAAAGTGATATTCAGCTTTCTTGCGCAAAAGCATTTCTAAATTACAAAGTGAACAAGGGAAGTTTTATTCTAGTTGATCAAGGTGATTTACAGCCTAGAGTTCAAAAAGGATTAATGAAAATTCGTGATTATAGAAAAGAAATAGATAGTTTATCTAGAAGAATGACGGATATTTTAAGATTTTCAAATGAGGATAACTTATTAAAAAAATTTGAATTTGAAGTCAATCAAGAAGATACTGTCAGAAGTAAAAGTTTCTATTCTCTTATAGAAAATAAAATGGAAGATTTAAAAAATCAGGGAATCGACCAAGCTAAAATTAATGACATTTTAAACATAGATTTAGAAAAATATTTTAGAAAATATATTAAAACAATATCAAAAAATTTTAAGAAAGATGAGATTTCTAAAGTCGTTGACCTTAAAGTTGCAACTGTTGTTGAAAATATGTTAGCTATAGCATCTGATAAATTACACAGAGAATTTGATCAAAAAGTTTTCTTTGGGTTATCTCTTCATTTACAAGGCAGTATTGAAAGAATCACTGTAGGAAAAAAAATATATCATCCAAAGCTTAATGTTATAAGGGTTAAGTTCAGAGAGGAATTTGTTGTGGCCATGGATGTAGTTAAGCTGGTTGAGAAAGAATTTAATTTAGATGTTCCATTAGATGAAATAGGTTATATAACTATGTTTCTATCAGCATGTGATGATGATAATAATGAGCAATTGGAGGAAAAAGTCGGCGTATTAGTGATGATGCATGGAACTAGTACAGCTACAAGTATGGCGGAAGTAGCTAATTCTCTTATAGGGGAAGAATATGTACAAGCGTTGAACATGCCTTTAACAATGAAGGCAGAGCATATGTTAGAGAAGGCTAAGGAAAAGATTAAAGAGATGAATAATGAAAAAGGTATTTTGCTATTAGTAGATATGGGCTCATTAATTAATTTTGGAAATATCATTGGCGATGAAGTTGGAATTAAAATTAAAACTATTGACATGATAACTACATTAACTGTTATTGAAGCAGGAAGCAAAGCACTTAACGGAAGAAGTTTAGATTCAATATATAACTCATGTAGAGATGTAGGTAGATCATCCATACAAATTCCTGAAGAAGATTACCAAGAGGATAAAGAACTTATTATAATTACTACATGCTTTACAGGAGAAGGTGCAGCTGAAAGAATAAAGGCAAGATTAAACTATAATTTAAAGAATATTGAGAAAGTAAAAATTGTACCGCTGGATATCTTGGATAAGGAAGACTTTCTAGGAAAAGTAAGCAAATTAAAAGAAAAGTATATAATATTAGCGGTTGTAGGAACGGTAAATATATTTATTGAAGGAGTACCGTTTATATCAGCACAGGATATATTTTTGAATAGAGGTGTAGATTATTTAGAACAGTTAATTAACTATGAAGATGATTTTCTAAAAGTACAGAAAGCACTCATAAATGAGATAAAAGATTTGAATTGCATAAAATTAGTATCGTGCATTAGAAATGTAATAGAAAAAATCGAAAAAAGTTTGGAGATTAAAGTTCAACATGATGCGCAGGTAGGAATATTAATTCATGTTAGTTTTCTTGTAGATAGACTCAAAAACGGAGGAAAAGAAATCTTATTTAAAAACCTTAATGGTTATAAGCAGGAGCATAATAAAGAGTTTATTGAAATAAAAAAAACATTGATAACTTTTGAAGAAACTTATGATATTAGAATTGGAGATGATGAGGTAGCATATATAGTTAGAATGGTTAAAGAGAATATATTATCTTAGTGTGTAATTATAAAAAAGTGTGCAGTATGATTTGCACACTTTTTTTATAAAATTGCACAATAAAATATATTTGAAATGTAGAAATAAAGCCGTTGAATTTATTTACTTAATGGATAAATGTTGGCATGATAATTGCTTTTAATATTTGTGTAAAGAAAATAAATAAGATGTTAGAGGAGGCTTTTTATGAAAAATGTATTATTAGTTTGCTCAGCCGGAATGTCTACAAGTTTACTTGTTTCAAAGATGCAGCAGGCGGCAGATGAGAAAGGCATAGAGTGCAATATACAGGCTGTTGGAGAGTCAGAGGTAAAAGATTATATAGATAGTGCTGATGTTCTGTTATTAGGGCCACAAGTTAGATTTTTACTTTCAAAGTTTAAAAAGAGCTTAGCAGATAAAAACATAGAAGTAGAAGTTATAAATACAGTTCACTATGGAACAATGAATGGAGAAAAAGTTTTAGAAAGAGCTTTAGAGCTAATGGAAAATAAGTAGTTAAAAGGAGCAAAACATAATGGAAGAAATAATAATGAATCTTATAGTGCATAGTGGGGAAGTTAGGAGCTATTCCATGGAGGCAATTCAATGTGCTAAAAAAGGAGAAATTGATGAAGCGAAAGAACTAATAGAAAAAGCTTCAGAAGAACTTTCACAAGCACATAATGTCCAAACAACTTTAATTCAAAAAGAAGCATCTGGAGAAAAAACGGAAGTTTCATTGCTTATGGTACATGCACAAGACCATTTGATGACTAGTATGACATTAAAATATCTTGCATCTGAAATTATAGAGATACATGAAGAATTACGTAAAAGGTAGAGTTTATGTATTTCTTATTTTAGGGAGAAGGTGGTGAGCATATGAAATACATTATAGGTGTTGATGGAGGAGGAACGAAAACAGAAGCAACAGCCTATGATTCTGACGGAAAGGTTATAAAGACTTCAATAAAAGGCTTTGCGAATTTGCTTAATAATAAAGAAAATGCTTTAGAAAATATAGTAACTGCTATAAAAGAGATAATAGATGAATTGGAAAATCATGAACTTTATGGTGCATACCTTGGAATTGCAGGATCAGAAGTTGGAGATAATGCAGAAATAATAAAAGAAACACTAAAGAATAGGTTGGGAATCAGCAGTGTAGTTATGCATGATTCTGAAATAGCTCTTAAGGCTATGCTTAAAGGAAAGGATGGAATATTAGTTATAGCTGGCACTGGTTCAGTAGCTTTTGGAGTTAATAATAATTTAACTGCAAGATGTGGGGGCTGGGGAAGCCTATTAGGAGATGAAGGTAGTGGTTATAAAATTGCAATAGATGCTATTAGGAGAATGATATTTGAAGAAGAAAATGACTTAAATCAATCTGAATTAAGCAAAAAAATTATGGATAAATTGCAGATTAATTCAGTTAATGAAGTAACAAAATTTGTATACTCATCCACTAAAGATGAAATTGCATCTTTAGCAGAAATAGTTGCAAAACTAGGGGAAGCAGGCAATGAAGTAGCGTATAGAATATTGATTGATGAAGGCATAGAGTTGGCGAAGACAGTTAGTAATGTGTATAGAAAATTAGGATTTAAAAGCTGTTCAATAGCATTAGTTGGCAGTGTAATCAAAAGAGCAAAAATAGTTAGAAAGGCGTTTGAAGATTATCTCAGAGATAAAATAATTATTAAAGAGATTGTCGATGAAGAAATTTCACCAACAATGGGAGCCTATTATATCAGCAAATTTAAAGATGAAAATGAGGTGTAGGAAGATGAAAAGATTAGGGATTTCAGTTTATCCAAATGAAAATAATATAAACGAAGTAATTGAATATATACATTTGGCGGGACAATATGGATTTAAAAGAATATTCACATGCCTTATTTCAGCTGGAGATAGAAGTCTTGAAAATATATTGCGTGAATTTAAAAAAGTTACGGAAGCAGCAAAAGAAGAAAATATGGAAGTTATTGCGGATTTAGACCCTGCAGTATTTAAAAAACTCAATGCATCAATATATGATTTGAAGATATTTAAAGAAATTGGACTCGATGGTATAAGGCTTGATATGGGGTTTAGTGGCATGGAAGAGGCTGTTATGAGTTTTAATGAATATGGATTAAAAGTAGAGTTAAATATGAGTAGTGGAACTAAATACATCAATAATATTTTATCTTATAAAGCCAATATTAAAAATTTATATGGCTGTCACAATTTCTATCCTCATATATATACAGGTTTATCTCTTGATCATTTTATGAAATGTTCAAATCAATTTAGGGAACTTGGATTAAATACAGCAGCATTTATAAATTCACAAAGTGCAGAATATGGTCCTTGGCCAGTTTCAGAAGGGTTATGTACATTAGAAATGCATAGAAATCTTCCAGTAGATGTGCAGGCTAAACACTTATTAGTGACAGGATTAATTGACGATATAATAATAGCAAATCAATTTGCATCAGAGAATGAACTTAAAATATTAAGTGAATTGAATAAAGAAAAAATAACCTTTAAGGTGGAATTGGCTGAAAGCGCAACTGAATTAGATAAGAAAATTATTCTTGAAGAATTTCACTTCAATAGAGGCGATGTTTCAGAGTATATGCTTAGGTCAACGCAAAGCAGAGTCAAATATAAAGGTGAAAGTTTTCCAGCAGTTAATACTCCAGATATTAAAAGAGGTGATATCTTAATAGATTCAGATTTATACACTAGATATGCAGGCGAGCTTCAAGTTGCGTTAAAAGATATGAAGAACACTGGTAAAACAAATGTAGTAGGCAAGATAGTCGATGAAGAAATATTTTTACTGGACTATATAGAGCCATGGATGAGTTTTGGTTTTAATTCTAATAAATTTTAATAAAGGGGGAAATTTTAACTATGAATAAATTTTTTGAATGGATGGAAGAACACTTTGTACCGATCGCATCGAGGATTGGTTCACAAAGACATTTGGTAGCAATTCGTGATGGGTTTGCTACAATTATGCCTATTATTATGGCGGGAGCATTTGCAGTTTTATTTAACAATCTAGGTTTTGAGTGGTATCAAAATTTTATGAATTGGCTGCTTCCAGCATCTTGGAAAAGCTGGGGTGGCGCTGTTTGGACTGGGTCTTTTGCAATTATGTCAATATTAGTTGTTTTTACAATCTCATATCATTTAGCAAGGTCCTATGACAAGGATGGATTAGCAGCGGGTATAGTATCAGTTGCAGCATCAATGATATTATATTCAACAACTCCAGATGGAGCATTACCATTTACATTTTTAGGAGCTCAAGGGTTATTTATTGCATTAATAGTAGCTTTAGTAGCTACAGAAATTTTTGTTAAGTTAATAGGTAATCCTAAGCTTGTAATAAAAATGCCTAATGGAGTACCACCAGCAGTTTCAAAATCTTTTGCGGCTTTAGCACCATCAATTATAGTTCTAGCATTAGCAGCTGGCATTAAGGAATTATTTATGTTTATAAGCGTACCTGATATACATCAAGCATTATTCTTTACACTACAAAAACCACTACAAGGTATTGCAGGAAGTTTAGGAGGAGTACTTGTAATAGTATTTTTAGTACAAATATTATGGTTCTTTGGCTTGCATGGTTCAAATATATTAGCACCAGTAATAAATGCATTATTACTTCCATTACTTTTAGCTAATACAGATGCGGTAAAAAATGGACTAGCACCAGAATATATTTTAAACAGCCAATTCTTAGATTCATATGTAAATATGGGAGGATCAGGAACTACAATTGCTTTATTAATTGCAATATTTATTTTAGGTAAAAAATCAGGTGCTCAGCAAAAGGCAATTGCGAACTTAGGAATAGCACCAGGATGCTTTAATATAAATGAACCAGTAATATTTGGTATGCCAATAGTTTTAAACCCAATTTATTTCATTCCATTCATACTAGCACCAATAGCATCATTGCTAATAGCATATACATTAACTGTTATAGGCTTTGTGCCAAAAGTATCAATACTTGCAGCGTGGACAACACCACCAATCTTGGGTGCAATTATATCTACAAACTCAATTATGGGTGGAGTAACGGCCCTTATATGTTTAATTGTAAGTGTAATAATATATCTTCCGTTTGTAGCTATTGCAGGTAAGCAAATATCAAATGATTAATAAATATAAAGAATATATGCAAAGGGGCAGATTCTTAGGAATCCGCTCTTTGTTTTTATAAAAAACTATTGAGATATTAAGTTACCATTTTTTACATGGGTTATGATTTATTTTTTATTTTAATCTAGACTTTACAATAAATAATGCATTAAGTTAAAATTAATATAATAAATTGGGATAATACAAATAAAGTATATTAATGTACTACAAATAAGATAAAGTGACTCATAAATAGTGAGTAGAAGTTCCTTTTGGAGATATAATTTTAAATGAGAGTAAAAGGTGATAATATGAGTATAATCATGGATTCAGCAGTCGTAATAAAGTCTTATAATAATAATATAGTTTCTGTAGAAATGAATGGTCGGGAAAGAATACTTTTTGCAAAAGGTATTGGATTTGGAAAGAAAACTGGAGATAAGATTGAAAAAGGCACTGAGGTTGAAAAGGTATTTGTTATTGAAAATGAAGATAATCTAAGGAATTTTGAACAAGTTATTGAAAATGTTGATGAGGAATTTTTTGAGTTATGTGAAAGAATGATATCCTTTATTGCAGATCAACTACAAGAAAAATTAAATGAGAGGATTCACATTGCATTAGTGGATCACTTGAACTTTGCGGTTAAGAGGCTTGCTGATAATGAAGAGATAGAAAATCCATTTCTTATTGAGATTAAGGCTTTATATTCAACAGAATATTTATTAGCTGAAAAAGTCGCAAAAAAGCTTCAAAATAAAATAAATATAGAGATACCAGCAGGAGAAATTGGATTTATAGCTCTACATATTCACTCAGCTAGAAACTCTGGAATAATATCTGACTCTATAAAGAATACATATATAATAAATTTGGTAATTGAGTATATAGAGGAAAAGATGTCATTAAATATAGATAAAACATCTTTAGATTATGCCAGATTCTTAACGCATTTGAAATTTGCAATAAAGAGAATATCAACGGATATATCTATACAAAATGATTTTATTAAGGAAATAAAATCTAAATATAAACTCTCCTATAAGATAGCTAAAGGTGTATCAAAAATATTAGGTGGGAAGCTAGAAAAAGATATTGCTGATGATGAAATAGCATATTTAGCAATGCATATAGAGAGACTTAGAAAGGCTGCTACCGAAGCATAAAAATGCTAATATTTTTGGTGATAATTAAAACCATATATAATCATGGAAACATAAATCCATGTATATATGGTTTTATTATACTATTGAATATATGATTATAATACTGAAATGCAATTAGTAAGCATTTCTTATAAGGTAAAACTTATTACTTGATCTTGTCCTGCAGTGACTTCCTTTCCAACAGAAGGATTTAGTTCTTTTACTAAATCCATATTAGTAACTAGAACTGGAGTAATTAGTGAAAAACCTTTGTTTAGAATGAATTCTCTATTTATCTTTATTATCGGTGTCCCGGCTTTGACACTTGTTCCAGCTTCAATTAGCTGCTCAAATCCCTCTCCGTCCAAAGAAACAGTATCTATTCCTATGTGAACTAATAACTCTGCGCCATTATTTAGTGTTATTGCAAATGCATGTTTTGTATTAAAGACTAGTGTTAATTCTCCGTCAGCTGGTGCAACTACAATATCACCAACTGGATCTATAGCAATTCCATCACCAGCTAATTTTTCAGCAAATACTTTGTCAGGTACGTCAGATAAGTCTATTGTCTTACCAGTTATAGGGGCAAGAAGTTTTGTTTCTGTAATTTTATTCTTTTTAAAAAAATTAAACATAGCTATTTCTTTCCTTTCATTTTTATTTTTGCAAAAGAAAAAGGCATAAGTTTTCCGAATATCGCAAACTTATGCCTGATTTAACAGTGACACATTTATGAATTAATTATATTATCTTAATTTATTGGTGTCAATGAAAAAAATAAAATAGATCTTGTACAAGTAGTTCTTCACTTCCAGCTAACTAAAATATACCCTAGTTTTCAAGTCTTAAGGCTTTTTTTTACATTAATTAAAGTTTATAATATCTAATGTACAAATATAGATGGATGGTGAAAACATATGGAATACATAAATGAGATTAATATAAATGAAGCAGTAATTCATATATTAGATAGTAACGGTGAAGAACCTATTTTAAATGAATATAGTTTAGAATTAGATGAAGACATATACATTTTTTTATATAAGCACCTTGAAAAATGTCTAAAAGATGATGAGCTAAAGTATGGAAAGTTTAATGCAGAAAGGAATATAGTTAAGGAAATAGCACAAGATTACTTGAATGGAGTTGATAAAGATTTAGTAAGTTTATCGAAGGAACTTGCTAGACAGCTATTTATAATAATGAAGAGCAATGTGAATATACCATCAGGAGACTTAATTATAATCTCAGTTACAACTGATCAAGGTCCTATGATTGGGATACTTAAAATGGATTATGTTAAGAATTTTACCCATGAAGTTCAATTTAGAGATGATAAGATTGGAATAGGAATAGTGCCACAGGTAGCAGGTCTTCCAGGCAGCGGGCAGAAAATCCAAAAAGCTGCATTTATTAAGCCAATTAAGGATAATGAAAAATATAATCTAATGATTTTAGACAAACAAAAAAGCAGCAAGGAAGATGAGTATGGGGCAAACTATTTTATTAGTACTTTTTTAGGGGCAAGTATAGTGACTAATGAAAGGGATATGACTAGAACTTTTGTAAAAGCTGCTGAAAATTGGACTAGAAAAAATATTACAGAAGATGCTGGAAAGGCAGAAGAAATTAGAACTGCCATTAAGACAAAACTAAAGGAAGAAGACACAATAAATATTGATGATTTTTCATCAGAATTATTTACAGAGCAGCCTCAAGTTAAGGAAGAGTTTTCAAATTATATAAAGCAACAAGGTCTAGATGCGGAAGTAGCAGTTGATAAAACGTGGGTTGAGAAGAAAATGAAAAGAGTTAGACTTAATATAGACAAGCAAATTGATTTATATATTAATGAAGATACTTATCATGATTCAAGTAAATTTGAAATACAAAGAAATGGTGATGGAACAATAAATCTAGTAGTAAAAAACGTAATAAATTATATAGAGAAGTAGGCTTCCCGAATCTATGATTCGGTGAAGATCACTTCCGCACAGCAAAAGTAGGCTTCCCAAATCTGTGATTTGGTGAAGATCACTTTCCCTGTGGGCAAGTAGATAGCCCAAATCTATGATTTGGTGCTGGTCACTTTCCTTAAGGGAAGTAGGTTCCCTAAATTAATTAATACAAATGGCTATATAAGAAGTAAGGAATACTTATTTTTTGTATAGTCATTTTTTTCATGTGCCTAAATTTATATAAAAAGTAAACCAGTAAAGGTGATAAAATTATAATCTTTAAAGAATAAAAAAATATGCCAATCAATATAAATTAAATAAATAATTATTTATAGAAGAGAGTTTTTTGTTTAATTTTATATTTGATAGGGGGCATAATATGGATATAGATAAAATGTTTTATAAATCATTACTAAAGAATCTATTTTCAGATCCATTTGAGTTAGTATTTTGGGATGGGACTTCAGAAAAATATGTGCAAAACCAAACTGCAAACTATGTAGATGATGAACCAACATTTAAAATAATTTTTAATGAACCACTTCCAAAGAATAATATAATTAAAAATCCTTCACTCGTTTTTGGCGAAGCTTATATGACTAAGAAAATAGAAATAGATGGAAGTGTTCAAAAGGTCATTGAATCTTTATATAACAACAAAGAAAGTTTTTTAAGTAATAGTGACAAATATTCTAAATTCCTTAAGAAGATTTCAAATAATATTAAGAACAGCAAAGATAATATTGAATTTCACTATGATATTGGAAATGATTTTTATAAATTATGGCTAGATGATACAATGACTTATTCCTGTGCTTACTTTAAGTCTCCAAATGATTCATTAACACAGGCACAAAAAAATAAAGTAGAACATATTCTTAAAAAGCTAGATTTGAGAGAAGGTGAAACTTTATTAGATATAGGTTGTGGATGGGGTGAATTAATAATTGCAGCAGCAAAAGAATATAAAGTAAAAGCAATGGGAATAACCTTAAGTTCAGAACAGTTAACTAAGGTAAAGGAAAGAATAAAAGCTGAAAAATTAGAAGAGTTAGTTGAGGTTGAACTTATTGATTACAGGGAAATAAGAAATAAGAAATTTGATAAAATAGTTAGTGTTGGCATGTTGGAGCATGTAGGAAAAGACCATATTTCAGAGTATTTTTCTACTGTTGATAGCCTTTTAAGCGAAAAAGGATTATCTTTACTTCATTGTATAACAGCTGTTGAAGTTGGAGGAAATAACACTTGGATCGATAAATATATTTTCCCGGGTGGATATATCCCAACAATTACTGAATTGATTAGCTGTATGTCAGACAAAAAATTTGCTGTAATTGATGTAGAAAACCTTAGAATGCATTATGGACGAACATTAGAGCATTGGGCAAGAAATTTTGAAAATGCCTTGCCAGAGATAAGGAAGACAAAAGATGAAACTTTTATAAGAATGTGGAGATTATATTTGAATTCTTGTGCAGCATCTTTCAATTGTGGAAATGTTAATATTCATCAATTCATATTTAGCAAAGGTGTAAATAATGAATTACACTGGACCAGAGAGTATATGTATAGGTAACAACATTTAGTAATTTTTAAAGTCATTCTTTGTAGTGTATCGTTTTATAACGAAATTATTACAATGAGTGGCTTATTTAGTTTTTAATAAATGCCCATTGTGAAGTGCTGAAAGCCATATTTTTTGTATTTTGCAAGGCAAAGGAATGGATTTTAAATTTTGAGGAATAATATTCTAGAAGTTATCGAAAGCATCTTTGAAAAAGTACTAGTAAATGTTTCATTTTAGATGTGTAAAAAACGGAGGAGAATATTATGAAGAAAAAAAACAAAGGATTATCTGCTTGGCATCTTGCGATGATGGCTCTAGGAAGCGTAATAGGAGGATCATTTTTTCTAGGTTCGGGAGTAGCTATTAATGCCGCTGGACCTGGTATCTTAATATCTTATATATTAGGAGGAGTTTTGGTATATTTCATACTTTATGCTTTATCAGAAATGACGGTAGCAAATCCAAGTTCTGGATCTTTTATGACATTTGCATCACAATCATTTGGTCCGGGAACTGGATTTGTTGTGGGGTGGGTCTACTGGGTTGGAATGATTCTCTCAATGTCTAGTGAAGCTACGGCAGTCTCAATCTTATTGCATGAATGGTTTCCGAATGTATCAATAGCCATAGGTGGAAGTATAATTATAACTGGCGTAACTTTGCTTAATCTTTTAGGAGCTGATAAATTAAGTAATCTTGCAAGTGGCCTTTCTGCAATAAAATTACTAGCCATACTTTCATTTATAATTATATCATTCTTATTAGTTACCGGGATAATTCCTGGCAGAGCAGCGATTGGGATTGGGGAGTTAGCAAGGGAACCTTTTATACCTACTGGAATAGGTGGAATTGCAGGAAGTATGCTGTTAGTGGTATTTGCCTACGCTGGTTTTGAGATAATTGGATTAGCAGCTTCAGAGGCAGATAATCCTACAGAAACAATTCCTAAAGCAATTACGTATACAGTTATAAGCCTTGTGGGCTTCTATATACTTTCTGTTGTAGCTATTCTTCCACTAATTCCTACAGCTGAACTTAGCGAACAGGTAAGTCCAATGGTAGCCTCTCTTAACAGATGGGGAATTACATGGGCAGGAAGTATTATAAATCTGGTACTTATTACAGCTATACTTTCAGCATCTCTTGCATCTATGTTTGGAATAGCAAGAATGTTACGATCTCTTGTAGATGATGGTTATGCTCCTAAGTGGCTAAAGGATAAAAAAGATGTACCCCACAAGGCAATAGTATTCTCAGGAATTTCTATGCTTTTAGGATTAGGCTTTGGGCTATTATTTCCTAGAATTTATTTATTTTTAGTAACTGCCAGTGGATTTTCATTACTTTTTACATATGCAGTAATTATGGCTACTCATATACGTTTTCGCAAAAGAAATGGATGCCCTCCAGATGGAAAATGTCAAATGCCTGGATTTCCATATACATCTTGGATTGGATTGATAGGTATGATTGTTGTTATATTAAGTATGCCTCTTATTTCAGACCAAGCGCCAGGGCTTATAGTAGGATTAATAATGGTAGGAGTATTTTCACTAATCTACGTAGGAATGAAAGCTTTTAGCAGTGTAGAAAAAAACAGGCCTATAAGAGTAAATAACAAACCGTATAAATCTAAGCTATTAACTGAATTTTCAAATGAATTAACTGATGAAAATCCGAAACAGGGTAATAATCAAGCATGTAATAAAGAATGTGATAAATGCAATAAAAAATAATAAAACTTAAATTTTATTCTTATATATGGTTTCCCAAATAAAGATATCTAGAAATACTTAATTATCTAAATAAGCTTTTCTAGATATCTTTATTAAAATGTATTAATATTCATCGTCTACAATAATATTGAAACTTACTTCCACGAGATTTACTTATAGAATATTCATAAATTCTACCATTAGTCAAATAACCTATATTTTCAATTTGCATAACAACAGATTCATTAGGCAAGTTTAACAGATTGATTTCATACTCATTTAATTTAATTGGACTCACAGTTCTAATTCCGTGACTTATTTTATAATCATACTGGGATTCTATATATGAAAGCAGACTAGATTTACAATCTCTCATTGTAAGATTAGGGAATAAAGAATGAGGCATATAAATTTCTTCTGTATGATTAGGACGTGAATCTATGTAACGGACTCTTTTTATAAGCCAAACCTGAGAATGGATTTCTATTTTTAGTAATTTACAAAGTTTTTCAGATGCATTAATAAGTTTAAACTCATTAACGTCTGATTTTATATTTTCTGAATTATAATAGTCCGATAAAGAGGATACAAAAAGAATGCTGTTATTATAATGGTTAATATCGTTAACATAAGTTGAGCCGTCAAGGGACTTAATTAGATATGATCTTTCAATTAAATGGGCTATTGCCTTTCTTATAGTATGTCTATTACATTGATATTTAATTGCTAACTGAGCATCAGATGGAATACGAGATGATATTTCAAATTCTCCAGAAGTAATTTTTTCAATTAAATCATTTATAATGTAATCGCTTTTCAAATTAACTCACCTCATACTGCTTATAAATTAGTTAAATATATTATAACATGGTAAAAAAATTGTTGTATAGACAGGTGATGAAACTAGCGCTTAGCAAATGTAAAATTTAATTAAGGACGTAGGAATTTTAAATTAAAATTATGGGGAGAGGATAATATATGGAAGAAAAAAATATAAACATAATTCCAGAGGGGTTTTTATGGGGAAGTGCAGTTACATCATTTCAAAGTGAGGGTGCTTGGAATGAAGGTGGAAAGGGGATATCTATAGTAGACAAAAGAGAAATAAAAGAAGGCTTTTCCAATTGGGAAACGGCTGTTGATTTTTATCATAGATACAAGGATGATATAGCTCTTTTTAAAGAGTTAGGAATAAATAGTTATCGTACAAGTATTTCATGGACTAGAATCATTCCAGATGGTGAAGGTGAAGTCAATGAAGAAGGGATGAAATTCTATAATGACTTATTTGATGAATTATTAGCAAATGGAATAGAACCAGTTATTACATTGTATCACTTTGATTTACCACAAGTGCTGGCGGAAAAATATAATGGATTTGCTTCAAGAAAAGTTGTTGATTTATTCGAAAGGTATGCCAAAATAGTACTTGAAAGATTTAAAGATAAGGTGAAGTATTGGATAACATTTAATGAACAAAATTTAGTTCTTCCTCACATGCAGCTATGGGGAGTAACGGCTGATAATAATATTAATAAAGAAGTTTTAGCATACCAGGTATGCCATAATGTTTTTATTGCTCATGCAAAGGCTACAAAATTATTACATGAAATAATTCCAGATGGAAAAATGGGTGGTATGGTTACATACATGACTGCTTATCCAATGACATGTAAACCGGAAGATGCTTTAGCAAATTTGAAGGTAAAAGAACTTTTTAATGATTTATATTTTGATGTATTTGCGAGGGGAGAGTATCCAACATATATAACGAGCAAGTGGAGAAACAGTGATACAAAACCTGTATTTGAGCCCGGGGATGAAGAACTATTAAAAGAAAATACAGTTGATTATCTTACATTTAGTTATTATCAAAGCTTAACAGTAAAAGACTCTTCAGAAGAAGAAGGTTCTGATATTATAAAAGGAATTAAACCAAATCCACTGTTAAAGAAAAATGAATGGGGATGGGCTATTGATCCAATAGGTTTTAGAATTGCGCTAAAAGAAATATATGCTAGATATAGAATGCCTATTTTTGTAACTGAAAATGGAATTGGTGTAAGGGAAGAATTAAATGAAGATAATACTGTAGAAGATGATTACAGAATAGAATATTTAAAATCACATATAGATCAAATGAAATTAGCCATGACAGAAGGCGTAGATGTTATAGGTTACCTAACCTGGGGCTGCACTGATATTCTAAGTTCCCAAGGTGAAATGAAGAAAAGATACGGCTTCATTTTCGTAAACCGTGATGAAACAGATTTAAGAGATTTAAAAAGATACAAGAAAAAGAGTTTTAATTGGTTCAAAAACGTAATTGCTACAAATGGAGATAGATTATAAACTATAAACTAACAAATATAATAATGAGGTTAGAAGAAAAATCACTAATTTTTACTTTACTCCTACATTGTTTTAACTATTATTTAAGTTGAAAATATATATACAAAATTCACTAGGTTTAAGTGCATATGCAAACAAAGAAATGAGATACATGTCTGTTGTAGCAGGCATTTGAAAATGAGCTGCTAAAAGCACTTAAAGGAAGGTTGTTACAATTTAGCTTGTCAAACTGAAGTTGGAGCAAGCTAAATTGGATGCAACCTTCCTTTTAGTGCTTTCAGCGATATTTTCATAGTCCTGAGAAACAAACATGTATCTCATTTTGGTTGTTCATATACACTTAAACCTAGTCTACATGTTGTTTATATAATGCTAACGTATAAAATTAGTAGCTATTCTAGGTTCTTTTTCTGGTAATGATATTCCTGCTTCTTTTCCAGCTTGTATAGATTTTAAAAGCCATGCCATATTCTTTCCAAGTGTCCTCATTGTTTGCATTCCTTCTAAATCTTGAATTACTTCTTCAGGAGTATTTCCATGGACCATATTCCAATATTGAGAAGATACAACAGGCATATTTGCAATAGTAAAATATTTATTTAATTGGTCAAAAGCAGCTGTTGAACCACCACGACGACAACTTACAATTGCAGCACCAGGCTTATATGCGAAATTACTCCCACCAGAATAGAATAATCTATCTAAAAAAGATGTAATTGAGCCAGATGGAGCAGCATAATGCACTGGCGAACCAATTATAAAACCATCAGCTTCTTTAGCTTTTTCTAAAGCAACATTTACAATGTCATCACTATAGACACATTTTCCTGCTCCACTTTTGTGACAGCCGCCACAACCAATGCATCCACTAATAGGTTTATTTCCAACGTGGAATATTTCTGTTTCAATATTTTCCTTCTCTAATTCCTTAGCTACTTCACATAAAGCAGTATAAGTACAACCTTTAGCCTTTGGGCTGCCATTGATAAGTAATACCTTCATTTTAACACCTCATTTTATTTAATATATATTAATCATTATTATTAATATACAATAATGTGATGAAAAAATATAGAACTTACCAAAAGGTAAGTTAATATATAAATTAATAGTTAATAATTAGAAAGATACATACAAAATATAAATTAATTTTAATGAACTTAATGTGTATGGAAGATTCAGGGTAATAATTCATTAAGAATATTATCAATGTTTGTGTTATTTAAAGAATTTACACATTGGTCTGGAATTATAATATACTTACAATTATTAGATTTATTATTTAAATATGCATAAATTATTTGAGATTCATCTATTTCTTCATTTCCTATATCTATCGAATAATTAATTGTATTATCAAAGCAAAGAGTAACTTTATTTTTTAGAATACCTTTCACTTCGCTTATACTTAAGTTATTTAAAGAATACTTTTCTTTAAAAAGTATTTTATAACCTTTAATAAGAAAAACTTTGAAAGCATCCTTATCTAGGTATTCTATCAAAATAATATTTTTATTTTCCTTTGTAAATTTAACAACATTGTTCTTATCAAGTAAATAATTTACAGCTTTTAAGTAATCTCTGTATTTAGCAGCATTTTCAAAATCAAAATTCTGTGATGAAATAACCATTTTGTATTCTATTTCATCTAAAATACTTTTATCTGTTCCGTTTAGGAGTTTAATTATTTTATCAAATATTGCAAGGTACTGCTCTCTTCCAGAAATATCAAAACACATACCAATACATAGGCCTAAAGAATAATTTAGACACGATGAAGTTTTTTGGAAGTTGCTATTACATAGTATCTTGCAGGATTCTTTTATTCCGTCTAAAGCCCTTTGTACTGTATTTTTTTGTGTGTAAGGTCCAAAATATAGATTTGCATCATTTTTGTCGACAGCATTAGATATTTCAATACTAGGATAGCTTATATTAAGATTAACTTTAATGTAAGTGTAAGATTTTGGACTCTTCATTAGCTTATTATATATGGGTTTTATTTGTTTAATTAATTTACATTCTAATAAGAAAGCTTCAAATTCCGTATCGGTAGTTAAATATTCAAAGTCTTTAAGATTTTTTACTAGTTTTACGACTTTAGGGGGATGGGATTTTGAGTTTTGAAAATACGATCCTATTCTACTTTTAAGATTTTTTGATTTACCAACATAAATTATACTATTTAGAGAATCTTTCATAAGATATACACCTGGACAAGAAGGTAAATTTTTAACTTTTTCTTTTAGTTCCACATAATCTCCTCCAAAGAACATCAGTAGTTAATTTTATCATACTATTTTATATTATCACGCCAATAGTTAAAACTTCAAATAACTTAAAATTCCAATAAAGGTAACGGATGAGCTGACTTTAGTCAATGTAATGTATTGATAGAAAAGTAAGTTTATCCATATGACAAGTATTGTTATAATATTGCCAAGTAAACTTGACAATTATCATGGAATAAAATAGAATATAAATATAATATTGGTATAAGGAGTTTAGAGTAGTGAATAGGGATGAAATACTAGAAAAAAATAAGATATCTAATAAAGATGAAGAAGATGAAATGGAACAATATATTAGTGGAAAAGCAGGAATAAATGCTAAAATTGTTTTTAGCTTAGTAATTATAGCTGTAGTGTTATTTAAGCATTACAAGGGAATTTCAACAGGAGATGTTTGGGGAATATTTATGGCATATGCAGCAACTGAGTCAATTTATAAATATTATTATTTGAGATATAAAAAATTATTATTATCGGGAATTCTTTTTAGCATTGGCTCTATAAGCGCTTTGATTACATTTATTATTTCAACTTACAGATAGGAAGCGTGTACTTATGAGTGAAAAATTAATATTGCAAAATAGGTTAAAGGTAGCTAGAGCTGAAAAAAATTTATCTCAAGGAGAGTTGGCTGAAATGGTAAATGTGTCTAGACAGACAATAAGCTCCATAGAAACAGGACAATTTTGTCCCAGTGCTAAGTTAGCGTTATTGCTTTGCATAGCATTAGATAAAAAATTTGAAGAATTATTTTATTTTTAATTGTGCGTCTAATAAGATATCATTAATGTATAGGAGTGAGAGTTATTAAAATGAATATGAATAATAAATCAACAAGTTTTAGTCAATTAGCAATCAATAATTCGAAAAAAGAAAAAAAATATAAAGAAATCAATAATAAGAATAGTAATTTCTTTAAAGAGTGGATAATACCAATAGTTTCGGCATTAGCGCTAGCATTATTAATAAATAAATTTATATATTTTAACGTATATATACCATCCGGTTCAATGATTCCAACTTTAAATATAAATGATAAATTGGTGGTTACAAGAGTATATAATAAGGAAAATCTTAAAGAAGGCGATATTGTAGTATTTTTTTCAGAAGAATATAATGAAAGATTAGTAAAGAGATTAATAGGCCTTCCTGGAGATAAGATAGAGATAAAAAATGGAGTTGTTTTTCGAAATGGGCAAAAGATTAATGAAGATTATGTGAAAAATAAAGATGACTTTAATGGTACATATGAGGTGCCTCAGGGAAAATACTTTTTTCTAGGAGATAATAGACCAGATTCTGCTGATTCAAGACGCTGGAAAAACCCATATATAGATGGTTCAGATATTGAAGGGAAAATACAATTTAGATTTTCGCCAATAAAGGATTTTGGAACTGTCAAATAAAATTTTTAAAAACCCGAATAAAACATTATTCGGGTTTTGATAATTATACATATAAGTTTCTATTTCATAAGCTTAACTAATACAGCTTTTTGTGCATGTAATCTATTTTCAGATTCATCGAAAATTGAATCTGCATGTTCCTCTAAAACTTCAGCTGAGATCTCTTCACCTCTATGAGCTGGAAGGCAGTGAAGTACCATTGCATTTTTATCAGCAGCTGCCATTAATTCTTTATTTACTTGGAAGCCTTCAAAAGCTTTAATTCTTTCATCAGCTTCATCTTCACGTCCCATGCTAGCCCAAACATCAGTGATTACTACATCAGCATCTTTTGCGGCTTCAAATGGAGAAGTAGTTACTGTAAATTGAACTCCTTCTTTTTCTGCAATTTCTCTTGCTCTGTTTAAATATTTTTCAGAGGCTGTATATTTTTCTGGAGATGCTATTGCAAAGTTCATTCCAACTTTCAAGCAGCCAATCATTAATGAATTAGCCATATTATGACCATCGCCAATGAAAGCAACTTTTAATCCTTCAAGTATATTTTTATTTTCCCTTATTGTCATCAAATCGGCTAATACTTGGCATGGATGTTCATCATCTGTTAAACCATTTATAACTGGAATTGATGCATATTTAGCTAGTTTTTCAGCTTCTTCTTGAGAGAAGGTTCTTATCATAATTCCTTGTATAAATCTAGAAAGGACTCTTGCGGTATCTTCAACTGGTTCACCACGACCAATTTGCAAATCCCTATCAGTTAAAAATAATGAATTTCCACCTAATTGATACATACCAGTTTCAAAAGATACTCTAGTTCTAGTTGATGATTTTTCAAATATCATTCCTAAACTCTTTCCTTTTAAGTGAGGATGTTCTATGCCGTGTTTTTGCTCATATTTCAATTGATCTGCTAAATTTAAGATATCTAAAATTTCTTCTTTAGAAAGATCATCCATTTTCAATAAATCTTTTTTCATATATATGCCTCCAAACAATAAAAATAAACAATGGCAAATAAGGAGATGATTAAAAAGAAACATTTGATAGTACCTAAATATTCACTCAATAAGTGCTCATTGTTCATAAATAAAATCTATTCCTCAATATTAGATAAAATATCAAGGATAATATCTATACCAACTTTCAATTCTTTCTTAGTTATTACAAGTGGTGGGAGAAGCCTTACAACATCTTTACCAGCTGTTAATACTAATAATCCTTTCTTGATAGCTTCTTTTTGAACTAATGCTGGACTGCATTTTACTTTTATTCCAATCATTAATCCAATTCCACGTACATCTACGACTTGAGGGTTTTTCGCTTCATCAATAAGTTCTTTTACATAAGCACCTCTTTTGGCTATCTTTTCAAAATATTTTTCAGTACAAATTTCTTCAAGAACAACTAAAGCGCCAGAACATGAAACAGGATTTGCTCCAAAAGTTGAACCATGATCACCAGGCTGAAATACATCTGCAACTTTTGATGAACAAAGTATTCCGCCTATTGGAAGTCCAGCACCAAGTCCCTTGGCTACAGAAACTATATCAGCTTCTACATCAAAATTGTTATATCCAAACATTTTTCCAGTTCGACCTATTCCACATTGAACTTCATCAAAGATTACAAGTACATCTTTTTCATTACATATTTTAACTACTTCTTGAACAAATTCTTTATTTAAAGGAATAACTCCACCTTCACCTTGGATTGCTTCAAGCATAATAGCACAAACATCATCAGTAAGTTTTGCCTTAAAATCTTCTAAATTATTTGCTTTAACATAATCAAAACCTTCAGTAAAAGGGAAGAAGTATTTATGAAATTTTTCCTGCCCAGTTGCTTTTAAAGTAGTAATAGTTCTTCCGTGAAAAGAATCTATTAATGTAAGAATTTTATTTCTATCAGCACCATATTTATCGTAACTATATTTTCTTGCTAGCTTAATTGAACCCTCATTAGCTTCAGCACCTGAATTAGCAAAGAATACTTTACTCATGTTTGCTTTTTCAGTTAATTCCTTAGCTAATTTTAAGCTTGGTTCAGTATGAAATATGTTTGAGGCATGAGCAATTGTTTTTAATTGCTTACTAGTAGCTTTGACCCATTTTTCATGTCCATATCCTAGGCTGCTAACACCAATACCACTTGTAAAATCTAAATACTTATTTTCATCTTGGTCATAAAGATAAACACCTTCTCCATGAGTAAGTATAAGATCTAATCGACCATAACTGTTTACAACGTGTTCTTTTGCTTCGTTAAAATCATATGACATAAAACCACCCCTTTATTCAGTTTACAGTTAACAGTGCACAGTTTACAGTTAACTGTTTATTATAAATTATAATAAATATATTATTAAATTCAAAATTAATTGAATTTAATAGATCATTGTTCCTATTCCTTCATTAGAGAATAGCTCTAAAAGAATAGAATGAGGTACACGGCCATCAAGGATGGTTGCTTTTTCAACACCCATTCTAATGGCTTCAACACAACAATCAATTTTAGGAATCATTCCACCTGTGATTACACCTTCAAGGCATAATTTAGGTATTTGATGTAATCGTAATGTACTAATTAATGTGGAAATATCTTTTGGATCTTTCATAACTCCTGGTACATCAGTAAGCAGTATCAATCTTTCAGCTTTTAACGCAGATGCAATTTTTGCTGCGCAAGTATCAGCGTTTATATTATATGCTTTATTATCATCTTCTCCTAAAGCTACACTACCAACAACAGGGATATATCCTGAACTTATAGTAGTTTTTAGTATTTCTGTATTGACTTTAGTTATTTCACCTACATAACCTAAATCATTATCAGATTCTATTTTTTTAGCTTTTAAAAGAGAGCCATCCATTCCGCATAGGCCAATAGCTTTGCCACCAAACTTCTCTATTAAAGAAACTAAGTTTTTATTTACCTTTCCGCCTAAAACCATTTGAACTACTTCAATGGTAATATCATCAGTATATCTTAAGCCATTAATAAATTCACTTTTGTGATTTAATCTATTTAATAAATCTGAAATATCAGGTCCGCCACCATGTACAACAATAGGCTCAATTCCAACACATTTCATTAAGATAATATCATTTATTACTGTTTCACGCAGTTCTTCGCTTATCATTGCATTTCCACCGTATTTTACTACGATTATTTTTCCACGGTAGCGTTGTATGTAAGGCAGCGCGTGAACCAATACCTCGGCTCTTTCAGTATGATCCAATTTAAATCCCCCTTTAATTCAGTTAACAGTTAAGAGTTAAGAGTTAAGAGTTAAGGAACAAACTCCATAGGAGTTTGAAAAAAATTTATTTTAGAAATTTCGTTGAAAAAGTGAGAGTCCAAATCTTGTATTTGGTTTCTCGAACTTTCTCCTTGGAGCTTTCATCCTAAACTATTAACTGTTCATTGTTAACTCTTAACTGAATTCTAGCTTCTGTAATCACCATTTATTTTTACATATTCATAACTTAGATCGCAGCCCCAAACGTAAGCGCTGTAATCACCTAATAATAAATTAACTTTAATTATAATTTCATTTTCACTTAGAACCTTTTTAGCTATATCTTCATCAAAAGGCAAAGAACTACCAGCTTCACATACTTTTAGAGAACCAGCGGAGCTTTCAAAGATAACATCAACTTTTTCAGGATCAAAATCGATATTTGCGTATCCAAGTGCACATAAAATTCTTCCCCAGTTCGCATCGCTACCAAACATAGCTGTTTTCACTAGGCTAGAATTTATAACACTTTTCCCTAAAATAACAGCATCCTTTTCGCTTTTAGCACCGATTATTTGGCATTCTAATAATTTAGTTGCGCCTTCTCCATCTTTAGCAATATTTTTAGCCATAATAGTATTTAAATCAGTAAGAGCTTTAAGGAATATATTATAATTTTCATCTTTTTTAGTTATAGTAGGGTTCTCAGCCAAACCGTTAGCTAATATTAATACCATATCATTAGTACTTGTATCACCATCAACACTAACTCTATTATAAGTTAAGCTGACGCTTGCTTGTAAGGCTTCGTGAAGCAATTCTGGAGAAATAGAAATATCAGTTGTAATGAAAGAAAGCATTGTTCCCATATTTGGTTCAATCATACCAGAACCTTTTGCCATTGAGCCAATAGTAACTTTCTTATCATCGATATAAAACTCAAGTGCCAATTGCTTTTGGAATGTATCAGTTGTCATAATAGCTAAAGATGCATCATTTGCACCATCCTTTGATAGCTTTTCAGTAAGGAGTGGAATGCCATCTTTTATAGCATCTATATTTAAAGGAACCCCAATTACTCCTGTAGATGCAACTAAAACATCATCTGCTTTTAAATTTAATTCTTTAGCTTGTAATGAAGTCATTTTTTCAGCTTTATGTAATCCGTCATCACCATTACAAGTATTTGCATTACCACTATTTATTATTATTGCTTGTGCTTTCTTATTAGCTAAATGCTCCTTTGTAACATAAATTGGAGCACCTTTAACCTTATTCTTAGTGTACATACCAGCAGCAGCAGCAGGTACCTCTGAATAAATTAAAGCTAAATCTTTTTTTAAACTTCCTGGCTTTAATCCGCAGTGTACGCCAGAAGCTAAGAAACCATTAGGAGCTGTAACTCCACCGTCAATATATTTTATATTCAAATTTATAACCCCCTTTAATTCAGTTGGCAGTTAACAATGAACAGTTAACAGTTTAGGTAACAAATTCCGAAGTATTTATTTGAAATTAAGATGTTAACTATAAATTAGTTACTGCGATAGTTTATTGCTTTTTGTTGTTTTTACTATAGAGCTTAGGATTTTACATAATTCTCTACAGTTTTCCAATAACTGCTTTTCTTGTTCATGTTCCAAATAATTGCTTAAAATTAGTAGCTCTAACCAATACTCTGTTTCTTCTGCTTCTTTTAGAGCGATACTCATTTTTGAAAGAAAGTCTCGTCTGGATTGTCCTTTTAGGCCCTCCCTAACATTAGCACCAATACTTGTTCCAGAACGCAGTAATTGTTTTGACAAAACAAACTCATTTTTAATTGAGTTGAGGTAAACATATAGTTTAATGACCTCAAGTGAAAATTCAAAAGATTTATCTTTTATTATACTATTTGACAAAGTAACATCACTCCATTAATTGTTCTTATAAAATAATTAATGGACAAAATACTCATACAATATTCAAAATGCAATGAAAACATATTAATAAATGTTAATTAATAACTTCATAACAAACTGTTAATTGTTAACTTTTAACTGTTAACTGATTAAAATGCTGGTGCAATTAAATTTAACCCTTCTGCTTCATCAAAACCTAAAATTATATTCATATTTTGAATTGCTTGTCCGGAAGCACCTTTAACCATGTTGTCTATTGTACTAACAACAATAATTTGATCTTCTCTATGATTTAAATGTAAGGAAATATGACAATCATTTGTAAATCTTACATTTTTAATTGAAGCTGTATCTCCAAGTGGTAAAACATTAACAAAAGGTTCATCCTTATATAAATCGGTATATAATTTATGGATTTCCTCAAGATTTATTTTAGTTTTTGGAGTACAGTAAATTGTTGAAACTATACCTCTGTTAATAGGAAGTAAATGAGGTGTAAAAGTTACATATACTTTCTCTTCTGCCATAGTAGATAATGTTTCTTCAATTTCAGGTGTATGCCTATGAGCACCTACTTTGTAAGGTGCAAAGGTTTCATTTTCTTCAGGGAAATGAGTATTTAATGTTAAACCTCTTCCTGCACCTGTAGTTCCAGATTTTGAATCGCAAATTATGTTATCTAATTTAATCAAAGAATTTTTAAGTAATGGCATTAAACCGAGTTCAATAGTTGTTGGGTAACAGCCAGGATTAGCTATTAAGGAACATTCTTTTATTTTTTCTCTATTTAATTCTGGAAGCCCATAAACACTTTTTGAGTGTATTTCAGGTTGAGCAAATTTTTTGCCGTACCATTGTTCATATTCTTCTTCATTAGATAATCTGAAATCAGCACCCATGTCAATACAGATTTTTTTATTATCAATTGCTTTTTTAGCAATGTCCTCACTTAATCCATGAGGTAGGGCAGTGAATATTACATCAGATTTCTCAATAACATCATCTGCAGTTTGACAAATTAAATTTGTTTTACTTAGAAAATTTTTGTATATATTGCTAATCTCTTGACCTTCAAAAGAAACTGAGCTTAATGCAACAACTTCAACTTTTGGGTGAGATAGTAATAGTCTTAAAAGTTCAGCACCAACATATCCTGTAGCACCAATTATTCCAACTTTAGTCACTTCAATTGCCTCCTTGCTTACTTAGTGATAAGTAATGAATTGTTATATTTTTTTATACTAGTTTCAATTGTCTATAAAATTTCATTGTATAAATTTCATAGACAATTGAAAATTTAAAGTTTAAATTTTAAAGAAGAAATTTAAAAAATTTCTTCTTTAAAATTTTATATTGATTATATTTCTTTATATTCTGCTATAAAATTTTCTAATGCTTTTATTTGCATTTTAACTGATTCTGTAGAAGGACCGCCAATTACTTTACGTTCTTCAACGCAAGTTAATAAATCTATAGCATGATAAATATCTTCTTCAAAAATAGGGGAGAAGTTTTTAAATTCTTCAAGAGTTAGTTCTTCAATCATTTTATTATCTTTAATACATTGTAAAACTATTTCTCCAACTACTTCATGAGCGTTTCTGAATGCCATGCCTTTTTTAACTAAGTAATCAGCTACATCAGTAGCATTAGTAAATCCGAGAGCAGCGCCTTTTCTCATGTTATCTTTTTTTACTTTCATCGTCTTAATCATTCCGCAGAAAGTTTTAAGTGAAAGTACAACTGTATCTAAGCCATCGAAAAGAGCTTCTTTATCTTCCTGCATATCTTTATTATAAGCAAGAGGAATTCCTTTCATTACAGTAAGTAATGTCATTAAATCCCCATAAACTCTTCCTGTTTTGCCTCTAACTAACTCTGCAACATCAGGATTTTTCTTTTGAGGCATAATACTGCTTCCAGTACTGTAGCCGTCATCAAGTTCAATAAAGCTGAATTCATTTGTGCACCAAAGAATTATTTCTTCTGAAAATCTTGATAAATGCATCATGATCATTGAAAGACAGGAAAGTGTTTCAATTGCATAATCTCTATCAGATACAGAATCTAAACTGTTTAAGGTAACCTTTGAGAACCCAAGGTCGCGTGCAACAGCTTCTCTATCTATAGGATAAGTAGAAGTAGCTAAAGCACCTGAGCCAAGAGGCATTTCATCAACTCGTTTATAACAATCCGAAAGTCTTCCAATATCTCTTTTAAACATTTCAGCGTAGGCTAAAATATGATGGGCAAAGGTAATTGGTTGAGCTTTTTGCATATGAGTATACCCAGGCATTATTGTATCTATGTTTTCATTAGCTTTTTCTAAAAGAACTTCTTCTAAAGCTATAATATATTGTTTTAATGAAGTTATTGCTTTCTTTAAGTATAATCTTAAATCTAAAGTTACTTGGTCATTTCTGCTTCTTCCAGTGTGAAGCATTTTTCCGTATTCACCAATATAATATGTTAAAGTTCCTTCAACAAAACTGTGAATATCTTCAGAAGTTTCATCAACTTCTATAACTCCATTATCCATTCTTTTTAATATTTCTAGAAGACCAGAAGTAATCCTATCACTAGCTTCTTTGGAGATTATATTTTGGTGTCCAAGCATAGAAGCATGAGCAAGACTTCCTTCAATATCTTCTTTATACATCCTGCTATCAACATTTATAGAAGAATTAAAATCATTAACTAATTTGTCAGTGCCTTTTTTGAATCGTCCGCCCCAAAGCTTCATTACATTTCCTCTTTCTTAATTTTTTCGTTCATTTTAGCTTTTACAACTGTTGGAAGACCAAATAGATTTATAAATCCTGCTGAATCCTTTTGATCATATACTCCATCTTCTCCAAAAGTTGCATATTCTTCACTATATAATGAGTATGGACTAGTCATTCCGGCATTGACAATATTTCCTTTGTATAATTTATATTTAACTTCTCCTGTAACTGTTTCTTGAGTTTTCTTAACGAATTCATATAAAGCTTCTCTAAGTGGAGTAAACCATTGTCCGTTATAAACTATATCAGCAAATTTTAAAGCGATTTGTTCTTTATAATGAGCTGTTTCTCTATCCAAGCAAAGTTCTTCTAAATCTTTGTGAGCTTTGTATAGAATAGTTCCACCTGGTGTTTCATAAACACCTCTTGATTTCATACCAACAAGTCTGTTTTCAACCATGTCAGTAATACCAATAGCATTTTCTCCACCAATCTTGTTTAATTCATCTAATAATTCAACACTATTCATTTTCTTACCATTTAAGGCAACTGCAATTCCTTTTTCGAAAGATAATGTAATATAAGTTGCTTCATTTGGAGCTGCTTCTAATGTTTTACAAAGTTCTAAGATTTTATCATATTGAGGTTCATTTTCAGGGAATTCTAAATCTAAACCTTCATGGCTTAAATGCCAAATATTTTTATCTTTACTGTAGTTTGTCTCGCGGTTGATTTTTAATGGAACATTTTTAGCTTCTGCATAATCTATTTCATCTTCTCTTGATTTAATGTCCCAAATTCTCCAAGGAGCGATTATTGGCATTTCTGGTGCAAATGCTTTAACAGCCATTTCAAATCTTACTTGGTCATTTCCTTTACCTGTACATCCGTGACAAATTGCATCTGCTCCTTCAGCCTTAGCAATTTCAACTAATCTTTTTCCGATTATTGGTCTAGCAAATGAAGTTCCAAGTAAGTATTTTCCTTCATATATAGCTCCTGCTTGAATAGTAGGGAAGATATAATCATCAACGAACTCTTGAGTTAAATCTTCTATATATAATTTTGAAGCACCTGTTTTTATTGCCTTCTCTTCTAAACCATCTAGTTCATCTTTTTGACCAACATTAGCGCATACTGCTATAACTTCGCATCCGTAATTCTCTTTAAGCCATGGAATAATAATTGATGTATCTAAGCCCCCTGAATAAGCTAAAACTACTTTGTTATATTTTGTCATTTAAAAGCCCTCCTTTAATATCATGGAAAATATAAAAAAAATTAATATAATTTTCTAATCTTTTTGTACTATTTATAATTATACAATTCAATAAAAAAATAATCAAGTATAAAAAGAAAAAATATTCATAAAAATATTAAAAATATACATAATAAAATATAATAAACTTATAAAAATACAAATTTTATGCATAAAAAATCAATTTTTATGCATAAAATTATATTGTGTATAAGTATATATGTGTTGTATATTTATTAAAATAATTTATAAGCCAAAATTGTTAATTTAACAAAAGGCTATATAGATATAAATGATTAAGTTTAGGAAAAAAACTTTCAGCTTATCAAAAAAATATATATTTCGTTATTATAATACATTTTCTACACTTGGCATTTGTAATTTTTTAACATGCTGTGTATTATGTTTAACTAAATGTAAAGATGTATGGGCTTCTGTTGCGTCATCGTGGACTAAATATGTAGATAATTTTATAGCTTCGTTTAATACGGTATCAAATTCTTGATGGCTAAGATAGACGGAAGTTAAAACGTTATTTTCTTCAATACAATTTAGTAAATCTAGAGATTTTGAATAAGCCTCTTCCATTTGACCACTATTAATTTTATCTTCTATATCTTCAGTTTGAGAGGTAATATTATCACATAATTTAAGAATAGAATTATTTAAAAAAAATACACATATCATAGTTATGATAAATATAAGTACTGATAATAATGCATTTCTCATTTTTTAGCCCCCTTCTCATATTCGTCAAAAAGTTGATATTTAAAATTCCCTTCAGTATCATATAAGGCAATAAGTACCTGTTTAATCGAAGAAATATTATGTTTTTTTAGTAAATCATTTATCCATTTTTCATCCTTATTCATCGAAGTAATGGAATTTTTATGTATCTTCCCATCAGAAATTAATATCTTAGGTAATTTAGCTTCAGAATTTTGAGAGTTGTTTCCGGAGTTTGAGTTAGATTTTTTAGAAGAATTATAATCCATAGGAAGTATCGATATTTGCCCATCGTTCTCCAATATTGCATATTGAATTTCATCAAGATTAAAATAGTCTAAAAGACGCAACTCTTCTAATAACTCATCTACGTTTAATTGCTGCTTCTTTAAAGTTTGATAATTTATTTTTCCCTTGTTTACCAATATACATGGTTCCCCATCAACAAGTTTTCTTGTACATTGAAATTTTAATCCTAATTGGGTTAAAATAGTTTTTAGGAATAATAAAGTTATAATAGGTATAATTCCTAGTAATAATGGAAGCCTTGTATCCTGCATAGGCAAAGATGCTAAGTCTGAAATCATAATTGTAATTACAAATTCATAAGGTTGAAGCTCTCCTATTTGTCTCTTTCCCATTAAACGCATTGTTACTACAACTAGTAAATATAAAATAGCTGTTCTCATTGATACTACAAACATTAAAAAATCACCTCAAAAATAATATCTGCAAAAAATAAAAATATATACACCTTAGAAAAAAGCAGCTATGCTGCAATTAAGATCATTCCACCTATAAAAAGAGCAGCCATGCTACAAATAAAAATGCCTCATGTTAAATTTGAATTTTATTTCATTGGCTTAATAAAATAATTTATCCTTTTTATAAAAAGTGTATATAATATATTTGAACCTTTAATTTGGTGTGCAAAATTTATAAAAAGTTCTAAAATTAGTAAATTGAATTAGCGTAATAGGTATTTTTAAGGAGAAAAACTAAATTAATTAGGTACTCATAAAATTAATTTGTTGAAAGGAAAGGTTTAGACGATATGATTGATAAAGGGATTGAGTTGAAAAATAAGACTATTGAAGCAAAAAAGGGATTAACATTTTATGAGTTGATTATTGATAAATGCAAAGATATGGTTAAAGGTATAGCTATATGCAAGCTTAACGGTAAATATCATGAATTAACTGAAATAATAGAAGATGATGGTGAAGTAGAACTTATTGGATTTGATACAGAACTAGGAATGAAAATTTATACTAGAACATTACAATTCATCTTTATAAAAGTAGCCTTGGATTTGTTCCCAGAATCAAAAATAACTATTGATCATGCTATAAGCAAGGCTGTGTATGGAGAAGTCCATAAAGAAATCCCTTTGAGTAAAGGCGATATTGATAAAATTAAAGTAAAAATGCAAGACATTATAAATAAAGATGTACCAATAAAGAGTTATAGAACTTCAAAAGAAGAGGCTATTAAGATTTTTAAACGCTATCAAATGGATGATAAAGTTAAATTGTTAAAGTATCATGACATTCAATATGTTCATCTTTATGAACTCGAAGGAAGGTATGATTACTTTTATGGACCTATGGGTTATTCAACAGGAATAATAAAGACATTTGATGTATTTAAGTATGAATCAGGATTTATTTTACAAATGCCTGAAAAAAAGAATTTAAGTGAGCTCGCTGAATTCAGAGAAGAAAAGAGTTTAAGTAAGATTTTTATAGAAACACAAAGGTGGTTAAATATATTAGGAATAGAAACTGTTGGAGCATTAAATGAAAAAGTTCTAAATAAAGAATTAACAAATATAATTATGGTTTCTGAAGGTCTTCATGAAAAGAAAATTGCTAACATAGCTGATGAAATTTTAAATAGAAAAAACGTAAAAATTATACTTATTGCAGGCCCATCTTCTTCTGGAAAAACAACTTTTGCTAATAGACTTAGCATACAACTTAGGGTAAACGGATTAATACCTATGCCGTTATCTCTAGACAATTACTTTGTTAACCGTGTAGATACACCTAAGGATGAAAATGGTGATTATGATTATGAATCAATTGATGCTTTAGATTTAAAATTACTAAATGAAAATTTAGGAAGTTTAATGAGGGGGGAAGAAGTTAGTCTTCCAATTTATAATTTTAAAACTGGGGAAAAAGAATGGAATGATTATAATGTTAAGCTACCTGAAAATGGAGTATTAATACTAGAAGGAATTCACGGATTAAATCCAAATTTAATTTCAAATAATTTAAATAGTAATGTTTTTAAAATATATATATCTGCATTAACTCAGTTAAATATAGATAACCATAATAGAATTTCAACTACTGATGTTAGGAAAGTGAGAAGGATAGTTAGAGATTCTTTATCAAGAGGATATAAGGCAGAGGATACTTTGAAAATGTGGAAATCTATAAAAAAAGGAGAGAAAAATAATATATTTGTTTATCAGGAAAAAGCGGATGTTGCATTTAACTCAACATTGGTATATGAACTTGGAGTATTAAAACCTTATGCATTAGAAGAATTAAATAAAATAGGTGAAGAGAGTCCAGTGTATTCTGAAGCAATAAGATTAAAATCCTTTTTAAGTTTCTTTAAAGAAATTAATGTTGATGAGGTACCAAAAAATTCGCTTTTAAGAGAATTTATAGGCGGATCAGTTTTTTATGAGTATTAAGCCAGTTCAACTATGGATTCTAAGACAATTAGTACCTATCTGATGGTTCGCTAAGTGTTGATGAAGATACTTTAAAAACATCATATGAGAATGGTAATTTACGCAAAAGAATTTAACATTTATTATTGTTATATTATTAACTAGGCTTGACAGTTATAGATAAATATGTGATACTAAAGTCAATAGGAAAATAATTACATTGAAATTAAAAACTTTAAAGTTTAGGCTGTAGAGAGTTAGAGAGTAGAGCCACGTAAAACAAAATTTACTAGTAATACTGTAGTATTAGTGCTAGTAAATTTAAACTAATATTTTAATCGCTATCAAAAGCATTAATGATTAAAATGTTATAGTGTTTTATGTGGCTATAATTATGCGCAAAATTACTCATAAAAATATTTAGTTACTTTACTAAAGCAATTCTTAGAATCCAAATATTAATGTATAGTTTTCCGATAATTTGAATTTGTGTATTGATTTAGAGAGAGGGTGAGCTTGAAAGATTATTAGGCTATTAAAAAGTGAATTAAAAAGGAGTGAACATCATGACTATTTTTTTAGCAGAATTGGTAGGAACATTGTTACTTATTCTTTTAGGCGATGGAGTTGTTGCGAATGTTGTACTAAAGAATTCAAAAGGTTTTGGATCTGGATGGATGGTAATAACAACAGGCTGGGCATTTGCAGTAGCAATTCCAGCACTTATTTTTGGAAGTTATAGCGGAGCGCACTTTAATCCTGCATTAACAATTGCTCTAGCAGCTATAGGTAAAGTGGCGTGGGGGGAAGTTCCAATTTATTTAGCAGGACAATTTATTGGTGCTTTCTTAGGAGCGGTTTTGGTATTTGTTTATAATTATGATCAATTTAAATCGAGTGACAATAAGGCAGACAAGCTTGCGGTATTCTGTACAGGGCCAGCTGTAAGAAATAATGTCATAAATTTCACCTGTGAAGTTATAGGAACATTTGTGTTAGTTTTCGGAATTTTGGGAATAGGAGCACAAAATTTAACAAATGGAATAGGAACTTTATTTGTCGGATTCTTAATTTGGGCAATTGGATTAAGTTTGGGTGGGACAACAGGGTATGCAATAAATCCAGCTAGAGATTTAGCACCAAGAATTGCTCATGCAGTATTGCCTATACCTAACAAGGGAGATTCAGATTGGGAGTATGCCTGGATTCCAGTTATTGCTCCAATAATAGGAGCTATTTTAGGATCATTATTTTACACGATATTTTTATAATTAATAATTAAATTCTTGTAAACGTATTGATTAGTTTGTTGAGTACAAATATAATAAATATCATTAAGATAGTTTGAAATAATATTAGTAACAAAGATTAAAGGTGCAAGAGAAAATATCTATATACTTTACAGAATCGTTCTATTATTGTGCTATAACTAGATTTGACACCAAAGTATAATTATGTGATACTTAGAATAAAAGGAAAAAAATTACATGGGAGTATAGATGAATATTAAACAATTATTAGAAGAGAATCCAATCATAGCAGCAGTAAAAAATGAAGAGCAATTAGATTTAGCATTAAATTCAGATGCTCAAATTATATTTGTTTTATTTGGAGATGTGATGAATATCAAAAATATTAGTGAAATTATATCATCAAAGAATAAAATAGGAATAATCCACATTGATTTAGTTGAAGGTTTTACTAGCAAAGAAGTTGTTATAAGATTTATAAAAGATGAAACGAAATTTAGTGGTATAATTAGCACAAAACCTCAAGTAGTAAAACTAGCTAAAAAATATGATTTAATAGGAGTTCAAAGATTCTTTATTTTTGACACACTTTCATTAAACAATGTAAAAAATCATATGATCTCTGAGTGTGACGCAGTAGAGGTGTTACCAGGAATAATTCCAAAAGTTCTGGGAATTATTTCAAAGTATTCTAACAAGCCAGTTGTTGCAGGAGGGTTAATTGAAACCAAGGAAGATGTAATGCAGGCATTAAATTCAGGAGCAACATGCGTATCTACAACAAAAAAAGAAATTTGGGACATGTAGGCTATAGAGAATTAGAGAATAAGGCCACATAAAACTAAATTTACTTAGGGTTATTAATTTTACTAAGTAGATTTTAAACTTATACGAGGCGATAAAAAGAATCATGCTGGAGTACAAGTGAATGTTTTATGTGGCTATAATTATCGATTTATGCATCAAAAAATATTAATGTTTGAAAGCAGGTGTATTAAATGAAAAAGTATATAATAGCATTAGATCAAGGAACTACAAGTTCAAGGGCTATAGTTTTTGATAAGGAGCAAAATATATTCGGAGTAAGCCAAAAAGAATTTACTCAAATTTATCCTAATCAAGGATGGGTTGAGCATAATCCTTTAGAAATATGGGCAAGCCAATACGGAGTTTTGCAGGAGGTAATTGCAAAGACAAACATAACCCAAGAAGAGGTTGCAGCTATTGGAATTACAAATCAAAGGGAAACAACAATAGTTTGGGATAAAAATACTGGGGAACCTGTATACAATGCAATAGTGTGGCAGTGCAGGAGAACAGCATCTATAATAGAAGAACTTAAGAAAGATAAGGAATTTGGAGAATACGTAAAAGAAAATACAGGATTACTTTTAGATGCATATTTTTCAGCAACTAAGGTTAAATGGATTCTTGACAATGTAGAGGGTGCGCGAGAGAGAGCGGAGAAGGGTGAATTATTATTTGGTACAGTTGATACTTGGTTAGTGTGGAAGCTGACTAATGGAAGAGTTCATGTAACTGATTACACTAATGCTTCTAGAACAATGCTCTATAATATTAAAGAATTAAAATGGGATGAAAGAATTTTAGAAAAACTTAATATTCCAAAATTGATGCTGCCAGAAGTTAAAAATTCATCAGAGGTTTATGGATATACAAATCTTGGAGGTACAGGGGGCGTTAGAGTTCCAATAGCAGGTATGGCCGGAGATCAGCAATGTGCATTATTTGGACAAACTTGTTTTGAAGAAGGAAGCGTTAAAAATACTTATGGAACAGGATGCTTTTTACTTATGAATACAGGAGAAAAAATGATTCTCAGTAAAAATGGATTGGTAACAACTATTGCTATAGGTATAGATGGAAAGGTTCAATATGCACTAGAAGGCTCAGTGTTTGTAGGTGGTGCTGTTATTCAATGGATTAGAGACGAGCTAAAATTAGTCAATGATGCCGCAGATACAGAATATTTTGCGAGTAAGGTTGAGGATAATGGTGGTGTATATGTTGTTCCTGCATTTACTGGACTTGGTGCTCCATACTGGGACATGTATGCAAGAGGAGCCATATTCGGTCTCACAAGAGGTGCTAATAGAAATCATATAATTAGAGCGGCTCTTGAGTCTATTGCATATCAATCAAAAGACCTTATAGACGCAATGCAAGAAGATGCTGGATGTACACTTACAAGGCTTAAAGTTGATGGTGGGGCAAGTAGAAATAACTTGTTAATGCAGTTTCAAGCTGATATAACAGGATCAGAAGTTGTAAGACCTATCATAACTGAAACAACAGCTCTTGGTGCAGCATATTTAGCAGGGTTAGCAGTAGGCTTCTGGGAGTCAAAGGAAGAAATTGCTAATAAATGGGCTGTAAGTCAATCTTATTTTCCAAACCTATCTGAAGATAAAAAGGAAAAGTTATATAAAGGGTGGAAAAAAGCTGTTAAAAGAGCAGAAGCCTGGGAAGAAGATTAATTAAGCTAAGGTTACGAGTTTGGGACTGGACAAACATGTAATTGCAAGGTATAATGTAAATATAATTAAAAATTAATGCTGAGAGAATTTAGAGTCAAGCATAAAAACAAAGGTGATTTTACACCTGTTTTTAGCTTGGCTTTTTTTGATGGAAAAAAATAAAATTAAAGATATTTCGGAGGAATATAATCCAAAACTGTAAATTGTTAACTGTTAACTGAATTAAAGGAGGATATATTATGTATGATGTAGCAATAATTGGGGCAGGAGTCATTGGAGCGTCTATTTTTAGGGAACTTACTAAATATAATTTAAAAGTGGTTGCCTTAGAAAAAGAAAAGGATGTTTCAATGGGGACAAGTAAGGCGAATTCAGCAATTGTTCACGCCGGATATGATCCTGAAGAGGGAACCTTAATGGCAAAGTATAATGTGCTAGGAAATGAAATGTTTGAGGATTTATGTAGGGAACTTAGCGTTCCTTTTAAAAGAAACGGATCACTTATTCTAGCTCTGAACGAAGAAGATTTGATCACAGTAAAAAAACTTTTTGAAAACGGATGTAAAATAGGTGTAAAAGGCTTGAGAATATTAAATAAAGAGCAGGTATTAGAAATGGAACCTAATCTTAATAAGGATATTAAAGGGGCATTATATGCACCAACCGGGGGTATAGTAGGGCCTTTTGAATATACCATTGCACTAGCTGAAAATGCAGTTCAAAATGGTGGGGAGATTAGACTAAAAAAAGAGGTTATTTCAATAGAAAAGAAGGATATATTTAGAATTTCCACCAATGATGGCGAAACTATAGAAGCTAAATTTGTTATAAATGCAGCAGGGCTTTATGCTGATAAAATTCACAATTTAATCTGCAAAGAAAGCTTTAAGATAATTCCAAGAAGTGGTGAATATTTAATAATGGATAAAAGTCAAGGGAACGTAGTTAGCCATACAATATTTCAATGTCCATCTAAACTTGGAAAAGGAGTTTTAGTAACTCCAACTGTCCATGGGAATTTAATGATTGGTCCTGATGCTAGAGATATAGATGATAAAGAAGATTTAGGAACAATTGCAGAAGGGTTAGAGGCTATAAGGGGAGCTTCAATGAATTCAACTAAAAAAGTTAATTTTAGAGAAAGTATAAGGAATTTTGCAGGCCTTAGAGCTAATGCGGATTCAGGAGATTTTATCGTAGAGGAAAATGATGAAATCAAGGGCTTCATTGATGTAGCAGGAATGAAGTCGCCAGGATTATCAGCAGCACCTGCTATTGCCTTGGGTGTGGTAGACATATTAAGTAAAGCAGGATGTGTATTAGAAAAGAAAGAGAATTTCATAGCAAGAAGAGAGCAAGTTCGTTTCATGGAGTTATCATCTAAAGAAAAGGCTCAACTAATAAAAGAGAATCCGTTGTATGGAAGAATAGTATGTAGATGTGAAAGTATAACAGAAGGTGAAATAGTAGATGCAATAAAGAGGAGCTTTGGGGTGCTTTCATTAGATGGAGTTAAGAGGAGATGCAGGCCTGGAATGGGAAGATGTCAAGGTGGATTCTGCGGACCAAGAGTCCAAGAAATAATAGCTAGGGAATACAACATTCCACTAGAAAGTGTTGTTTTAGAAAAAGATAATTCCTATATCCTGGTAGGGAAAACAAAGTAGAAAGGCGAGGTAAATTTATGAGTTATGAATTAATTGTAGTAGGTGGAGGACCAGCAGGCCTTGCCGCAGCATATGAAGCATATAATAATGGGATAAAAAAGATACTAATTATAGAAAGAGATAAAGAACTTGGAGGAATATTAAATCAATGTATCCATAATGGTTTTGGACTTCATACCTTTAAAGAAGAACTTACAGGCCCAGAATATGCTGGAAGATTTATTGAAATGATCAAGGATATAAAGGTGGAAGTTAAGCTTGATACTATGGTTTTAGAAATAGGAAAGGATAAGACAGTTTATGCAATAAATACAGAAGAAGGATATATGGAGCTTAAAGCTAAAGCTATAATTTTAGCAATGGGATGTAGGGAGAGAACAAGAGGTGCTATTAATATACCTGGGGATAGACCAGCAGGAGTATTTAGCGCAGGTGCTGCTCAAAGATATATTAATGTAGAAGGATATATGCCTGGAAAAGAAGTGCTTATTTTAGGGTCAGGAGATATTGGGCTCATAATGGCAAGAAGAATGACTCTTGAAGGAGCGAAAGTTAAAGCTGTTGTTGAATTATGTCCATATTCAAATGGCCTAAATAGAAATATAGTTCAATGTTTAAATGACTACGATATTCCATTATACTTATCCCACACAGTAGTAGATATAATAGGAAAAGAAAGGCTAGAAAAGGTAGTAATAGCAGAGGTAGATGAAAACAAAAGACCTATTAAAGGAACTGAAAAGGAATTTAGTGTAGATACTCTATTGTTATCAGTTGGATTGATTCCAGAAAATGAATTATCTTTTAATGCTGGAATTGATGGAGATAGAAGAACCAATGGTTTAATTGTTACAGAAAGCATGGAAACTTCAGTAGATGGAATATTTGCCTGTGGTAATGTAGTTCATGTTCATGATTTAGTTGATTTTGTAACTCAAGAATCAAAACATACAGGATTTTCAGCTGCTAAATATATTAAAGGGGAGCTTAAAAAAGATAAATATGTAAATATAATAAACGGTTCAAATGTTAACTATACAGTTCCTCAAAGACTAAATGTAGATGCTGTTGATGATAAATTAACTATATTTATGAGAGTAAATAATATATATGAAAATAAAGTATTGGTTGTAAGAAGTAATAATGAAATTATTGCTAAATTTAAAAGAGCTCATCTAGCACCATCGGAAATGGAAAAAGTGGTTTTAGGTAAAGTTCTATTAGGTAAGGTTAAAGGTGATATAACAATATCATTAGAGGATGGTGAGTAAAATGGAAAAAGAATTGATTTGTATATGCTGCCCTAAGGGGTGTCATTTGAAAGTGGATGCTCAAATGAATAATGTTCAAGGCAATGGCTGTGGTCGAGGTGAAGAGTATGGAATAAATGAGGTTACAAACCCGGTTAGAATAATAACATCTACTGTTAAGGTAGAAAATGGAGAATTGCCGGTAGTTCCTGTGAAAACAAATGCTCCAATATCTAAAGGATTAAATTTTAAATGCATGGAAGAAATAAATAAAGCCATAGTAAGTGCTCCAATAAAAATTGGTCAGGTTATAATAAAAAATATACTTGGAACAGGCGTAGACATAGTTGCGACAAGAAGTATACATCAAAAGTAGAACTTAATCAAAGGCATCATCGTTTTTATAATGGTGATGTTTTTTTTTATTAAATATATGGATAAATTATAGTTGCAATTAAATTTATGTTATGATTTATGAAGAAGAACTAATAGTGAATATATTTTGAAAAAGTTAATTATATGCATATTAAAAACTAGAGAGGAGATTTCTTATAATGAAAGGTATAGGAGTTTTTGATATTTTAGGACCTATTATGATAGGTCCATCAAGTTCACATACAGCAGGTGCAGCAAGGCTTGGAAGAATTGCAAGAAGTATAGCAGGTGAGGAGATTGCAGAGGTGACATTTCTACTACATGGGTCTTTTGCGAAAACATATAAAGGACATGGTACAGATAGAGCCTTGGTTGCAGGGATTTTGGGAATGGAGCCGAGCGATGAAAGGCTTAAAGATTCTCTAGATATTGCAAAGAAAAAGAAAATTAATTTTTTATTTAAAGAAGCTGACCTAGGAGAGGTCCACCCAAATACAGTAAAATTTATTATGCGTACTATAAGTGATAATTATTGCGAGGTCATGGGATCATCTATTGGCGGCGGAAATATTAAGATTTTAGAAGTTAATGACAATGAAGTTGATTTTACTGGAATGTACGAAACGTTAGTTGTAGCACATAAAGATGTTCCAGGAGTAATTAATAAAGTTACAAGTGTGCTTTATAGTGAAAATATAAATGTAGCTTTTATGAGAGTTTTTAGACATCAAAGAGGTGAGGAAGCTATGATGATTTTTGAAATGGATAATAAGGTAAGTGATAATTTAATTAAAAAGATAAAAAATATAGAACTAGTACATAAAGTGATTTCAATTAGTCCAGCTAAAATCAGTTAACAGTTACGAAAGGCAGAGTGATTATATATGATTGCAAAAAATGGAGTTGAATTATTAGAGATATGTAGTAAGAAGAATATTTCATTGAGTGAATATGCTATAAGGTTCGAGATGGAACAAAGGGGATTAACTAGAGATGAAGTAATAGATAAAATGAAGAAAAATTTAAAGGTTATGATTTCAGCAGCCAATGAGGGAATGGAAAAGGAAGTTTATTCAGTGAGCGGTCTAATAGGTGGAGATGCTTTTAAAATAAATAATTATGTTAAGAGTGGGAATAGCTTAACGGGAGATGTAACAAATATGGCGATGGCGATGGCGCTTTCCTCATCAGAAGTTAATGCATCAATGGGAAAGATAGTTGCCTGCCCAACAGCTGGATCTTGTGGAATACTGCCAGCGGTAATTTTAAGTGCAGGAAAAAAGCTTAATCTAGATGAGAATGGACTTTTAAACGGGCTATTTGCAGCTGCAGCAGTAGGGCTGATTATTGGCTTGAATGCAACATTATCAGGAGCAGAAGGTGGATGTCAAGCAGAATGTGGTTCAGCTTCTGCAATGGGAGCAGCAGCTGTTGTTGAAATGATGGGAGGAACTCCAGAAATGAGTTTAAATGCAGCAGCCATAGTAATTAAAAATGTATTAGGACTTGTATGTGATCCAGTAGCAGGTCTTGTTGAAATACCTTGTGCAAAGAGAAATGCTCAAGGTGCTATAACTGCCTTATGCATGGCTGATATGGTAATGGCAGGAGTTGCATCTAAAATACCATTTGACGATACCGTAAGTGCAATGTATAAGGTTGGAAAAAGCTTACCAGAATCACTTAGAGAAACGGCTTTAGGTGGAATAGCTGTAACTAAAGAGGGATTAAGACTTAGGGAACAAGTTTTTGGAAAGTAAAAAGCAGCAAGCATAAAATTATGCTTGCTGCTTCCTATACTTCTTTGTACAGATTTACTTCAAAACTTCCAACACTTAGATTAACTAATAAAGGGAATAGTAATTTAAAATGATCACTATTATTATGTAAATCTATTGCTTTTTGATCTTGCCACTCTTCTATAAAGGTAAGTACAGATTCATCGTTTAAATCTTCAAATAAGCTATAAGAAATGCAACCAGCTTCTTGTCTACTTTTTTCTATTAATTCTTTTGCTAATTTAATATATGTTTCTTTCTCTTCAATTTTAATTGTATTTTTTGCTACTATTTTTATCATAGTAATTCCCCTTTTTATATTTTTATTAAAATTATATCATCCATAGAATATTTTTGCTACCAGAATATGTGAAATTATCCATATGGTGATTGGCGTTGTCTAAATATATAACATCATTAATTATTGTTTAGAGAGATGAAGTTGTATATAATAACAATAAAATTAAGTTTATTACAATATATTTTAAGATATATTATTTTTAGAAGAGGAGTTAATATGAGTTTAATAATAAGAGATCAAATTACTATTCTTATAGTCGATGACGAAAAAAGTATTGTGGATTTTATTAAGATGGGATTAGAAGCAGAAGGGTATTTAGTATATGAAGCTTTTACTGGAAATGAAGCAATTGAACTAGCTTATAAAATAAATCCTAATATAGTAATATTAGATATTATGCTGCCTGGAATGGACGGATATGAAGTGTGCTCAAGACTTAAAAAATCAATTAAGACATCAATAATTATGCTTACTGCAAGAGATGATGTTGATGACAAAGTAAGGGGATTAGAGCTTGGAGCTGATGATTATATGGCAAAGCCTTTTAGTTTTAAAGAACTTTTAGCTCGTATTAATGCAAGGATAAGAAATAGCTTCCCAGAATTAAGTCAGATAACAAATGTTGGAGAGTTTACAATAGATGATAAAGCTCACGAAATAACCTATTGTGGAAAAATATTAGATTTGCCGCCAACCCAGTATAACTTACTAAAATATTTAATCATGAACAATGGAATAGCCTTAAGTAAATCACTAATACTTGAAAAAGTATGGGGATATGATTTTAATGGAGAAGAAAACATTGTTGAGGTATACATAAGGTATTTAAGAGATAAAATTGATGATAAGGACCATAGTATAATAAGAACTGTCCGCGGTGTTGGGTATAAAATGGTGGCACAATGAAAAAATTAAGAAATAAATTTAAAGTAAAAAGTTTGAAATGGCAATTGTTATTTCGCTTTCTCATAATATTAATTTTATTATTGGGGATAATGGGGCTTTTTCAGTATATAAGTATGAAAAATTATTTATATAATACAAAGGTGCAAGTACTTCATGAAAGGTTTCATAATTTAGATTTTAAAAAAATGTCAGAAGAAAATATGGATGATATAACTGAAAGTGATACTAAAGAAATCTTAAAGAATTTATGGGATAAAAATATGAGTGTAGCTCTAATAAATAAAAATGGAAAGCTGTTAGGTGAAAGAAGTAATATAGATACACCTAAAGATGATGATGATGGAGATGATGATTCTAAGGAGCCAGATGAACGAAAAAGAGAAGAAATACCAGTACCAGTACTTTCTAAAGAGAAGTATATGAGTATTTGCAATGAACAAGGGAATTTAGAACATACCTATGAAATTGTAAGAGATGAAAATAATAATTGTCAAATGGTTGCATGGATAAAGGTTGGGGATTTAAATTCACCATCAGGATTAATACAATTGAGCACACCTATAGATGATATTACAAGTATTTTAGACAGGCAAGAGTACGTACATATTAGTCTTTCAATTATGATTCTCATAATTGGAACAATACTTGGAATCGCTATTTTTAATCGAACCTTGAAGCCGTTATATAAGATAACTGATACTGTGGAAGGAATAAGTGTAAATGATCTACATACAAGACTTGAGGAAGAAAATGGTCAGTTAGAAATTGATAGGTTATCAAAATCCTTTAATATTATGCTGGAAAGAATAGAGACATCATTTGAAAAAGAACAGTTTATCAAGGAAAAAATGAGACGCTTTGTATCTGATGCATCTCATGAATTACGTACACCACTAACCTCAATTCATGGCTTTGTTGAAGTATTGTTAAGAGGGGCGGCAAAAAATCAGGAAAAATTAGATTTAGCTTTAAACAGTATATTAATGGAAAGCGAAAGACTTACAAAATTGGTAAATGATCTTTTAATATTAACTAGGTTAGATCAGCAGCCTACCATTGAAATAAAAAAAGAGAATTTAAGTGATGTTATAAATGAAATAATCCCTCAACTTCAGATACTTTCTAAAAATAGAATTTTAAATTTAAAGTTGAAGGATAATATATATGTATATATAAATAAAAATCAAATTAAACAAGTAATATTCAACATAACTCAAAATGCTGTGATTCATACTGATAAAGAAAAAGGTGTTATAACAATTTCTACAAGTATTGAAGATTACAAAAATAAAGCTTTTGCAGTTTTAAAGATATCTGATAATGGAACTGGCATACCTAAAGAGCATTTAGATAAAATATATGATAGGTTTTTCAGAAGTGATTATCATAGATCTAGAGATCAAGGAGGATATGGGTTAGGGCTTTCTATAGTAAAATCAATAATAGATAGCAATCATGGAGAAATTAGTGTAGAAAGCGAGCTTGGAGTTGGGACAACATTCTCAATATATTTAAAATTAAAATAAATAAAAAAAGGATGTTACAAAATAGATTTATTATATTATTTTGTAACATCTTTTTTTGTATATTTCTTTATTCCAGTGATTAAAATATCAACGCATCTTTAGTTTAAGATATTGCTAAGTAGAATCTGGGTGAAGAACCTTATATAATTCTCAGCAAATTCTAAGCTTGCACTAAGGATACGTTAAGACTTTTTTGCTATAATCTGAGCAATAAGGAAATTCATAAATATTTTAGGTAGGTGAGCGTTATAAGTACAGTAAGTATTTTCATAGTGATGATTGGAATAATAATAGCTATTTTATTTTTTATATTTGTGACTGGTAAATATGAAAAACATGAAGCGGCTAAGAGCAGCTACGCTCTTGGAACTTTGATTAATTTAAGAGCAAGTGGAAATAAAGCTCAAATAGCAATAGACAAAGCTCTAGAAAGGTTAAACGAAATTGACGATAGAATGTCAGCCTTTAAAGAAAGTAGTGATATATCAAAAATTAATTTAAGTGCAGGAAATAAGGGGGAGAAAGTAAATAGAGACACCTATTTTGTAGTTAAAAAAGCCATAGAATACAGTGAAATCTTAGAAGGTACTTTTGATCCAACTATAAGACCATTAGTAAAGTTATGGAGTATAGGTACAAAAGAAGAAAAAGTTCCAGAAAAATCTCAAATAGAGAAGGTATTAAAACTTGTAAATTATAATGATGTTATTTTGGGTGAAGAAAATAATTCAATAATGCTAAAACATAATAATCAGGCTTTAGACGTTGGAGGAATTGCAAAGGGATTTGCAGCTGATGAAGTAAGGGATATTTTTTATCAACATGGTATAAAAAGTGCATTAATTGATTTGGGTGGAAATATTTTTGCTCTTGGAAGTAAGGAAGATGGTTCCTCTTGGAAGGTTGGAATTCAAAACCCATTTAAACCTAGGGGAGAATTCATAGGAATATTAAGTGTAAAAGATAAATCAATAGTAACCTCAGGTAATTACGAAAGGTATTTTATGAAAGATGGAAAGAGATTTCATCATATAATTGATCCTAAAACAGGATATCCATCACAAAGTAAAATTATAAGTGCAACTATTATATCAGATAATTCAATTGATGGAGATGGCTTATCAACTGGTGTTTACATAATTGGTATTGATAAAGCTATGAAGATTATAGAAGCTATAGATGGTATTGATGCAATATTTATTACAGAAGATAAAGAGATATATAAAACATCAGGAATTAATGAAAGTATTTTTACATTAACAGATAGTGAATTTTTTGAAGGAATATAGCGTAAGAAAAGGAGTAATAAATATGGCTAAGAAAATAAAAAAGTCTCAGATTTTAAGACATTGCATGCAAGTAATAATGTTCTTATTATTGCCAGGTTTATATGCAATGACTTTTAGTGAATTAAGAACAGTATATGAAATGATTATTAAAGGAAACTTTAATTTTCTTCAAGCACTGCCAAGTTTAGTAGAATTTGTAGCAGTAATGTTTTTAACCATAATAGCAGGAAGATGGTTTTGTGGCTGGATGTGTGCTTTTGGAGCCTATAATGATTTGATCTATTTTATCTCCAAAAAGATATTTAAGAGTAAATTTAAAGTAAATGAAAAAGTTGATTCTATACTCAAATATGCAAAATATGTAGTATTGATATTCATAATAATTATTTCCTGGACAATAGGAAGTAATATTTTAGAAAGCACAAGTCCTTGGGATGTGTTTGGGCAAATAACTAATATATCGACTGTTATTTCTAATCTTCTTATTGGACTTGTATTATTAGCTTTAATTACCATAGGAGCATTCTTTGTTGAAAGATTTTTCTGTAGATATTTATGCCCTTTAGGCGCTGTATTTTCAATAATTTCTAAGATTGGAATAACAAAAATTAATAAACCAAAAGCTGATTGTGGCAAATGCAGAGCTTGTACAATAAATTGTTCAATGGGATTACAACTTTATAAGGTTGATAAAGTTAAAGGCGGAGATTGTATAAACTGCTTAAAGTGTACAGAAGTTTGCCCAAGAAATAATGCTAATGCAAACATACTTGGACAAGATCTAAATGCTGCATTAACTGGATCTGTGGCAATGGCTGCAATGTTAGGTGTTTATGGATTTACAAACTTTGGGGTTGACGCATTAACTAAGGCTGGAATAATTTCTAATGATAGTGCAGTTTCTAGTAGTGAAGCTTCAAATGATTTAACTGCAGCTAATGCTTCACAAAAGTATAAAGATGGAACATATACTGGAAGCGGTCAAGGTTTTAATGGAGGAACAACTAAAGTTTCTATTACAATAGCTGATGGAAAAATATCAAAGATAGATATTTTATCAAATGGAGATGACCATCAATATTTTGAAAGAGCATGTGGAATAATAACTAAAGAAATACTGTCAAAGCAATCAAGCGATGTTGATATAGTTTCAGGAGCTACTTATAGTTCTAAAGGAATAATAAGTGCAGTGAAGGATGCATTAAGACAAGCATCTAACACTGATTCAGACAGTGATACTTCTAACAATAGCAATGAAACTAAAGATCAAGTAGCAGCTTCAGCTCCAGAAGCAAGTTCAAAAGATAAAACTTCATCAGATGCAGGAGATAGTGTTAAGGTAACAGCTTCGAAATTTAAAGATGGAACATATACAGGCACTGGAACAGGCTTTGAAGGTGGAACAACTAAAATGTCTGTTACTATAGCTAATGGAAAAATGACTAGTATTAAAACTTTATCTTATGGGGATACTCCAGAGTTTTACCAAAAAGCGTCAGGTGTTCTAATAAATGAAATGCTTTCAACCCAATCAACAGCTGTGGATACAGTTTCGGGAGCTACTTTTAGTTCAAGGGGAATAATAGGGGCAGTTAGAAATGCATTAAATCAAGCAGGTGTTTTAGATTCAGGCAGCAATGCTAGCAGTACAGCTTCTAGTGATAATGCGTCTAAGGGCGAACCAACAACACCACCGCTAGTGGCAAACTCAAAAAGTACTCCACCGCCAGTTTCAGAACAAACAGGTGCAACACCGCCTCCAGTGGTAAATCAAAAAGGGACATCTTCTAGCTCAACAGCAGGTCAAGGAGGTACAAGTTCAAGTGGAACTAGCAAGGGCCAATATAAAGATGGAACTTATACTGGTAGCGGATCAGGCTTTGGAGGCACAACTAAAATTTCTGTTACTATATCTAACGGGAAGATAGTAAGTATAAGTACTATATCAAATGAAGATACTTCAAGATATTATAACAGAGCTATAGGAACAATAACAAACAGTGTAATTTCAAAGCAATCAGCTTCTGTAGATACCGTGTCTGGCGCAACATATAGCAGTAACGGTATAATTGAGGCAATAAGAAATGCTTTGAGCCAAGCAAAATAATAAACTAGAAAGAGACTACAGCTAAAAAAAGTTATTTGGAGAGTTAAGATATAAGAATATATATATATAGAAGGTTTGGGATACTGAAAAAGGGGGCAAAGGTATGTTAAGTTTGATAAAACCATCTGCTCTTAAAAGAGGGGGGAAAATAGCGACAGTAAGTTTGTTTCGGGGTGGTGCTGGAGATAAAGAAATGGAATAGTTTTTGGTAAACCATATGACAACAAATATTATGAAGAATATAAGAACGTAATTTGAAAATTAAAATATTAATTTTTTTAAAATTCAGCATAATACAAGCAGGAAAAGTGGCTGTATCAATTTTGATACAGCCACTTTTGTACATCTTTATATGGATAATAAAGTTGTTATATCCTTGATATAGTAATTCTTGCGTTCACGGCCATATTCTCAGCGAATTCTCAGTTTAGATTAAGGGAGTATTAAGGCTGCCTTGCTATAATTCAATTAATGAAGAAATTAAAAAATAGAAGATAATGAAATGAAAATAAGCTTTCTATTGAAAGTTAATCAGAAAAAATTCATTATCGCTAAATATAGAGATTTACAGAAGGAGAATGAATATGACTAAGAAAATGAAGAAATCGCAGATTTTAAGACATGGAGTACAATTAGTTTTATTTTTTGTAATGCCAGGCCTATATTCTATGGTTTTCAGTGAATTAAGAACTGTATATCAAATGATTATTAATGGAAATTTTAATTTTATTGCAGCATTTCCAAGTTTAGTGGAATTTACAGCGATTATGCTTTTAACAATAGTAATGGGTAGATGGTTTTGTGGTTGGTTATGTGCTTTTGGAGCTTATAATGATTTTGTTTATTTCATATCAAAAAAAATATTTAAATCTAAATTTAAAGTAGATGAAAAAGTTGATTCAGCACTTAAGTATGTGAAATATGTGATTCTTGTATTTATAATAATTATTTCTTGGACTATGGGAAGTAAAATATTAGAAAGTACAAGTCCTTGGGATGCTTTTGGACAAATAACTGATGTATCTACAATTTTCTCAAGTTTAATAATAGGATTAATTCTTTTAGTCTTAATTACAATAGGTGCAGCGTTTATTGAAAGATTTTTCTGCAGATACTTATGTCCTTTAGGAGCCATATTTGCTATAATATCTAAAATTGGAATAGTAAAAATTAATAAACCTAAAGCAGATTGCGGTAAGTGTAGAGCTTGCACAATGAACTGTTCAATGGGATTACAGCTTTATAAGGTAGATAGTGTTAAAGGTGGAGATTGTATTAATTGCTTAAAATGTACTGAAGTATGTTATAGAAATAATGCTAATGTAAATGTTCTTGGCAGAGATCTAGATGCTAAATTAACAGGATCAGTTGCAATGGCTACATTCTTAGGTATATATGGTCTTACTAATTTTGGTGGAAATGCAGTAACTAAGTCTGGAATAGCAGCAAATAGTAATACAATTTCAAGTAGTGTAAATTCAGAAAATAGTCCTTCACAAACTTATAAAGATGGAACATATACAGGTACTGGAACAGGTTATAGGGGAGGAACAACTAAAGTTTCTGTTACGATAGCTAATGGAAAAATAACTAATATAGAAACTATATCTAATGAAGATACTCCAAAGTTTTATCAAAGAGTTGAAGGAACTATAACAAAAAGTATAATCTCAAAGCAATCAACATCAGTAGACACAGTTTCAGGAGCTACTTTTAGTTCAAAAGGGATTATAAGTGCTGTAGCCAGTGCCTTAAGCCAGGCAAAATAATTAGTTTTTAGGTGAGTAATTTATAATTAAGTTAATCACTTGTAGATTGTTTATTTGTTAGATCAATCAAATAGGTTTAAATTTAATAGTGAAAAGGAAACTGTTGAGGGCATAAACAAAAGGTTTATGCCCTCATATTTTATATAATGGCAAATTAGAGAAGATTGATGAATAAAAACAAATATAAAATATTTAAGTTTATTTCTAATTTAAAAGGATAAGAATATTATAAAAATCTTGATTATGTCATTGTAATTAAAATATATTGTTATATATTCAGAGTATATGGTAGGAAGTATTAAAATAACCTTAATTTTCATTATTTATTTGAAGAAAAAGTAAAAATAAGGTATAATATGGGGTAAAAGCCACAAAAGATAGTGACTTAAATATGGATTTAAATATTTAATAAATAGCACAGGGTTTCAAAGTATTTTACTTTAGGCACCTTTTACATATGTGGTAATTTCCATAATTTAAATAAATTAAAGTTTGATTTTAAAAACTTAAAATATATAATACTTAGTGGATAATTAAAGCAATAAATGAATTTTATTATAAATTTGTAATTTGAGGTGAATAATGAAGAGAAAAATTATCGCTACTATAATTTTGCTTGCAAGCATATTAGCAGGAGGTTATTTATATAAAAACTATAGTATAAAGACAAATTCAGGTAAATTAATTTTAAATGAAAAGAGTGCATATGATGCCTCAAAAGAAATTGGAGCAGCATTAAACTCATTTGATAGCAGTAATAAGGCAAAGGTTATTACAAATGTCAATACATTATCTAATATAGTATCATTGTCTTTTGAGGGTATTAGTGATCGTGATACTATGCAGAAAATAACCGAAATGTTAGACAAGTATGGGATTAAGGCAACGTTTTTTATACCAGGAATTAAAGCAGCAGAGGATTCTGATACAGTAGAGATGCTTCAAAAAAATGGACATGAAATAGGGAACGGGACTCTAAACTGGAAAAAGAATATGCAGGATTTGCCGTCAGAAGATTTAGTAACTGATTTTTGCAGAACTAACAACATTTTAAAATCAATAACAGGTAAAGATCCAACCTTATTAAAATGCAATTCAACTATTTATAATGATAATATTTTAGAAGCCGCATATGCTGCAGGGACTAAATATGTTGTTAATAGTGATCATTATATAAGTTATCAAAGTTTTAAAAATTATGATCAAGCATATCAGTATTTAAAAAATTTAAAAAATGGAACAATAATTTCTATAAAATTAGAAGGAGTTCTTGATAGCAGTGAGTATGGGAAAAAAAGAGTTGAGGAAAAGCCAGCAATAGACAAACAAGCAAGTATAAATGATATTAATATTGATGGAGAAAAGAAAATTGATATTACACAAATTGTAGAATGGCTTTTAAAATCAATAAATGAACAAAATAGGATTGTTGTTAAAGTATCCGATCTTGGGAGTGATGAGGAGGGATACGATAAATCATTATATTTCCTAAACAATGATGGAGATAGTATAAATACTAAAACAAGAAATAAAATAAATAGCTCTAATGGTAAATTAAATGAAAATAATATAACCTCAAATAAAGAATTAAATAAAAAAAATAAGTCTAATACAGACTCTATAAACTTTCAAGAGTTAATAGAAAAAAATAATGGAAATCAAGCACCAGTTATTTCACGATTTTTTACTACTCAAAAAGCCTTAACATATACGTTTAGAGGATTAAGTAATGAAGCGTGTTTAGATAAAGTGTTAGAAAAACTTGATAAAATGAATGCAAAGGGAACATTCTTTGTAACAAAGGAAGAAATACTAAAATATCCAGAGCGAATAAATAAAATCTTAAGTAAAGGTCATGAAATCGGTAATGGAGGAATAACGAATAGTTCAGCTATATTAAATAAATCAACGGAAGAAATCTGCAAAGAAATTTATGATGTAGATAAATTACTAAAAGATAAAGGAATAACTACAAATGCATATATGCCAGGATATGGATATACAAATCCTAAAATTAGGGAAGCTTTATCCGCGGTAACGAATATACCATCTTTAAAAAATTATGAGTTATTTACTTATACAAAGAACCCTATTATTAATAAATATAAAGGAATGGCTGCTGAAGAGATCGTTCCAGATTACTTTAATACAGAATCATATCTATCACTTAGAATGGGTGATATAGTTTATTTTAGATTAGATTCTAATTTGTTTGAGAGCAATGATGTGATTGCAAATATAATAGAGTTGTTAACTAAGAATTATGTTAAAAATGGTTATGTTAACAAAATTGATACGGAAACAAAATCCTACAATTTAACTCTAAAGCCATTAGGATATTCAGTAGTAACATTAAATAATTTACAAAATACCATTGAAACACCAACACAGTTAGGAAGATACAAAATTTTAGATAATTTAGTTCCTATGAAAAAAAGGACTGAAGCCGATGCAATAGAAGTAATGAAAAAGAATTATATAGGAAATAGTGATGTAGATTTAGGTAACTTTAACACAACTGAAAAAAACTATCTTGATAAAAAAGGAACAATTAATACAAATGGAGAAAATGTTATATTTTTTACTTTTGACGACTGGGGAGGAGATCCTGAAATAAATGAAATACTTAATGTACTAAATAAACATAATGTGCATGCAACCTTTTTTGTAATAGCAAAATATGCAGATGTTAATAGTGGCATATCCAATGCAAATCCAAATCTACTTAGAACTATTGCTATAAACGGCAATGACATTGGAAGTCACAATTATAATCATGAGCTTTTAGGAACTGATGTACAAGCGCTTCAAGAATCTTTAGTTAAATCTTATAATGTTATGGAAAGTGTAGTGGGAGATTTAAATTCCTTAAAACCATATTTTAGACCACCTACCCTATATTTAAGTAAGCAAGGGTTAGAGTCTGTTTTTGAAAGCGGCTATAAATATTCTATTAGCGGAAATATAACAACTCATGATTATGAAAAGACTTCTGCACAGGAAATAGTTAATTATATTGAGAATGGATTAGTTAAGAATACAGGTAATATAGTTGTAATGCATATGAATGATCAAGCTTATTATACTGCAGAAGCGCTAGATATATTCTTAACTAAAAATGAAAAAGGCCTGTATGGAGAAAAATATAAAATTGCGAAATTAAGTGATTACTTAGAAAAATAAGATATATATTAGGGGAGCGATATATGAATGTAAAACAAGGGATATTAAAAAATAATAAAGTTAAAGTTGAGGATGTTCTTTTAAATCCTCGTAAAGATAGAAGGTTGTTAGCAAATGTTCCTGATAAAGAATCAATAAGAACTACGGTTGATCGCAGAGGTAAACGAGTATTAGGTGAATACGATGGGGATCCTAATTTATTTATAAAGAGTAAACAGGCCGGAATAAGATATGTAATGCAAACTGATGTTAAAGTAATATGTAAAAACAAAAAAGATAGTGATACATTTACCGTTGAATCAGTTGATGTTTCAACTACAGGAATCCTTTTAAGATTAAAGGATAAGGAACAATTAGATATAATAAGTAAGGCTGATAACATTAAATTAAAATTTAGAGTACTGCCTGGTTCTATGCCGGAAGGGTATGAAATGAATGTTAACATTAGTGGTAAAAAAGTTAGAGAGACTATAGCTGAAAATGGTGAAATAACATGTGGCATAGAGTTTATTGACAGCTTAGCTGAGTACTCTAATAGAAAAAAAGATAGATATTTATTAGCCGCTTCGAGTCTACTATTATTATTTATAAGTATAGTCGTAATATTAATGCGTGCCGAAAGTGTTATATACTATAAATTTAATAAATCCATATATACATATAGCATTATTGCAGCTGTATTCTTATTAAGTAGATATTTATTTGGTGTTTTATACAAGCCTATACCTATAGACGTTGATTATACTCCAGGTGTAACAGTCATCATTCCTTGTTTTAATGAAGAGGAATGGATAGAGAACACAATTTTAAGTTGTATTAACCAAGATTATCCCATTGATAAGTTGGAAGTAATAGTTGTAGATGATTATTCTAATGATAATTCTGTAGAGCAAATTAAAAGTACTATAGATAAATTAAATAAGGAAGCAGAGAGGTTCGATGCTCCAAGACGGGTGAAATATTTTGTTCAAGAAAAAAACTCGGGTAAAAGAGATGCACTTTGCAGAGGTGTTTTGGAAGCAAAGCATGATTTAGTTGTATTTGTTGATTCAGATAGTTTTTTGGATCCTTTTGCAATAAGAAATTTGGTCCAACCTTTTAAAGATCCTAAAATGGGGGGAGTAGCAGGCAGGACGGATGTTGCCAATACTTACACAAATGCATTAACTAAAATGCAGTCTGTTAGGTATTATATTGCTTTTAGAATTATGAAAGCGGCAGAAGCTTATTTTGATGCAGTTACTTGTTTATCTGGACCATTATCGTGCTATAAAAAGCAGATAGTTATTGATCATATGGATGAGTGGTTAAATCAAAGATTTTTAGGTCAAAAGGCAACCTTTGGTGATGATAGAGCTATGACTAATTTTGTATTAAGGAATTATAGGACCAGTTATCAAGATACAGCAATTTGTGCTACTGTCGTACCAAATAATTATAAGGTATTCCTTAAACAGCAAATGAGATGGAAGAGATCATGGCTAAGAGAATCAATTATTGCAGGAAAGTTTATGTGGAAAAAGGAACCTTTTATGGCTGGCTTCTTTTATATGGGAGTGCTTGTACCTATTGCTGCACCGGTGATAGTAACATACAATTTATTCTACGTGCCAATTGTACATAGGATATTTCCTACTACGTTTCTTATTGGGTTATTGATGATGGCATTATTGATGAGTTTTGCACAGATGTTTTTTAGAAGAAGCACTACCTGGATTTTTGGAATGTTATTTTGTATTTACTATGAGGCTGTATTACTTTGGCAAATGCCTATAGCATGGGTAACGTTTTGGAAATCAACTTGGGGAACACGAATGACTCCAAGTGATATAGAAGCTAAGAGAAAAAAAGAACAAAGAAAAATGTCTAATATGTTAAGAAGAAAAGGAGGAAAAATAAATGAAGAATAAAGATTTTTCTCCTGGAAAAAAAGATAGAATAAAGATTGCAAGAAGTATATTTGAAGGAATAATTGTAATTACAGTGCTTACACTTATTATAAAAACTTTATTTACGTTTTCAGTGTATAAACCATATAGTTCAAGCGCGATTTCAAAAGAATCTAATGATGTTAAAAATGGGTTTATTGCAGTATCATATTTTGGTGTAGATAGAACTGGAGACGAAACCTTAATAAGTACTGAGGCATTAGAAAAACAAATAAAGGCACTAAAAGATAATGGGTATGTAACAATAACCCAACAAGATATATTAGATTATTATAAAAATGGAAAAAAATTACCAGACAAAGCTTTGTTTCTATTATTTGAAGACGGAAGAAGAGATACTGCGATATTCTCACAAAAAATACTAGAACAATATAACTATAAAGCCACTATGCTGACCTATGCTGATAAGTTTGAAAAAAATGATCCGAAGTTTTTAATGCCTAAGGATTTATTAAACTTAAAAGACAGTTCTTTTTGGGAATTGGGGACTAACGGATATAGATTAGAGTATATAAATGTTTTTGATAGATACTCCAATTTTTTAGGAAGACTTGATTCCGTTGAATTTTCCAAGGCAGCACCTACAATTAAAAGAGATTATAATCACTACCTTATGGATTACATTAGAGATGAAAATGGTATTCCAATAGAAACTCGTGAAGAGATGAATAAACGTATTAATTCTGATTATGAAGCATTAACAAAAATATATAATAATGAGCTAGGGTATGTACCTCAGTTATATGTTTTGATGCATTCAAATACAGGAAAGTTTGGAACTAATGATAAAGTTAGTGAAGTAAATGGCAAATGGATTAAGGACTTATTTTCCATAAACTTTAATAGAGAAGGCTATTCATTGAATTTACCGAATAGTTCGATTTATGATTTAACTAGAATCCAGCCACAAGCCTATTGGAGTACAAACCATTTGCTAATGAGAACTTGGGATGATACTAAAAAAGATACTCAGTTTGTTATAGGAGATGCGGACAAGGCTAGAGATTTTCAACAAATTCGTGGACAAGCCGAGTTCGTAGATGATAAAATTATATTAACTTCATTACCAAAAGATAAAGGACTTATTAAGCTGGCTAATAGTAAACCTGTTAAAGATGTAAAAATATCAACAATGCTTAATGGTAATATTATAGGTTCTCAATCCATATACTTAAGATCTAATGAGGATACAAGTAATAGCATATGTATTCAACTTGTTAACAATGTTGTTAATGTTATTGAAAATTCAAATGGAACTAAAACTAACCTATACTCTTTAGCTTTAGGTGATAAGAATAAAGAAGAATATGATATCAAGGAATCAGGCAGTAAAAAAGTTGATATAACATTAATTGATAACAAATTGACTTTAACTATTGATGATAAAAAAATAGTAGAGGATTTAAAAGTTAGCAATGAAAATAAAGGGGATATCTTCTTGGAATCTGCATGGGGAAATTATGGATATAGCCAAAGAAATATTGCAGATGATGTATATGATGGAATATTTAAAAATTTTAAAGTAACTAGCATAAATAATGAGGTTTTATATGATTCTTCTTTGAAAGGATTGGAAGCCATCAAGTATAATGTTAAGAATTCATTTAATAAACTCGTGAATTGGTTTATTAAAAATCTATAGATTATTAAGGTGATTAATGAGTGCTATCATGAGAAAGAGATTTATTTTTATTAAAATATTAGTACTATTAATATTTATAATTTCAATTTTATATATAAATGTTAGTAGAAAAGAAATTAGGGTTGATAGTAAGGAGTCAAAAGTATTTGATGAGAATGTAAATAGTTTATCGGCATGGGCTGCATACTGGGATTTAAATTTGGACAATGAGATTGAAGTTTTAAATAGTAATTTAAAGAATGTTTCGTATTTTGCAGCTGATTTTGATTCTAATAGCAATTTAGTAGTACCTGAGCAATTAATTAGTTATTATAATAAAACAAAGAGTAATGATTATAATAAATATATTACTATTGTAAATGATAAGGAAATTAGTAATGGGAACTATTCACAAAAAGATGTGACTTTATTAAAAGATTTATTAAGTACTCCAGACTCAAGAAGCAGTCATATTGAAAAAATTATAGATTTAGCAGTTAAATATGATTTTGATGGCATAGAAATTGATTATGAAAAAATAAAAAAAGATATGCCTCTCTGGAGTGACTATATAATGTTTATAAATGAGCTATATCAAAAATCTGAAGACAAAGGTCTAAAATTGAGGGTTGTATTAGAACCAGATATACCTTCTGATAAATTAAACTTTCCAGATGGGCCAACATATGTGATAATGTGCTATAATTTGCACGGAGATTTTAGTGGTCCAGGAGGAAAGGCGAGTCCAGAATTTATAAGAAGCTTAATAGAAAAGATGAGCAGAATACCAGGTAAGAAGGAGTTTGCAATTGCAACTGGCGGGTTCAGTTGGGAATCTAATGGAAAAGTAAATTCTATTACAGAGGCTCAAGCTGTTAAGTTACTAAAAGAATCTAATGAGGAAGTAAAACGTGATGGGGAAAGTCAATGTTTATTTTTTAGTTATAAGGATAAAAATAATATAAACCATGAGGTCTGGTATGCTGATAAAATTACGTTAAAATCTTGGATGAATGTTATAAGAGAGAAGGGCTATGATGTCAGTATCTGGAGGTTAGGTGGTAATTATTTTTAGCAAAGGAATCCGAATGTGAACCATAATATTTGCAGCTATGTGGTTACTAATAATATCCACAATAATAGATATTATGAATTTAAAAGAATTTATAAGTTGGCATTAACACATTTAGAGAAAAAGTTAATATAATAATTTCAGGATTATAATATTAGCAGGAGTATGAGATAAAATGCCAACTAAAAGCAAAAATAATGCAGTCAAAAAACCTACTACTGTAGTGCCGATAAAGCGAATTAAAAAAAAGAAAGAAACTATATTAATTGAAGTTGCAAAAGATCAGGTCATAGGCGAATTTATTAATGGATTTGAGGTAATAAAGCCAATTAAAAGATATGGTAAATACTATGTACAAGCTAAAAATAAGTAATCTTTAATGAGTGAAAAGCTCATATTAAAGATGCACTTTCTACATTATAATATACAATTAATGCAATATATGGATAGTAATCAAATTAATTCATATGTTGCATTTCTTAATTTAAATAATGAATTTTAAATAATAAATTATCATATACTTGACGATTTAGAATTAATGGTATAAGCTTTATCTTGTGAAAGATAATTTTATAATTGAATAACTAGGGGAGCTAATATTTTGGCTGAGATTGGAAAGATTGATTTCCTAGACTCTTATAACCTGATTTGGTTAATACCAACGTAGGGAAGTATATTAATATTTTTTTGTGCATATAATTATTGATGTATCCCTTTTGGATACATTTTTTTTTGCTTAAAAATATTTAACTCTTTAAAGTTAATCAATTTAATTTCACAAAATTTTATTTAATTTTTAAGGAGGGTTTTTAATGAAAGAAAAAAGTAAAGCACAAAAAATTGCATTGAGTGGTGTGTTAATTGGTATTTCAGTAATCTTTGGAACTTTTTCTATACCAATTTTAGGTGCTAAAATTTCACCAATACAACACTTTGTAAATGTAGTAGGGGCCATAACCTTAGGTCCAGTTTATGCAGTTTTAAACGCATTTATTGCATCACTTATTAGAAATATGATGGGAACTGGTACTTTACTGGCTTTTCCGGGAAGTATGGTAGGTGCATTACTTGCAGGAATTCTTTACAAGAAATTTAAGAAACCAAGCATAGCTGTAATTGGAGAATTAATTGGAACAGGAATATTAGGAGCATTACTAGCATATCCCGTAGCAGTAATACTTTTAGGTAAAAAAGCAGCGATTTTTGCATATGTGATTCCATTTATATCAAGCTGCAGCGTGGGAGCTGTTATAGCATATTTCTTTGTAAAAGTTCCAATAATAAGAAAAATACTAGTAGATAATGAAGTATCGACATATGAGAATGATTTAAAAAATACACATAAAGTTTAGAAAGAAATATATAAAAATAATTTAACTGTAGAATAAGAAGAAAGGTGATTTTATGTTTAGAGCATTAACTATTGCAGGGTCTGATTCATGTGGAGGAGCTGGGATTCAAGCTGATTTAAAAGCTTTTTCAGCCAATGGTGTTTATGGTATGAGCGTGATTACCGCTGTAACTGCACAAAATACAATGGGTGTGTTTGGAATTCAGGATATAGATCCAGAGATGATTGAAGCACAAATAAATGTAATTTTTGAGGATATAAGAGTAGATGCAATTAAAATAGGAATGGTTTCTAAAATTGAATCTATCAAAGCTATAGCAAAATCCTTAAGAAAAGTTGAAGATTTACCAGTAATTGTTTTAGATCCTGTAATGATCTCTAAAAGTGGATTCAATTTACTATCTAGAGATGCAAAGGATACTTTAGTTAAAGAATTATTTCCATTAGCAACATTAATCACTCCAAATTTGCCAGAAGCAGAAGAAATTTTAGGTATTAAAATAGAAACCTTAGAAGACATGAAAGAAGCGGCTTTAAAGTTAAAAGAACTAGGACCAAAAGCTGTTTTAGTAAAAGGCGGACATCTAGAAGGTGAAGCAACGGATTTATTATTTGATGGAAAAGAATTTGTAATTTTAGAGCAAGAAAGGATTAATACTAAGCATACTCATGGAACTGGATGTACTTTATCATCTACTATAGCTGCAAACCTAGCTAAAAATATGACTATTGAAGAAGCAGTGAGAAGTGGGAAAAAGTATATAACCTGTGCTATTGAACATGGATTTGAGCTTGGAAAAGGTGTAGGACCAACTAATCATTTTTATGAGCTTTATAAGAAAGCGAAATTCAGTTAACAGTTTAGGAGAAAATCCTTGCGGGATTTTTAAAATTATAATATCAGAAAAGTTTGTAATTATCAAAGTGTATTAAATAAGAGTGCGATAAAGGAGATAGAGGAAAATGAATTATAAAACACAAATGGAAGCAGCTAAAAAAGGTATAGTTACTAAAGAGATGAAAATAGTAGCTGAAAAAGAGAGAATTTCAGAAGAAAAGTTAATGAAGCTTGTAGCAGAAGGTAAAGTTGCTATTCCAGCTAATATTAATCATAAATCACTTAGTCCAGAGGGGATTGGCGATGGATTAAGAACAAAGATAAATGTAAACTTAGGTATTTCAGGAGATTCGGTTGACTATTGCAGAGAAATGGAAAAAGTAAAAATGGCAATAGATTTTGGTGCTGAGGCTATAATGGATTTAAGTAACTATGGAAAGACTCAAGAATTCAGAGAAAAGCTTATTGATTATTCTCCAGCTATGATAGGTACAGTTCCAATGTATGATGCTATTGGATATCTTGAAAAAGATCTTTTAGATATAAAAGCTAAGGATTTTCTCGATGTAGTTTTGGCTCATGCTAAAGCAGGAGTTGATTTTGTTACTATTCACGCTGGAATTAATAAAAGAACTGTTGCATTATTTAAGGAAGATAAGAGAAGATTAAATATAGTATCTAGAGGAGGATCTCTATTATTTGCTTGGATGGAAATGACAGGCAATGAAAATCCATTTTATGAATATTATGATGAATTGCTTGAAATTCTTAGAGAATATGATGTAACAATTAGTCTTGGAGATGCAATGAGACCAGGTTGTTTAGATGATTCAACTGATGCAGGTCAAATTACTGAACTTATTGAATTGGGTCTATTAACAAAGAGAGCTTGGGCTAAAGATGTTCAAGTTATGATTGAAGGACCAGGACATATGGCTATGAACGAAATTGCAGCTAATATGCAAATTGAAAAAAGATTATGCCATGGTGCACCATTCTATGTACTTGGACCTCTTGTAACTGATATTGCGCCAGGATATGATCACATAACTTCAGCTATCGGTGGAGCTATTGCAGCTACTCATGGAGCAAACTTCCTTTGCTATGTAACACCAGCTGAACATTTAAGATTACCTGATTTATCAGATGTTAGAGAGGGAATTATTGCATCAAAGATTGCAGCTCATGCAGCAGACATAGCTAATGGACTTCCAGGTGCAAGAGATAGAGATAATGCAATGGCAGATGCTCGTCAAAAACTTGATTGGGAAGAGATGTTCAAGATTGCTATAGATGGAAAAAAGGCAAGAGAATATTTTGAAAGTGTGCCGCCAGAAGATATGCATAGCTGTTCAATGTGTGGAAAAATGTGTGCAGTAAGAACAACAAACAGAATTCTAAATGGCGACAAAGTAGAACTTTTTGATCAAAAATAAGATTTGTGCAAATTACAATCATGATATGATTAACCGAAAGAAATGATACTCTGTTGTTTCGGTTACTAGAAAATATGGCTGTGGATTTTTAACATTATAAGTTGCACCATCTAAGCATGTTCCTAAGTCAAGCTTATTACAAGCTTAGATGGAACAACTTATAATGAAGAAATGCCTACAGCCATATTTTCAATGTAACACTGTACAAAAGAGTATCATTTCTTTCCATTATAGTGTAATATCAAAATATAATTTAACAGATAATCAATGTTATAGTTAACAATGAGTTATTTAAGGAGAAAATATAAAAATTTTACTTTTGAAAGGAGGTTCTGGTAAGAATAGAAAGAAACAATTCTTGCTGGAAATATTTATGAGTAATGAAATATCAATTAAAATAGGAAACCTATTAGATGAAGTTAGAAATAAGAAACCTCTTGTACATAATATAACAAATTATGTTACAGTAAATGATTGTGCAAATATTTTGCTTGCAATAGGTGCATCTCCAATTATGGCTGATGATATTAAGGAAGCAGCTGATATTACAAAAATTTCATCTGCGCTTGTAATAAATATTGGAACATTAAATGAAAGAACTGTTGAATCTATGATTGCTTCAGGAAAGAAAGCAAATGAGTTAAATATTCCAGTTGTATTTGATCCAGTAGGTGCTGGAGCATCAGAATTTAGAAATTCAACAACTAAAAAGATATTGGATGAAGTAAAGGTAAGTGTAATTCGCGGAAATATGTCTGAAATTAAATTTATCAGTGGACTAGAATCAACAACTAAGGGTGTTGATGCATCTGAAAGTGATGCAAAAACAGGTAGTGATGAAGGTATTAATGTAGCAAAAAGCTTAGCTAATAAGCTAAATTGTACTGTAGCAATTACTGGAGCTACAGATATTATATCTGATGGAAAAAGAGTTGCAATACTTGAAAATGGTACTAAAATGTTATCAAATGTAACTGGAACAGGCTGCATGACAACTTCATTGGTTGGAGCATTTTGCGGAGCTGGTTCAGATTATTTTCTAGGAGCCGTATCAGGAATTATTTCAATGGGAATAGCGGGGGAAATTGCTTTTGACAAAGCAGGGCAAGTTGGAACAGGAAGTTTCCATATTGCCATTATAGATGCTATTAGCAATTTGAATTCAGAAGTAATTAATAATATGGCTAAGGCCAAAGAATTATAAGCCAGCAAGTGAAAATTAGATGCATATTTGTTACAATAGTAGGTAGAGTTAACAGATATGTGTCTAATTTTTTATAATGCATATGGTTAGAGAGAAAAAATAATAAAAATTAATTTATAGATAAAAATAAAATTAGGAGGCAAATTTTATGAAACCTAAAATAGATTATAGTATTTACCTTGTAACAGATAGGGATTTAATGAGTACAGAAACTTTAGAAGAAGCTGTAGAACAGGCAATTCTTGGAGGATGTACATTAGTTCAGTTAAGAGAAAAGGACTGTTCATCTCTAGATTTTTATAATACTGCTGTAAAAGTAAAAGAAATTACTGATAAACGTAATGTTCCATTAATAATAAATGATAGACTAGATATTGCACTAGCAGTTGATGCTGCAGGAGTACACGTAGGGCAAAGTGATATGCCGGCAGCAATTGTGAGAAAGATAATAGGTGAAGATAAGATTATAGGAGTTTCAACTGGATCATTAAAACAAGCACTTAAAGCACAAGAAGATGGAGCAGACTATATAGGGGTTGGAGCCATGTATGCAACAGGGACGAAGAAAGATGCAAATCCAACTAGTATGGAAGAGTTAAAAAAAATAAGAGAAAATGTATCAATACCTATAGTAGTAATTGGTGGTATAAATAAAGATAGAATTAAGGATTTTCAAGGTTTTGGAATTGATGGCCTTGCAATAGTGTCTGCGATTATTGCACAAAAAGATATTGCTGAAGCTACAAGGGAATTAAAAGAGTTGTTTAATAACAATAGGGGATAAATAATGAGAGTATGAAATTTTTTGTGAAAATTTTAACCTATTTATGCTAAAAAAGTTGTATAATATCTTCAGGTAGATTAAATATACTAGGAGGGATTTTAATGGAAATATTAGAGCTGAAAAAGAATTTATATTGGACCGGAGTATTAGATAAAAACTTAAGAGTATTCGATATTATTATGGAAACAGAATTTGGGACTTCTTATAATTCTTATTTACTTAAAACAAATGAAAAGACAGTATTATTTGAAACTGCAAAAGCTAAATTTTTTGACGAATATTTAAATGCGTTAAGCAAAATAATTGATGTTAAGGATATTGATTATATAGTTGTAAACCACACTGAACCAGACCATGCAGGAAGTATAGAAAAGCTTATTGAAATGAATCCAGATGTTAAAATTGTTGGAACTCAAGTTGCAATAGGCTTCTTAAAGAATATAGTGAATCGTGATTTCAATGGAATAATTGTAAAAGAAAATGAAACTTTAGAACTTGGTGATAAGACTTTACGCTTTATGATATTACCAAATCTACATTGGCCTGATACAATGTATACATATATTGAAGAAGATAAGACTTTAGTTACTTG
>NZ_AUUU01000209.1 GCF_002760435.1 Clostridium sp. LS
GATGCCATTACAAAGACTAATTTATCCGTTTTCTTTGGAATAATATCTTCTTTACCGAGAAGTTTAACAACATCAGCTACACTCTGAAATATTCCCCTTGGTCCAAATCTATTTGGTCCAAGACGTTGTTGCAAATAGCCACAAAATTTTCTTTCTAAATAAATCAAATACATAGCATTTAATAAAACAAAAGCTACTATACCGATAAAATAAACTAAGCTCATAATTATATTTACTAAAGTATTTGGCATTCCTAATATAGAAGTAAGCCCTTTTATCCAATCGGATATATTTATAAATATATTCTCCATTTTTACCTCCCCAATTACCGATCAATTTCGCCTAATATAGGATCAAGTGATGCGAGTATTGCAACTGCGTCCTGAATTGTACTTTCTTTAGCCATTTCAGGAAAAGCACCAATATTAACAAAAGATGGCCCATGAATGTGGAGTCGATAAGGTTTATCAGACCCATCACTTATCAGATAATAACCAAGAGCACCTTTAGATCCTTCAATTTGGTGATAGATCTCTCCTTGTGGTGGTTTTATCATCCTAGGAACTTTAGCTAAAACTGGTCCCTCTTCAATTTGTTCCAATGCCTGCTTAATTATTTTGATACTCTCTTCCATCTCGCCAATACGCATTATCCATCTTTCGTAACAGTCACCATCTTTTCCTACAATTACTTTAAACTTAAAACGCTCATAAATACCGTATGGAACATCACGCCTTAAATCTAGATCAATGCCAGAAGCCCTAAGGTTTGGACCTGTTAAACCATATGCTAAAGCTTTTTCTCCACTAATTATTCCAACACCTTTAGTTCTAGCTTCAAATATTTCATTACCAGTAATGATGCGTTCATATTCTATAAAGCTTTTATCCATATCATCAAGAAACTTTCTTAAATTTGGGATAAATTCCTCAGGAAGATCATAGCTTACTCCTCCAATACGCATATAATTTGTTGTCATTCTAGAGCCACAAACCATTTCAAATAAATCAAGAATTTTTTCTCTATCTCTAAAAAAATACATCCAAGGTGTATGCCCATTTAGATCAAGTGCCATACTCCCTAAAAAAACTTGGTGACTTGCAATTCTCTGAAGTTCAGCCATGATTATACGAAGATACTGTGCTCTTTCTGGAATCTCAATTCCCATAAGATTTTCAACTGCTTGAACATAACCTAATTCATTTAACATCCCAGATAAATAATCCAATCTATCAGTGTAAGGTATAAATTGAGTATAAGTCCTGGATTCAGCTAACTTTTCCATGCCTCTATGCAAGTAACCTATGACATTCTCTATATTAACAATATGCTCACCGTCTAATGTAAAAATTGCTCTATATACACCATGAGTACTAGGATGCTGAGGCCCAAAATTTAAAGTCATTTCTTCTGTGTGTAAATCTTTATTATGTTCCATAATTAAACCTCCTCCTTTCTACCTTCTCTTTTCTACCTTAAAATCTTTTCGTAATGGATGACCTACAAAATCATCCGGGCACAATATCCTTTTTAAATCTGGATGACCAATAAAATTAATTCCAAATAAATCATAAACTTCTCTTTCTTGCACATTTGCGGCAAGCCAGTATTTAGTCAATGAAGGAATTTCAAGTTTCTCATCAAGTTTTACCTTAATTCTAATTAATTCATGGGTTACTAATGACATAAAATGATAAACACAGCTTAATCTTTCTTCCTCAATAGCTGTTAAATCAACTAAAAAATTAAACCCATAATCTTTTACCTTTTTTATAACATCCATAAAAATATTTAATTCTATATGGATAGCAATCTGTATATTTTCTATAACTTCAATATCTTGCTTATATTCTGCTTTTAATTCTGAAATCAAATTTTCGCTAGTTTTACTCACTTCTGCCCACCTCTTTCGGATGAATAATTTTTTCTTTTAATGTTAAAAGACCATGAATTAATGCTTCTGGACGTGGAGGACATCCTGGAATATAAACATCTACAGGTAAAAATGTGTCAGCACCTGGAACAACATTATAGGAGTCTACAAATGGCCCCCCACTAGTTGCACAGCTCCCCATAGCAATTACCCATTTAGGTTCTGGCATTTGATCATAGATTTTTTTAACTACAGGTGCCATTTTCTCGGTAACTGTACCTGCAACAATCATTAAATCTGCTTGCCTTGGTGAAGCACGGAAGACTTCATAACCAAAACGTGCAATGTCATAACGAGCACCTCCAGCTGCCATCATTTCAATCGCACAACATGCTAATCCAAATGTTAGAGGCCAAAAAGAATGGGCACGACAAAAATTTAATGCATCATCCAACTTTGTTAAAATAATATTTTTTTCTATTTGTTCTTGAAGATCTTTATCTTGTTTAAAATTTATTTCCACTCTAATGCCCCCTCTTTCCACGCATACCATAAGCCAACTATTAAGATCCCTATGAAAATAACCATCTCAAAAAGTGCAAATAAGCCTAATGATTTAAACTTTACTGCCCATGGTAATAAAAATACTGTTTCAACATCAAAGAGTAGAAATACTAATCCATACATAAAGTAACTGACCTTAAATCTAATCCAAGTTGAACCTTTCGTCTCAACACCACACTCATAAGTAGATAACTTTTCTTTATTTGGTTTCTTAGGTCTTACAAATGAAGCAGTTAACAAAACAATCATTCCAAATATGAATGAAGCTATAAGAAAAATTCCAATAATCAAATAATCTTGTATCATTTTTATCTCCTTTCA
>NZ_AUUU01000210.1 GCF_002760435.1 Clostridium sp. LS
TATTTTGCAGCAGCATCAGGAGCAATGCAAACTGGCGTAGTTAAAGTAGATGATAAGATTTATTACTTAGATGTTGCATCAGGAGCTATGCAAGTAGGAAATGTAACAATAAGTGGGAAGACCTATGCATTTGCGCTAACTGGAGAAGCTGTAGGAAAAGATATACCACCAATATCTAAAGCATTTAACTCAAATGGAGTTGGAGTTACTGATACAAATAATTCAGATAAAAATAACAATGGATCAAGCACAACAACGACTAGTCAACAACATAGTTCAAGTAGTAGCAATCATAGTAGTAGTGGCAGTAACAATAATGTAAGTAGTGGTAATAATGGTGGAGGAAGCGGTAATGCTGGCGGAGGAAGCAGTAATACCGGTGGAGGAAGCAGCAATGCTGGCGGAGGAAACAGTACTACTGGTGTTGCAGTTAATTATTTGGAAGATTATCGTGAACAATATCACTATTCTCCGGCTAAAGCTTGGGCAAATGACCCGAATGGAATGGTTTACTTTAATGGAGAATATCATTTATTCTATCAGTATAACCCAGATGCCTCAGTATGGGGACCAATGCATTGGGGACATGCTGTTAGTAAAGATTTGATTCATTGGACAGAGTTACCTATTGCTTTAGCACCAGACGATGGTGGAACAATTTATTCAGGATCAGCAGTTATAGATAAGGATAATACTACTGGCTTCTTTGATGGAATTGCAGGCGGAGGATTAGTCGCGATTTATACTCAAGATTATATGGATAACGGTGCAGAAAGACAAAAACAAAGTATTGCTTATAGTAAGGATAATGGAAGAACATGGACTAAGTATGAAGGTAATCCTGTAATAGCATCAGATGCTGATCCATTAAACAATTCAGCATTTAGAGACCCTAAAGTATTCTATAATGAAGAAGCTGGAAAATGGTTTATGGTAGTAGCAGGAGGACCACTAAGATTTTTCTCGTCAGATAATTTAAAAGATTGGCATCCAGAAGGTATGGATTCAAGTATTACTACTGAGTGCCCAGATTTTTATAAGCTAGAGGTTGGAAATACGGGAACATATAAGTGGGTATTAAGTGAAGGTGGAAGATATTATAGAGTTGGAGATTTTAAACAAGTAGATGGGGTTTGGAAGTTTGTTCCTGATAGTAATGACCATTTACCTATGAATTTTGCTAAAGATTCATATGCAGCACAAACTTATTATGGTACAGGTGAAAACGGTACACCAGATGGAAGAAGAATTATGATTAATTGGATGAATAACTGGGATTACTGTAATAATGTAGCATCAATAACAAAGACGTTTAATGGGTCATTTGATTTACAAACCGAAGTGAAATTGATTAATACAGATGCAGGAATTCGTTTAATACAGCAACCGATTGACGAATATAAAACTTTACGTAAATCACCTACAACTTTTGACAATGTCACAATTTCTCCTAATCAGCCTAATATTATGAGCGGTTTATCAGGAAGCCAATACGAAATTGTAGCAGAGTTCACACCTGATGCGTCTACAACAGAAGTTGGATTTAAATTAAGAGTTGGAAAATCTGCAGATCAGGAAACTATAGTTAAATATAATACTCAAACTGGAGAAGTAACACTTGATCGTTCAAAATCAGGAAAGTCACCAAGTGCAGATAAATTTTTACAAGCTTATAGTCAATCAATGAGTAAAACAGCTGATGGTAAAATTCAATTACACATTTTTGTAGATTCAGCTTCAGTAGAAGTGTATGGAAATAATGGTGAAGTAACTGGGTCAGCACAAATTTTCCCTAATCGTTCTAGTAACGGCATTGAAGTATATTCTGTTGGTGGAACTTCAACAGCTACAATTCAATATTATCCTTTAAGCAGTATTTGGAATAATGAAAGTGATGGTAAAGATTCAGTGTTAGTGTCATTGAGTGAAGGAAATTTGGGTAAGAAAGTAGGAGATGAATTTACTATTTATACAGCTACAGTTCCGGAAACAGCAGAACAAGGTGTTACTTGGAAATTTGATTCTAATGTTTTAGAAATTGTAAATCAAGATGATGGAAAAACTACTTTTAAAACAAAAGGCGTTGGAAATACAAATTTAACCGCTACATCAAAAGATCAAAAATCAAGCAAAACAATTAATATAAGTGTGTATGACAGCAATCCAGGCAGTATAATAAATGACTTAACTAATTTTGAAACTACTGGAGATTGGTATGTAAAAGATGACAGTTATACAGGAAGTAGTTCGGGTGATGGCTTTGCTGTGGCACAAGAAACTAATGTAAGTGGAAAGGTTTCTACTTTGAAAGCAGATGCAGATGTGTCAGATGGAAGTACTGCAGGCCTTGTATTATTATCAAAAAGTGCAAATCCAAAGGAAGGTTCTATAATAGCTAATATAAATAAAAATGGCGAATATAGAGTGTTTGTCTTCACAGGGCTTGATGCAAATGGAAATCCACAAGTCAGCGATTTAAATAGTGGGATAGTTCCAAAGACTGATGATAGCATATATAAATTGAAAGCAGAAGTTAGTGATGGGCATATTAAATATTGGATTAATAACGAATTAGTTTGTGATACTAATCAAAACTATTTTACTACAGGAAGATTTGGATTAAATGTTTTTGGTGGAGCAACACCATATAAAAATGTAACATTTAGCAATAATGATCCAAGTACTGGGACAAGCATTGCGGGTTCAGGCTTAACTTTTAATGCTACACCAGAAGACTTACATGTTTCTGGTGATAGTTATGTGGTAGATGGTGGTAAAAACAATAATGGTTTCGCAATTTCAGACCAGAATATAGATACAAGTCAAGGAACTTATACTTTAGATGTGGACTCTAAAATGCTAGGAGATTGGCATAATACACGTCCAGCAAATGGTGATGTAGCAGGAGTTGTGCTACTTGCTCAAGGCAATAATTACTTTGGAGATGGAGGAATTATAGCTAATGTTGGAAAATGGGGTCACTATAGGTTATTTGCACAGGTTCCAGATGGAAATGGTGGTATGAAAGAGGTTGCATTTGCAGGTGCAGAGGGCGATGTTCCAGAAGCGCAATATAATAGATACCATTTGAAATTAGAGTTAAATGGAAATCACATTATTTACTGGATAAATGGTCAAAAGGTATGTGACGTAACTCAAGATTATTATACAACTGGAAAATTTGGATTAAATGTATGGAATGGAGCATCAGAATTTAGAAATATAACTCTTACTAGTGATACTACAGGAGCAGCTGTAACAGTTACTACAGGAGCAGCTATCACAGTTGCAACACCTGTAACAGGTGGAACTCCAGTATCAACAATTGATGAAACTGA
>NZ_AUUU01000211.1 GCF_002760435.1 Clostridium sp. LS
CATGCGCGTAAAGTTAATGAGTATTTTAACAGTAAAAGCATATGTTTACAGTTATAAAAATAATAAAAAAAGTCATTCCTAATAGTAAACACAAAAAAGAAAGGAATGACTTTTAATGAAAATTGATTTAAATTCATTAAATAGTATGGATAAAATTAAAAAAATTATTAATCTTTTTTCAAAAAGATTAATAACAAAAACCGCCGTAACTACTGGATTTACACAAAGGAATAGTAAACTGGATGGATTTACATTTTTTAAAGCATTTACTTTTGGAATTTATAGTCTTGAGAATCCATCATTAAGAAATATAGCAAATTTCTGTGAAGATATAAATCCTAATTTGAAAGTATCTAGGCAAGCTATAGAAAATAAACTAAAGTCAGGTTCAAACTTTTTAAAAAGTATTCTTACAAATATTATTGAAGATAAAATAATTAAGACTGTTAAGCACAATCATATTAAAATATTTAAAGTATTCAATGATATAAAAATTTGTGATAGTAGCTTAATTCAGCTAAATGACTCACTAAGAGATTCTTATAAAGGTTTTTCAGAAGATAAGTCTGCATCTGAAATGAAGATACAAACAGTATATAGTTTCAAAAGTAAGCAGCTTGAAACATTTGAATTTGAAGATGGAACAGCAAATGATAATTCATATATGAAAACTTTAGTGGATAAAATTAGCACTAATGAACTTCTACTAGTGGATTTAGGATATTTCGATAAGAAATGTTTTAAAATGCTTGAAAAGAAATCTGCATTTTTTCTTAGTAAAATTAAATATAATACTGCACTTTATAAAGAAAATTATAAAAAAGGAACTTTTGAAAAAATTGAAATAATAGATTTCTTAAAGAAATCGAACGGTATTATAGATACTTATTTATATGTTGGGATGAAACAAAATGATAGAGAAGAATTTAGAGTAATAGGAAAAAGATTACCCGAA
>NZ_AUUU01000212.1 GCF_002760435.1 Clostridium sp. LS
TCAGCGATATTTTCATAGTTTTTCGTAATAAAAATATTTATTATTTCGGTAAGCTATCACATAAGTCTAGTTAAAATGTCCCATATTATATTTAAAACGTGAATTGATTGAAACTTTCGTTTAATTCGATTGATGAGTTACTAACTTTTTTTGCTGAATTTGCTACTTCTGAACTTGCTGAGCTTAGTTCTTCTGATGAAGCATAAATTTCTTGGGTAGTTGCTGAAATTTGCTCAGATACATAGGAAATTTCAGAAATGTTAGTTACTAAAGAATCTTTTTCTGCATTTAATTTAACAAAATCTTCAGCAATTGAGTCCATATTCGGAATCATTTCCTCAATGGCCTTAGAAATTTCTTTAAAAACAGCAATTGTATTATTGACAGTAAGCGTTTGATTCTTGACATCATGAGTAATGTTATCTGTGTTAATTGCTATATCATCAGTATTTTTTATAACTTTGGATACTATAGAATAGATACTTTGTGCAGAGGTTTTACTCATTTCTGCAAGCTTTCTTATTTCATCTGCAACAACAGCAAATCCCTTTCCAGCTTCGCCAGCTCTAGCGGCCTCTATTGCTGCATTTAGAGCAAGTAAATTGGTTTGTTCTGCTATATCATTAATTAAATTAGTCATTTCATTAACTTCTTTAATATCTGTTGTCATTAAGTTTAATGAAGAATTAAATTTATCAAAATTGGTGTTAAGAAGCTCCATGGATGAAATTAATGATTTAAGCTCATTGTTGCCTTTTTTAGATCTATCTCCAATATTAGCGGAAGCTATAGTAACATCATTAACTTTGTCAGTAAGTATTGAAATCTTGTTTCCGAACTCATTTAGATTATTTGTACTGCTGGTTAAACTATTAGATTGATTCATAATTCCTTCTGATATATTACTAATGGCTTGAACTATAGTTTCGATAAGTGATGATAGTTCTTCAGAAATAGATAAAAGCCCTTTTGATTCATTACTAAGGTGTGATGAGTTTAACTCAATTGCATCAATATTTTTGTTAAGGGATTTTTGAATCTCGACAAGAGATTTGCACATAATTCCTGTTTCGGATTTTTTCTTAAAATACTTAGTATCTATTTTTTTTGAAAAATCACCAGAAGCAAAACTTTTCATTATATCTACTACATATAAAATGTTTTTAGAAATTTTGGATACTACATATATTAAGGTTAGTGATATTAAGATTAGACTAATAATTCCCATAACAATATTAACTACCTTTAAATTATTAAAGGAACTTAATAAATCCATCTTATCCACCGCAGCTATTACACACCATCCTGTAGTTGGCACTATGGAATAAGACAATATTTGTTCTTTACCTTCGCAAATAACATCTTGAGCACCGCTTTTCCCAGAGGAAATGGAACTGATTAAGTCATCGGCTTTTGATCCATCGATATTTGTAATTAAATCAGTGACATTCATTCCTTGTTGTACATAAGAATTGTTAGAATAGCCTAGAAGTTTACCATTTGCATTAACAACAAAAGCTTTGCCTGAATTTAAAAATGATATTTTCTTACTTAGATTAGATATATCATCACCAGATTTAAAAGCAACAAGCACATTAATATGATTGTGATCGTCTTGGATAGGAGCTGATATTGCAATTACATAACTTTTATTTACGCTGCTCTTTGAATTATTAATAAAGGGTTCTGAAATATATGAAATTCCATTTTCTGCAGATTTAAAATAATCTGTATCCTTTATATCCATAACATCACCATTTATTAATGTTAACTTTCCATCAGGCGTTGCAATTCCCATATTTGAATATTGTTTAAATTCTTTTTCTTTTAATAAAATTTTCAATTTATCGTCTAGCGGAGTACTAGTACTTGCAATAAATGGATTGTGTGCTAAACTTTCAACAGAGTTAATTTGATTAGTCATAATATCATTAATATCTTGTGCAGTAATTTTACTTATTTGATTAATAAAATCTTTACTATTAGAATAAAGAACTTTTTGACCTAAATAGTAAGTACAGATTGTAAGCACTAATAACGTTATTATTACAACCGGAAGGACTCTTGCAAGAACCCTAAAACTAATTGAATCTTTATTAAAATTAAATAGATTTCTGCGAACTTTAATAGAATTTTCATTTTGGGCAGAAGTTTGCTTATGTTTTTTATGTACTGTAAATTTATTAAATATGTTTGATAATTTCATTTTTAATACCCCCCTTTTTGTGAATTAACTGTATACTTGTCTATATTATAATTTTTTTATTATAAATAAATAATTTCCAAAAGTATATATGCAAGCTGCACTAAAATACTGTTATATAGGCATAAAATTTAAATATATTTAAGTTAGGAGAGTAAATTGTAGAGGTAATTAGGCATAAAAAAAGAAACCCGAAGGTTTCAATATTTTTTATTCTTTAGGAATTTATAAAGCAGTAAAATCTGTGGATAACTTATTTAAAAAGCTGTTTAATTAGGTTTTGTATGGAAAAAGAATAAAAAAGAAATCTTATTCGCCT
>NZ_AUUU01000028.1 GCF_002760435.1 Clostridium sp. LS
TCGTTGTATTTTTTTGTTTTATTGTGTCGCCCTTAAGCGACTTAATCAGTATATCATCGTGTCGAAAGCTTGTCAACAACTTTTTTAAAATCTTTTTAACTCTATATTTAAGAGTTTTTGTTGATTTACTTTGTGGTTGCTTACGTCTCTTAGCGACGTGTTTTATCTTAACATATAAGCTTATCGTAATTATTCTATAATCTATTATATATTAAAATTAAACACTAAATTCTATATTTTTCTCTTTTTTTCACTACTTTTCTATTATTGATACGCTAGGACTAGTTATTTAACTGCATCTTAATTTTACTCTAGTTCCATTATAAAAAATTTATCCAAAACTGCGACGGAGCATAGGTAAAGCTTAATTTCACTCTACATTTACCTAACCCCCGCATTAATTATCCCTTGAATTCTTCTTTTAAAATATAATAAGTTGCATGATCCATCCACTTTCCATTAATTAAAAGATACTTTTCATTTATTCCTGTCAACTTAAATCCACATTGTGTTAATACTGCTCTTGACCTTTTATTATCCAGTAAGGCTGACGCTTCTATTCTGTGAAGCTCACACTCTTCAAAAGCATAATCGAGTATAAGTTTGACACTTTCCTTCATATATCCTTTACCTTGTTCATTTTCATCTATAGAGTATCCCAAAGTTCCATTTCTGAAAGATCCATGCACAATTCTAGAAATTTTTATTTTTCCGATTAACTTTTCTTCTTTAAATATCCCTAAATCAACATGAGTTCCATTCAAAAACTCTCGATAACTCTTATTAAGCAATTTTTTTTGAGTTTCTAGCGTATAAAAATCACTATCTTTAACAGGTTCAAAAGGAGCCAAATAATTTTTATTTTTTTGGTAGTATTCTAGTATCTCTTCTGCATTGCTTGAATTTAAATTTTTGAGTACAATGTTTTTTCCTTTTAATTCTATTAAAGAATATCTACTCATTTGGTTATACTCTATTCGAGTTATCCCAAATGATAACTCATCAAAATATTCGCCTTTAAAATACTCATTATGACTAAATACTCCCTCTAGTGTGAATCCCAAGTCTAGAAATGGATTAATATCTATTGTTTCAATAGTTTTAATATTAACTTTAAAAATATTTAAATCTTTAAAGGTACCTTTTAATATGAGCTTCAAGGTATCGCTCAAAAGATCATAATTAGATGCTCTATAAAATCTAAGATTAATATTACACGTTTTACTTGTATCATTTAACTCCATTGTTGCAAATCTACCGATTATGATATCATTTTTATCTCTAATTAGATACTCTGACTGATTTAATTTATCTGATTGTATTTTTACACTTACATTCAATTGCATATAGTTCTCTCCTAAATATAATATTGTCCACAAATTTTAGCGAAGTAATATACTTATGCACAAAACCCACAATATATTGTTGATAACTTTATTATTACGCCAACATATTGTGGGAATTACTTTAATATACAATTAATAACCTAGTTCTTTATTGCAATTTTATAGTTTACCTAACTATTAATGCCCAGTATATCCTTTATAACTTCGCCTCCAATTATCATTCCCGCTACTGGTGGAACAAAAGATATGCTGCCAGGTATTTGCCTCTTGATGGCACACTTTTTAGTTCCACCTGTACAAACGCACCCAGTCTTACATGTAACAACATCATCATAGTTAGGTTTCATAGGCACCTCTTCAGAATATACAACTTTTAATTTTTCTATTCCTCTTTTTCGCAATTCAGATCTCATAACTTTAGCTAACGGACATATCTTTGTTTTAAATACATCTGTAACCTTAAATTGTGTAGGGTCTAATTTATTCCCCGTTCCCATAGAACTCATTATCCTTATTCCTTTTTTATAGCAATATTCCACTAAACCAAGTTTTGCCGAAACTGTATCTATAGCATCAACAACATAATCTACGTCATCAGGAATTATATCTGCTATATTTTCTTGTGTAACAAAAATTTGATGTGCTATTACATTGCACTCCCTGTTTATAGATAATATCCTTTCTTTCATAACTTCAACCTTAGGCTGACTAATCGTCTTATATGTAGCATGTACTTGTCTATTTAAATTAGTCAAACAGACTGTATCATCATCAACAATAATTAATTCACCAACTCCTGCTCTAGCAAGCGCTTCAATAGTATAGCTTCCTACTCCGCCCACGCCAAAAACAATAACTTTACTTCCCTTCAATTTGTCTAACCCATCTTTACCTATTAAAAGTTCTGTTCTTGATAAAGAATGTTGTGCTGCCATATATTTTCTCTCCTTATTTAATTTATTCAACATAATAGTTCATTATATGTTTCTCACTTAATCCATAACATATATAATAATATGTGTAATATTCATTACTTCCCTTATTATTTTTATACTTTCAATTGTTAATTGTTATTATACCATAAAAATAAACTAAAGCTTAATAATAAAATCCCCAAAATCAGGCGTAAAGTAACTTATTTAATAATTAATATAGTTTAAATTTAATTAATTACTTACAACATTATTTAAAGTCAATAATTATAATTTTTATATTTTACCTATTAAATTTACGGAGTAATGATTATAATATTAATTAGTATTATGCATAATTAACCAGTATATTTTGTTTTTTGTCTAAATATAAACAAAATATTTATTATTTATGTTAAATCAATATTTTAGGAGGATTATTTTATATGACTATTGGAATAATTGCTGCTATGGCAGAAGAATTAGAGATTTTATTAGCGGATTTAACTCTCGAAGAAAAACTTGAAAAAGCTAACATGACTTTTCACAAAGGTACACTATACGGAAAGACTGTTGTAGCTGTGGTTTGTGGCATAGGTAAAGTTAATTCTGCTATTTGTACCCAAATACTAGCATCTGAATACAAAGTTGATAAAGTTATTAATGTTGGGGTTGCAGGTGGAATTGGCAAAGAAATTTATCCTGGAGATATCGTTGTAGCAGAAAACTTGGTGCAACATGATATGGATACAACAGCTTTTGGTGATAAGGTAGGTCAAATTCCAAGGCTTGATACGTTTGACTTTAAATGCGATAAAGAAATGGTTGCCTTAGCTAAAAAGGCATGTGAAGAAATTCCTGAATTAAATAGTTTTATAGGTAGAATCGCCTCTGGTGATCAATTTATTGCAAATATTGAAAAAATTCAATGGCTTGATAAAGAATTCGGAGCAATTTCTTGTGAAATGGAAGGTGCAAGCATAGCTCAAGTTTGCTACTTAAATTCAATTCCATTTGTAGTTATTAGGTCAATTTCTGATAACGCAAATAATGGTGCACATATGGATTATCAAAAATTCATTCCAGTTGCAGTTAAAAATTCAACAAGAATATTAAAGCAAATGCTTGAAATGATGTAATTTAATAAAACAGCTATTTTAGATTAATCATATCAATCTAAAATAGCTGTATATTTAATATGTTACATTAACTTTTACTTCCATAGGATATTAGGATCTTTTCTTGGAACTGTTCTAATATATTTTACATTAGGATATCCTATAACCATACACGTTACAATCTCTTCTTTACCTTCAAGACCAAGTAAATTCCTTATTCCTTCATCTCCTTGTGCTGCAATTGCAAAGAATCCACTAAAAAATGTTCCTAGACCTAAAGCATTAGTCATAAGTTCCATATTCGAAGATGCTAAAGTTGCATTTATTGGCGAATCAGAAATTGCAAGAATTACAATTGGAGCATTAAAAAATAACTTGTCATTAACTTTTGGATTTTCTTTATATTCATTATACATTTTAATCCACATTTGAGCATATCTCTTGAATGGTATTGTTTCTGGATTTAAATTTTTAAGAATATCTTCTCCTTTAATCTTAAGACTTTCTAAAGCCATTTCCTTTAGCTGCTCTATTTTATCTTTTACCACTATGTATGATACGTTTTGACTATTGGTACCAGTTTGAGTAAATCTTCCTGCTTCAACAATTTTAAGTATTTTTTCTGTTTCAACATCTTTATTTATGAATTGTCTTGTGGTCCTTCTAAATTTTATGAAATTTAAAAGCATTTCTGGCTCTATTTTAAATTCAGCTTCATTATACTCTTTTACATCTTCCATATTATACTCATCAGTTGATACTGCTCCTTTTGGACAAACAGCAATACAGTGACCGCATTTCATACACATAATATTTTTAACCTCAGCCTTACCGTCAGCTACTTTAATAGCCTTAGGAAAACAATCTTTAACACAAAGCCCGCATCCTATACATTTTTCATTATCTACAATCATCATAGCACATTAACTCCTTTAACATTAACTTTTTATATCATAAAATACATTTATACTTATCTATCACATAAATCTTCTTGAAAGCGATACTACAAAGCTTGACGAGAAAAATATTCCTAAAAATGACTCTACTCCAACTGCCACCTTCATCCAGTTAAGTGGCGTTATATCGCCATATCCAACTGTAGTAAATGTTATTATAGTAAAATAAAAAGCATTACCAAATTTACTTATAATATAATGTATATCTAAAGTTGAAGTCTGGCACATTTCTATTACTGCTATAAATAAGTTCTTTGAACTTAATGGAGTATCTTTACACATTAGAAGATTAGGAAAAGAACAATATAGTATAAAAAATACTGATATCATTATAAACATAGATAATAACGTTCTTTCCCAGCTTGTATAATACTTAGTAGTTATCCCAATTAAATAATACAATAAATTAAACTTTGCTTTATTTTTACTTTTCTTTTCTAACCTCTCATATTTTTTAAAGTAATAGAAGGTTTCTAAATATTGCTCTATTCTTCCGCTGGATTTATATATATCTGAGACAATCAGAAAATTCCATTTAGTTTTTTTAAAGTCGTCTTTAAAAATTAAAGGCTCGTACTTTTTATTTTCTAGCAATTCATATTCTAAGTAACATTTGTCTGAAAAGTTAGTCTTATACAAACTAATTTTTCCATTTAGCTCATCGAAATTTATTTCTGATTTTTTATAAAAAGAACATTTTAAGAAATTCAATTCACTGTTTACATCCAATTCTAATTTACTTAATCCTTCAAACCTACAATCTACAAAATCCAGATCTTTGTTTCCTATTACTTTATCTAAAATAAAATCATTTAAAATATTTACTTCTTGAAAAAGTAAATTGTCTTCAAACCTAGATGCATTGGCACTAAAACTTCCAAATTCCGAATCTTCTAAAATTATGTTTTCTTTAATTATCAGATTGTTAACTCTTAATTTTTCACAATTTATAAATCTCATAAAAAGATTTCGGCTTATAATAGTATCATTAAACTTTATTCTTTTATAATCTCCTCCCAGCATCTCAATATCTTCAATAAAATTACAATTATTAAAACTTAAGTACATAGACTCCTCTATCTTAGGCTCACAATAACTGTCAATCTTAAATTTCTCTAAAAATATAACATTATAAAAAACCCCTGAAATATTATTACATTCACAAGTAACAACTATTCCTGTTTTATTTTCTACAACTTCTAAAGGTTTATATATGTATTTTTTTAATTCTTCTTGTGTATCCACAATCTTATATTTCTCTGCTTTGCCATCCTTAATTATAGATATAAAATCTATATCTTTTGAAATTTCCTTAAATTTCAATTCTCCAAATTCTATTTCTAACCCCTCTTTAACCATTCCCTACCTCATACTAACAATTATTTTAAATTAGTAATTAATACAATAAAATTATATCATTTTTTTCGTCACTATCCTATTAAATACTTATTTATTAACCATACAATCATTTATTTTATAATTTTGAATATATTTTATAAAGATGTAACTAATATTTTAATTTAGGAGTATATAATGCTATTAAAGCAAGAATTTATTAATCAATCCTTAGAGTTGAACCTATTTTTCTTAAGAATTATGAAAGAACACTCTATATTTATGGAAGCTGGGATTCCACCAAAGAATAAAGATTTAATAAGTCAAGCTGATGCTTTAAAAAATGAATTCTCTACCTTGCTTACACGCGCCATATCATTGTCTGATGGGGTAATCCCTTCTAGAATTCTAGAAACAGGCGAAATTATTACTAATTATACTTTAGATGCTGAGAGAGCTACTCAGTTTGCCACCGGAATTTATATCGATCCAAACATAACTTCTTTGGAAAATTCACTTTCTACTGATACAAATAATAGCGATACTTCAGGACTCACAGATAATGTTTACATGTTAAATCGTCACTCAATTGCGGCAACAAAAATGATTATTAAATTTAAAACTAAATTAAAAAATGATGTTTTAAGTTGCAGACTTTTCACAAACTTATATCCAGCATTGATAAATCATATACTTAGTGAGGCAATGGTTTTTCTGGAGCTGCTAACAAGATTGCAAAATGGTATTAAGATTGATATAAAAAGGGACGCACTTGCCCTTGAGACTTTCTGGGATGATAAATTGTCTGAGCATGGTTTTACAATTAGAGGAATGTTAGATCCTACCGAGGTAGAATTATTCAATATAGCAGATAACTTTGGAAAAGAATTTGAAGAATTAAGAAAAGAAGCAGCTTCAATGGATAATACATTATCAGGCTTTTCTAATCTCACTGAAGATACTTTAAATAAGGCTATTGATTTCAGGAATTTTAAAGCGCAGGCTACCGAAGGGCTTTTGGCATGCAAAATTAAATCTATAATTCTTCCACTTTTAGCTGACCACGTGCTTAGAGAATCAAATTATTATATAAATTTATTACGGTCATTTAGTAATATATAAACCAATCCGATTCATATTTTATTATCTAACAAATATTAGACCTAAAAATAAAAGAGGGTAATAAATTCGAAACTCATACCAGTATAAAAGTTTTGTTTCAATTTTTTGCCCCCTTAATTTTTTATAGAATTTCTACATGATGTTTTTTGTAAGATCTAAAGTTGTATCTGTTGTTTTCATATCCACTTTATATTGCGCTTCAAGATCATAAGCATTATAATATCCGTTCTTCATCATATAATTGAAAATTTTTTCGTGAGTCGCAATTGCATCTTGCAATTGCTTTTTCAATACTAATCTTACTTCTGGTGAAGTTGTTTCTGTTATCGCTACAGCATAATTTTGTACGCCGCTTTTTGCAGATATTAAAAAATCAGTAGCAATAACTTGATCAGTCATTTTGTTCATTCCAATAAGACTTTCTATTAATCCATTCATAAGCCCGCCTTCTTTCTAATTAACTTAAGATTGTACTTCTTCTGATACAGCTATATTTGACTTTTTCATAAGATCTCTTAATTCTTCGATATGAGTTTGGGATATAGTTACTTCTTGCTGCAGTATAGATTTTAGTTCATCATCCGAAACTAAGGGTGACATAGTCAGAGATTTTGTTAAGCAAGTATTTTTAAATGTTAATATCTCATGCAACTGCATAGTTTCATTAGGTGCAATGCCTTGTTGATTCATACTTTTTTCCTCCTTCATTAATTTTAAACTTTCTTTATGGTTTAAGAACAACCTTAATACAGCCATCAGTTTTTGTATCAAACACCTCATATCCATACTCAGCTTGATCCAATGGCAATCTATGAGTAATAATGTCACTGGGATCAACCTTACCATCTTCAAGCAATTTATAAAGAGTTGGCATATATGGAATTACTGGTGCTTGACCTGTTCTTATATTAATATTGCGATTCATTATATCTCCAAACGGAAATGCATTGTACCTCCCTCCATAAACTCCTGTTACTTGTATCATTCCGCCTTTTCTTACTGCTTGTGTAGCCATAACAAAACCACCTAAAGATCCACTTTGAAGTTTTAACCCCGAACCTAAGAACTCCATTGGCGTCATCTTTCCATCCATACCTACACAATCTATTACTATGTCTGCACCACCATGAGTAATTTCTTTTAAATACTCTCCAGTATTTTCGTGCTGCTCAAAATTAACAGTCTCTACTTTGTTATATTTTTTTGCGTGCTCAAGGCGATAGTCTATGTAATCAACTGCTATTACTCTTTCTGCACCATGCAACCAACAAAACTTTTGTGCGAGTAACCCTACAGGACCACAGCCTAGTACAATAACGGTATTTCCTTTTTTTACACCTGCGTTTTCTACACTCCAATAAGCAGTACCCATTGCATCTGACATTAGTAATAGCTTTTCGTCTTCTACTTCTGAATTCTCTGGAATTTTAAATGGAGTAAAATTAGCATATGGAACTCTCATATATTCCGCCTGCCCTCCAGGGTATCCACCAAAGGTATCTGAATATCCGAAAAAGCCTCCATTTTCACCATTTGGATTTGAATTATCGCACATACAAGTTAAATCATGTTTGCAGTAAAAACATTCTCCACAACTTACATTGAAGGGTACAATAACTCTATCACCCTTCTTTAATTTTGTAACTTCTGGGCCAACTTCCTCAACAATTCCCATTGGTTCATGCCCTATAACATAACCTTGAGGGAGGTTTGGAACCATATCATGAATCAAATGCAAATCCGAACCGCATATTGCTGTACTTGTGAGTTTTACGATAATATCATCAGCTTTTTGTATCTTAGGGTCTGCTACTTCTTTAACTTTTACATTTTTTATGCCTTGAAATGTTACAGCCTTCATTATATTAATACCTCCTTTATTATTTTGTCTGTGTTGCAAACATACCTATTCTGCTTGTATCTCCTGGAAATAGATCTAGGCCTGCAATTTGAGTAGCAGTTGTGGATGATTCTATGTCCATTTGAAACTGCTTTTCTAAATTAACAGGATGAAACCATCCCTTTTTTATCATAAGATTAGATATTTCCTCATGAAGATTAATAGCGTCATTTAGCTGATTTTGCAAAAATATTCTAACTTCAGGAGTTGCTGCTTCTGTTAACGCAATAGCACAATTTCTCACTCCACTTTTGGCATTCAATAAAAAACCTAATGACATAGTCGCATCAACAAGTTTAGGCATTCCTTCTGAATTTCTTACTTCTAAATAATCATTTATCATAACGTTCCTCCTTTTTATAATCCTTAATTTTTAGTGTCATCTTCAACGACTGTATTAACCGATTGAATTTATATATATTTCCAACACATATTATTATCTAATTTTAGGTGCTTTCTTAAGTAAATTTTGTAGGCCATTTATTGCAGTAATAGATTGTTGTACATCTTTTTCTAATAACGCTTTTAGGTCTTGATCGAAAACTACGCCTTCCATCATTTTTGACGTAGTCATACATATAGTTTTGAAATTCAACATTTCGTGAACCTGCATTGTTTCATTTGGTGCTAAATATTCTTGTTTCACAACATCACCTCCTGACTCTTTACTAATAAATGTATTCTTCCACACGATAAATTTAGTTATACAACTAACTTATTTCTTACATAAAATAAAATCACCCTAACTTGGATGACTATTACAAAACATCATAGTATTTTACTTAATTATTCTGTATTAAAAAGCACCTTGATTCCATAATATTCTCAAATAACAAAGCATAAGCATTTATAATTGAGCTTCCTGGAATACTCTAATTTAAATGCTTATGCTTCTTCATTATATATAATTAATTTATTCTATAAAAATATTATTTGTTATCAGTTTTCGCTATCTAGTTCTTTTTTAACACAATCCAAAGCTGCTTCAATAACCTTATCCATATCATAATATTTATAATCTCCTAGTCTTCCTCCAAATATTATATTATTCTTTCCTTGAGCTAATTCTTTATATTTATTGAATAAAGACATATTCTTGTTATCATTTATTGGATAATATGGTTCGTCACCTTGTTTCCATTCCTTTGGATACTCTTTTGTAATGATCGTTTTATCTTGATTTCCAAACTCAAAATGTTTATGCTCAATAATTCTAGTATATGGTATATCTCTTTCAGTGTAATTTACAACTGCATTACCTTGATAATTTGCCTCACTTAACACTTCTGTTTCGAAAAGTAAGCTTCTATAATCTAATATTCCTAGCTTATACTCAAAAAATTCATCTATCATTCCTGTGAATACTAATTTCTTGGCAGTCTTCTCAAAGTCTCTATATTCTAAAAAAAAGTTGGTATTTAATTTTACTTCTATCCCATTTAGCATTTTATTTATGATTGAAGTATATCCACCTTTAGGAATTCCTTGATATGTATCATTAAAATAATTGTTATCGTAGGTGTATCTTACTGGGAGCCTTTTTATTATAAAACTTGGCAAATCTTTTGCATTTCTCCCCCATTGCTTTTCAGTATAACCTTTAATTAATTTTTCATATATATCTTTTCCAACAAGCATTAAAGCTTGTTCTTCTAAATTCTTCGGTTCACTAATATTTAAATTTCTTATTTGGCTATGTATCTTATTTTTTGCCTCTTTCGGAGTCTTTACTCCCCATAGTTTATTAAATGTATTCATATTAAATGGCAAATTATAAAGTTCATCCTTATATATTGCTAAAGGTGAGTTTATGAAATTATTAAATTCTCCAAATTTACTTATGTACCTCCATACAAATTCATTACTAGTATGAAAAATATGAGCTCCATATTTGTGCACATTTATCTCTTCTATGCATTCTGTATATATATTTCCACCTATATGGTTTCTTTTATCAATCACCAAACATGTTTTTCCTCTTTGTTTAGCTTCATAGGCGAATATAGACCCGAATAGTCCTGCTCCAACAATTAAATAATCATACATTAATATCACTCTTTCCTTATCAACTTTGACGCCAAAGTCTCTTCCGTTCCCAATTTTACCTCTTGTAATATTTCATCAGTATACTAATATCTTATAAATAAGTCCTATTAAAACTAATTAAATCCAAACACCTTTCTTGATAATGAGTAGCCTGCTAATATTAACTTTCTTCCGACTAATCCTTTAATTTTCATACATAATCCCAAAAGATATTTATTAATTTCCTTATACAATTGTCTGTTTCTTAATTTTAAATAACTCCAAAGTTCTTCTTTTTTATTTAAACTTTCCTCAGTATTTTCTCTTAGTAAGAGTACTGTACTGACTGTCATCATCATTACTAAATATTTAATCATATACTTTCGTAATTTTTTACACTCAATAAGCATAGGATTATAACAATCAATAATTATCTTTGTTACTTTAATCTGTTGATCAATACGCTCAATCATCACTTTTTCATTAACCGATTGATCTTCTCTTCCGATAAAGTACCTATAAAGATCTACATTTAAATAATACATGGTATTCACATAAGGCAGCGGCTTGTACACAAAAATATTATCAACATAAAATGTATGCTTAGGAAGCTCTAAACCGCACTCGCGAAGAACCTCTGTGCGATAAATTACTGAATGCATCAATATATTCTGGCTGCTTTTAAGATATCCTAAGTCACTCCATGTAAATATTTTTTCTTCTGGCATTGCCCCTTTATAGTTAATTACTTTTTCTTTATTTATATTTGCATTCTCATATACATAATTTGCAATGAGCATATCTAATGATTTGGAATTATTAATCATATTTTTTAATACATCAAGTACTTTTTCTAAACTTTCTTTATCAAACCAATCGTCACTATCCAAAACTTTAAAATACATACCGCTTGAATGATTCAAACCTGTATTTATGGCATCACCATGACCACCATTTTCCTTGTGTATTGCGCGTACTACATGTGGATATCTCTTCTCATATTCATCAGCGATTATTGAAGTATTATCCCTAGAGCCATCATCTACAATCAAAATCTCCAAATCCTCGCTGTCAATTAATAATGAGTTTATAGCCCTATCCATATAGGCTGCTGAATTATAACAGGGTACTACTACAGTAAGAACTTTCATTTATACCTCCTGATTAATAAATTTAAATGTTTTATACAGCTGCATGTGCAAAGATAACTGCCAAGTTAATTCTGCTAACATAATACCTCCAAAAACATCTATTATAACATGCTGTTTTGTTGTTAATGTTGAAATACATATCATCACCGCCATAAATAAAGAGAAATAGCGATACCATGCAGGTATGGATTTACAATTTCTAAGTCCAGCAAAACAATACCAGCTAACCAAACAGTGAATTGATGGGAAAAGATTGTCTGCTGCATCTATATCATATAGAAATCTAAGCATATCTGGAAAAATGCCTAAGGTAGTGATGTCAGGTCTAATATTAGTTGTTGGAAATTTTAAATAAATAATACCACATATTAATTTTCCTAACAAATCTGCTATCAAGAACCGGTAACAATGATCTTTATCTATATTACTAATTAATATATAATTAGCAATCCAAAATAAATAACTCCCAAAATATATTAAAGTAAATATCGGAACAACTGGTATCCTATCATCATAATATGATGTTAAATTATGAAAAATGCTATGCTTATTTAGTAAACGAGCTCCTGAATATACTGTAAAATTAAAAGCTACACATAGAGTTAATGGCTTAATAGCATACTCTGGTATATACTTATATATTTTTTCTACTATTCTCATCTTTCTCTCCTATGCTTCTTTAAAATAATAAATATACTTTTTTAAAAAGTTTTAATCTTAGACGTAATACTTATATAATAAAAATTCCATTAACTAATATTATATCAAATTTATTCAATATCTTCTAATCTATTTAATATTAATTTTGACACCCCATCCACCTAATATTTCTCCCTCCTAAATCCTCTAATTTATTATCAACACCATTTAATCTTAAGTTAGAATTTGTAATTAATATCTTCACTCATTAAATTCCTCGTTTTTAGATGTGTATTCACCTGTAATCTCTATAACATTATCATCTGGGTCTGCAACTTGAAAATAATAGTATGGTATCACATTGTTAACATATTTAATCTTAGTCGCTAGTTCGCTAATATTTAGATTTATTATTCTGTTGCGCTCTTTTTCTAAATCTTCAACCCAAAAATTCAATACAAACTTATTAGTATTTTTTGCCTCTGCTATAGCAACAAGATTATCAAATTTTTCAACATATTCTCCTTTATGTATTGTTAATTCTGGATTTTGAGTATCAAAATAGCCGTTCATCATAGATATATTATGCCCCTGAAATTGGAATTGAGCAAAACGCTCCATATTCATTGAAGTTACTTTCATCTCATATTCAATGAAAGGATTATATTTTGAAACATCTTTCAATCTTCCATTTTCAACTGTATTGTCTTTAAGATATCCATCAATAGGTTCACTTGCTATTAGCCTTTGACCAAATTGTCCTGCTAACATAAAAGTACGGGCAATTCCACTTGCTCCTATAACATCAAGTTTATCTGAATCAAAATATATTTTTGCTTCTAACTTATATAGCAGTAAAAACGGAAAATATCTCTTCCTTTTTTACTGCTAGTCCTATGTTTTTTAATACTTAATAGTATTTAAAAAATTATTAAAGGCGTTCATATTTTCGCTTGAAATTTCATTAGCTGCTACAATAGTAAAAATATATGATTCATTATTGTTAAAGAAAATTACCTGATGTATTTGAAATACTTTATTTAACGTAGAATTATTATGTTTATAATCAACTACTTGTGCTGATTTACCATTAAATGTCTTATTTGATACAGTAAGATTATCAACACCAGCCATACTTTTTAAGTTATTAGTAAGTTCATCCATGCAATCTTTTTGTGATTTACCTTGTAAAATGCTAATCAATTCATCCACGCTTGTTCCAACATCATCTATTTTATAATAAGTTCTGTCAGCTGAATCCGTTGTTTTAATCCAATTTGAAGGAAGTTGTATTGTAAAGCCTTGAATAGTTGAATCCCATACTCCATAACTGTTTAAATGATATTTATTGCTTATAAAGCAATTATGAGCCATGTACCCATCTTTCTTAAAATAATACCATTTCCCGTCTATTTGTTTCCAGCCTGTATACCATGAATCACCGTTGGCATACCACCATCCTGTTGGATTCTGCCTCCATTCTGCGTGTGCTGCAATTGGATTTAGCGAAAATATTGCAGCTATTGTAATAATCCCCGCAGTCAATTTTTTTAACTTTTTAATCATTATTTACCCTCCTTATGCGAAAAAAGATTTTTAATTTATTCCTATATTTAAAATCAATATTCCAGATATAGGAACTAATATAATTATAAAATATTATGGTAATGAAGTACATAACTTTTCTAATATATGTATTTAAATACTGTATATTGATATTAATACAATAATTATATACTCTTTTTTTAATTTCATTAGTGATGTAGTGATTAAGACATATAAAGAAATGAACTATAATTTTAAGCACAAAAAGAGCATAAATTCAAGATCAACAAACCCACGTAAAGGCCTTGTTTTTCTCGCTTTTATGCTCTCTCTTTATTTCTATTTTTTATTCCCTATTTCTAATGCTCCGCCTCGTACTTAGTCTTTTTTAAAGACAATTATTTTAATTTATGAACAAATAATCCACTTCTAAGCTTTGGTTCAAACCAAGTTGATTTTGGTGGCATTACTTCTCCAATATCAGCAACACTCATTATATCACTAACTTCAGTAGGATACATTGAAAATGCTATCTTCATGTCAGTATGAACTCTTCTTTCAAGCTCCTTAAGCCCTCTAATTCCACCAATGAAGTCTATTCTATCTGACGTTCTTACATCTTCAATTCCTAAAATAGGTGTTAAAACGTTGTTTTGAAGTATTGCAACATCAAGACTATCTATTGGATCTTCAGCATTATAAATCCCGTCCTTAGCCTCTAGTGAATACCACTTTTCTTCTACATACATTCCAAATGTATGCTTTTTAGCTGGCTTTATTGGATCTTCACTAGTTGATTCTTTTACGATAAATTTTTCCTTAAGCTTTTCAATTAATTCATCTTTAGTTAAACCATTTAAGTCTTTAACTACTCTATTATAATCCATAACCATTAAATCATTATCTGGGAATGCAACTGCTAGGAAATAGTTAAATTCTTCGTCTCCAGTATAATTAGGATTCTCAGCTCTTCTCTTTAACCCAACCTTTACTGCTGATGCTGATCTATGATGACCATCAGCAATATATAGATAATCTATTTCTTTAAATAAATCTATTAATTCACTTATAATAATATCATTATCTATAACCCAAACAATATGAGTGATTCCATCTTCAGCCACAAAATTATATACTGGCTTTCTTTTACTTTCATTTTGAATCCAAGCATCAATTATTTCAGAAGCAATTTGATCTTCCTTATATGTTAAGAAAATAGGTCCAGTATTTGCATCACAATAATCAACATGGTTAATTCTATCTTGTTCCTTATCTGCTCTAGTAAACTCATGCTTCTTTATAACATTATTCATGTAATCATCAATTGATGCACAAAATACTATCCCTGTTTGAGATCTTCCATTCATTATTTGTCTATATATGTAAAGACAAGGCTTCTCATCTTGAGCAAATTCTCCATCTGCTATCATTCTATCAAGATTTTCTCTAGCCTTTTCATATACCTTAGGATCATGTATATCTATTGATGGATCTAAATCTATTTCCGGTCTATCAACATGAAGAAATGAGTGTGAATTTCCAACTACCATTTCTCTTGCTTCATCACTATTCATTACATCATAAGGTAAAGCAGCTATTTTTGAAGCTAATTCTTTAATTGGCCTTATTCCCTTAAATGCCTTAACTACTGCCATTGAAAAATTCCTCCTAAATAATTATAACTTAAAGAATTCTTTAATTATTGAAACTACTTCCTCACCTATTCTTGTTTGAGCTTCTGCAGTTGCAGCTCCAATATGTGGTGTAGCACTAACTTTTGGATGGTTAACTAACTTTTCATTTTTAGTTGGCTCTTCTTCAAATACGTCAATACCTGCTCCAGCAATTTCTCCATTATCAAGAGCTTCTATTAATGCTGCCTCATCAACAACTTTACCTCTAGCACAGTTAATAAGATATGCTGTATTCTTCATTAATTCTAATTCTTTCTTTCCTATTAATGAACCTGCTGCTTTATCGTATGGAACATGAAGAGATATAAAATCTGAAGTCTTTAATACTTCTTCTAATGAAACAAAATCATAAGCTAAATCATCATGCTTTCCTTCAATTGTATAATATACAACCTTCATGCCTAAAGCAGTAGCTTTTTTAGCTAAAGATTGACCTATTCTTCCCATACCAACAATTCCAAGTGTTTTACCTGCAATTTCAGTTCCTTCATATTTCTTTTTATTCCATTCACCATTTCTCATAGTATAGTTAGATATAGCAATAAATCTTGCAAGTGCAAACATATGACCAATTGCAAGTTCTGCAACTGAATCCGAACTAGCAGCTGGAGTATTTCTTACTGCAACCCCTGCAGCTTCCCCAGCAGGAATATCTATATTATCTATTCCTACACCAGCTCTTATAGCTAATTTTAAGTTTCCACCTTTTTCTGCTGCAAATACGTCAGAAGTAAGCTTAGTAGCTGATCTTATAACTATTGCATCAAAATCCTTTAATTTTTCTCCTAATGCATCTTGATCAATATGTTCGTTAACAACTTCTGCTCCTAATGCTCTTAATGATTCAATCGCTGCGCTTTCTAATCCATCGTTTGTTAATACTCTAATCATTTTATAAATCCCCCTTAAATTAAATATGCTTATTACCTATTATTTTTTATCTTTTTACTGGAGTTTAATGCATGTTCAAGATAGATAATTGTTTTAATTATCTATTGTTAATAAATATTACGATATTTGCAAAGTGTATATCCTATTAAAACCATCTGAATTATAGGCCTAAAAAAAAGCATAAATCTAAACTTTACTATATTTTCAAATAACTTTTAAATTTTGCAACACCTTATAACAATTATAACTTTTTTATTTCTTAATTTGCAATATATATTATATATGCTTAAAACTCATTTGTTTTATTCTACTACTTATTGAGTCTCAATTCAAGACTTTATTGCTCTGAATTAAATTTTTTAGATAATATATTAATATTTAATCCTATTTATTCTAATGAAATTTCTTAAAATATCCACTAATAATTATTATTTCAATAAAATCCGTGTTAAATAATTACATAAAATAAATGCTTACATAATTAATATATTTGCAAACTATGTAAGCATTATAAATATTTTAGTATATTTGAAAACTTATGAATAAATTTAATTACTACTGTAATATTTCTCATATTCTTCATTTATAACTTCTTCACTTAATTCTTGAAAGGCTAGCTCACTAGACGTAATACACAAACCCGCGCATATTGTAGCCAAACCTAAGCATTCTTCTATGGGCTTTTCCTTTAAATAACCATACAAAAAGCCTGAGAAAAAGCTATCGCCAGCTCCATTAGCATCTTGTAATTTATATTCATCTATTATTTCAGTTTCAATCCACTGCCCATCCTTGGTCAGCGTTGTTGCACCATTTTTTCCATGAGTACATATGATAGCTTCCTTTCCCTTTTGCATCCAGGTATCCATTATATCTCTATAATTATCCATGCTATCTGAACTCACAAATATATAATCTGCTAATTCAATGTACTCCTCATGGTATGGATTTCCGACATTATAATCATGAAGATCAGTCCATACGGGCTTGTTATATTTTTTTATAATCGGTATTAATTGTTTCGTATAACCTACTATATTTAATATTATGATATCACTTTCTTTTACTAATTGTTCTATTCTAGCCATATTTAGTGTTGTGTCACCCGATGATTGAGTAACAAAAATAGATATTCTATTCCCATTTGGATCCATCAAATTCACATGTCTCTCTGTCCCTTTCTCATCTATATCATAAATAAAATTTACACCTTCTTTTTCAAGACTTGAAATTATCTTTTGACCGTAAATATCATTTCCTATTACAGAATGAAGAGTTGTATTAACGTTAAGTTTTGCCAAATTAATAGCCTTTCCAGCGCCTGTTGATCCTATTGTTTCATTAAAAGGTGCATAAAATATAGTTTGTGGCTCTGGTTTGGGTAATTCATCAAGATGAATTATTGAATCAAAGGTTGTTCCACCTATTACTAATATTTTTTCATTAAAATCTCCCCTCGCATATTTTTTTATAGCAATTTCATTATCTTATCTTTCATAACTTTGTTTATTGCAAAATTTGAATCTAAAAAATTTAAAATAACTTCTGCAGACTTTGGTATTTTCTCATAACCAAGTAATATTTCAGAAAGTATAACCGCATTATTAGGATATCTAAATTCAAATCTTCTATCTATAGAAAATATATCTTCATTTATAGATTTAGGTTCTTCTATCATTGTAATCAACTCCAAAACTCTATCTTTAGCATAGTTTTGAATGAAGTTATATGCCGAAAGTTTTTCCCCTCTTCTATATCTTCCTAATCCTACATATAAATTAGTAAGTGCCTCTCCTATTAAAAAGTCCATGTCTTTTTTCATGTTTTTATTTTCTTTAACTGTTGGTATGCATACTTCTGAATTAAAAAATTTCGATTTCCAAACTATCCTTCCCTTTGAGAAAGGTATATTTATTAATTCATGTGGCTCAAATATAGCAAATTCACAAAAAACTCCATCATTGAATAGAAGTTTATATCCATCCTTAGTATTTTTAAACTTAAACGTTATAGCTTCAATACTTTCTAGCCAATCCAGATTACTAATGAAACTTTCTTTAAATCCTTCTTTACATATAACAAAAAAGTCTAAGTCTGAGTATTCATCGATTCTATGAGTTTCTATTCCAACTGAACCTAATCCCAATAGTGCTAATGCTTTCTCCTTTTTACTTAATGATATCCCAATTTCATCTAATCTTTCTAATAGTTTTTCTTTAATATTCATTTAATCACCTCTCTTTAGTTAGATATTTATCTAATTAAGATTATATTAGAAATATATCTACGAATCAATATATATATTAAAATTTACTTCTAAACATAAATATATAATTTGATTTTCACAGTTATATATTATATAATTATGAAAACTTGATATAACTTAGATAAATATCTAATTCAAATTATGGAGGTTAATTATGATTAATTTTAAAAATATTTATTTTGAAAACCATCTTCCAATGGAATTTTTATATTCCATGTTCGCAATTGGAACTGGAAAGCATTTTTCTGATATGATACGTGAATTTGATTTGGAGCCTAATGAGAAAATAATTGCTGTAACAGCAAAAATGACTTCTGCTCTCTCCTCTTACTTGAGTCAAGAACTAAAATATTTTTTTGATCTTCCAGGATTAGGTTACATATTATATAAACACATATTACGAAATCATCATTTAAAAAGTATAGATCATTTCCTTAAAGATTTCGAAACCGTGGAAGCTATAGATTTTGCATACGATGTTGTAAAGAGTGTATGTAAGAGCAATCTATCCGGAGAAAATACTTCTGAATATAACAATTTTGGAAAAAGCACTGCTGAAATGATAATGCTTGTAAACCAAACAATCTTTCAAAATTCTGAAAGAAAACAAAGAGTATTAGAAATCCTTGAAAATCCAGAAGAGTCAAAGCAACGCTTAAATCTTTTATTAAAACAATTTTATACAAGGTGCTTTAGCCCAATTGAATCAGATATAACCAACATAATTTCGGAAAGCATAGTTAGATATAAATCCGAATTTAATAATTCTCCAAAAGAATTTATGGATAAGTATTTTAACTTTGATTTAACATCTGCCAATACAGAAGTCGTTATTCACACGAGCTTTTTTAAATATGTTAGTTGGCACAATTATTCACTGTATTCAGAAGAACTAGCTGATTGGTTCATACTAGGAATATACTCAGATTTGCTATTTAATAAGAACTTATCTTCTGAAAGATTAGCAGCTTTCTTTAAATCATTATCAGATATTAATAGGATAGAAATACTTAAGCTCTTATCTGAAAGACCTTGGTTTGGGCAAGAATTGGCTGAGAAATTAAATATTACTCCAGCTACAGTCTCCTACCATATGGCATTTTTACAAAGAATAGGTGCCGTAACCTTTATTAGATCTGATAATCGCTCATATTACTCCTTGAATAATGCTAAATTTATCAGAATGCTTGAAGACTTCACAAGCTTTTTTAAAGCCAAGCCGTTATAGCATGCCTCTTAAATTCCTTCTTCTACTCTTTATATAAGGAGAAAAAAAATAAGGAGAATAATTTCTCCTCATTTTTTAACTTTAAATTTTTATTTTATTTACCTTCCATATAAGCTTCATCGAAGTATATATATCCAAGTGGGGATGTCTTAAGACCTTTTATAGTGTCTTTAATTCCCATTGGTTGAGTATCATAGAATAAAGTTATTACTGGCATATCTTCCATTAATATATCTTCTGCCTTATGAAGCATTTCTAGTCTCTTATTAGCATCTTGTTCAGCTTTTGCCGCAACAATTAATTTATCATATTCCGGATTATTGTATCCTGAATTATTTTGTCCAGAAGTACTTTGAAGCATATCTAGGAATGTCATTGGATCTGTATAATCTGCAACCCATCCATCTCTAGCCAGCTCATATTTCTTGTCGTTTCTTGTTGCAATTAAAACTTTCCATTCTTGATTTTGAATTTGAACATCTATTCCTAGGTTCTTCTTCCACATATCTTGAACCGCTTGAGCAATAATTCCGTGTTGCTTTTCAGGATTGAACATTAATACAACCGATGGGAAGCCCTTTCCATCTGGATATCCAGCTTCAGCTAATAATTTCTTAGCTTCTTCTACATTTCCTTTTGGATCAAAGTAAGTTTTTCCTGCGAAATCTTTACCATCTGCGCCTATTATACCTGTTGGTACAAAACTATGCGCTGGAGTTTGACCACCCTTAGTTACATTATCAACGATTGATTGTCTATCTATAGCAAGATTTAATGCTTTTCTAACTTTTGGGTCTGCTAAAACCTTAGCTGCATTTGGATCCACTTCTTTAGCTTTGTCAGAAACGTTAACTGAATAGAAGTAGTTACTTAATAAATTTATTACCTTAGCACTTCCATCTTTTATAGCTGCTTGAACTTCAGATTTTGGTACATTATAAACCATATCAAATTGTCCAGATTTGTAGCTTGCCCAAGCTGAAGTATCTTCAGTAACAAATTTTACATTTATCTTGTCTAATTTTATTGAATCTTTTGCATAATAATTTTCATTCTTTTCTAATACTAATCCATCCTTAATCTTATAGTCAGTCATCTTAAATGGACCATTTGAAACATAAGTAGCCGCACTATTTGCCCAATCTTTATTTCCTTCAACAACTTTTTGATCTACTGGGAAATAACATGGGAATGCAGTTAAATTTAAGAAATATGAACATGGTGAAGCTAAAGTTACTTGTAATGTTTTATCATCAGTTGCCTTAACTCCGACTTGATCCACAGAACCTTTTCCTGCAGTATATTCTTTAGCACCTTTAATGTACTCCATTTGATATGCATATTCAGCTGCTGTTTCTGGATTCATTACTCTCTTCCATGCATACTCAAAATCACTTGCTTTAATCGGATCTCCATTTGACCACTTAAGACCGTCTTGTAAGTGGAATGTATAAACAGTTCCATCTGCAGAAAGATCATATGATTTTGCAACTCCTGGTATTGCTTTATTATCTTTATCTACCTTGTATAAACCTTCAAATGCATTTACCAATATAATTGAGCTATCAACTGCTTGGTTTAATGCTGGATCTAAAGTTTTTGGATCTGCTCCTAAGTTAAAATTAAGTTCTTGCTTACTAGCTGTTTTCTTGTCACCAGTTGAAGATCCACCACAACCAGTTAACACTGAAATCCCTACAGCTGCTGTTAAAACAACTGCACAGATTTTTTTTAGTTTACTTGTTTTCATTATATTTCCCCCTTATATTATTTATTTAATATGCTGTTTTGGTTAGTACTTATAACTTTCCTTAACAGTACACTGTTACTTATTAAAAATAGTATCTTAGTCATACAAATGACATGCTACAAAATGTCCTGGTTTAACTTCTTTTAATTCTGGATCTATTTCTGAACATATTGGTTTTGCATATCTACATCTGCCTTTAAATCTGCATCCTGGTGGTGGATCTATCGGTGATGGAAGGTCTCCTTCTAAAACTATTCTTTTATTATTTTTAGCTACATCTGGATCTGGTATTGGTACTGCTGAAAGTAATGCTTGTGTATATGGATGCAATGCTTCAGAGTATACCTTATTACTTTCTCCTTTTTCAACCATCCTTCCAAGATACATAACTCCTATATGAGTGGATATATGTTTAACCATTGAAAGGTCGTGCGCTATGAAAAGGTACGTTAAACCTAATTCCTCTTGAAGTTCTTCAAGCATATTTATAACTTGAGCTTGAATAGACACATCTAAGGCTGATATAGGCTCATCACAAACTATTAGTGAAGGCTCAACAGCTAACGCTCTTGCAATTCCTATTCTTTGCCTTTGTCCTCCAGAAAATTCATGAGGATATCTATTTATATGATCACTAGCAAGACCTACCTTTGATAGTAAACTTCTTATCCTCTCTGTTCTTTTCTCTCCTGTTAGTAATTTATGAATATCAATAGCTTCACCAATTATATCACCAACAGTCATTCTTGGATTTAAAGATGCATAAGGATCTTGAAATATCATTTGCATATCTTTTCTTAATGGAACCATATCTTTAACAGAATTCTTTGTTATATCTTTCCCTTTAAAAATAATTTGCCCTGATGTTGGTTCATACAACTTCAAAATAGTTCTTCCAGTAGTTGTTTTACCACAGCCCGACTCACCTACTAATCCTAAAGTTTCCCCTTTATTTATTGTAAATGAAACTCTATCTACTGCTTTTACATAGCTATGGCCTCTAAACAAACCTCTTTTCGCAGGGAAGTATTTACATAAATCTTTAACTTCTAAAATTATCTCTTTATTAGATTCCACTACTTCATCCTCCTTATAGGTGATTCGACCTTGGGTGCATCTTCATGACACAACCAACATGCTACTTTGTGTTTTTCTCCCACTTCAAATTGTGGTGGCTGTTTTTGAACACAAATTTTCATTGCGTAGTCACATCTAGCTGCAAATGGACACCCAGTTGGTGGTTTTAATAAATCTGGTGGTTGTCCCTCAATAGGTATAAGCTTTTCTTTAATATCTTCTTTAGGATTTGGAACACTTCTTAAAAGTCCCCAAGTATATGGATGCTTACCTCTATAGAAAATATCTTCTGTCGTTCCTGTTTCAACAATTATTCCACCATACATTACATTTATTCTAGAACAAACATCTGCAACAACACCTAAATCATGAGTTATTAAAATAATTGCTGTGTTAAGTTTTTCTTTCAACTCTTTCATTAAGTCTAAAATTTGAGCTTGAATTGTAACATCTAGCGCTGTAGTTGGCTCATCAGCTATGATAAGCTTCGGCTCACAAATTAAACTCATAGCTATCATAGCTCTTTGTCTCATACCACCTGAAAATTCATGAGGATATTGCTTCATTCTCTTTTCTGGACTTGGTATTCCAACTAATCCAAGCATTTTTATAGCTTCTTTTTTAGCTTCAGCTCTACTAATTTTTCTATGTTTTAATAACGGCTCTATTAATTGATCTCCTATAGTATATACCGGATTTAGAGAAGTCATAGGATCCTGGAATATCATTCCTATTTCATTTCCTCTAATCCCTTCCATTACAGATTCCTTAACATTAGATATATCTTTCCCATTAAAATGTATCTCTCCGCCAGCAAGTCTTCCATTGTCAGCTAATAATCTCATAATTGACATCATGGTAACACTTTTACCGCAACCTGATTCTCCAACTATACCTAGCGCTTCTCCTTTTTCTAAGTAGAAAGATACACCTCTTACAGCATGTACTTCCCCAACACTTGTCTTAAAGGAGGTTTCTAAGTTTTTAACTTCTAATAACTTTTCCACTGTCTTTTCCTCCTATCTTTTGTTCTTAGGATCTAATGCTTCGTTTAATCCATCACCAAAAAGATTAAATGCTAATATAATTAAACAAATCATCGCTGCTGGGAACAATAATTGGTAAGGATATGTATAAATTGCTTGCATTGCTTCATTTGCAAGTGTTCCAAGGGATGCTATTGGTGGAACTAATCCAAGCCCAATGAAACTTAAGAACGCTTCAGTGAATACAGCTTCTGGAATTAACAATGTTATTGTAACCATTATTGATCCTATGCAGTTTGGGATAAGGTGTCTTATCAATATTCTAAAATTTGAGGCTCCTAAGGCTTTTGCTGCTAGAACAAATTCTTGTTGCTTTAATTGAAGTACATCTCCTCTAACTATTCTTGCCATTCCAATCCAGTATGAAATAGACAGTGATAATATAATTGTCCAAAGACCACTTCCACCACTTCCTGGTTTATTTAAAATAGTCATTAGTATTATTACATATATAGTTAATGGAATTGAATATAAAACATCTACAATTCTCATTAATATGCTATCTACTTTTCCTCCAAAATACCCTGCTATTCCACCATATAACACACCAATTACTAAGTTAATTAGTGCTGCTACTACAGCTATTATTAACGAATATCTAGCTCCAAAAAATACTCTTACAAAAATATCTCTACCTAATTGATCTGTTCCAAACCAGTGCTCTGAAGAAGGCTTCAAATTTGTTGCACCTAGGTCATTATCTGAATAATTAAAGCTTGAAAAATGAGGAATCAAAATTGCAGCTGTCACTATTACTATTATTACCAACAAAGCTCCCATAGCCATCTTTTTACTCTTTAATCTATTCCATGCATCTTTCCAATAGCCAACACTTGGTCTAACAATTACATCCACCTTTTTCTCTTCTTCAGTTAGGGGAGTAAATAAGTCATTATCTATTTTTAATTGTTGTTCCACTTTATTTCCCTCCTAAACTTCTGCATCTTGTAATTTTATTCTTGGATCAATTACTACGTACATTATATCCACAATAAAATTGAACATTATTAACATGGTGCAATAGAATACTGTTACTCCTAGTAACATTGTATAATCTCTATTGGTAACCGATTGTACAAACTCATTTCCAAGTCCAGGTATAGCAAAAATCTTCTCTGTAACAAAACTTCCTGTTAAAATACTTGCTACTAATGGCCCAATATAAGTAACAATTGGAATCAATGAATTTCTTAGAGCATGTTTAAATACTACCGTACCTTTACTTAGCCCCTTAGCTTTTGCAGTTCTTATGTAATCGGCTTTTAATACGTCTAAAAGCTTATTTCTAGTTAATCTTGTAATAAAAGACATGGATGCTGCCGATAATGCTATTGATGGCATTATATAATTCTTCCAATCACTAAATCCAGTCGGTGGTAAAAGTCCAAGCTCTACAGCAAGTACATATATTAACACTGCACCTATTACGAAACTAGGTATTGTAATCCCAAGTGTTACGATAAATATTATTAGTGAATCCGGCCATTTTTCATGATTTAGTGCTGCTGTCACACCTAATCCTACTCCAACTATTACTGCTATTGCTACTGCTACCATACCTACCTTTGCTGATGCAGGGAATGAAGTAGCTATAGTATCTGTTACGCCTCTGCCATTGAAAATCATGGATTCCCCTAAATCACCTTTAACCAAGTTTTTCATATACATTGTATATTGCTCCATTATAGGTTTGTCCATCCCGTATTTAGCTTCCATATTAGCTTTAACTTGTGGTGTTAACTTATCACCGTCAAATGGCCCTCCTGGCATAAGTCTCATTAGAAAAAACGTTAATGTTATTACAACCCATATTGTTAATAGACTTGCAACTAATCTTTTGCCAATATATTTTAGCATGTGTTCCTCTCCTTCTTTGATTTTACTTTATATAACAGTTTATGAATTAAAATATTATTTTACTTATTAATTAAAATCCTAATTTCGCCGAGAATTTTACATGAATATTTAAGTTTTTCTATAAAATACTATATTTTTTACTTTTTTCAGGAACCGCTTTCACATTTAACATATTAATGGAGTCATTAAACACACTTCAACGTTTAATAACTCCTTTGTTATTTCAATTTATCAATATTTAATTTTTTTAAGAAAAAATTTAAGTTATTCGCAATATAATATCATTATAATAATATTTTTATTTGTATGTGTCAACATTTTTTTCAAAACAGATAAAACAATTTTTTAATTTGTTAACATTACTTCTATTAATAATAAGTATAGCACTTCTTATATAGACTACCAAAAGAGCATGGAATTAATTTTCTTACTTCCATACTCTCTCAATATCTTCATATATATAGTGACTTATATATACCATAAATTTCTTCTCTATTCAGTTTCGCATAATTGTTAGCCATTAATCTTTGCTGTTTTTCAATTACACTATCTGCAAACTCTGATAATTCTCCTTCGCTAACCCCATATTCATATAGAGACTTCTTTGTAATTAAATTATTTAATAAATTTTCTATATATTCATAAACCTTATCCTCAGTACATTTCAGTAGGGAAGCTAAGAATTTATTCAGTTCTTTAATTTCTCCATCTGGATTAATTTTTTGATACACTTTAAATATTCCCGTAAACATAACATAGTTAGCTTCTCCATGAGGTACATGATATGCTGAACTTAGCGGATAGCTCATTGCATGAACTGCTGCACATCCTGCATTTCCAAAGGCAATTCCAGCATAATTACTCGCTAAAAGAAAATCATCTAATATCTCTTTACTCGCATCCTTTCCTTCTTCTTTAATCTTTTTGTAACCTTTAAGTATTATTTCCATCGCCTTTATAGAAAAAAGCTTTGTATGTGCGGTTGCTTTAGGCGATAAATATGATTCTATTGCGTGAATAAATGCGTCTATTGAACTAGTCGCAAACACATCAAATGGCAAACACTGTAGTAATTCTGGTATCATAATAGCACTATCAGCATATAATTCATCTGTCGCTAGTCCCATTTTAGTATTTCTTTTCTTTAATTCTAAGATTGAAATATTTGTAACTTCGCTTCCAGTACCGCATGTAGTTGGTACCAAAACCAATTCCTTCTCTTTTATAATTTCTAGCTTATGATCAAACAAATCCACAACTGGTGAAATATTCTTTAAGGCAAATAATTTTCCTATATCAAGAATAGACCCTCCTCCAATGGCAATAATCCTCTCATAAGATATCCTCTTAATATTTTCATACATAGCTTCAACCATTTCATCTGAAGGCTCACCACTTCCATAGTTTTCTCTGAACAAAACAGCAGCCTCGTTCACATTAGATTTCAAGTAATCATCATAAATCCTTTTATTTGTAATTACCAAATCGTCTTTTCCAATACGGAATTCCTTACAAAAAGTTTTGCAATCATCATATTTATATATTGTAGGGTTCAGCATTAGTTGTTTCATAAATATATATCCCCTCCTTATTAAAAAAAGATGCTATATATATGTATATAGCATCTTTGCTTTTATAAATTAAATTCTTTTTTAGTATCTTCTAGTGCTGCGTCCATTCTTTCAATTACATTATCCATGTCCTCTTTTGAAATAACAGCTGCTGGCTCAAAACGAACACACTTAGCATTAACTAAAGTTCCTGCAGTCATAACGCCTCTTTTAAACAAACCTTTAGCAACTGAGTATCCTATATCACTTTCACAAAATTCTACTGCGAGCATTAGTCCAGTACCTCTTACTTCATTAATAACTGTAGGATACTTTTTCCATAAGCCTTCTAATTCAGCTTTTAAATATTCCCCTTTTTCCTTACATTGTCCAGGAACATCATTTTCTAACATGTATTTTATTGTCGCAAGTGCTGCTGAGCAGCAAACTGGATTTCCACCAAAAGTTGGTGATCCTAGTAGCCATGGATTGTCTATTAATTCTTGTGTCCACATTTTAGGTCTGCATATGATTCCTGTTATTGGCATTATTCCACCACCAAAGGCTTTACCAAAAGTCATAATATCAGGGGTTACCCCTTCTGCTTCACATCTCCACATTGTTCCAGTTCTACCCATACCAGTTTGAATCTCATCAAATATTAATGCTACTCCATATTCATCACATATTTCACGTACTTCTTGTAGATACCCTTCTGGCGGAATAATAATTCCCGCTTCACCTTGTATTGGTTCTAATATAACAGCTGCAACTTTTTCTCCAACTGCATAAAGATTTCTTATTGCCTTTCTCATATCTTCTGCATTACCATATTCAACATGCTGCACTTGTTGTACCATTGGTGTATAAGGCACTCTATATGTGCTCTTACCGCCCATTGAAACAGCACCCATTGACTTACCATGGAAGGCTCCTACTGTTGAAATATACCATCTTCCGCCCGTAGCGATTCTTGCAAGTTTTAATGCCATTTCTACAGCTTCTGCTCCCCCATTGGTAAAGAAACAGTATTCTAAGTCTCCAGGAGTAATATCAGCAACTGCTTTTGCAAGATACCCTCTTAATGGATCTAATAATTCTTGTGAATGCAATGCTTGATGATCTAGTTGCGCCTTTACAACATCAAGTATCTCCTCATTTCTATGTCCACATGTATAAATTCCAAACCCACCCAAACAATCGATAAATTTTTCTCCATATAAGCCTGTACAGTAAGATCCTTCATCTGTCCATTCTATCACCGCTGCATTAGTTGATACTGATTTTCTGTATTTAAGCCAGCCTGGACTTACATAATTATCAAAATAATTTATTGTATCCTTTGTAATTTGTTCCTTATCATCATTTGTTAATTCATCACTTTTAATATATCCTATGACTTTCTTTAAATCTCGAATAACTTTTGCTTTTTCTCCCATAATAGTATACTTCCTTTCTAAAATTAAAACGACGCATTACATTGATTCCTAAATCAGTAATACGCCGTCGTATTTAATCTATTTCTTTTATTGATTCTATTATAAGATAAATCAGCTAATGAAGACAATTCTCTTAGCGTATGGTTATTGCATTATTTTAGGAGTACTAATACTACTTTATAAGTACCTTTTTTCTTATATAGTGCCTACAGCTCCTAATATTTAAGCATTGATGCAAATATATACAATTTAGCCGGTTTATGATACACTATTCTTAATGAACATCTTTGTTCATATTGTGAATTTTCATATCAAGTGACATATTTATTTTAACATAATATATAATTACAGAGAGGTATTTATATGCAAAATAATGAATTTCTCTTAATAAACAATATAATTTATCAGATATATAGCATTCCTGATTTTGATACTATGAAAATCACGTTCTTAAATCTGCTAAAAATGCTAATTCCCAACACAGCTTCGAGCATCTTAATGGCCGATCATACAGCTTCTAAAAACTTACTTTGTGATCCTATTTGTGTACCCGAGGTCTATTCACAAACCGAAAAGAATTATCTTTTGAATGAGGATGAAGACTATACCCGTTGGATAATGCTTAGCGGTCAATGCCTTCTTATTCGTGAAAGCGATTTGATGCCTGAAGAAGAACGAGTGAAAACAGTGCTTTATAAAAAGTGCTACGAACCATTTGGGCTCCATTACTCGCTGCAATTAAACCTTGTATATAATGATTTGTTCTTAGGAGTAGTTACAATTTATCGTAAAAAAGAAGAAGGGGATTTTAATTCTGATGAGATGTTTATTGTAAAAGCTTTTAGTGACCATCTAAATCTTCGTTTTTATGATTATTATACAAAGGATTCAAAAAATTCTTCTAGCAAATCCTATTCAATAGCAAATCTTGCTGCGCAATATAACTTAACAAACCGTGAAGTGGAAGTTTTACAATTAATTTTTCAGGATATGGACAATGATCAAATTGCAGACAAGCTTTGTATAAGTGGATATACCTTAAAAAAACATATTCAGAATTTATATCGCAAATTTGATGTATCTACCAAATGGAACTTGTTAAAATTTAGAGAATAAACACATTTGTAATGTATTGTGAAGGACATTTACTCTTTATATAGGTAACTTAAAAAAACTTAGAGTAACAACAAAACAAAGAAATAGAATACACATATGTGGAGCAGGCATTGAAAAATGAGCTGCTGCATATCTTTACGGGAAGTTGTTCCACTTTTGCTTGTCCTATGCTTGTCACAAGAACATGCAGAAGTTGGCGCAACTTTCAGTTTAGATATGCAAAGCGAAATTTTTCATAGTCCTGAGGAACATATATGCATTCTATTTCGGTTGTTTATTGCTTTACTTTAAGTTCTTCACAATACCTTTATTTAATGTTCGTACCAGCCAATTGGCCCTGGTGTTAAATTAATATTTATTTGTTTTATTTCTTGATATTCTTCTAACCCATGAACTCCTAGCTCTCTTCCATATCCACTCATTTTATACCCTCCCCATGGTGCTTCATTAAACGTTGGGTTGTAACAGTTAACCCATGTAATTCCTGCGCGAATCTCTTTTATCACTTTTAGTGCTCTTGTTCCATTAGATGTGAATACTGCACCCGCCAAACCATATACTGTATCATTAGCTAAAGCTATAGCCTCTTCCTCTGTCTTAAATGTTTGAATTGTTACAACAGGTCCAAAAATTTCTTCTTTTACAATAGTCATATCTGAAGTACAGTTATCAAATATAGTTGGTCTCACATAATAGCCTTCTTCACATTCTCCTTCTGTATATCTTTCGCCACCACAAACTAGAGTTGCGCCTTCTTTTTTACCTATCTCTATATATCTTAATACTGTTTCCATATGCTCCTTTGAAACTAATGGCCCCATATCAGGATTATTTACTGGGTTACCTATAGTCATAGCATTTGCTTTTTCTGCAAGACGTGCCACAAATTTATCCCTAATTGATTCCTCAATAATAATACGTGAACCTGCTGAGCAAACTTCACCTTGGTTGAAGAAAATACCAACCATTGCCCATTCTACAGCACCTTCAAAATCTGCATCCGCGAAAATAATATTAGGTGATTTTCCACCAAGTTCTAATCCAACCTTCTTAAGATTACCTACAGCTGCTTTAGCAATACCTTGACCTACTTCTGTGCTTCCTGTGAAAGTAACCATGTCTACATCTTTACTTTCAGCTATTTCTTGCCCTACAGTTCCACCTGATCCTAATACTAAATTTACACACCCTTTTGGAAGACCTATTTCATCAAATACTTCAAATAATGCAATAGTTGATAATGGTGTATTTGAACTTGGCTTGAATACAACGCTGTTTCCCGCCGCTATTGCTGGTGCTAACTTCCAAACAGCCATTAAAAATGGGTAATTCCACGGAGTAATTTGTCCGCATACACCTACTGGTTCATGAACAGTATATGAATGCATTTCTCCAAATCCATCATTTACATCATAAACTCCGCCATATGGCTTTGTGATTAAGCCTGCATAATACCTAAAGCAATGAATTCCATCATCAATATCTCCTTCTGCCTCGCGAAGTGGTTTACCATTGTCTATAGTATCAAGCATTGCAAATTTATCTCTCTTTTCTGCTATCTTATCTGCAATCTGCAAAAGTATATCTGCACGAGCCTGTGCATTCATTCTTCTCCATTCGCCTTTTCCATAAAATGATTCTTTTGCTGCTGCTATTGCTAATTTAGTATCCTCAACTCCGCCTTCAGTCGTTTTTGCGATTACTTGTCCATTAGCTGGATTTATAACATCTCTTGTTTTTTTAGAAAGTGCTTCTACCCATTCCCCATTAATATACATTTTTTTGATTTCCATAATATCTCTTCCTCTCAATTTATTCAGTTAACAGTTAACAATTTACAGTTTCGGATGAAAAGTCTTCGACTTCTCTTAAAAACTAATTGAACCTTTATCACCATTTCCATAATTCACATTTATCTTTAATAGTTCTTCCTGCGTTTACATCCAATATTTCTTTTCCTTTCACAGTCATAACTCCATTGACAAATACATATTCAATTCCCTCGGGCCTTGCATCTGTAGCTCCAAAGCAAGGATAATCCGCCTTGTCTTCTATAATCTTTGCATCGAAAATTAAAATATCTGCATCTGCCCCTACTTCGATTGTACCTTTATTGTTTAAACCTAAACGTTTTGCTGGCATATAAGTGCAGCGTCTAATGGCTTCCATTAATGTGATTCTATGCTGTTCTCTTACCATAGTTCTAAAAAATTTAGGATATGTGCCCGCATCCTGAGGATGACCTGGTATCCCACTGTCATATAATGTACCTGCATCTGTACAAACCATTACATAAGGTTTTTCTAAAATTTCAAATACTTCATACTCTTCGCCTACCATACCTATTCCTGTATCATCAGGATAATCTCGTCTAAGCTCTTCATACATTTCTTTTGTTAATCTCTGCCCTCTATATTTACCAGTTCCAGCTATTAAACTACTGTAATCACATCCCCATTTTTCCACGCAACCCTCATCGAAGACGGCACTTCCAATGGCTGTTGCAAAGCCGCTGTATAATCCACTATCTACTGATATATCCAACCCTTCCGCTAAGGCTTCATCAATCATATGGAGTGCCTCTGTAGCCATTCCCATCCCAAATTGATAAGTTAAATGCGAGATATTTACTACTGCTCCAGTTTTTTTAGTTATATCAATTGCTTCTCTTAAGGATGAAAGGCCACCATAGCAATCTGATCTCGTATGAATAGATACTAATTTCCCATATTTAGCTGCAACTTTGGATAGTTCTAGAACCTCTTTTGATGAGCTTCCTGGTACATATTCAAGCCCAAATGACAGTCCGCTTACTCCAAAATTAAATGCTTTTTCAAGAATAACTTTCATTTTTTCAATTTCTTCATCGCTTGACGCTTTGTATCGATCAGTAACTCCAACTTGTTCTCTTAGAGAAGTATGCCCAATTTGTTCAATCTGATTAATTAAGAAATCATCATATTTCTTATAAAATTCCTCCATGTTTTCTGGAGACATTCCACAATTTCCATTGTATACTGTAGTGACTCCCATAGCAGCCATTACCTTTGCACAATCTAAATTCCCTTCTACATGAGCATGAATATCTATAATTCCTGGACATACTATTTTTCCTCTAACATCTATTTCACTATTTCCCTCTATATCCTCTCTTGTTATAACGCTTATTTTTCCCTTTAGAATTCCAAGACTAGCTACAGTACTCCTTTTATTTTTAGGATCTATTATAGTACCATTCTTAATAACAACATCGTATTTCATTATTAACTCATCCTTTTCTTGCAATTACAAAGCCTTTATATTTTATTAGCTTTTAGTTTTTTAACTTGAAATGCAGTATTTATAACTATAATTATTATGGTTACAAGCATTATTACTGTAGATAAAGCATTTACCTCAGGTGTTACTCCTGTCTTTACCATTGAGAAAATCTTGAGCGGTAAAGTTGTACTTCCTGGTCCAGTTGTAAAGAAGCTGATTACAACATCGTCAATAGATAATGAAAATGCCAACATGGCCCCAGATAAAACTCCTGGCATTATAATTGGAAGAGTTACTCTCCAAAAGGTTACAATACGGTTTGCACCCAAATCCATGGCTGCTTCTTCTAAAAATCTATCAAATCCAGCAAGTCTAGCTCTAACTGTTATTACAACAAAAGGAATACTAAAGGTAATATGAGATAAGGTAATACTTATAATTCCTAATGGAATACTTAAAGCCGAATATATAGAAAGTAATGCAATACCAAGTACAACTTCTGGAATTACTATAGGAATATATAGTAATTTATCTATTAAATTTCTTCCCCTAAATCTATATTTACTTAATCCAATAGCACCAATGGTTCCTATAATAGTTGAAACAACGGTACTTAATGCGCCGATAATCAAAGTATTTGTAAGTGCTTCCATAAGGGTTCTATTTTTAAAGAAACTTCCATACCACTGAAAAGTAAAACTTTCGAAAGTAATATTTAACTTTGAGGTATTGAATGAAAAAATAATTACATAGAAGATAGGAAGATATAAAAATAAGAAAACAAGATAAATATAAATATTTTTAAATATTCCAGATATATTTTTTTTCTGTGCCTTTGTCATTTTACATCCCTCCTAAATCATCCATATTACCACCAGATTTTTGATACAGCCATACAAGTATTAGGGTAATTATAATTAAGAAAATTGAAATTGCTGAACCTAATGGCCAATTTCTAGCAGTTATAAATTGAGTTCTAATAATATTACCAATTACCTGTGTTTTACTTCCACCAAGTAAATCAGTAACAAAGAAATATCCTAGTGCCGGAATAAATACTAAAATACTGCCTGCAAATATTCCTGGCATTGTAAGGGGCAAAGTAACTTTTAAAAATGCAGTAGCAGGTTTTGCACCTAAATCATTACAAGCTTCTAAAAGAGACTTGTCTAATTTTTCTATTGAACTATATAATGGTAAAATCATAAACGGTAACAACATATATACAAGACCTATCATAACTCCTGTGGTATTGTATACCAGTTGAAGCGGCTCATGAATTATTCCAAACTTCAGTAACGCTGAATTAATTATTCCATCTTTACGAAGCAAATTAATCCATCCAAAAAGTCTAATTAGAGAACTTACCAGGAATGGTACTATTACCATAGCCATAAAAACTGTCTTTTTTATAGTTGTTTTTTGAGCTATAAAATAGGTAAATGGGTAGGCAATTAGTATACATATTATAGTTGTAAAAGCTGAAATCAAAAGCGATTCACCAAAAACTTTTAAATATAGTGGATCAAATACTTGCATAAAGTTATTTAATGTAAATCCAATTACAACTCCGCCATAAGCCCCTTTATTCATAAAACTCATAATAAATACATAAATAAAAGGAATAGCTACTAATAAAATCATCCATGCTGAGACTGGTCCTACTGTCGTAATAAGAGGTAAGTTTATTTTCTTTTTGTCACTCATCTAAATACCTCCTTATTTCACTTGTTTTTCTACTGTAAATACAGGATTGTCTATAACATTGAAGACTTCCTGGCTTTGCGATTTAATGACTACAGAATCTTCTTTTTCCCAATACACACATACTTCTGTGCCTACTGGCAATAATTCCACTTTGGGATTAGTATTCATTTTAACTTCCATACCTGTTGGAAGCACAATAATTGTTTTATTCACATTTCCAATATAGACATGTTCTTTTACTTTCCCTACAAGTGTGAATCCTTCCACCGGCTCTTTAGATAGCTTTATATTTTCTGGTCTTACTAAAACATAAATTATTTCATTATCTTCTATTTGAGAATCTAGTGCTAAAGCATCTCCAGTTTCTAATTTCACTTTTAATACGTCATTTCCAAGTTTATTTGCAACTCCATAAAAAATATTAGATTCTCCAATAAAATCTGCAACAAATTTAGATCTTGGTTTTTCATAAATTTCTTTTGGTGTTCCTATTTGTTCTAGGTCACCTCCATACATAATCGCAATTCTATCACTCATTGTAAGTGCCTCTTCTTGATCGTGAGTAACATAAACAAATGTAATCCCTAATTTCTTTTGGAGGCGTTTTAATTCAAATTGCATTTGCTTTCTTAACTTTAAGTCTAAAGCTCCTAACGGCTCGTCTAATAATAATACCTTTGGCCTGTTTATAAGAGCTCTTCCTATTGCAACTCTTTGTTTTTGACCACCTGATAATTGATCAGGCTTTCTATTTTCAAAACCTACTAATTGTACTAGCTCAAGAATTTCAGTAACACGTTTTTTAATTTCTGCTTTGTTAACCTTCTTTACTGTTAATCCAAAAGCTAAATTATCATAAATAGTCATATGAGGAAACAAAGCATAGTTTTGAAAAACTGTATTTACTTCGCGCTCATATGGTTCATTATTTTGAACTTCTTCACCTTCAATATAAATATTTCCGCTTGTAGGGGTTTCAAAACCTGCTATCATCCTCAAGGTCGTGGTTTTTCCACAACCCGAGGGGCCAAGCATAGTTAAAAACTCACCTTGCTTTATTTCAATGAATAGGTCTCGAACTACATGATTATCTCCATATTTCTTATTTACATTTTCTATTTTTACGATGACCTCAGACATTTCATCCCCTCCAAAGTTTTTAAATTTTGTAATCTAGCCTTTAAATTTAGTCCATAAATCAGTTATTTTAGATACATTCTCTCCTATATCTTGTAGCCCTTGACTCTTTTTCATTTCTGCTTCTGGTATATTCACAATATTATTGCTTTTAAATTCATCTCCTAAAACATCTTTAGCCGCCTTATTAGGATTAACATATGGGAAAGTCTTTGAAATAGTAGCACTTACTTCTGGATCTAAGATATAGTTCATTAATAAATCTGCGTTTTCAGAGTTCTTAGCTCCATTTGTCTTCATCATCATATCAAATGTAAAGTAAATACCTTCTTCTGGATATACTACTTTAATTGCTGGATTTTCTTTTGCTGCTAAAGCACATTCACCACCATAAACAAGGCCTAATGAGCATTCGCCATTTAACAATAATGTTTTTGGACTATCACCATTAAATGCATGGATATTTGGTTTTAATTGTGTTAGATAATCTTCTGCTTTCTTTAAACCCTCATCACTTGTATCATTTATCTTATATCCATTTGCCATTAATCCAATACCAACAATTGGTCTTGCATCTTCAACAACAACCATTGTATCTTTATACTTAGGATTTAATAAATCTTTGTATGATTTAATATTATCTTTAATTTTATCTGTATTAACTGCAATGAGAATACTTGTACCTAAATAAGGAATACTATATTCATTTTTAGGATCATTAGCTTCATGCAGATATTGTTCATCAATGTTTTTGAAATTCTCTATTTTAGTTGTATCTAATTTTTGAATCAAATCTTGTGATTTTAATATTTGGATATCTTGTGCTGGACCTATAATCATATCATATGTGCCTTTACTACCTGATTTAACCTTTGCAAGCATTTCATCTGGATCAGTAAATGTAGTCATATTAACAGTGACTCCGTACTTTTCTTCAAATCCCTTTAACACCTCATCTGGCAAATATTCTGACCAGCATATAACATTTAATTCTTTGCTTCCACTAGAGCTTGTGCTCGAACTTCCATTAGAAGCAGTTTGAGTACTTGATCCGCAACCCACTAAACTCATTGTAGCCATTGCTCCTATCACTATAATTGACATAAACTTTTTTAAACTTCCTTTAATCATATTACTCACTCCTCTTAATAAATATCATTTTAATAATCTTGATGTACCTCTAAAAAACTAAAATAAAAAAGTGCATAAAGATTAATCCTATCTTCATGCACCTTTGCATTTAAATATTTATAATTATAAGGCCTTGTTTCCTCTTTCTCCTGTTCTAATACGAACAGCTTGTTCAATATTTCGAACAAAAATTTTACCATCTCCAACATTGCCAGTACCTACTTTATCTATTACAGCTAAAAATATATCTTCCAATACATCATCTTCTACCACTGCTTCAACCTTAATCTTTGGTAATAAATTTATAGTAGTTTTTAATCCCTTAATTTCATTTACACCTTCTGTAGAACCTCTTTGAGTTCCACATCCCATTGCAGTCGAAATTGTCATGCCACCACAGTGATACTCATCTAAAATACTTTTAACAATTTCTAACTTTTCAGGTCTTATGATTAGTACTATTTCTTTCATAAAATCTCTCCTTTCCCAGTTAATAAACTATTTAGCCTAATTGCTACTTCTTGTGAATAATATACTATCAAATTCTTTTTATAACAATTGACCAAAAACACCATTTTAATTATCCTTTTTAATATATAAATACTTATAAAGGAGTATATTTATTCTTTTTCTCTAACCATTTTAAATAGTTGGACCCTATTTTTAATATCTAATTTCCTATATATATTTAATACATGCTTTTTTAATGTATTATTAGTAATGCATAATTTATTACTAATTTCATTATTTTCTAAACCATTCATGAGTTCATGTAAAACAGATTCTTCTCTTTTAGTTAACCCAAAAATTTCTGCACATTTGGAAACAGATAATTTTTCATCTTCCGTTGAATTATTTTTTAAGTCTTGATATAACCTAAATGCTAGGTGTTCTTTTATCATATCCAATACAAAAGAATCTTCATATGAAAAATCTTCTTTTCCCTTTAATCTAAAGAAACATACTACACCGACAAATTGATTCTTATGCGCTAATATAACATTTAATGTATGATGCCAATTATTAGGCAAAAAGTATTTCTTATAATACTCTGTTTCCATTCTCTTTTGTTCTGAAATAATATCACTTTCTCTATATACCTTACTTTTTCCACCAAACATAAGACCTCTGCTATAATCTATGCCATCATACTTATCCATATAATCTTCATCTGCCTTAGGTTTGTAGTTATAAAATACTGGACTTGTTAGGGTATGACTATTTAATTCTGATGCAATGTAAAAATCAGCACTATCAAAATCTAAAATCAATGCCATCTGAGTAAGGAAATTTTTCCTCATAGTAATAGAATCCTCAATAGAATTAATTTGATATACAATATTATTAATCACCATCCAATCATTGGTTTCTAAACTACGCATACATTAAACTTCCTTTCCTCTTAAAATCTGCTAAAATAAAAAAGCACATGTAACCCTCTTAAACAGAGTATTACATATGCTTCGTTGCACATCTATGATTTGTATTAATTACATTTTACTCCCTCATAGTGTGCCTTTCAATATTATCATTTGACTATTTTTTGTCCTAATATACTCCTTTAGGAGTATATTAAAAGTATTTTATACTACATTTTATAGGAAAGATTCTACATTAACTCATGAACTTTAAAGTTAATTATCTTCATCAAAATATAGCACTGACTCAGTTTCTCTGCAATACTTAACACACATACATTGTGCTAATTTTCTTGGACATTTATAACATAAACAAGTTAAATCCCTGCCATCACATTTCCCTTGCTTTAATTCCATGCAATCCCCGCAATTTACTCCATTTCCGGCTGGCATAATAATATCACTACTCCTTTAGTTTTATACTTATTATATTATCAACTCAAAGCTAGTGAATGTCAAATTAAAGATTTATCTACCATATTCCAATTCTATCTTCTGGCTTAACATACATTCTATCCTTATCTGTTATTCCATATGTGTCATAGAACGTTTGAAATTGTGGTAAAACTGCATTTACTCTAATTTTATTAGGTGAATGGACATCTAATGCTAATGCATACTCTGCATATTCTTTTGTTGTTATTTGACGCCAAGTAACTGCATAACTTTCAAAAAATGACTTATAATCAGGCTTGTCCATTGTGTTTAATATATCTAAAAGACAAGACACGCCTCCAATATCAGCGATATTCTCACCTACAGTAAGATTACCATTTATATTTTCCCCTGGCATTGCTTCTATTTGACTATAAAAGTCTTTTACTTTTTCAGTCCTCTTTGTAAATTCATCGTAATCTTCCTGACTCCACCAGTTATTAAGATTCCCATCCGCGTCATATCTAGCACCTGTATCATCAAATGCGTGGCTTATTTCGTGTCCAAGAATAACGCCAATTCCGCCTAGATTTTTTTCTTTGCTTTCATTTGGATTGTAGAAATGCCCCTGTATGATTCCCCCTGGTATAATAATCGAATTCTCAGTTGCACTATAAAATGCATTAACTGTCTGAGGCGTAAATCCATCTTTTTTCTTATCCACCGGCTTATTTATTCTTCCAAATACCTCATTCATGGCAAAAACTCTAAGCGCCATTGCATTTTCGAAAAGTGATCCTCCTTCTTCAAAGGATTTAAGGTCTACCTTTGAATAATCCAGCCATTCTTCGGGATAACCTATCTTTATTTTTAATTTATCTAATTTATCAATAGCATTTTTCTTAGTTGAATTACTCATCCAATCAAGATTAGTGATACGCTTTTTATAAACCTCAATAATCTCCTTAGTAATTTGCTCTACATCGTCCTTAGTTTTTTGCGGAACATACTGCTCTGCATAAATTTTTCCTATTGCCATACCCATCATAGAATTAATTGAATTGATTGCGTCCTCTTCTTTTGAAGCAGTTCCTGTCACTCCAAGCAAATTACTAGCATATTCTTTATTTGCCTTCTCAAAATCTTCGCTTAAATAGCTTGATGCATAGGTCAAATTCGCTATTTCAATATAATTCTTTATAAGAGGCAGATTTTCTTGAGTATAAATCTTATTAAAACCTTCCAGCCACCTAGGATCCTCTAAAATAATTTTATTAGCTTTATCTATACCTAAGTAACCCATAATAGTTGGCAGATTTAGATTTGGTGCTAAATCATTAAGCTCATCCAAAGTATATATGTTATACATATCATCAATTACACTTGATGATTGTGATCTCTCATGTTTGCCCACCATATTTTGTGCTACCATATTTTCAAACTTAAACATATTATCTACCTTGGTTTTTGCTTCAGCTTGAGTATATCCACTTAGTACCAAAATTTTATTATAATAATCTTCTGTTAATTTTTTATTTTTAAGAGTTTCCTTAGTTGGATTAGTGTATTCATCCGAATCACCTAGACTTAGGCCTGTAGGGCTTATATATAATATATTAGTGGTCACATCTTTAATATCTCTCTCAACAGCAAATTTTATCGTTGAGTTTATTATATTCTTATTACTCCATAGTTTTGTAGCATCATCTATTGTTTGTATATTCTTAATTTTATCTAAAATTCCTTGAATTGGTTTTATGCCCTCTTGATTTCTTGCTTGTACATTAACTATGTTGTTATACACATTTATTATTTTCTTCTCATCACTATTTTCTGGGTATTTATCTTTACTATTTAATAAATTACTGACAATAGTTTTTATCTGGTTTGTTACATTTTCTTCAACATCATCAAATGTAGAGGTGGATGATTCTCCTTCTTTAATTTTTGCTTTATTAAGCCAATCAGCATTTACAGCCTCATAAAAATCATCTTGCAGTCTTACTTCTTGGTTGTTATTTTTCGAGTTTCCCTCTTCTGCGGCTGCCATAATATATGATGTTGGAGACATAACCAACATAAATACTAGCAAGCTTACTATAGCACCCAGTCTTTTAAATTTTTTCATTGTTTAACCTCTCTTCCAGTATAGCTTTTAATAGCAATAGGTAATATATAAAGTTATTAGATTTAATACTCGTCCCTCAGCATTTCAACGAATTTACTAAAAAGGCCTCTATTTCAAATTTTATTATCTAATAATCTATACATTATGTATAAAAAGTTTCCCTTATATGTGACACTAATAAAAGCTATTCCTTTCCTTACCTAAATCAGTAGGTAAGGCCTACCTTTATTTTTAGAAATTAGGTTTGTCCAAATAAATATATCCATATAAATAATCAGTATCGTATATTTCTCTATATCTGAAAACTACTCCATTCCAAGTTGATTCTGAAATATATATCTTGCCATTACTTATTTTTTCCACCATTGCTACATGTCCACTCCCTCCAGAATTCGGCAAATTAGATTTCCATACTGCAATAGCCCCAACTCTAGGCTCTGAGCCATATTGGTACTTTCCACTTTTTTTATTAGCATTCCACCACTCATATGCATTGCCAATAAATCCTGCATCATCTGGCTTTTTACCAGTGAGTTCCCAAGCTCGTCCCCAAGCATACCATGTACAATTACCTTTAATCACCTTCCCTCCATTAGAAAATGGTGGTGATAATCTAATTTTATAAAAAAGGTTATCATCTGAATAGTAATGCTTATTGTCTAGACTTGGTGCTGTATCTCTTATGACGCCTTTACCTAATGAATCATCCTTTGAATCTATCTCCTTACCACTATCTGTGTCATTCTTATTATCAGTATTGTCCTTATTATCAGTATTACTAATTGGTGGAGGCACTAAATTATTATTACTATCGGAACTAGAGCCTGTGCTCGTATTAGTATTAATATTTTCATCTTTATTAAAGCTAATCCATTTAGAACTTACCCACCCTTCTTGTCCATTCATAATTATAGGGTAAAATCCATTTGTTTCACTATCAAGGATTTTAACTTCTGCTCCTTTAGCTAAAGTACCTATTATATCTGAAGTTACAGATGCCTTTGACCTAATGTTTAATGGACCGTCATTAGTTGAAACATAAGCAATACGTGAGCTGCTGTCATTGCTCTTTACATTACTCGTATTCTGTGGTTCAGTTTGATTTTGTGTTCCCTTAGATATATCTTTACTATTTATTACTGCCCCTGAACTTGAAAAAGTATATACTGCCCCGTTAATTGTGACGGATCCAGTCACCATTTCTCCACTAGAATTTGTGAAGTACCACGCTCCATTATCATTAATCCAACCAACACTCATTTTTCCATCTTCATTAAAATAATACCATTTTCCATCTATGTTTTTCCAGCCAACACTCATTTCTCCGCTATCAGATAAGTAATACCAATCTCCACTATAGTTGATCCAGCCTCTGCTCATTACTCCATCTGTATCAAAATAATACCACTTATTATCAATGCTTTTCCATCCAGTAGCTTTAACGCCATTCTCCATCCAGCTCCAATTGCTTCTTGTATCATCAATCCATTTTGCTGAAGCTGATACATAATACATGTTTGCTACTATTAATGTTACTATTCCTGTTAGTATTACTTTTTTAATAAACTCCTTTTTCATACTTTGTTATCCTCTCTTTACAAGTTAATCATCTAATCGATGTTATCATAAGCAACTTACTATTAACTAATTTTTTATTATGTAATATCTAACTTATTTCTAACTTTAAGTACTAAATGTAAATAAATCCTTATACATTAAATATTAACTCAAAATTAAGCAATTAACAAATAAATTATAACCTAAATATTCAAAAATAATAAAGCCTGTCCACTAATAATATAATTAAATATTTCTTAGCAGACAGGCCATACTAAACTTATAAATATTAAATTTTGCAACACTATAAATTCCTCTAATCCTAAATCATAAATTTTATTATAGAAACAATCCAATCATAATTAGTACAATAACACCTGGAACTCCAAAAAAACCTGCTATTAGGGCTGTAATCGGGTTAATTGCTAATGAGAAGTTAACATTTATACCTATAAGACTAAGATTTGCAAGTATGAAATTTACTGCATATAATATAATAACCCCTATTATCCCATTTATAATTATTTTTATTGGCCATTTTAATAATTTTGCTACTAAGAATAGTGCTACTATTCCTGCCAATCCATATATTAAATACTGTCCATCCATGTTTAACTTCCCCCTCTTTAGTTATTCCGCAATCTCTATATTTTTTTCTATAATATAACTATTACCTACACTTATCCCCTTTTCCCTTGCTATTGATAATAAATAGTCATATCTTTTTCTCGCAACATTTTCTGAATAAATTGCTACCTCTATTAACTTGTCATCGTTGACATTATTAAACATGCTACGTGCTACATTTATTTCCATCTTTGCAATTTCCATATCTTCTATTAGTTTTGCATACATTTTTGAATCATCAGCCTTATTCATCAGGTATTCTACAATATTTTTTTTATTCATGTAAATCCCTCCAAAAACTTCTTATTACCATTTTATCCACTTAGAGGGCAAAATATACATGTTTTTTACTCAATATTTTCCAATTCATTAGGAACATTATTTAATTTATTTTATATACTATATTGTATAAGAAGCTTTTCACTCATGTCAGACAGAGACTTCTAACTCCCATCTATGTAACACTTTTTCTAGGAACCTAATACTTATTTTAGGTTCCTTATTTTTTAATTTTGTCTTATAGTTCTTTTCTTCCCTCTAAAGCTTTAGACAATGTAACTTCATCTGCATAGTCCAAATCACCACCTACTGGTATTCCAGCTGCAATTCTAGTAACTTTAACATCTAAAGGCTTAAGTACTTTAGATATATACATTGCTGTAGCTTCTCCCTCAATATTAGGATTAGTAGCAAGTATTACTTCCTTTATATCTTCATTCATTCTTGTAACAAGCTCTCTAATTCTAATATCTTGAGGTCCTCTTCCTTGCATTGGCGATATATTTCCATGTAATACATGGTATACTCCATTATATTCTTTGACTTTTTCCATTGTCATAATATCCTTAGGTTGTTCTACGACACAAATAGTACCTTTATCTCTATTGGGATTATCACATAAAGAACAAGGATCTTTATCTGTAAAATTACCACATACAGAGCAGTACTTTATTGTTCCTCTTGCCTTAACTAGTGCATCTGCAAATTCTTTTACCTCCTCATCTGGAAGGTTTAGAATATGTAGAGTAAGTCTTTGAGCTGTCTTTTGCCCTATACTTGGTAACTTAGCAAATTCCTCTATCAATTTTTCTATGGCTACCGGATAAAATTCCATCATAATTTATACTTCTCCTTTATGCTTGTATTTCATTTAATATCCACACTCTATAAATATTATAAAAAGCATACAGACTGAGGATAACCAACAATTCTGTATGCTATAACCGTTATAGTTCTTTAAATCTATTAGAATAATCCGCCTGGCATTCCCATTCCGCCTGTTAGCTTACCCATCTTACTTGAAGTTTCTTCTTCTGCTTTTCTTAATGCTTCGTTAACGGCACTCATTACTAAATCTTCAAGCATTTCAACATCATCTGCATCTACAACTTCTGGCTTTATGTTAATTGCTGTTACTTCTTTTTTACCAGTTACTTTTACTACTACAGCGCCACCGCCTACTGACGCTTCAAACTCTTTTGTTTCAAGCTCTTTTTGCATATCTTCCATTTGCTTTTGAAGTTTCTGTGCTTGTTTCATAAGATTATTCATATTTCCGCCGCCGAAACCGCCTGGAAATCCACCTTTTGCCATAAAAAAATCCTCCTCTTTCTTGAATCTCATTTTTTAATTATAAAACATCTTTTTGTAATACTCAAGTTAAACTAGTAATTGACAATGTAAAGCTAACAATTTGTAATAAAAATCATTACTCATCATATACTTGAAATGGTACACCATTTATTGCTTCCTCCAATAGCTCTTCTTTACCTTTATTCTCGTTATCTTTTTTCACAATATAATCAACCATAACCTTTTCTTTCAATACTTCAGAAAATACGGTATTTACAATATCCCTATACTCTAACTTTTGTAATCTCTCTTTATTAAATGCATACATTGAGTCATACTCTAAAGTAACTACTCCATTTTTAAAGCTATATGGTTTAGCTGTAACTATCGAGGCATAAATAATCATTGCTCTCTTTGATTTAAATTTTTCTAATATTTCAGTCCATGCTCTACCGACATCATCAATAGTTAATGATGAATTAGGATTAACCTCTATTTTTTCTTCGCCATTAATATTTGCACTATTATTAATTGTATTTTTCTTAGAATTTGTATTATTATGTGCATATTTTAAATCTTCATTAGTTTTTTCTACTTGAACCATTTGTATTTTTCCACTTTGTAACGATTCCTCAAGCTGATTTATTCTTGATACTATAACTTCATTAGAAGTATCATACTCTATCTTACACATTTTTATAATAGCTAGTTCTAAATATAATCTGCTTTGCTTACTTGCCTTTGAATTAATTTCTGCCTCCTGAAGTATTCTAATAGCTCTCATTATTTCTTCTACCCTAATTCTTCGTCCCTGCTCTTTAACCAAATATATATTTTCTAGGGACATATCCAAAACTTCTTCTGGATTGTTTGTAACCTTTACCATGAGTAAATTTCTAAAATGAGCTATTAGATCCTTAATGAATAATTGCATATCCTTCCCTGAATATACAAGCTTATCAGTTATGACCATTGCTTTTTCAACATTTCTATCTATAATTGCATCAGTTATATCAAACAAGTATTCATTAGTCACAAGCCCCAATATATTTACTAAATCCTCATATTTAATTTGATTATCTCCCATTGCAATTGCCTGATCTAATATGCTTAAAGCATCTCTCATTGCGCCATCGCATATTCTTGATATTAAATCTAAGCTTTTCTGTTCATAACTTATATTTTGTGAGTCAACAATCCTTTTGAGTCTATTAGAAATCTCCTTTTGGATTATTCTTTTAAAATCAAATCTCTGACATCTAGATAAAATTGTAATAGGCAATTTTTGGGGATCTGTAGTTGCTAATATAAAAACTACATTTTTTGGGGGTTCTTCTAGGGTTTTTAAGAAAGCGTTAACGGCTCCAACAGATAACATGTGAACTTCATCCATTATATATATTTTGTATTTTGCTTCTTGTGGCGGGTACTTAGTATCATCTATAATATCTCTAATCTTATCAATACCATTATTGGATGCTGCGTCAAGTTCTGTTACATCAATTGCCAAACCTTCATTTATCTTTCTACACATTTCACACTCATTGCATGGCTCTCCATCATGCAAATCAAGACAATTTAATGCCTTTGCCATTACCTTTGCAGTAGACGTCTTACCCGTTCCTCTCGTGCCGCAAAAAAGGTAAGCATGAGCAATTCTATCATTTATTATTTCATTTTTTAATGTCGTAGTTATATGTTCCTGGCCTACTATATCATCAAAACTTTTAGGTCTCCACTCTCTATATAATGCTGTATAACCCAATGGGTTTCACCTCGCTATTTCTCTTAAATATACCCTTATTATACACCATTGAATGAGCAATGCAAATTGTACAATTGTTTGAATTTCATATAAAATTCTGGATACTAAGTGACTTGTTAAATAGTTTAGGTTAAAATGTATATTGAACAATTTTATAAGAAATATTAGGAGGAGTACTTACAATGAGTTTATATGACGATAAATACTTATCCATAGCAAATGATATCTTAGAGAATGGATACTTTGATAATAATAGGACTGGAGTTAAAACTTATAAATTACCTCATCAAATAATGCAATTTAATTTAGAAAAAGAGTTTCCTATACTAACAACAAAATTCGTAGCTTTTAAAACTGCAGTAAAAGAATTGTTATGGATCTTCAAGGATCAATCAAATGATGTCAAAGCATTGCAAGCTCAAAACGTAAAAATTTGGGATGAATGGATGATGGAAGATGGAACTATTGGTACTTCCTATGGATGGGTAGTCAAAAAGTTCAATCAAATGGATAAATTAATTGATGCACTAAAAAATAACCCACAAGATAGAAGAATGATGCTTAATTTATGGCAAATACCTTACTTAGATGGCGGTGCATTATATCCTTGCTGCTTTCTTACTATGTGGGACGTAACTGATGGAAAGCTTAACTGTATGCTTGTCCAAAGAAGTGGTGACTGGGGACTTGGAGTTCCATTTAATACATCGCAATATGCCGTGCTAGTTCACTTATTAGCACAAGTTACAGGACATAAACCTGGTTTATTTACTCATGTTATAAATAATGCTCATATATATGAAAATCAAGTTGAAGGGTTAAAGCTTCAATTAACAAGAAGAAATGACACATATTCTGCTCCAAAACTTTGGATTAATCCTGAAATTAATGACTTCTATGACTTTACTCCAGATGATATAAAGCTTGAAGATTACAAATATCATGAGGCTATAAAAATGGATGTTTCAGTATAATCAAAGTTTATTGCATAACTTTAGAACCTAAGGAGGAATAATAAATGATATCAATAATTGTAGCTATCGCGCAAAATGACGTTATTGGAAAAGATAATAAACTATTATGTCATATTTCAAATGATTTAAAGAGATTCAAAGAAATTACCTCTAATAAGAAAATGATTATGGGGAGAAAAACTTTCGAATCATTACCTGGTATTCTGCCAAATCGGGAACATATAGTTGTAACAAGAGATGAAAATTTTAGAATTGATTCTGATCAAGTAACTATAGTTCATGATTTAAATTCGTTACTGGAAAAATACTCAAAAGGTAACGAAGAAATCTTTGTAATTGGTGGCGCTGAAATTTATAAACAATCTCTTCCTTATGCGAAAAAATTGTATTTAACTAAGATTGGTAAAGCCTTTGAAGGTGATACATACTTTCCCGAAATAAATTATAATGATTATAAAACAGATTATATTTCCGAACAATTTATAGATGAGAAAAATGAGCTTAGTTATACTTTTATAAACTTAATAAAAATATAATAACAAAGTTAACTGTTAATTGTTTACTGTAAACTGATTTAAATTGGGGGCTTTTACTATGAAATTTGTAACATTTAAATATAATAATATAGAACAAGTTGGTATTTTCACAAAGGATGAACAAGGTGTTTATCCAATAAAGACTCTTGGAGTAAATTATGAAAATATGAACGATTTGATAGAAAATATTAGTGTTCAGGAATTACAAACACTGCAAGCATCGCTTGAAAAAAATACAAATGAATTTATACCGACTAGTTATGTTTGCAAAATGGCTCCAATACCTAACCCTAAGCAAGATATTATTTGCTTAGGTATCAATTATATGGAGCACGCAATAGAATCTGCCAGATATAAAAAAGAAGCTTTTGGCGGGGATAGACCTTATGCAGTATATTTTTCTAAAAGAGTAGTAATGGCAACTGGAGATGAGGACTATATACCTAGTTACCCTGAACTAGTTGATAGTTTAGATTACGAAGCTGAGCTGGCTGTAATAATAAAAAAAGACGCTAAAAATGTAGCTAAGGAAGATGCTTTTGACTATGTATTTGGCTATACGATAATAAATGATGTAAGCGCTAGAAATCTGCAGACAAGGCATAAACAGTGGTATTTTGGTAAAAGCTTGGACGGTTTTACACCAATGGGACCTTGCATTGTTACTAAGGATGAATTTTTAAATCCTCCTGTATTAAAGATTAGCTCTAGGGTTAACGGAGAAGTACGACAAAATAGTACTACTGACCTTATGATCACTTCTATAGAAGATGTAATTCATGAATTATCGCAAGGTATTACATTAAAAGCTGGAACTATTATTGCAATGGGTACTCCTGCAGGTGTAGGTATGGGCTTTGAACCTCCTAAATTCCTAAAAACTGGCGATGTAGTCGAATGCGAAATCGACGGCATAGGATGCCTTAAAAATACAGTAAGATAATAATTATAATAAGATAAGAAAATGAGGGTATTTCATAAATGAAATGCCCTCACTTTCTTATCCTATTGTGTCCTATGTTAATCCTATTGAAGAATAACCTAATTAATATTCCTAATTATAATTAAACATTAAAATAAACCATGCACCTCGCTTCGTTATTAGTTCTCTATACGTTACTAATGCAGTTAGCTCAGACCAGATTGATCCACGGCACATGAAAGGGACCACTTATCGCTGCTTCCTTCCAGACCTGACGAGGTTCATGGGCTTCCATTGCGTGGGACCCAGTCATCAACACCACTTACAAAAGTCAGACTATAAATTGCTAATACCTAAGCGAGGGATTCAACCCTGCTGTAGCGGATTGCAGGTTACAGGGCACCGCTAACTCCCCATCTAGCATGGCAATGGTGGAATGTCGAGGGTTTGAACCTCAAAATTTTCTCTCAAAAGAAAATTTCCGCCCCCACTGGACGCCAGACCATGTTAATCATTGCTCTTTTCGTCAAAAAACTTTATCTAAAAATCATTTAAATGATATTTTTGACACTTGTTAATGATAACATATAAAACATTTAAATTCAAGGATATTATTTTTGTCTTTGCATAAAATTTATCCCATTCTTGGTATATCCGCATTGGAACCATGCAAATAACTTAAAAAACTTGTTGAGTTAGAATAATACTTTATGTTGTCTTTATTTTCCCAGGAAATAAAAATCGAAATTATTTTTTCAACATTTAATAATTTTATTTTCACTATTAGTTACTTTTCACTTTATTTTATTAATATATTAAACAACTTACTCCCTAATTACTCTTCAACAAGAATAATATGCTCTTTTTCTACATTCGCTAAAGCCTCAAAAACTTCAAATAAATTATCATTATTAACTTCATTCTTATATTTTTCATAGTAACTTACAGCATGCTCTTCCTTTTGCTTTGCTAGCGCTAAAAGAGCACTATCACTATTATATTTATCATAATTTATTTTATTTAAATTAGGAGTATTCTTGAATCCTCCTAGCTTCTGATGTACTCTAGAGTGAACTATCTCTATCTTTGATAGGGCTTCAAATATTTTTCTCACTTTATCACTCTCTGCCCTGCTTGCCGCTATATTATAAAAGTCACCATTAAATAGCTCAAGTTTAACAGCATGGTCAATAATTTTTAAAGTATGTTCATCTAATAACTTACTCTCTATATTAATTATTTCGTTATCTTCGCTTAAATATTTTTTATCTACGCCACAAAATGGACAATATAGGATGTTATCTATAGCATTCTTATCAACAAAAGCTGCTTCATTGAAATTATAATTTTTTTCATTTATCTCCATTCCACATATTTTACACTTCAAGTAATTCACCGCCTTTAATTTTAATATATTAATTTAATTTTTTAATTGTACCTAAGCAACTATTCTGCATAAAAACCTAGCTAACGCAACTCCTCCTATACTTAGGAATACATTAAGAAGAATATTTACAATACTTAATAAATATTTCCCATCAGTTATTAGACTAATTGTTTCATAACTGAATGTAGAGAATGTAGTCAACCCACCCATAATTCCAGTGGTTAAAAATAACCTCAAATTTGGTGATATAAAATCTGTAGACATGCTTAATTCCATTATCACACCTATTAAAAAGCCTCCAACTACATTTACTATTAATGTACCTAAAGGAATATTGGAATTAATCATCTTTGCCGATTGTATAGTCACTATATACCTAATTGCTGCCCCTATAAATCCTCCTATTCCAACATAAATAATTTTCTGCAAATTAATCACCTCCAGCTTATCTTCTTCTCTTAATCGCAAAGACACTTTTAAAATAGATTGTTTTAATTATCAAAGTAAATATTATTAATAGTGCCACTACTAATATTAACTCAGTCATAAAGAATTCTTCTGGCAGAGCATTTATTATTGGGTCTGTTGCTGGGTCAAAAATCCAGTAATTATTCCTGAAAAATATTTTATGAAAAAAATAGAATGTCTTAGAAAAATCTATAGCTGCTGCTATAGAAACAAATATAAATATTAATGCTGCTATGTTCATACTACCATTAAAATCTTCTATAAGTCTTTTCCCTAAATCTTTATTTTTATTGGTTATTAATTTAAAGATCATTATAAGAACAAAAACAATACTAATAATATATAAAGCTACAAATATCCGCTTTACTTCAAAAAAATGAATTCTTCCAAACTCACTCATAGGTACATTATTAAGCACTAATTCTTTATCAAATGGATTTTGAACATAATTTATTACTCTTTTATAATTATCCATTAATGCTTCAGTTGATAAACCAGTATATTTGTTTAATTCATATTTTTCTATTGCATATCTATAGACAATAGTAGTATTTAAAACAGCTAAAACTGAGATAGATATTATGGATATGGCATAAAATATATTCCTAATAAGTCTAAAAATCATCTTTGAAATTACCTCGTAAATAGTATTTATAATAATTCACTTCCTTAAAATATAATTTCAAATAAAACCATTTATAATTTTAAAATCATAAATGGTTTTTTCTCATTATACATTTTAAATTGTATTTTTCTCCATTGAAATATTAACATCGATAAGCATGTCTCCGACTGCCATTTGCACACAAACAACTTTATCTGAACTTGCATTTGCAGTGAATTTTCCATGAACAAGGGTTGGTGTAGATATATTTATATTAATATTTTCTTTTGAAAAATTAGTTGCCACTGTTGCAGTTATCATATTTGTAAGTTCTGATATTGCACTTTGAGCTAATTCATCAAAATTTTCTACCGGCATCCCCATCATCATTATTGATGCGATTTTTTTCGCATCTTCTACACTTAATCCATAAATTACATTACCTCTAATATCTCCAATAATACCAACGATAATTACAACTCCTGGACTTTCTATAAATCTACCTTTTAAGCTTATTTCCTTTTTTTCAACGTTTGGCAGCCCCAATTGAGGCATTACACTTGAAAAGGAACTTAATATAGGATTTAAATAATTGACATCCATTCCCCTTCACCTCTTCCAAAGCCTATACTTATTGATAAATCTCCGAATTGCGTTCTTGCATTAGCAGAGTATGTAATTTCTAATTCCGCTTTTGATATATTAATTGATTCCCCATGAAAAGTAGTTGGCGGCGCAACCCTTAACCCGAACACCTTGTTCTTCTTATTAATCATTGAACATGCGTTTCCTGCTGCCATATTAGATAGCTCGGACATTACATTTAGAATTTCCTCATTGCTTTTAGGTTCTCTTTTAAGCAATGATTTAGCCATGTTTTGTGCAGTTTCAAAGGATACATCAAAAATTATTCTACCTGAATACTTTCCTATAATACCCATAACAATTGAGATACCATGACTAACTTTCTCTACATTCTCGTTACTTTCATTTGTAATTTCTGGCACCGTTTTAGTGAGTTTATTAAAAACATCCAATAACGCTTCTTTAAAGACTGCTGAATACAATTCCTCTAGTTCAGAAAATAACTGTTCATCTGCCATAACCCTATTAATTAATAGTGTCAATTCCTCAGGATCAACTGGCTTTTGAGCATATCCACTTACATGTGTCTTTTTAGCTTTCCTTACAATTTCATCGTCCATCATAGAACTTACAATTATCACTTTAATATTAGGATTTATTTTATGAATTTCTCTAGTGCATTCAAAGCCATCTGTGCCTGGAATTGTCATATCCATTGTAACTAGATCTGGATTGGTTCTACTAACTACCTCAATTGTTTCTTCCAGGGAACCCGCTTCACCTACAACATTAAACCCATTCTCTGTTAACAAATCCCTTAGTAAAGCGATTTGAAAAGGAGAATCATCAACTATAACAATATTTACATTCTTCATAAATCCACCTACCCTTTTGTTAATAAACTCCCAATTAACCCACATATCATTAGTACATATAGCCTTCAAATCTAAACTTATAAAATATAACTATAAAAAGTCAATTTATATATCTTTTGTGAATTAACCTTATTATCATTATATTTTAAAATTCAGCAATACTCAATAAAATTCAGAATATTGTGTAATAAATTCTTCCTTAAATCCTGAATAAAATATAAAAAGTTCAATCTCATTCTTCCTTTTTCTCTTTTGTTATTATGTCAACATACGGAACCTCAATTATATCTAGTATAAACATAAAAACTGGAATACCAATAATTAATCCTAAAACACCAGCAAGATGCTCAGCTACTAAAAGTACGCTCAAAGTAAAAAATATAGGTAACTTTGTTTTTGAAGACATTAATTTTGGATTTAAAATGTATGCCTCAAATGCATGTAATAATACTATCATTATAAGAACATATACTACCTTCACTAATCCACCGCCATTAAAAGCAACTATACTCAAAGGCACCAATGATATTATTACTCCAGCTACAGGAATAAGTCCAAGAAGCATTACCATAACTCCAAACCCTAATAAATGTGGAAATCCAATTATCCCCAATCCAATAATAGAAAGTAACCCATTAATTGTTGCAATAAGAATCTGAACTTCAATAACCTTACCAAAAGAAGATATAAACTTTCCCCAAAAGAATTCAAGTTCACTACAAATACCTGATATCTTACTTTGTTTAAACTTATACGCAAAATTAATTATTTTTCCTTTTTCCAAAAGGAAAAATATACTCAAAATTAAAGCAATTAAAATATTAATTCCTATTCTTCCTATATTTGAAATAGATTGCATTATATAATTAATTCCTTCTGTAGAAAAAACTGTAGCATAAATTCTATCAAGTCTTTCTTTTATTAAATTAATAAATTCGTTATTTTGTGTCGATCCATATATATCATTTATTTGTCTGACAACTTGCCTAAATTCATGTATAACTAAAGGTAAAAAATCAATTATTATTATAAATAACATTGCTGTTACAAATAAAGAAACTGCTAATATCATCAATTTATAATTTATTTTTATTTTCCCCTCAAACTTCCTTATCAAGAAATTTGAAACATTGTCAATTAAATATGTAAATACAAAGGTTAACAGCATTAAACTAATCATACTTTTCATTACATATAGGAACAAGAATACTATTAATAATGTTATGAATCTCTTAAAGCCCTGACTTCTTAATATCTGCATCATATTTGGCATAAGTAACTACTACTCCTTACATGTTTTATGCTTTTTAACTTGGGTAATCTTCGTAAATATTACAAATTAATATAAAAATACCCTCATATTTATAGTAACAGTTTTACTTTTCTATGTAAATGATTTTGGGGATATAAGTACATTTAAAATTACAACCTTAATTTATAAAAATTATATTTCCTATAATTAAAAATAGGATAAAATATCCAATCTTTTATCCTATCTTCAAATCATAATTCAATTTCGAAAATTAAAGCTAACATCAACTCGCTCATTCCAATATTACATAGGCATCTTCATGGTCATCAAACTAGGATTTAACATTCCAAAAATCATAGCCACGTGTGCTACTACAAGGAAAATTCCCACCAAAATAGCGTGAAGCTTTAATTTATCTGTTTCAGATTTATTTTTTGATATAAGTCCGATTTCTAATAAACTAATTCCAAACAACGGTACTATTCCTGAAAGATAAAAACCTACAGCAATTACATCTATAATACCTCTCCATCCTCCTGAAGTAGTAAGAGGTATTACAGCATTTATTAATAAGTAAATAAAAATACCTAAAAAATAAAAACCCGCAAAAATTCCAGTTGCTTTATTAACTCTTCTTGCAGTGCCTGTAAAATCCCTTTTAAATAGCACCATTAGTTCTGTAATAGCAATTGTTTCAGCACAAATAACAGGAATAGCCATAAATATAATTAGATTCCATGGCTGATTCTGCGCCAGTAGCTCCATGTAGTGAGTCATGTCATTCATAATATAAAACCTCCTCAAAATCTTTCTAATCTTTATACTCTGTAATTTTATAAAAAACTTATGAAGATATTATGAAGATTTTACACTAGAATTAGTTTATATTATTATCATTTTTAGATATAAATACATAGCGCATACTATATAAGTAATATGCGCTAATATTGTATTATTTAAAGTAAAGCCCATAATAAAAATTTTAATTCTTATTACACTTTAAACTCCCGAACCTCTTCCAAAAGTCTATTTGAACTTTCTTTTGTAAGCTCTGCCTGCATTACTATTTCTCTTACACTGTTAGCTATATCTATAGTTTTTCCTGCTATATTAGTTGACCCATTTGCACCTTCACTAGCAGCACTGCTTATTTCATTTATCATATGTACGATATTGTTTATAGACTCATTTAGATTCTCTGCTGTATTCGAAAAATCAGAAACCAAGCTATCAACAAATGTTGCATCATTGCTGTATTGTTCTCCAGTTTCAACAAGAGTCTCATAATCTTTCAATACATTAACATCAATAAACTGTAGCATATTTTTTGATTCTAAAACTAAGCCATCCACAGATTCAATTACCATTTTAGTCATACTTTGTATTTCACCTGCTGCTTCTTTTGAATTTTCTGCCAGCTTACGCACCTCCTCTGCAACTACAGTAAAGCCTTTTCCAGCCTCCCCTGCTCTAGCTGCTTCAATGGCTGCATTTAATGCTAACAAGTTTGTTTGTTCAGATATACTTAATATTGCATCTGATAATATCTTAATTTTCTCTATAGCCTTTGTTTTCTCTATAGATTCCATCATACTCTCATGAGTTCTGTTATATACGCTTTTTGCTTTTTCGTTTGAAGATAAAGCTTTTATTTTTAATTCTTCGGCTCTTTGTTTAATCTTTTTGGCCGCTTCTTTTCCCTCTTTAGCCTTAACAGTTGTTTCTTCAATATAAATTTCAATATCAGCAGCTGTTTCATTCATTTCGTGAGTTGAAGCTGATGTTTCTTCTAATCCCGCTGATAATTGCTGTGTTGTTGCAGAAATACTTTCTATATCTATTTGCAATTTATTTAATTGAACATTAGTATTACTTATTTTTTCTCCGATTATATCAGTTTCTGTTAGCACATCACCAATAATTGATTTTATTCCACTTTGCATTGACTCTATAGCTTTACCAATGTATCCTATTTCATCTTTTCTCCTCAATGCTTTTTGATTTAGCTCTATACTAAAATCACCCTTGGCAAAAAAATTAATATCTTTTTTAACCGTTTCTAAATCTTTAGTAATATATTTAGCAATAGCTATGGATATTAAAACCCCGATTATGAGTATTATAGCACTTATAATCGCAATATTAATAGCTAGGTTTCTGGTCTCATTTAATATTTGTTCATATGATACACCAACAAAATACATTCCAATAATCTTGCTCTTTGTATCTTTTATTGGTACATAATATCCTTGTACATCTATTCCAGTTATATTAACCTTACCTTCATAAGTTTTCCCATTTTTTAATACTGTTTCAATAACTTGATCATTGGCTTTTGTTCCTATACTCCTCTTTCCACTCTTATCAATAATATTAGTTGTTATTCTAGTGTCATTCATAAAAATAGTTGCATACATATTTGTTTTATCCTTAATCTCATCAACTACTTTAAAATCATTATTTATTTTTATATTTCCCTTATATAAGTCTTCACCCTTTACTTCCCAATCACCCGGGTATTTTTCATCGAAAACTATTGTAAGCATACTCATACTAGAATCAAGTTCTTTTTCTATATTCATGTTTAGTATATTTATTACTTTATTATAAACGACAAATCCCAATGCTGTTGAGAAAGCAATAAGTACTATTGAAATTATTATTGATATCTTCCATTTTAATTTCACAATACCCCTCCTAAAAATTCAAAATTATGACTGAACTTCTGACTAATACCTAGAGTAAATTCAAGAAATAATTTTACGCCTTTTTCTAAACATTTAAAACATGTTATTTAATTTAATTATAACATACCCTAAACATTCCCTATTATGTAAACCCATAAATTTATAATATCCTATTTTTCTCAATCCTTCAATATAACATTGTATATTTTGTAGAATATTGAAATTCTTATATCCCAGCCTTTAGATGTCAATAACATAACTAAGATTTTTCATAGCATTACATAATTAAAAAAATAAAGGTACAAAATACATTCCAACTTAAATGCTCTAATGTATTTTGCACCTTTTACTTTAAATAAATGTTAAATTTATTATTTTATTTTTACTAATAATTCACCAGTTTTAACTTGTTGACCTTCAGCTACTAATACTGACTCAATAGTTCCTGTAGCAGATGCAACAATATTTGTCTCCATCTTCATTGCTTCTATTACAAGTAAGCTATCTCCTTCTTTAACGCTATCTCCCTCTTTAGCAAGTACTTTAATAATAGTTCCAGGAATACTTGCTCCGATTTCTAACTTATTATCAGGGTCAGCCATTTTAGATCCGCTATCTGCACCTTGATTATTAATAATTCTCTCCGTTTTATCTTTTATTTTAATCTCTCTTCTGTTTCCATTAATTTCAAAATCTAATGCTCTATTTCCTTCAGAATCAAGGTCTCCAATTTTAATTAATTGGACAATCATAGTCTTCCCTTCTGCAATTTCAATTTCACTAGTTTCTCCTTCAGCAAGTCCGTGGAAGAACACATCACTACCCATACGACTAACATCACCATACTCTAAAATAGATTTAATATATGCTTCAAATACATCTGGATATAACGCATAGCTTATTATATCTTTTTTACATGGAGTAAATCTATACTTTTCTTTTAAGTATGCCTCAATCTTATCAAAATCTTCTGGTGGTAATAATTCCCCAGGTCTAACAGTTATAGGTTCTTCTCCCTTTAATACAATTTCTTGTAACGCTTCAGGGAACCCGCCTTCTGGTTGACCCATCATTCCTTTAAAATATGAAACTACAGAATCTGGGAATGCCATATTCTTAGCTTTTTCAACTATATTTTCACTAGTCAAATCATTTTGTACCATAAATATCGCCAAATCTCCAACCATCTTTGATGATGGAGTAACCTTAATAATATCCCCAAGCATATTATTTACTTCTTTATACATATTTTTTACATCATTGAATCTGTGACCAAGTCCAAAGCTTTCAACTTGTGGTTTTAAGTTTGAGTATTGTCCACCAGGAATCTCGAACTTATAAATTTCAGCACTTCCTGATTTTAAGTCTGATTCAAATTGACTGTAAACTGGTCTTACAGTATCCCAGTAGTCAGATATCTTTTGAATTCCACTTAAATCTATACCTGTATTTCTACTTGTATTTCCAAGAGCTGCTACTATTGAGTTTAGAGCTGGTTGGCTTGTAAGTCCCGACATACTATTGAAAGTTGTATCAACTATATCAACTCCAGCATCTGCTGCCATTAATACTGTAGCAACACCATTACCTGTAGTATCATGAGTATGAAGATGTATTGGAATTGAAATTTCATCCTTTAATGCAGTTATAAGCTTTTTAGCTGCATAAGGTTTAAGTAATGCTGACATATCCTTTATTGCAAGTATATGTGCACCCATCTTTTCAATTTCCTTAGCCTTATCTACATAATACTTTAAGCTATATTTATCTCTTGTTTCATCTAAAATATCACCAGTATAACATAATGCAACTTCAGCTACTTTATTACACTTTAAAACTTCATCTAAAGATACTTCTATACCTTTTAACCAGTTAAGTGAGTCAAAAATTCTAAATACATCTATTCCACTGTCAGCTGATTCTTTTATAAACTCTCTTATAACATTATCAGGATAATTCTTATATCCTACAGCATTTGCTCCCCTAATAAGCATTTGGAACATTACATTTGGAATCCTCTTTCTTAAAGATTCAAGTCTCTTCCATGGAGATTCCTTCAAGAATCTGTAAGCAGTATCAAAAGTAGCTCCTCCCCACATTTCAAGAGAGAATAAATCATTTCCATATACGGCTGTTGCTTTTGCAATGTTCTTCATGTCTTGAGTTCTAACACGAGTTGCCATTAATGATTGTTGAGCATCTCTCATTGTTGTATCGGTAAGAAGTAGTTTCTTTTGATTCTTTATCCATTTAACTACTCCCTCTGGACCTTCAGCATCTAAGATTTGCTTAGTACCACTTAATCCATCTAAAGAAGTTATAGCCGGAATATCTGGCACATCATATTCCTTTTTATTTCCTTTAGTTTCATTTACAACTTTTTCACCAATGAATTTTAATATTCTAGATTCTTCATCAGTTCTTGCTGTTATATCAAACAATTGTGGATTATCAGCTATAAAGTTAGTATCGCATTCACCTTTTTTAAACTTTTCATTGTTTAATACGTTTATTAAGAAATCTACATTAGTCTTAACTCCTGTAATAGTTAATTCTTTAATTGCACGAACAGATTTCCTAACCGCATCCTCAAAAGTTCTTGAATATGCAGTACTTTTCACAAGTAAACTATCATAATATGGACTAATTACAGCTCCACTATATCCGTTTCCTCCATCAAGTCTTATACCAAAACCAGATCCAGTTCTATAAACATCAATCTTTCCTGTGTCTGGAGAGAAGTTGTTTGAAGGATCTTCAGTAGTTACCCTACATTGAATTGCATATCCTCTTGGTTTTATATCATCTTGAGAATGTATACCTATTTCTTCAGAATCTAATTTAAAGCCTTCTGCTATTAAAATTTGACTTTGAACTATATCTATTCCCGTAGTCATTTCAGTTATAGTATGTTCAACTTGAACTCTAGGATTCATTTCTATGAAGTAATGATTACCGTGCATATCAACTAAGAATTCTAAAGTTCCTGCACTTCTGTAACTTACAGATTTAGCTATTTTTAATGCATCCGCACATATTTCTTCTCTTTTCTCTTGAGTTAAAGATAATGCTGGAGCAATTTCTATAACCTTTTGATGTCTTCTTTGAATAGAACAATCTCTTTCATAAAGATGCACTATATTACCATATTTATCTCCCAATACTTGGATTTCAATATGCTTAGGCCCTTCTATGTATTTTTCAATGAACATATCATCTATACCAAAAGCTTTTTTAGCTTCATTTTTAGCACTTCTAAAAGCTGTAAGAAGTTCATCTTCACCTCTTACTATTCTCATACCTCTACCGCCACCACCAGCAGCAGCTTTTACCATAACAGGATATCCACACATTTTGGCAACTTCAACTGCTTCCTCTTCTGACGATATTGCTTTATCTAAACCTGGTATTACTGGAACACCAGCTTTTTTTGCAGCTATTTTTGATTGAATCTTATCCCCTAGACTTTCCATCATTTCTGATTTTGGTCCTATAAATTCAATTCCTACTTCTTCACATCTTCTCGCAAAATCAGCATTTTCAGATAAAAATCCATATCCTGGATGTATAGCATCCACATGCTTTTTTAATGCAAGATTTATTATTTCGTCAATGTTTAAATAAGCTTCAACCGGCCCCTTATTCTTTCCGATTTGATATGCTTCATGAGCCTTTGTTCTGAAAAGTGCGAACTTATCTTCTTCAGTATATATAGCCACTGTTCTTATACCAAGTTCATGACAAGCCCTAAAAATTCTTATTGCTATTTCGCCTCTGTTTGCAACTAGTACTCTTTTAAATTTTTTCCCCAATTAAAACACAACTCCTTTGTTTTATTAAATTTTTATCTATATATGAATTATATTTTAGCAAACCAAATTACTATGAGATAGATTATTGCAATTTTCACAACTCATATTTTGTCATAATGAAGTTTTCCTTATTTGAAATCAATACAATAGATTATAACACATTTCTTACTATTTAACACATATTATTTATATTTTCTATTAATTTTTACATGATTTTTAACATAATTACAAGTTATTTTTTCTGATAAATATGAAATTATTATTTTTTTTTCTTTCATTTTTCTGCATTCGTTAAGATTATTATTATCTGTAATTTATTTAAGTTCTGATGTACAATTAGGACATTTTGTTGCTTTTTGATCTATTTCTGTGAAGCAATATTTACATTTTTTCTTATCAGAAAGAATATTTCCCCCTTTCTTTTTTGATAACTTACTTATTTGCTGTATAATAATAAAAATCGAAAAAGCTACAATTAAAAAATCTATTATATTATTTATAAAAATACCATAATTCAAAGTTGGAACACCTGCATCTTTGGCTTCTTGTAAAGTTTTATAATTTCCGCCTCCCAGCGCAATAAACAAATTAGAGAAATCAACTTTCCCCATAAGTAATCCTGCTAACGGCATTATAATATCATTAACTAAAGAAGTTACAATTTTACTAAAAGCCCCACCTATAACAACACCAACTGCTAAGCCTGCCATATTTCCTTTCATAGCAAATTCCTTAAATTCCTTAAACATACTAGCATCTCCTCCTTGTTATTTTATTATCTGTCACTTTGTTTTTTTTATTCTTATTGCTTATTCCATTTTAAATTCTGAATAATACTATTCATCTCCACTCAGTTATGAGAATCCTACTCACTTTATAATTATTTTATTCATTCCACATGTATATAAAAAGGCATATATCTAACTCAACTTTATTAGATATATACCTTAAATTATTTAATCTGTACAACTTCCTTATTCAATTATTTTAAATATTCTAAAACCCATAGATTCTAGATATATTTTATTATCAATACGCAACAGCTCAGACATAAATATATCTTCAACCTTAGCACTCATAGGTAAATGAATTAGGTTGTCCTTATAATCATTATTAATTGCTACAATTATTTTTTCATTATTATGTTCTCTTTCGAAAACCAATGTATTTCCTTCACAATATAATGTCCTATATGTTCCATATACCAGAATCTGATTATTTTTTCTAATTGAAATAAGCTTTTTATAGAAATTAAGCAATTCTTTATTTTGATTTTTCTCTTCCCATATCATACATTTTCTTGACTGAGGCTCCTCACCGCCATTCAGTCCCACTTCATCTCCATAATATATATATGGAACTCCTATGTATGTGAACTGAAATGCAATTGCTAATTTCATCCGCTCAATTTTTTCATCGCATTCTGTTAGAAATCTTTGTGTATCATGACTCCCAATTAAATTCCACATTTGCCTTGTTATACTATCCATATATATATTTCTATTTATAGATAATATCTCATCAAATAGCTCTGCATCTATTGTTCTATTACCAAAAAAGTCTATCAACGCACCTTTAAAAGGATAATTCATAATTCCATCAAGTTGATCTCCCTTTAAAAATGAACTGGCTTCATGCATAATTTCTCCAATAATTATAGCTTCCTTCTTATGTTCCTTTACAACTTTTTTAAATTCTCTCCAAAAATCATGGTCTACTTCATCGCATACATCAAGTCTCCAGCCATCTATTCCAATTTCATCTATCCAATATTTAGCTACATCCAATAAATACTTTTTTACCTCTTCATTATCTGTATTAAACTTTGGCATTGTTGAAACATCTTCAGCAAAGGTATAATAATTTACTTTCTGTAGGTCTACTGGAAAGCTATCAATGAAATACCAATCTTTATATTTAGATTTTTCTTGATTTATAAGTACATCTTTAAAAGCAAAAAAGTCAGCCCCCGAATGATTAAATACCGCATCTAAAATTATCTTTATCTTTCTTTCATGACATTTCTCAACTAATTCCTTTACTTTTTCTACATCGCCAAATTGAGCATCAATCTTATAGTAATCAGCAGTATTATATTTATGATTTGAAGAAGATTTGAATATTGGTGTTAAATATATTAAATTTACTCCTAAATCTTCTAAATAATCCAGTTTGTTAATAATCCCCTGCAAATCACCTCCAAACATCGATGTTACAGTTACATCTCCGCCCCATTCTACAGTATTTTTAGGATCATTACTTTTATCTCCATTGCAAAAGCGATCTACAAAAATTTGATAAGCCACCGATTCTTGAAGCCACTTTTCCTCACAATACACATCTGGTTTTGCTATATACGGATACTGAAAAGCCGTTGCTTCTTTTCTTTTGATTTCATTTGTTCTAAGTCCTCTTTCATCCAAAAAGAATCTATTGCCTTCATTGTCGACTAGTTCAATGAAATATCTGTATCTATTTCTCTTAACAGAGATATCAGCTGCAAAAAAATCAAATAAACTATTTGTATCTTTAATTTTCATTTCTTCTATATTAAAATCATTTTCCCAATCATATCGGTTTTTATAGTGTATTCTGCATATTTTTATATCATCTTTAGCAGCTCTCAATGTGACTGATAACGTATTGATATCTTTTGCATATGCGTATGGTGTATCTAATATATGGTATATTGCATGTTTATTCAATTTAAAATTCCTCCTCCATTATGCAATTCCTAAAAACATCTTATTCTTTTACTGCACCTGAAACTAAACCTTTAGATATAAACTTTTGAATAGCTACAAAAAGTATTGCGAGCGGAACAGAAACCATTATTGAACAAGCTGAATACATAGGCCAATCTGTTAGTTTTCCTGCTGTAAATGACCTTAATCCTATTACCAGTGTTTTAAGATCTTTATCCTTTAGTAATGACGCTGAAAATACAAATTCTCCGTATACTGCAATGAACGAAAAGAAAAAGATTACTACTGCCATAGATTTAGTTAATGGTAGTATTATTTTGGTAAATACTTTCCACATACTAGCACCATCAACTCTAGCTGCTTCGTCTAATTCTTTAGGAAGACCATCAATGTATCCTTTCATTAGCCAAATATTATACGCACTTCCAGCAGAAAGTATTAATGATAAAAATATTAAATTATCCATTCCAAAAGAAACTTTATATGCAACTGCTAATATTGCAGGTACACTCATTACTGTTGGAAACATTTGAAGTATTAATAGCAACATCAATCCTTTTTTTCTACCTTTAAATTTCAACCTTGAAAAGGCAAATGCTGCTGGTAATGTCATTGCCAATTGGATAGTCGATACTAGTACTGCTACAAAAGTAGTATTAGCCATCCACTTAATAAATCCAACATTATCATCTAAAGCCTTTTTGTAATTTTCAAAAGTTATAGTCGATGGAATAAGGTTTTTTTGCATGAAGCTTGTTCCGGTGGAAAGCGATGCTGATATAATGGCAAACACAGGAAATATTACTATTATTATAGATGCTATTAAAAATATGCGCTTTCCCCATAACTCTATTCTTTCCGTACTAGTAATTCTCTTCTTATATACTAGTTTTTCCTCCAATAATATAGATTGTTTATCTGTATTTACATTAACTTTTTCCATCAGTTTTCCACCTCCTTAAATTGTCCTGAAATCTTCATATTAATAAGTGATAATGTACCTATTATTACAAATAATAGTATAGACATAGCTGCTCCAAGGCCAAAATTACCTTTATCTACTGACATTTTAAAAGTTGCAGAACCTATAATATCAGTCCATCCAGCGAAAGATGAACCTGCTTTTGCCGGTCCTCCCTCAGTTAACAAATAAGCAGCATTAAAATTGTTAAAATTAAATGCAAAATTTGATATCAAAAGTGGATATGAGACACTTGCTAGTGATGGCAATGTTATCTTTTTAAATTTTTGCCATCTGCTTGCTCCGTCAATATTTGCCGCTTCATAATAAGTATCCGGTATTGCTGTTAACGCACCAATACAAATATTCATCATATAAGGAAAACCCAACCACAAGTTTACTATAATAACAGCCACTCTTGCTGCCATTGGAGTAGTTAACCATAAAATAGGGTCATTAATTAAGTGGAATTGCATTAAAATACTATTAATGGCTCCATATTGACTATTAAATAGTCCTTTAAATGAAATTATTGTTATTGCCCCAGGCAATGCCCATGGAATTACTAAAAATCCTTTATAAATGAAAGCTTCTTTCATATTTTTGTCTGACAATGCCATAGCAAAAATTAGTCCTATAGCAAATGCGCCCAATGTAGACACTATTGTAAAAATCAACGTCCATCCAAGCAGTGGAAAAAATTCGCTTTTTAAGGGACCCACTAATACCTGTTGAAACTGGTAAAGCCCAACCATTTTCCATCCACTAGCAGTGCCATAACCATAATTCTGGTTTTTTAATGTATAATTAGTAAACGCTATAAATATTGTATATAACATTGGTAATACACTTAATATAGCTATACTTATTATAGCTGGTGAAAGATATCTATAACCCTGCATGCTACTTCTTAATGTAATACTCTTTCTTGCTTTAGCCATATTCTCACCCTCTCTTAATGTTTTAATGTATATTATTCCAAGCTTAGTTTAATAATTTACTTGTATAATTCAAAACTAAGGCTTGGAATCGTTTAAGTACTCTAATTATTACTAGCCTTAATATTGTCCTGAACTGCTTTTTCTATATCTTTAGCCACTGTAGCTGGATCTTCTCCATTTAATATTCTTGACATGTTATCCATAGGCTTCCATATAGCTTCAATTTCCGGTATATTAGGAATTGGTATCGCTGAATTTGTTTGTGATATAAACCCTTGTGTAGATTCATTATTCTTTATCTCATCTTTATTTAATTCTGCCTTAAGCACTGGTATTCTATTTCCTATCTTGTATAGTCTTTCTCCTGAATTATTAGCTAAATACTTCATTAACTTCCATGCATCATCTTGTATTGGTGATTTGCTGCTTACAAATCCAGCTTGCACCCCCATTAGTGTTTTTGCTTCTACTCCATTTATCTTCGGAAGCTTGACTACCCCGAAATTTACACCTGCATCTTTAAATCCACTAATATCCCAAGGTCCCCCTATATAAAATATTGCATTTCCTGATTTAAATGAACTATTAGCTATATCAGCAGTTATATCTGCTGGCATGAATTTGTCCTTTTGTACTAAATCCTGCAAAAATTTATAAGCTTTAATTGCTCCATCATTTGCAAGCCCTATGTCGTCAACTTTTAAACTTCCTTTGTCTCCTCCAAATATATACCCACCATAGGATTGAACAAAAGCCGCACCATAATAGAACTCATTCATTGAAAATTGAAATCCAGATGGACCATAAGCTTTTGCTTGACTTACTAAGTCTTCAATTGTTTTCGGAACTTCTTTAACCTTATCTTTGTTGTAGAATAAAGCATAAGTTTCCATAGACAATGGAACACCATATGCCTTTCCATCATAAGATACAGCATCCCAAACAGCACTATTTACATAATCATCTCTGTTTGCAAAATCTTGTGGAACTTCTGCAAGTAATCCAGCTTGATGAAATGTTCCTAAGTTGTTATGAGTTAATCCAAAAACTAAATCCGGACCTTTTGATGAATTTGCAGCTTGCAAAAAAGACTGAAATGGTGAATTATCTTTAATTACTTTTACTTTTTTTCCATTTTCTTTTGCCCATTCTTGAGCAATATTATTTAATTCTTCAACTTCATTATCCATTAAATATGACCAAACCACTATTTCTTTACTATCCTTTTCAGACGAGCCTTGAGATGATTTTCCACATCCGCCAAGCATTGATGTAAAACAAATACCTGTAACTAACATAGCCATAATCTTCAATTTTTTACGCATCTTAACCCCTCCAATTATTATTATAAATAGAATCCCTTCGTTAAACGATTGCAATCATTACAGCTTAATTATAACAACTTTACATTTATTAATTTATCTTAAATTAACCTTTTTTATTTCTAAATGCCCAAAGTTCTATATTTTCGGTTATAATTTATTTATAATTTAATCATCATTTATTTTGGGAGGTATTCGCTATGTATGATGCCTATGATTCTGATAGCTATTTTTTTAGCAATGAAATTACTTTTTTAATGGAACAAAAAGATAAACAAGCAATTCTCAACATAATCGAACAAAAGCATAAGGATGAAAATAAAGAATTTATTCCTATTACTACTAAGAAAAATGATTTAATGATATGGAATGTAATATTTGCTAGAGAAATAATTAAGCAGGGAACGTCAAAGCAGTTTATTCATACTTTATATAATAAATATTATAGAACAATTCAGACCTTAAATAGTTTAGAACTCCTTCAAAAATTAGAAATTAATATTGCTACCTCTTATCTTGATATATTAATTAATTTTGTTGAAGTTACTGATAACTTTATCATAAACAAAATTATTGGTTTTTTATATATACGTTTGGAAGATCATTTGAGCCTTAAAGAAATATCTGATGAACTAAAAGTTTCTGTAGGATACATATCTAGATGCTTTAAGAAAAATATGGGTGTATCAATAATGACCTACTTTAAAAATATAAAAATAGATAGAGCTAAAACTTTGCTAAAGAACACAGACAAGACCATCCTTGAAATTTCTGCACAACTCAGCTTTTGCGATCAAGGAAATTTCTCCAAAGCTTTTAAAGGTATAGTAGGAATGACTCCAATGGAGTATAGAAACACCTATCATCTAAAAGAAAAATATTAGGTATATAAAAAAGTGTCTGCCTTATGTTATTAATAAGTTTGCAGACACTTTTATTTATAAATTTAACTCCTATGAATTTTGTTTTTTATATTCTTTTATGGATAAACCAGTACATTTTTTAAACCAGTTACTAAAATAATTAGGATCATCTATTCCAACTTTTTTAGAGATTTCATAGGCTTTTGCATTTGGGTTCTTTAGCATTTCAGTAGCTATTTTTATTTTAGCATTTACAATATATTCCGAAAAAGTTTCATCAGTTTTCTCCTTAAAAACTCTGCTTAAATAACTTGGATTAATATAAAAATAGTCAGCTACAAGCTTTAAGGATAAGTCTCGATTAGATATATTTTTTACTATAAATTTTTTGATTTGTTCTATACTTAAATTTTTATCCTCTGGTTCATTACCGTTATTTAAATTTATTATGCTATTAAACGCAACCATCTTTTCTTTTATATCTTTATATTCTTTTTTCCTCAAATGCTCAGTTAAAATCTCACTTTTTACCTTTAAAACTGAATTCCTTAATTCCTCTTCATCTATAGGTTTAAGTATAAAATCACTTACCCCAATCTTTATGCTCCTTTTAGCATATTCAAACTCATTGTAACCTGTAATAACAATCACCTTAATATCAGGATGTTTTTCTAAAATGCATTTACTCATATCTAGACCATCCGTTATGGGCATATTAATATCTGTCAAAATAATATCTGGCTTCTCTTTATTTATTAGGTTTAACCCCTCAACCGCATTGGAGGCTTCAGCAATTATATTCATCCCGATTTCATTCCAATCAATGCAATTTTTTATTAGATCTCTTATAAGATGTTCGTCATCAATTATCATAACTTTTATATTGTTATTCATAAGCTCTTACCTCCCTTTAAAATAACTGGTTAGGCAACTTTATCTACTTCCTGATTCTAGGCATCTTAATTGTTATTTTAGTACCAACATTTTTTTTACTTTCAACAATAAACTCATATTCATCACCATAAAATACCCTTAATCTTTCCTTTGTTGTTCTTACTCCAATACCTGTCGTCATATTTTCATTTATATTTCTGACTTGAGATTCATCCATACCAATTCCGTTATCTTCCAAAGTCAATATAACTTTCTCTTCTTCCTGAAAGGTTGATATTCTTATCTTTCCTTTATCTTTGCTGCTTCTAATCCCGTGATAAATAGAATTTTCAACCAATGGCTGCAATACTAATTTTAATATTCTAAAGTCATCGCAGCGTGGATCCAAATCATATTCAACCTCAAACATATTCTCATACCTTATATTTTGAATGATCAGGTAGCTTTTTACCGTATTTATTTCTTCTTTTACAGTAATAATATCCTTTCCATTATTTAAACTTGTTCTATAAAACTTACCTAAAGCTTTTATCATTTCGTATATAGTTCTATTTTTCCCTAATAACGCTAGAGAGTTAATAGTATCAAAAGTATTATATAGAAAATGAGGTTTTATTTGTGACATTAACAAATTCAGTTCATTTTGTCTTTTTATTTTTTCATCTTCACGTATTTTATCAAGAAGTAAATTAATTTGAGAAATCGCAATATTATATCCCTTTTTTAATTCTCCCACTTCATCATTATAAGTTTTTATTTTAACAATATTAAACTCGCCACTTTCAATATCCTTCATTGATTCACTGAGTTTTTTCAAAGGTTTTGTAATGAATTTAGATATTACCATTGATCCAATAATAATTAATAAGAAATTTATGATACTAAAACATAGAAGAAAATAATTAGTATATTTCGTTTGCTGCGGCGATTCACTATACTGAGCTATAGTGGCTAATTTCCAATTATACTCTGGAGTCTTGAGATTTGATATAATATAATCTTTTCCTTTTATTTTTTCTACTAGAAATCCCACTTTGGAATTGGTAGAATTGTCCTTTTCTATTGCGTCTAACATTTCTGAATCAATGTCTGCACCTGTTATTAATTCATTTTTCTCATTTTTTATAACTAATTTTGTTCCATACTGATTACTTAATTTCAAGCTTAAATTGTAAAAAGCACTATCGTTCATATTAATAATTAATATCCCAATTTTTTCACCAGTATTTATATCATTAATTACTCTTATAAGAGATACATAATTATTACCATTTCCCTCAAAAAATCCTCCACCATTTAACTTTAATATATATTTACCTTTACCTTCTAGTAGCTCATTATACCATTCAGAATTTTTAATTCTTTCAAGTTGAAAATCTTTATAAAAAACATTTTCAGAATAATATTTATTTCCAAAGTCATCTAATATATATATAGAAGATATATTAGAGTTAAAGTTTGTATACTGTATTAAGTAATTACTAATATTATCATAATCATCCCCTTCTTTACCTTGCTCATGAACTTTTTTTAATGTACTTTGAACATTGTCACTTGATATGATCATCTTTGAGATATCATCAACATTATTGATTATCATACTGGTGTTAGTTTCAGCGCTTTCTAAAACTTCAACTGAACTTTGTTTCATCTTTTCCATGTTATATATAGAATTTATCTTTCCATATGCAAAGGTAAGTATAACCGTTGAGAGTATAAAGATTATTGAGAAATATATAATAATCTTCATACTTATTTTTGAATTCAAATATTTATCCTTTAAATTCTTTAATACAAGAAATATTTTATGCATTTAATCATATCCTCATCATTCTATTTTCTCCATTTCTTTTGCAAAATCTTCAGGACTTATTTGACCTTTAAATAGCTCAAGCACTAATTCTTTGTGCTTATTACCTTTTTCTTCTCCTAAATAAATATCTCCATATAAGCTATATGATGCGTTTTCTGTTAGTCCTTCTAATTCTTTAGATAGCTTATTTATATTACTCGCATCATCAGTATAATTCCAAGCAGGGAGACCTGAACCAAATTCATAGTATTTTTTAGATACTTCTTCTGCTATAAACTCAGCTGCCGCAACAGCTTCTTTTTTATATTTTGAATTATTGCTTATCATCAAATGATCTACTGCTCCGCCTAAGAATTCCTTGCTAGTTCCTTTACCTTCTTTCATTACGGGAAATGTTTTAACGATTACATTGTCTCTTACAGAAGGTTCTGCATTTTTTAATTCCCCGATAAACCAATTTCCTGTAAAATACATAGGAATTTCTCCACGCTTAAAAAGCATTTCAGATTCATCCCTTGTAAGCTCCCAACTTGACTCATTAAAAGCTTTAAGATCCACTAATTCTTTTAATTTATATGCTGCCTTTAATATAGAGTTACTTCTTTCTGTGCCTGTATTAGAGTCACTAACTCCACCTATTCCCCCTTCTCGCAGTGCTAACATATCGTAGTAAAGAATTCCTGTCCAATTATCCTTTTCTCCAACTAATAATGGTGTTATTCCTTTATTTTTAAACGCCTTTACAGCATCTATAAATTCATCATAGTTATCTGGTATTTTTATATTGGCTTCAGAAAAAAGCTTTGTATTACAATAAAAGGTACCAACAGATAAGGTCATTGGTAATCCATATATGCTATTATCATAAGTTATATTATTGAGCATTCCTTTATTGATCTTATCTTTTGTCTCTTCATCTAAATATTCATTAAGATTTAATACCTTTCCCGATTCTATAAATGGCTTACTAAAACCTCCTCCCCAAGAATAAAATATATCCGGTAATTCATTTGTGGCAAAAGCTGTTTTTATTTTCGCCTTATATCTTTCGTTTTCCACTGCTTCAACTTTAATTTGAACGTTTGGATTGGCCTTGTTCCACTCTTCTACGGTATCCTGTACAATCTTTCCATTAGCATCAATTGTAGTTTGTGACCATATATGCCACATAGTTAACGTTATCTTCCCCTGATTTTCTGCATTATTTTTTTCACTTAATGAACAACCACTTAAATTGGCTATGAATATTAACATTATAGAAAATAAAAATACCTTTTTTATAATTATCCCCCCTAGAGAACACATATAATTAGATAGTCATAGAACAAATTCTATCATACTACCACAATACAATCTTGATTTATCTGTTTTTAGAATTTTTAATATAATTAACTAATACAGTTTAGCTAAATGTTAAATTTATTGATAACTTCATTTAATTTTAAAGCCAATTCACTCTGACTTTGAGCATTTGAAGAAATTTGCTCCACTTCGTAAGTTACCTCATTTATACTGTTTAATATGTCATTTGAATTATTCTTAGATTGCTCTATATTAGTTGAGAACTCTTGTATGGCACTGCTTACATTATCTATACTTAAATTTATTATTTTAACCATAGCTTCAATTTCTTCTGACATTTCATTAATAAATTTAGCATCATTTTCATAACTTTTACTTGATTCTATCATAAATTCATAATCAGCATTAACGTTTCTTTCTATATAGTTTAAAATCCCTTTCGAATTTTCTGATAAATACTCGAATACATTTTTTATTTCTTCTACAATCCCCTGAATACCGCTTACTGTAGAAATGGATTCCTCCGCTAATTTACCCACTTCATCTGCAACTACTGCGAACCCTTTTCCCTTTTCTCCAGCCCTTGCAGCCTCTATACTTGCATTTAGAGCTAAAAGATTAGTTTCAGAAGCAATATTTACTATAGATTCGCTTAAGCCTTCGATTTTTTTAACTACTTTACCTCTTTCTATTGCATCTTTAATCCTTTCGTTCTTTTCCATGTATATAGTTTTCGATAAATGTCTGGACGTTTCACTTTTTTCCTTAATGCTGCTAGACTTAATTTTTATATCAATAGATTTTTCAACTTCTTTATTTACTATCTCAGTCAAATTATTTATATTTTCATTTATTTTTTGTATTGATGCTACAAATTCTTCAGTGGAAGAATTAGTCTCTTGAACTCCCAATGCTATCTCATCTGTAGATTTATTTATAAATAAAAGTTTAGAGCTTATTTCCTGAACTGAAGCTGCTAATTCTTCTGATGAAGCAGATAACTCAGTTGAATTATCTAAAATTATTCTTATGAGTTTTTTTACATTTTCTAACGCAGTATTAAGAGCAGCCCCTGTCTGCGCAAATTCATCTTTTCCAATAATTTTAATTTCTTCTGAAAAGTTATATTGCGCTAGATTTTTAGCATACTCTTTAATTCTATTTAATGGTATTAGTATGTTTCTTGTCATAGAAAAACCCAGAATTAATGTAAAGGCCAATCCTATTACTATATAAGTAATTATTTGTACCTCAACATTTTTATGTAAACTTATATTATTATTATTTTCATCTTTAGCCTTAAAGGAACTGTAATCTATTAATTTTGTTAATGATGCTGCCACCTTGCTTCGTGATACCTCTAAATTTTGATGATCCATGAAAGCTGCATCATATTTATTGCTATTAATAAATTGTAACACATTATTACTTTTTTCTTTATAATTTTTATAGTTATCTGTAAAATTTGATAGTTCTTTTTTCTGATAATCATCTAAATCTAATTCATTATATCTTCGTATGTAAGAATCTTCTTGCTCAAATCCATTGATAATATCATCATTCAATTTTTTTATCATCAATTCATCTTTTTCATAAATTAAACTTAATATATTATTGCTTACTTCTAGTGAATTTTCATTTAGTTTGTGTAAAATATCTATGGATGTAAGATCAGTATTGTACATACTATTTGAAGCAATATTAACTTTATTTAGACTTTTTAAACCTATATTACCCAATAATGCAATAATTATAAACAATAATGCATATGAAAATATTAACCTTTTTCCCACTTTAAAATTACTCCAAAATTTCATATACTAAACCTCCTGTGACTCTTCCTAACTGTAATTTCTCCTCTGTATATGCAGCCGTTCAAACCAACTTTATAAAACAATCTCTTTTATTCGGCTAATTTACTAAAAAGTAATAAAAAGGATAACTCAGTGAGAAATATATTTAAAGTAGACTTTAGCGAACATAAGAAAGTAAATTTCTTTATATCTTATGTCAATCAAACTATATTAAAATAAATGCTATCATTTATTATTACAATAATTTCATCTACCAGATACATATTAATCATCTGAATTAACCTATTAACTTTGAGTTTTATCTGTATTTAATTATTACTTTGTTTCAGTTGTGAATTGTTTTTGTTTTTCTTTTCCGTATTCAACAATTTTATCTGCAGTAACCCATTTAACTGGCACTGGATAAACATCATCAACTTTTTCGCCTTTTATTTTCTTATCTAAAGTATCTATTATTGTTTTACCTATTAAATAAGAATCTTGGTCAACAATTCCTGATATTAAATTGCTACTTACACCATTTTCCCAAGTTGGAGTATAGTCAAAACCAAAATGATATATACTTCCTGCCTTGCCTTGAGATTTTATTGCTTCCATTACACCAGTATCTGGACCTTCTGATCCTAATGAGAATACAGCTACCATGTCTGAATTTGAAGTTATTTGGCCTTCTAATTGCCTTTTTGATTCTGCTGATTGGTCATTATCTTGAATTGGCTCTAACCATTGGAAATTTTTAGCATCATCACCCATAATTTTCTCAAAACCAGCTTTTATTCCATCTTCTCTATATGTCATAGTTGTTTGAGTTAAATTTACTGCTGCCATTGCAATTTTACCTTTTGTGATGCCTTTTTCTTTTAATGCTTTAGCCCCATTTTCTCCAAGTTGTTCCCCTGCAAGCTTATTATCTGTTCCTATATAAGATGTTCTATTTTCTTTTGTCTTTACATCAGCATCAAAAGTTACTATTGGAATCCCTTTATCATTTGCTTCCTTAACTTTCTTATCAAACATATCTGGATCCATTGGTGCAATAGCTATTCCTGCTGCTTTATTTTTTATAGCCTCATCTAAAAACCCAATATGTTTTTCATTTTTTTGTGTTTCATTTGGAGGTGAAGTCTTAACTACTAAATCATATCCTAACGCCTTAGCCTCATCCTCAGCTGCCTTCTTCATAGGTGACCAATAAGCCCCTGTATCAACTATTGGAATAAAATAGATAACCTTTTTTCCACTTGTACTTGCTGTTCCATCTGTTTGTGTTTTTGTTCCACATCCTGCTAAGCTACCAACAATAAATACTGTTGATAATAAAGCGATAATTTTCTTCTTCATAAAATTTTTTCCCCTTCCGTAATTTCAAATTTTTGAGATATGTTGTTATATTTAAAGCTTCATTCAGTAAATTCTTAAATTATCAACTATAAATCTGCTGAATTAAGCTTAAATCGCACTTTTCAGTTAACTTTTTTTCTTAAATATGCTTCCTTTTCTGTAGAAATCTACTACTATAGCAAGTACTATAACAGCTCCTGTTACAGCTTGTTGTAAGAATGAGTTAATTCCGAGAATAGCCAATCCACTTTGGAATACTTGTATTGTAAATATTCCAACCATAGCTCCTCCGATAGTTCCTACTCCTCCTCCAAATTGAACACCACCCATGATTGCACCTGCCATTGCAAATAAATCTGGACCGTTTATTTCACTTGGAGCACCAACATTAATACTTGACATTAGCAGGATTCCAGCTATTGCAGCTAAAAGACCTTCGATTGCATATACTTTTATGACATGCTTGTTTACATTTATTCCTGATAGTCTTCCTGCTTCTTTGTTTGATCCAACTACGTAGCAGTACCTACCAAACCTTGTATTTTTCATTAAATAAGCCATAACGATAACTATAATGATAAATACTATAGTGTTAGTGTGTATTATTGATATCCCAACCTCTGTGTTGGAAAGATTGTAAAACCAGTCTGGAACTCCTTTAATATAAATTCCATTTGTGAAAAATAGTATTAATCCTCTTATTAAGTAACTTGTACCCATCGTAAGTATGAAAGATTCTAATTTAAATTTTGTAATCAATATCCCATTAAACAATCCCCAAAGCGCACCTACCAGTAACCCAGCAAGTAAAGAAATAGGCAAGCTAACCCCTTTTACAGCTAAATATGCTACTGTACATCCTGAAAATGCTGCTATTGCACCTATTGAAAGATCAACACCTCCAGTTACTATTACCATAGTAATTGCAACAGTCAAAATTCCTACTGTCGGAATCTGCCTTAAAAAATTGGACATATTTGCTGCCCCTAAAAAGTCAGGACTTGCAATTGAAAATGTTAAAATAAGTACTACAAGCACTAAATAAATTGAGTATTTTAGAAATAAGTTTTTAATATTAAACCTTTCCATTTTTGTCTTAATACTTTCCTCTTGAACAACTTTATTATTAATTGTTTGGCTCATCTTTATTAATCCCTCCAAGCGTAGCTAATTTCATAATCTTTTCTTGTGTCGCTTCTTCTCTGCTAAGTTCTCCTGTCATTCTGCCTTCACACATAACATATATTCTGTCTGACATACCTAATAGTTCTGGTAATTCAGAAGAAACCATAATAACCACTTTGCCTTTTCTAACTAAATCATTCATTATATGATATATCTCAGCTTTAGTACCAACATCTATTCCTTTAGTTGGTTCATCAAAAATAAATATTTCTGAATCTGTATTTAACCACTTAGCTAATATTAACTTTTGTTGATTTCCACCAGATAAAGTTCCTGCCATAACGTCAAGGTTTGCAGTTTTAATCTCAAGTGCTTTTTTAAATCTCTCTCCAGTATCTCTTAACTTCTTATGATTTAAAACAAAGTCTTTTAAATTAGTAATAGTTATATTATCAAGTACACTCATTACTAATGATAAACCTTGGCTTTTTCTATCTTCTGTTAAAAGACATATCCCATTATTAATTGCATCTATAGGTGAATTAATCTTAACTTCCTTTCCATTTACTTTTATCTTACCTTCACTAATTCTATCAGCACCAAAAACAAGTCTCATAAGTTCTGTTCTTCCTGAACCAACTAAACCAGCTAGTCCTAAAATTTCGCCCCTTCTTGCTTTTAAGCTGATATTTTTAACTCTATCAGCATAATCACTTAGGCCTTCGACTTCTAGAACATATTCCTTTGGTTCAAAAACTTCCTTAGGAAATAATTCTGTCAGATCTCTTCCTACCATCATGTTTATAAGTCTTTCCTGAGTTATTCCTTCTAGCTCACAGCTTTCAATATAGGTACCATCTCTTAGTACTGTTGCTCTATCACAGATATCAAAAACTTCTTTCAATCTGTGTGATATATATATTGCCGAAACTCCTTCTTTCTTTAAAGTCTTTATAACTTTAAAAAGGTTTTCAACATCTTTCTGAGATAGTGATGTTGTTGGCTCATCAAAAATAATCATTTTTGCATTTAGGCTTATTGCTTTAGCTATTTCCACCATTTGCTTTTGGGCAGTTGGCAGCTGCATAACTAAGTCAGTAGGTTTTATATCAATCCCTAATTTATTAATTATGGAATTTGTGTCTTCATGTAATTTTTTATAATTAACAATACCTAAAGACTTGTTTTTATATGGAAGCCTTCCCATATAGACATTTTCTGCTACTGTCAATGTTTCAGCTAAATTTAACTCTTGATGAACAAATCCGATACCTAATTGTGCAGCCTTTGTTGGATTAACTACTCCACAGTCAACTCCTTCAACAAATATTTGACCTTCATCCTGTGTATGAACTCCCCCAAGTATTTTCATTAAAGTTGATTTTCCAGCACCGTTTTCTCCCAATAAAGCATGTACTTCACCTTTTCTAATTTCCAGCTGTACTCCTTTAAGAGCATAAACTCCTGGGAATTTTTTATGTATGTTCTTCATTTCTAAAAATACATTACTCAAGTTCTAACCACCTCAACTTTCTTAATTACTAATCGTTTTCATGACTTATTCTACAATAATAAATTAACTAATTATATATAATATCTTTACGTTTACATTTGAAATCTTTACTTTTTAAAGTAACTTTAAAAAGTTTTGTTATAAATAAAAAAAGACAGATATATGAGGTATTATATCTGCCTTTCAAAATATATTATTTAATTATGGCTTGAGTTATTTAGGTAATTCTACTTTTTGAATAGTACCATCATCATTGTATTTTAATTCAGTGAATTTTACACAACGTTTGTTATCAGCTCCACCTGATAAAGAACTATCATGATAGAATAAGTACCATTTATTTTGGAACTCAACTATTGAATGATGAGTAGTCCACCCTACTACAGGATCAAGTATTTTACCTTTAAAAGTATAAGGACCTTTTGGATTTTTACTCATAGCATATACGATAGAATGAGTTGTACCAGTAGAATATGAAAGATAGTAATTTCCATTATACTTATGAACCCATGGACCTTCGAAATATCTTTTATCTTCATCACCTGCTAATATAGGGTTACCTTCTTCATCAACAATAGATATTTCTTGAGGATCTGATTTAAAAGTAAGCATGTCATCATTTAATTCAGCTACTCTTGGTCCTATAGCAGGCGCTGTAGCAGCAGGGCCTTCACCGTCTGGATTAAAATCCCCAGTTTGCCATTTTTCTAGTTGTCCTCCCCAAAGACCTCCAAAATAAACATATACTCTATTATCATCATCCATTAAAACAGCAGGGTCAATACTATAGCTGCCAGGTATATAATTTTCTTGAGCTTTAAATGGTCCAGCAGGGTTTGAACTAGTGGCTACTCCTAGTCTAAAAATACCATCCTTATCTCTAGCTGGGAAAAATAAATAATATGTGCCATTTTTATAAGCTGCATCTGGAGCCCATAATTGTTGACTTGCCCATGGAATATCCCTTAAGTGAAGAGCTTCACCATGATCAATACAAGGCGAATTCATGTCATCAATAGATAAAATATGATAGTCCTCCATATTATATTGATCACCATTATCGTTTGAAATCTGAACTTGATCAAGGTCGTGAGAAGGATAAATATAGATTTTGTCTTCAAATACATGAGCAGATGGATCTGCAGTATAAATATTAGTTACTAAAGGTTCATTTTGTTTTATTACGTTTTTCATACGATTCTCTCCTATATCTTTTAATCTTTATTTATAAGTTAGATATTTATGCTAATTCAACATTTATTTCTAAGGGCGCTACTGATGTAAGTTCAAAACTTCTCTTATCTGGTTGTGATATGCCAACAAATAATTTAAAACTCTTACTATCCAGTAGTCTCTCTCCATCATTATTTACAGCTTCAAAGGATCTTTTACTCAATTCTATAGTTACAGTTTTACTTTCACCTTTTTTCAATGAGACACGCTTAAATCCTGCTAAGCTATGATTTAATACAGCATATTTTGATTTTAAATCTTTTACATAACATTGAACTACTTCTTCAATACCATAGTTCCCTGTGTTTCTAATATCTATGCTAATATCGAAACTTTCAAAATCAGCTTTAACAAAAGGTACCTGTAAATTAGATAATTCTACTTTTGAATAAGTTAAACCATATCCAAATGGATACAAGCTTTCATGCTCTAAATACCTATATGTTCTTCCTTTCATTGAGTAATCAGTAAATTCAGGAAGATTCGCAGTATCTTTATAAAAGGTTACTGGCAATTTACCACTTGGAGAACATTTTCCAAATAATATATCTGCCACAGCAGTACCTCCATGACTACCTGGATACCATGCATTTAAAATAGCCGCACATTTTTCTTCTGCCCCATTAAATGTTAAGGCACTTCCAGCTCCAAGAACAACTATAACTGGTTTTCCTACTTCAAGTACTTTTTCTAGTAAATTTTGTTGTCTTCCTGGTAAGTTTAGACTTTCTTTATCTCCTGCACCATAGCTATTACCAGCATCACCTTGCTCTCCTTCAATAGTAGAGTCTAATCCTAAACACAATATAACTACATCAGACCTTTCGGCAACTGAAATCGCTTCAGATAATCTATCGTCTGGTCCTGCTAAGTCTTCCACCTTATCTTTAAATAAGTGGCATCCTTCAGAATAATACACTCTTATATTGTCCCCAACTGCATTATGAATACCTTCTAAGATTGTAGTATACTTAGATGCTGTTCCAGAGTAATTTCCCTTTAGCATAATTTCACTATTTGCATTAGGACCAATTACTGCTATTGACTTTAGACTTGATTTATCTAATGGAAGAGTTCCATCATTTTTTAGCAATACCATTGATTTTCTAGAAGCTATTAAAGCAATTTCATTATGCTCTTTACAATCGTTTACCTCATACGGTATCCTGTTATATTCACAGTCTTCATCAAACATACCTAATTTAAATCTTGTTGTCATTAATCTTTCTGCTGCTGTAGTTATTTGTTCTTCAGTTACTAAACCCTCTTTATACGCTAATAACAAATTAAGATACATATTTCCACAGTTAAGATCGCAGCCATTTTCAATTGCTAATGCAACAGATTCAGTTGCTGTACTGGTAATCATATGATGTAAATGAAAATCTGCAAGAGCCCAACAGTCAGATACTACATGCCCCTTAAATCCCCATTTACCTCTTAAAATATCCTTTAATAAAGTCTTACTACCGCAGCATGGTTCTCCATTTGTACGATTGTATGCTCCCATTACGCTTTCAACATTTGCTTCTTTTACACATGCTTCAAATGCTGGTAAATATGTTTCATATAAATCTTTCTTTTCTACAACAGCATTAAATTCATGCCTTAACCCTTCTGGTCCGCTATGGACTGCAAAATGTTTAGCACAAGCAGCTAGCTTTAAATACTTTCCTTCTCCTTGCAATCCTTTTATGAATGCAACTCCCAACCTAGATGTTAAATATGGATCTTCTCCATAAGTTTCATGTCCGCGTCCCCATCTAGGATCTCTAAAAATATTTACATTTGGAGACCAATAGGTTAATCCCTTATATATGCCTCGATCATCTTTTTTGCTATATTCATTGTATTTTGCACGTCCCTCTGTAGAAATTATATCTGCAATTTCCCCTAGAAATTCTTCATCAAATATAGCCGCTAAACCAATTGCTTGTGGAAACACAGTAGCTGTCCCAGCTCTTGCTACTCCATGAAGTCCTTCATTCCACCAATTGTATTCTGGCACATTTAAATGTTTTATTGCTGGTGATTGGTACGTTAACTGCTCCGCTCTTTCTTGTAACGTCATCTTTGATACTAATTCCTTTGCTGCATTTACAGCAAATTCATGAATATTTTCTTGTTCGCTATTCATATATATCCCTCTATTCCTTAAATATTTATGGAGCCTAAAATTTATATTAAATTGTTCACTTGATAATTTAATAATATAAAATTTATAGTTGACGTAACAAGAAAGTATTTATATAATTGTAGACAAAATTTACTCTCTTGGAGGTATTCTATGTTAAAATACGAGTCGTATCATTTTGGTGAAAATACTCTTTTTTCTCACTACCATCCAGTTAGCCTTAATTACCCTATTCATCTACATCGAAGCTTTGAGTTTATATATATTATGGATGGGAGTTTACAGGTTTCTGTTAATAATAGAAACTTTGACCTAAAAAAAGGTGATTGTATATTGATTTTGCCTTATGAAATCCATTCTCTTTCAACTGAGAAATATTCTGATGCTCGTATTTGCATATTTTCTCCTGAATATGTGAAAACATTTGATAGCATGATTTATGGTAAATTTCTAGAAAATCCCGTGTTTAATTTATCATATAATGCTCAAGCCCTTATACTAGACAAAATTTTCAGAGATAATGTTAATGTTCTCCAAATGAAATCCTGTCTATATTTATTATGCTCTGAAGTTATGGAGCATACAAAATTACTTGTAAGTGTAAAAAATGATTATGAATTATTACATAAAATTCTTAACTATATACAAGAAAATTTCACTAAAGACATCTCATTAAAAAGTGTTGCCGATGAATTTTGCTATAGTTACAACTATCTTTCCAAATACCTAAATAACGTACTAGGAATATCCTTTGTGGATTTTATTAATCAAAATAGAGTTAACTATGCCGCTTATTTGTTGAAAAATACAGAAGATTCAATTACAGATATTACTTATAAATGCGGATACTCTAGTATACGTTCATTCAATAGAAATTTTTTAAAGATCATGAATAAGACTCCTAAAAGTTATAGATATTCTTAATTCACGGTTAATCTTAATTTAGAAATAAAAAGTACCTGAAATCTCTATAATCATGAGATTTCAGGTACTTTTAGATGATAGATTATAATTTCCTGTTAGATTTATTCATCTTAATATACTTTATTTAACTTGAAAGGCATCAACTGCTTCTCTAAGTTTTTCTGCAAGTCGATTTAGATCTTGAGTATGTTTAGCTATTTGACTAACATTCGCCAATTGCTGCTCACTTGTAGCTGAAATTTGTTCAGTAGCAGCAGAGTTTTCTTCAGTTGAAGCTGAAAGAGTTTCTAAGACATCAACAATCTCATTTTTTTCATTTTCCATTTCAAGACTGTAAGTTTTTAAGTTTTTCATATCGTCTGTAATTTTTTCTACAGACCTTAATATTTCAATAAATACATCTTTAGCTTCCAACACTGACTCACTTTGTTCTTTAGCTATAATCTTTCCATCTTCTATAGCCTTTACAGCTGCTTTTGATTTATCCTGTATTCCAACAATTAATTCTTTAACCTTCGCAGCAGATATTGACGATTGTGAAGCTAATTTTCTAACTTCCTCAGCAACTACAGCAAAACCTTTTCCTTGTTCACCAGCTCTAGCAGCTTCTATAGCAGCATTTAAAGACAATAAGTTTGTTTGTTCTGAGATTTGGCTTATTGCCTCAGTAATAGCTCCAATTTCAACAGAGTTTTTATCAACTTCCATTATTATATCACTTGTCTTTTCAGTAGCTTTGCTGTTTTCATTTGATTTTTTTGAAAGTATCTCAATCGCCTTTAAACCTCTGTTGCTTATATTAGTAGTTTCAGCTGCAACATCGTTAGTTTTTATAGTTAGCTTTGTAACTAAATCTATTTTTTCTGATAAATTTTTAACTTTAATAACTCCATTTTCAGTTTCTCTTGCCTGTTGATTTGAGCCTTTAGCAATCTCCTCAACTGATGCTGAAACTTCATTAATAGAAGCTGTATTTTCAGCTACAATTTCATCTAATAATCTAGAAGAGTCAAAAACAACATTAACAGAACTTTTAACTGAACTTATGAATTCATTGACGTTCTTGACCATTATATTGAAGGAATCACTCAAGCTGCCAATTTCATCTTTATTTTTTATTTTTATAGTTTTAATATTCAAATTACCTGAAGCTACAATATCTACAGCATTACTAATTTCTTTAATTGGAGTCGATATATGTTTTGCAAACAACATAATTACCGCAGACCCCAAAATAAGTATTGCCAAGAGTATAATAAGAGTAGTAATGAGAATATTATTTGACCCAACATTAAAATCATCCATGTAAGTTCCAGCACAAACTACCCATCCCCAATTAGGGTCAGTCTTTTGATAAGTTATTTTATCTGCAACCTTGTCTGAATTAGGAAGTGTCCACCAATAGGTCAAATATCCTCCACCATCATTAGCTATCTTGATTTGATCCTTAACAAATAAGGAACCATCTTTTTTATCTTTAGAATCTAATACATTTTTACCTTCTAAAGTTGGATGAACTGCTTCAACTCCTTCTTGAGTATAAGCTAATAAATAACCACTCTTTCCCAAACTTAAATTCTTATTAATTGCTCTTGTGCCATCTGCCTGTTTTTTTCCAAGCATATATTCCCTTACTTTTTCTTGAGCTTCATCAACAGTTAGTTTTCCTTGATCTACGAGTTTTTGATTTTCATCAATTACTTGTAATGTCATTTCCACGCTATTTTTCAATAAAATCTTTCCACTGTTTTCAAGCTCAGCTTTGGCTACATAGTAACTTACTAAGCCTAACACAAGCACAGGTATACTTAATAATAGTATCATTACTAAAATAAGCTTCATTTTAATTGGTAATCCTCTAGTTTTTTTAACTGTATTTTTCCTCATTTGCATTCCTCCAATATATGTTTATTTTTATTATCGGAATGTGGCTTATTAACTTAAACAAGGGTTGTTTTATAAATATTGAGATTGAATATTCTAATTAAATGATTTTATATGGTGATTATACTACTACACTCTTAAAAATTCCCTATCTAAATTTAATATCTACATGAATATTCCTTTGTATGTTATTTATATGTCAATTATATTCTTATTACCTTATAAAAATTCAATTTAATACTGATACCATTGATAATTGTATATATTGTACTGTTTGTATATACGATATACACAATTTAATATACAACAAAAGCACCTATATTAAATATAGATACTCGTCTAATCAATGATAAATCGTCCATTATTTCCCACTTTTAATTTTGCATGTAAATATAAAAAACGTAATGCATAAGTCTTTAAACGTTATATAATCTAAATTCTTGTTTGCTTCATTCTAAAAATTGCAAATCATATAATCAACATTACTTAATTGAATTCATTTTACTTCAAAAATCCATTAATCTACAAACAAAATAAATTAATAATTTAATTAAAATATCGATTATAAATATATTCTCAAGGCTTATATTTCATCATTTAACCAGATTAAGCTGTGTGACTAGTATTAGATAAATTATACATAATAAACGAAATAAAATGAAAAAAACTGCTTACTATGATTTTATTTTATTTATTATATTGTTTATTTTATTAAAATTTCTGATATAATATAAATAAGAAAAGCTTAGTAACTGCGAATTACTAAGCCAATCCTAGAACGTTTTTAGTTTTAGGGCTATTAGATTTTAATTAGATGTTAGAAAATGAACGCTTAATCTTGATCTGATGGGGCGTTCTTTTCTGTTGTCTTAAAATTTATTTTAAAACCTTTTATGCTAACTTCGAGATTAAACTCACAGCCTTTTGAATTAATTCTTAAAGCTCTATTAATCAGTATTACTAATAATATTAACATTGATATTATTAACATTCCATTTATGTTCCTTTTTAGATTTATTCTCAGCTCCCATTAAAATATTCCTTTCATATGTATTAAGCCTTATCTAATTGTAATTTTTGTCCATTATGTAAATTATATAGTATGCTTACTTGAATAACAATATAATAATCACGGTTTAAATTCAAAGCGAATATAAGTAAATCTTTGTCTCCCCCAAAAATATTACTATAAAAATCATAATCTGAAATCTAATACTATGCAGTAGTGTTCAATACTAATATTCATATACATCTATAATTAGGTACTTTCATTGATTTCACATATTTTCTTCTATCTATCTAATTGTTTTTCTAAATAAAATAAACTATGTAATTCAATATCACATAGTTTATTTTCGCTACTTTAAATACTTTTTTTGCTGATTATATCCCAATCTCCAAATAATATATGGTTAGCAATTATTTTTCCGTCCCAATCATCTGAAAAAAATTCTTCTTCATCAGTATAACCACTAACCGTAGCCATATATCCAGACTCATAATCATCGTCATCCTTAAATACTACTTGAAATTCTTTTTTTGAATACTCAGGACTATTTTTTAGTCCAATTGACATCTTACATGTTAACTCATAACCAAAAAGTTCTCTTACATTCATTAATAATCTCTCCCACATTAATATACTTTGACTATAAACCCATTATTTTCACTTAATTGGTATTATTGGTCATATATAATTATTACCCATTATTTCAATAAAATAAACCATTTTTTTATTTTCTTCACCAATTTGCATCTTTTTAATTGAATGTTTTCTATTAGCTATCGCATTTTTATAGTTCTTTTATTTTCCTTCTTATTTAATATATTTTCCAATGGATTAAACTCGTTAAAATCCCTTTTGCAAGTCATTAGTAAACATATTAACATAATTCCTTACAACTTCTATATCACTATGACCTAAAATTTTCTGTAGTCTAAATATATCACCACCGTTTAAAATCCAGTTTTTAGCGAATGTATGCCTAAATCTATGTATACCAGTTGTTTTCACCCCTTTTCTTCTATTGTAACTTCTTAAATTCTCACTTAAGGTATTTCTATTCAATTGTTGACCATAAGCATTACAAAATAAATAATCCTGATTTTCGCCTTTTCTAATACCTATATACTCTTTTAATATTAATATGATTGTTTCGCTTAATGGAATTATCAACGGTTTTCTATTCTTTGTGATGTTTAGATAAACTATGTTATTCGTAAAATCTATATCTTCAACTCTTATATTAATCAAAGAATTTAATCTATACCCAACTGCTAAAAGAAAGTTACATATAACCCAATTTCTGTATTCTGTAAAATCACACTTCTTAATATTAGGCTTTTTCAATAATAAATCTAATTCGTTTTGTGAATAGGTTTCAATAATCTCTTTATCCATCTTAGGCAAAGATATTTTAAACTCCTTCATGTAATTCTTTTTCATAAAGAAATATAGAATTGTTTTCAATGCTCTAACATATGTATTTAACGTTACACTATTTATATTTAATTCTTTCTTGCAAGACAATATAAAATTATCAACTGTATCTTTTGTAATTGAAGAAATAGGTGTTTTAGGTTCAATAAATTTATACACGTTTAACATATTATTGTCATAAAACCTTAAAGTATATTCTCTTAAATTTCTAGATTTGCAATCAAATATAAATTCATCATATCCTTCATCTAAAGTGGCTTTCTTATTAGTCATTTCAATCTTTTTCATAGTTAACACTCCTAACACACGTTTTTTTGAAAAAATAACACACGCCTAGCTATTTTTTATAACTAAGCGTGTGCTATCTTGTATCGTGTGTAAGTGACACTATAGGTCTTCTGCGTGTTTGGCGGAGAGAAGGGGATTTGAACCCCTGATAGAGTTGCCCCTATACACGCTTTCCAGGCGTGCTCCTTCGACCACTCGGACATCTCTCCATATCATTTATTAATAATTTTGTGCTAAATTATAATATCATATTATTTTTTTAAATTCAACTAAATATTTTAGGTTTATATGACTTATAATCCTATGAAACTTTAATACACCACTAAGAATGCATTGCAGATGATACCTTCCATACTTCTATTTTTAAATATCTTTAAAAAATTGAGAGTATAACTCTTTTCTAAATTATACTCTCTAGATATCTTAATACTAAAAAATCCATATATTTAACTCATCTATAGATCAATCACGAAAAAAGTGGTGATATAAATAGTATTACAGATAAAGTTATAATAAATATAACAGTAGCCCAAGATATAATATTTTGAATTTTATTGTTAACATATTCACCCATTATACGCTTATCATTAATCAAAATTATCATAAAGGATAATATAATAGGAGATAATATCCCTGCTATTTCTTGTGTTATAAGTATAATTTGAATAAGAGATATTCCAGGAAGTAATATAAACAATGCTCCCAAAACAATTATACCAGTGTATATTCCAAAGAAAGCTGGTGCATCTTTATAATCATTATCCACACCACTCTCCCAGCCAAAAGCCTCACATATAGCGTAAGAAGTAGAAAGTGGAATAACAGCTGTAGCAAGCACTGAAGCTCCAAACAATCCAGCTCCAAAAAGGATAAACGCCCATTCTCCAGCTAATGGCCTTAAAGACATTGCAGCTTCTTCTGCACTATCTATTGTTATACCAGCCTTGTATAAGGTTGCAGCTGTACAAACAATTATAAAAAAGGATACAGCATTCCCCCAAAAAGATCCTAAATAAACATCAAGTTTTTCATACTTATAGTCAGATATACTTATCTTTTTATCCACTATTGATGATTGTAGATAAAACTGCATATATGGAGTAATTGTTGTACCAATCATTCCTATGAACGTAAGGAGAAAGCCTGTATTTAATTCAATAGTAGGCGTAACCATTGATGTAAAAACAGTTTCCCAACTTGGTTTAGTTAAAAATGCTGAAATAATATAAGTAAAAAATACAAAAGTAAATAATAAGAAAATATTTTCTACCTTCTTATACGATCCTTTAGTCACTAGAAACCATATCATTATTGATACAATAGGTATTGATATATATTTACTTATGCTAAAAAGTTCTAAGCTCGCAGCAATACCTGCAAAATCTCCCAAAACAACTCCCATGTTTGCAATTAACAAAATAGTCATAGCAAAGAAAGTAAGCTTCACTCCAAACTTCTCTCTAATTAAATCAGATAACCCTTTACCAGTTACAACAGCCATTCTTGCATTCATTTCCTGTATTACTGCAAGACTGAATGTAATTAAGAGTAATCCCCATAACATTTTATATCCATATGAAGCTCCGACTGAAGCATATGTTGTAATGCCACCAGCATCATTACCTGCATTTACAGTAATTAATCCTGGTCCGATGATAGTCATAATGAAAAGTATCTTTTTGAATCTATTAGATAATACTTTTTTCATAATACAACCCTCCTCAATCGTGTATACTCATGAATGCTATCGTTTAAGGACACTACGCCCACTAAGTCGTTATCTTCATCTATAACAGGTAGGCAAATAAGGTTATATTTGTGCATTAAGCTAATAGCATCTTCTACCTCATCTGTGTCTCTTAAACTTTCAGGCCTAGTAGTCATGATATTATAAAGTTTTGCATCCTTGTCAGACGCAATAAGTGAAAATAAAGATACAACTCCAATAAGGTTATTTTTATCATTAGTAATGTATATATAATAGCTTTCCTCCTCACTTGGAGAATTAGTTTGAATCCAAGTGAAAACTTCATTTACTGTTATATCTGGCAAGAAAGTTATAAAATCTTTTGACATAATACTTCCTACTGTCTCTTTTTCATACTCCATAAGCTCTCTTATTTCGCCTTGGCTTTCTTCATCCATTTGAGTAAGAAGTTTTTCTGCTCTATCCTCTTCTATTTCCTCAAGAATATCAGCTATTTCATCGGATGGCATAATCTCTAGTATATCAGAAGCCCTCTGGTCAGACATAGATTTCAACAAATTTATTTGAACATCAGTTTCTATTTCCTCAAAAACCTCAGCAGCTTTTTGATTATTTAAGCTATTAAATAATATATCTCTGCTTTTACTATCAAGATCCTCAATTATATCCGCAATATCAGCCGCATGCAAAGTTTCAATTTTATTTATTGGCATTTGAAGCTGTAAATTGTTAACTCCAGTAGATAAAGTCTGTACATCATTCCATATAATCAGTTTATTTCTCAATCTATATTTTAAGGCTTCAGTTAATATTATAAAAGGATATTCTATTCCAAGTCGTCTAAGTAATCCCCTAGTTCCTATATCAACAGCAACAAGCTGCCATTTAGAATTAATATTTCCAAGCCTTACATCATTAACACGTTCTACTTTCCTGCCATTTATATCAACTATTTGTTTATCTAGAAAATCCCTTACTAAATAAATATCTTCTTCACTTGGTAATTTTGTTACAAGACTTTCGCTATTAATTTTAATAAAGTATTTTTCTTTTTCATCCTTGAATACATCAAGTGCATCCGCAGATACATAAAAAGATTTTCGCCAATTTGTAATTTGTATATATACTACAGTAGGCTTTTCTTGACTAAAATCAAGAACAAGGTCATTTAATTTACCAATTATTTGTCCCGAGATATTGTGGATTTCTTTATGAATAATTTTACTAAAAAAGAAGTTTGTTATTTTTTTCAAATGTTTCACCCTCTCAATTTAGGGCATGAAAAATGCATCCAATTAATGCCCTAAAATTAGTATTACTTGAACTTAAATAAAAATGCATAATACAATTATCCGTATCATAGTCATCCATTGGCTGCACCTCCTTGAAATAATAATAAAACCCTCCACTTATATAGTGAAGGGTTACCTACCAAATAATAACATTACAAATATACCTAATACTAGCGATAAAGCATAATTGTGATATCCACCTTCACTCGTTGAGTTTTAGCACTATATAGCATAGAAAACCATTTGGTCTTCGGCTACATTAAGTAGAACCTTAATCCGGCAATACCTGTTGACCCCTTGGCGTCTTTCGACGTTTCTGGGCAGCAGCATGTATCTATATAGGAGCCTCACCTAACAAAGATTTTATTTTCTTTCTTAATTCTACTACCATACAATATAATACGTCAATAGAAAATATACTATCATTTCTTAATTTCGTCATCATCATCTGTTTTGTAGTCTTATTTTAACGTTAAATTGGTAACATAATTATTTGCTATAGACATTGTATAACACTGAATTCTACAGTTTTACAAAAATATTAAGTTAAAATTAAGATTCATTACAAGTAATTGTTTGTTGTAATTAATTCAGAGATAATTATTGTATAAATTTATTACTCGACTTTATGGAGGATTTGCAAATGAAAAAATTTTTGATTAATAGAAGATTTCTCAGGCAATTAGATCTCACAATGCTTATAACATCTGTTATTATAAGTATATTTGGAATTTTAAATATTTATAGTGTGACCAATTCAAATTTTGGACTTTACTATGGTAAATTGCAAATATTATGGCTAATTATCGGACTAGCTATAGTCTATTTTATTTTAGTATTTGATTATAATACTCTAGGCTCATATTCAAAATTAATTTATTGGTCAGGAATTGCACTTTTACTATTTAATGATATTACTAGTAAATCAGTAAAGGGAGCTTCATCATGGATAAGACTTGGAAATAGAGCTATAGAGCCTGGTGAATTTGTAAAATTTGGACTAATATTAATACTTGCAAAAAAATTAGATGACATGGATGGTAATATAAACAACCCTAAAAATTTTCTTATTGTATCTTTCTATGCGTTAATTCCAATGTTTCTAATAGTAATTCAACCCAATCTTGGAATGACACTTATTTGCTTATTTATTACACTTGGAATGTATTTTATTGCAGATTTAGATTTAAGAGTTCTTACTATAGGTTTTTCATCCGTAATTCCATTGAGTCTTATTATATGGTTTAGTGGTATATTGAAAACATATCAAAGACAAAGAATTCTTGTATTTTTAAATCCAGAATCATATCAACAAAACGCAGGTTTTCAGTTGATGCAATCTATAACTGGTATAGGAGCCGGTGGATTATTCGGATCTGGATTCCTAAAAGGTGTTCATTCATCAGGAGGCTTTATTCCAGAAGTTCATACAGATTTTATATTCGCGGTGGTTGGAGAAGAATGGGGATTCTTAGGCGCTATTATTTTACTCACATTATATGGCCTCTTAATTTATAGAATGATCAAAATAGCAAAAGAATCTAAGGATATTATCGGGCGCCTTATTTGCATTGGCACTGCATCAGGTTTTTTATTTTCCATTTTTCAAAATATAGGTATGACTATAGGTCTTATGCCCGTTGCAGGTATTACACTTCCATTTATGAGTTATGGCGGAAGTTCGATTCTTGTAAATTTTATGTCCTTAGGCCTTGTATTAAATGTTGGGATGAGAAAAAGCAAAATTAACTTTTAAAATTACTTTCATTAAGGTTTTTTAAGAATCATATTCTCTTAAAGAACCTTATTTTTTCATTAACATTTCTTATTTGTTTTGTTATTTTTTTTTGAAAAAAGAAAAAATACAGAAGATAAATTCCTTAATGACTTTTTTAAAAATCTAACTAAGGAAGACATTAACAACGTATATACAGCTTTTTTAAAGCTTTCTAATACTATTATTGAACTAGATAATACTTCAAAAACCGGATTCCCATATGGCAGTCTAAATTATTTAACAGACTTAGATAAAAACTAGAAGCTAGATATATTCCGATTACTATAATTCCAAACTTAAGGAGTGATTAATTATGAAGATTTTAATTTTATTCGCATCAAAATATGGTGGTACAGAAAAATGCGCTAATTTACTTTCTGAAAAGCTACAAGGGGATGTCAAAATAATTAATTTAAAAGCCACTAAAAATATACCTATTTCTGATTATGACAAGGTAATTATAGGCACATCTATTTATGCAGGAAATGTTCGCTCTGAAGTAAAAAAATTTTGTTCTGATAATCTTAATTCTCTTATGAGTAAGCCTTTTAGCTTATTCTTATGCTGTTCAACAGATAAAAAGTCAGAGATAAATTCATATGTTGAAAAAGCCTTTCCTAGTGAATTAATAAAACATGCAACTGTTATTGATTCATTTGGCTCAGTTTTTAATTTTTCTAAAATGAACTTTTTTGAAAGACAAATTATTAAAATGATTGGAAAATCTAAAAACAAAACAGGAGAGTCTGATATTAAATTAGATGGAAAAACTAATGTTTCCACTATATCAAATGAAAAGATCTTAGAATTTGCAAATATAATAAATCGATAAAAATTATCAATTCTAACTATTACTTATAGGAGTGAATTAACTATGTTTAAAAAAATATTATTAAGCATTGTTTCAATAATTGTACTAATAATTTTATCTGGAATTACAACTGTAGTTGTGTTTAAAAGTAGTATAGACAAGCAACACGCCAGTAATGAAGTTATTGCAAGAAGTAATAATACAAATGGCAAAGAAGCTTTAATCATTTATCAGAATTGTGAATCAAAATTTCCAGAAGAAATAGCATCTTCTCTAGCCTCTGGATTAAATGATGCTGGATATACTGTGATTACTAATACTGCTGGCGATTTCTTGCCCAATGATATTTCTAAATATGATATTGTAATCTTAGGCGGTGCCACTTTAGCTGGAAATGTTGGCGAACCATTGCAAAATTATGCTCAGAGCATAAAAAATTATGGTAATGCTAAAATTATTCTATATTCAACAGGGGCCAATAAAGATAATATAACTGAAATCGACAAACTAAACTCTCTTTTAAGAAAAGACCCAATAAAAAAAGTAAAATTTGATTATTCTAATAAAGAAGAAAGTAAAGCTGATGCAATATCTCTAGGTAAGGAAATTGCAGGAAATTAAAAATCTCTTTTTTAAATATGTTGAAATTAAGGCTGTCATAAAGCTATATTAGAAAGTATGTTTATGTCTTAATATCAGCATATTTTTAATCTCTTATTAGTTAAATCCGCAAAGTTACTCATGTCATAAACACTATAATTCTTTAGGTGTAACTCTCCTGTTTTCAAAGAACTTTTTAAGTATGTCTGAGCACTCTTTATCATACATCCATTTGACACCTACAAAAGAATTTAACTCCCTGCTCTCCAATAAGTTTATTACCGATCCACAGGCCCCCATATCCTTATTAAAGGTTCCTATATAAACTTTAGAAATTCTACTTTGAACAATAGCACTTGCACACATAGGACACGGTTCCAAAGTTACATACATTTCGGCTCCTTTTAATCTCCAATCTCCAATATATTTTGCAGCCTCTTTTATTGCCAAAATTTCTGCATGTGCTGTACTATCGTTCAAAGTTTCTTTTAGATTATGAGCTTTCCCTATAATAATTCCATCTTTTACGATAACTGCTCCAACTGGAATTTCTCCTTTACTCATGGCTATACGTGCCTCATTCTTTGCAATATTCAAAAAACTATGCATTACGATGCTCCCTTCATTTCATTTCTCAATAATTCTTTTATATTTACTGTTACTTTTCAGAATGCGTTAACATATAATATAAATTATTAAATCATAAGCTTTTTACTCATTTATATTATTAACTATAATCATAAATCAAGAAAAATTGAACAAAAAAATAGAAGGGTTGTTACTAATTCCTTAGAAATAATCCCTTCTATCAAAATATTTTATTCTCAAAATTTAATTGTTTATTTGACTCAATGTAGGCATTGATGCTATTGCCCCATAATTAGTACATGTGATTGCACCTACTTTATTAGCAAATGAGACTATATCAATCCATTTCTCAAAACTTATATTCTTTTTATCTTCAATATCGGAAACTTGTTTTAATACAGCTCCAACAAAAGCATCACCTGCACCTGTTGAATCTACTTGTTTAATTTCTATAGAAGGAATTACTTTATTTTCACCTTTGACACTTAAGTAAGTTCCTTTAGCACCTAGAGTAATTGTTACCACCTTAACTCCTAAATCATGTAATTTATTAGCTCCAGCTTCTATGTCCTTTTCTCTAGTTATTAAATATAATTCTTCATCACTTAACTTAATAAAATCACTGTCTCTTATAAATTTGATACAATCCTCAATAAATGAATCCAATTTATCTTCTGTAATTAAAGCATCACGATAGTTAGGATCAAACGATATATAGATACTATTAGATTTTGCATATTCTAATAATTTAAAATAAGTCTTTTTTAATTCCCCTTCTAAAAATCCTGTAGCTGATCCAAAGTGAATTATATCAGCGTTTTTTATTCTTGATAAATTAATATTACTAAACGAATATTCTCCATCACTGCCTCTTAGGAAATCAAAATTACGTTCTCCATTACTATCAATTCCAACTAAGGCAATAGTTGTACTACCATTTTCCACAGTCATTTCAGTATTTATATTTAGATCCATTAACAATTCAATTAGATGTTTCCCGAAGAAATCATTCCCTACTTGACCTAAAAAATAAGCATTTCCTTCTAATTTAGATATACTCGCCGCTACATTTGCTGGGGCTCCACCAGCCTTTTTTTCAAATTTTTCTCCATCTTTCAGGCCTTTATTATCAACACAAACCATGTCAATTAAAAGTTCTCCAATGCAAAAGACATTATTACTCATATCTCACACTCCTTAAATTCCACATACTTAACTCATTAACTTTAATCTTGTCATCACTTCTAATTTGAATTTGTAACTGTTCCTCATTAGGAAAATACATTAATGTAGTTACTTCAAGTCCGTCTTGGTAATATATTTCCATAATAGAATTATCAATAAACATATTTAGCTTCAATTCTTCCAAAACCTTTAGTTTAAACCTTCTTACTCCTCTTCCGCCAAGATTCATATTACTTCTATCAATAGTGCATACCTGGTTTATTTTATCATAAGTTAATAGTATATATTCCTCATTAAACTTAAATTTCATTTCTATAAAGTTAGCCTTATACATTTCTATGTTTAATACTATTTCTGCACATCTTGAGCCCAAATCCAAATTATAATTATCAAAAATCAATCCATTAACATCTAAAACTTGAGCTTGTCTTAAATTCTTGATTTCTTCTAAAGGTTTTTGATAAAGTACATTATCTTTATATTCTAAAACTCTAGGCATAGTCAATGAATACATCCATCCAAAATCAGATGTTGGATACTCAAAATCCTTATCGGGAAGTCCTACCCATCCAAACATTATATTTTTATTTTTATGGTTAAATACTTGTGGTGCATAAAAATCAAATCCCATATCTAGTTCTTTAAACTCAGTATGGTTTTTTAATTGAATATCTTTTAAGCTTAACTCACCGATTACATAACCTGACTGATATATATTTTGATTTCTAAATTCTTCGCAATTTAGCCCTTGTGGTGAAAAAATTAATGCATGTTTATCTTCGTTAAGCTTAATAACATTTGGGCATTCCCACATGTATCCAAAATTATGCATATTAGTTTTTAACTCCCCAAGCAATGCCCAACTAACAGAATCTTTTGACTTATAGATTAAGGCTTTTCCCTTTAAATCGTTATTTTGAACTCCAAGAATCATATAATAAATACTATCTTCCATAAATATATATGGATCTCTAAAGTGAGCTGTATATCCATCAGGCTGCTTCTCGATAATCACACCATGTTTTTCAACTGTCCCATCCTTATGATATACAGCTACACACTGATATGATTCCCTTTCATCATTATATCCTTTTACATTTCCTGTATAGTACAACTTAAGTTCATCATCCTTAACCAATCCACATCCCGAATAACACCCATTCTTATCAAACCAATCTTCTGGTTTTAGTATTATTTGGGGCTTAGTGAAATTAATAAAGTCACTTGTTGTCACTAATCCCCAATGCTTTGTTTTGTGCTCACATCCAAAAGGGTTCCATTGATAAAATATGTGAAATTTATTATCATAATAACTTAATCCATTTGGATCGTTAATCAGCCCAAAAGGCATTTCAATATGAAAATTATTTCTCCATATGTTTCTCGTTTTATTACTATAATAATTATTTAATTCTTCGTTTATTTCTCGGTACGATTTTGGGTTTAACATCATCTTCCTCTTTTCATATTAATTTACTTCTCTTACACTCTCCCTTTCAATTAATCTTAAAGAGGTATCATTATTCTCTGCCAGCTCTTTTCCATCAATTAAATCCAAAATTCCTTGAGCTGTCTTCATCCCAATTAATTCATAATCAAAAGCTACAGTTGTAAGAGTTGGATATAAAACACTTCCTATGTCATATCCTCCAAAGCCAGCTACTGAAATTTCATCTGGCACTTTAACATTATTTTCATGCAAATATCTAAGTACCCCTAGGCAGATATTATCAGTAGCGCAAACTATAGCTGTAGGATTATATTTCAGAACTTCACTTGCCTTATTATATGCACTGCTAAAAGAAAAATCTGTTTCAACAAATTCAACATTACACTTTGGATTATTTTCTTTTACAGCATCAATAAATCCATTTTTCCGATCAACACCTACTGCTTTATCCCACTCATTTACCCCAAGGAATACTATATTACTATGACCTTTAGTTTTAAAATAATTTCCCATTATTTTTCCCGCTTCATAGTCATCTATTTTTATATAATTAATAAACTCGTTTTTCTGCCCAGAAAAAATTGTTGGAATTCTAAGTTTACTTGTTAATTCGATGTGCTTTTTAGTAATCGCCATAGAATTAATAATTATTCCATCAACTCCTTGTTGGCTTAAGCTGCTAATATTAATGAGCTCCTTTTCCATATCCAATTCGCTAATCAAAATAATTCCCTGATAGCCATTTTCTTTTAACTTCTTATTGACCCCAGTTAAAAACTTACCTACTGTAACTGAATCAATTCTAGGAATTACAATACCGATTAATCCACTTTTTTTAGTTTTTAATCTTTTCGCAAAGAAATTGGTTTCAAAACCTGTTTTCTCAATTGCCTCTCTTATTTTTTTTGCATTTTCATCACTTACATACCCATTATTTAAATATCTAGAGACACTGCTCTTAGATACATTAGCCATATTAGCAATATCTTGAATTGTAACTTTTCGATCCATATTATCCTCCAAATAAGTTTTTGTTAATATTATTATATAACATTATTATATATTATTGAAAACAACTTATTTCTAGGCATAATAGCTTTCTAATCATATATCCTAAAGCTTTTCGTTTACTTAATATAAGCAGATAAGATCTAGTAAGTAAAATTTCTCTCACTAAATCTATCCACTTATAACAATTTATTAGAGTTACCTATTTTAATTAGATTGCATTAATATAAAGTTTTCAATACCAATCTTTTCTATTCTTCTGGTTTGAAGAAGAAATAAGTTAAGCAGAATGCCACCGCTATTGCTATAGCATTAATTAAAATATAACTTGGTAAATTATTTACATATAACAACATACCTGGAATAGCTGTAATTCCCATTCCTGTACCCGCCATGCCAAGCATAGCTGCAACCATACCTCCAACGGCTCCACCTACACAGCCAAAGGCAAATGGTTTGATAAATCTTAAATTAACACCAAAGATTGCAGGTTCAGTAATCCCTAAAAATGCCGGAATTGCTGATGAAATGTATAATGAACGTTTCTTTTTATCTTTTGTCTTAACTGCTACTGCTAAAGCTGCCGCACCTTGTGAAACAATACCACAAGTTATTATCGCATTAAACGCATCTTTTCCTGTACTTGCTAATAATTGAACTTCTAAAGCACTTAATGCATGGTGAACTCCTGTAACTACTATAAGTTGGTGAACTCCTCCAATTATTAAACCTCCAATTCCAAATGGAAGTCCCATGAATGCTCTAATAGCTCCAAAGATCAATTGTTCAGCATTATGCATGATTGGTCCAACTATTAATAATCCTAGTATCATTGAAAATAATAACGTAATAAATGGTGTAACTATTAAATCTAATACATCTGGTACTACTTTTTTAAGGGCTTTTTGAGTTTTAGCTGCAATAATTCCAAGTATTAATGCTGGTAATACAGACCCCTGGTATCCCACAACTGGAACTGTTAATCCTAGTATTGAAAGATTTATTGGCGTTGCTGTTCCCGCTGCTACAGCATAAGCATTCGGTAAGCTAGGTGATACAAGCATTAAACCGATTACTATTCCGATAACAGGAGTTCCACCAAACTTTTTCATTGTTGACCAGGCAACTAATGCTGGTAAAAATGCAAATGCAGTATCAGTTAGTACCTGAGTAAAAAGAACAAAGTTATCATTCATTTGTATTCCCAAGTTTTGTATAAGCCCTCTTAATCCCATAAATAATCCTGTTGCAACTAGCACTGGGATTATCGGAACAAATACATCACCAAAAGTTCTAGAAATCTTTTGTACTAATGTCATTTGACTATAAGCTTCTTCTTTGTTATTTCCAGTAACTAAATCTGAATTTTGCCCAACTATAACATCATAAACTTTATTTACAAATCCTGTTCCAAGGATTATTTGATATTGAGCAGCCGCAAAAAACTGACCTTTCACTCCATCAATATTTTCAATTGCCTTTTCATTAATTTTCCCTTTATCTTTAAGTATGAGTCTAAGCCTTGTTGCACAATGTTCTACTGATTTGATATTTTCTTTTCCACCAATATTCTCTAGAATTTCTTTTGCTACAATCTGTTCCTTCATAAATATCCCCTCCTGAATAATAAATGATTCGAAAACCGTTTTCATACTTATATGATATCAGTTCCACATATATGGTGTCAATACCTTTTTGTATATTGATAAATTATTATGTTTTTATTATTACTGATAACACCATTAGTTATTGCAAAAAATTTAAAACAAACCATAATTGAAACATTCAAAATAGAAATGAATAATTATAAAACCCTAACACATGTGATATCAGTTCCATAAGAATTCATTAAACTTTATTTTCTTAATTAAATTTTTCTATAAAAAAAGAAAATTATCCCCTTTTATATAAAAGGAATAATTCTCATTCATTGCTATTTTCAATATCTTTATTCTATAATGTCATTTTTTGAACATAAATTATCTTCACTATCTTTTCTATTTCAGCATTTAACGCTAACTGTATCGTTTTATTATTATTTAATTCAAAAGTGTATATGTTTAATCCATTTAAGTTAGTATTATAATATGCTGTCACACCTTTTTTAAGAGCATTTTTTCTTTCTGTAAAATAAACTCTTCTAACGTCATCCCTATTAATCTTTTGAGCTATCTTTCTCCTACTTGCATTATATACTTTAGTTATTGTAATATCACCATTATATAATTCGTATTCATAATCAATATACATCATATAGCTGCCAGCAAAAAATGCTAAAGCTACTATTCCTAATGCAATTCCAATAATAAGTGATGCGAAAACAAACATTAATGCAATTACTCCAAACGCAATTGATAAATATTTAAGCATGTTACTAAGTCTCTTTGGTCTGTCCGATGGAATAAATTGTTCTAAAACAACTTCCATATTTCCACCCCTTTCTTTCTCTTATCCTTATATTAAATATTTTAAATTATTTAGCAATAATATCAAGTACTATTATGTATATCATACATTTTATTTGGTAACCTTTGCATTATTTTTTGTGATATATTACATAGTTTAAATATCGATTTATAATGAACTAATTTTTTAAACTCACTTAAGTTTAGACCAATTGCAATATCTCAATATTATTTAATTTAAGTATATTGAGATATTTCATCAAAAAATAAATCCTAGTTATATTAAATAACTAGGATTTCATATTATTTGATTAATATTATGTTAGTATTATAGGATTTCCAATGTTTTTTAGTTTTATTTTTTATGAAATTATACAATAATATTAAGCTTCCATAAACATCTTCATATCATCATCTACATTAGTAATTCCACCAATTCCAAAGTTATCTACTAATACTTTTGCAACATTTGGTGAAAGGAAAGCTGGAAGTGTTGGCCCTAGGTGAATGTTTTTAACTCCTAAGTGTAACAATGATAATAATACTATTACAGCTTTTTGTTCATACCAAGCTATGTTATATGAAATAGGTAACTCATTAACACTCTTTAAGCCAAATACTTCTTGAAGTTTAAGTGCTATAACAACTAATGAATATGAATCATTACATTGTCCTGCATCTAATACTCTTGGAATTCCTCCAATATCACCTAAGTTTAATTTATTATATTTATATTTAGCACAACCAGCAGTTAAAATAACTGTATCTTGTGGTAATTTTTCAGCAAATTCAGTATAATAATCTCTTGATTTTGCTCTACCATCACAACCTGCCATTACAAAGAATCTCTTTATAGCACCAGATTTAACTGCATCTACAACTTTATCAGCTAAAGCTAGAACTTGGTTATGAGCAAATCCACCAACTATTTGTCCTTTTTCTATTTCAGTAGGGGCTTTACATTTTTTAGCCATTTCTATAACTTTTGAGAAGTCTTTTGTACCATCAGCCTTGGCTTCAATATGAGCACATCCTGGCATTCCTGTAGCACCTGTTGTAAATAATCTATCCTTATATGAATCCTTTGGAATAACTATGCAGTTTGTAGTCATAAGTATTGGGCCATTGAACTTTTCAAATTCTTCTTTTTGCTTCCACCATGCATTACCATAGTTTCCTGCAAAATGACTATATTTCTTGAATTTTGGATAGTACTGTCCAGCAAGCATTTCTCCATGAGTATATACATCTACTCCTGTTCCTTCTGTTTGCTCAAGTAACATTTCTAAATCTCTTAAATCATGTCCTGAAATTAATATTCCTGGATTAGTTCTAACCCCGATATCAACTGTTGTTATTTCTGGATGTCCATAGCTTTCAGTATTAGCTTTATCAAGTAATGCCATACCATCTACACCAAATTTACCTGCTTCTAATGCTAAAGCTACATAGTCATCAGCTGTTAATGTATCATCTATTGTAGCAGCTAATGCTTTTGCCATAAACCCATGAACTTCTTCATTATTGTATTTTAAGTTCATCGCATGCTTCATGTAAGCTGATAATCCTTTTAATCCATAAGTTATAAGTTCTCTTAAACTCCTTATATCTTCATTTTCAGTTGCAAGTACACCAACAGTTTCAGCCTTATTATCAAATTCTATTATATTATCAGCAGTCCAAGCCGCAGCATCTGGCATAATCATTTCTGTAGTTTGCATTCCAAATACTTTTTTGAAGAAACCACCACTTACTTTTACTTCGCCAACTTTACCACCAGCATTAATTACTTTAGCTTTTATTTCTTCTCTTACTTTTAAAGTTTCCTTTACTCTATCTAAAATAGAATCTCTATCAAAGTTAGCATTTGTAATTGTTGTAAATAAGTTTTCTACTATAAATTTATCAACTTTACTATCCTTAACTCCAACTTTTCTTCCTTCATTGCTTACAATAGCTAATCCTTTAGTTACATATATTAATAAATCTTGAGCTTTTGCCACATATTCATCTTTACCGCAAACTCCAACTTTAGTACATCCTTTGCATCCAGCTGTTTCTTGACATTGATAACAAAACATTGACATATTTAATTTCCCCCTATTTTTTCTTTATATTTATATTAATTTTCTTGTTTCTATTTCTCGCCTTTGACAATTAAGAGTTTACTATATTCTCTTCAACAATTCTGTAACATCTGTTACTAATTTAAATTGAATTTTTAATCAAATATTGTGATAAAATTCTATTAGGAGGTGATTATTAATGATTTCATTTATAAAAGAAAATTCAAATATTTTTATTTTTATACTGCTATTATTTTTCATGGTAGATGTTTTTTTATTAGCTATAAAACTAAAAAATACTCTAGAAGCTCTTCCTAATTTAAAAATATCTTATAACATTCACAAAAGTTACTGCTTTGGTTTTTTCAAGGATAGGGATTATAACTTAGCAATTGTAAACTTATCCATAGAGAACACATCAACTAAATCTATCAATATTTCCAGAATACAATTAATTGATAAGGATAAATCATATTTAGCAGCTAATCTTAAAATAAGAGATGAATATAATGAGAATGGAATTTCATTGATAAACGAAGACGAATCTGAATTCATTAATATAAATATTTCATCTGAAAATATTCTTGAAAATACAGAAATTTCACCACATAGTATATTGGATGGCTATGCAGTTTTCGAAAATATTGAGCTAATTAATGAAACCAAAAATTACAGAATAGTTATTGAGACTCCCAAGGCAACTTTTGAAAAAGAAATCGCTATTAATCCTCTTAATAATGAATTGCACCCTATTAATAACTTAGAAGAGTAATTGAAAAAAAGAATAGATGAAAAACTTCATCTATTCTACCATTGTAAAAGCCTATCTATTTCATTCTCCTGCTCACTATCTATCTTTATAATTTCTTTACTCTCTTTTTCGTTAGGTATATCATTAATTTCATCACTAGAAACATTTTTTATAGGTGAAGTAAGCATACTTCCTCTCATTTTTTCAGCTATCAATACTGTTATGTATGCCGAAAAATCCAAACCAAGAGAACTAGCCTCTTTTGATGCATATTCCTTTATATGGGGGGCTAATGTTATTGTAGTTTTTAATTTTTTACACATTCTTACTCTTACCTATTATGTCATAGGTTTTTACATTAACCATTTGTGCATCATCTAACACCTTGTAATCCCCCAAATAATTTTTAAGAAGTAAAGCCCCTCCACCTATAAAAACGAACCTCGAATATTTTGATTGCTCTGGAAATGCCTGCTTTATAGCATTTATTATTTCTCCTGCTCTAAGACTTAGTACATTATCTATATCTTTACTTACATCTATTTCTCTGCCGTCTGCGAATATAGTTTTATCTGCAATTATTTGTTCTGCCTTCATACGATTTGAATAGTTTACTCCATACTTACATAATTCCTGAAGAAGAATATCATAAGTAGAATTTACTCCTAACGGATATGTTCTTCCTTCCTTAAACTGACCATTGCTCATGTATGCTATATCTAATGTGCCACCTCCGATATCTGCCACCAAAGTGTCCCTTTCTACCAAAGATTTATCATACAAAAATAATCCAGCCGATTGAGGAAATACAACTACTTTTGTAATAGTAAAAGTTCTATTTTCTCCATTAAGTTTCATAAATACTCGCCTATTTTCAAGAGCTTTTATCAATGAATTCTTTTGCTCAGCAAAAAACTGAGCAGGAAGTCCAGTTATAACTCTAACATTATTATCTATTGTTGAAGTCATTGTAGCTGCTATAGCTGTATATAAGCAAATATGAAAAATTATGTCCTTATCTCTAGAATGCTCAATGCTAGTAAATCCATCATCATTGCCTATTAAATACGTTTTACTATTATATTCTACCGTATATTTTGCAGTTTCTAATTCATGTACTTTCTCCTTTACAGTAGATGAAAAAGACCCTTCCATACCGTGCCCGATAAAGTTAGTTGTATTATACCCTATATCTGCACTAATTCTCATTTTCTAATCCCCCTTTTCTTTGTATATTCTGTTCGAATACTTTTATATGGCGTTTATACCACAGTTTTCTTAAATATTATTTTCTCCAATTAAATGTATACCTTTTTATTCTTCTGTATATTATTTATACTGCCATTGCCTTATAGATCAAATGTTAATACCGAAGTAGTTGTGTATATTGTATTGCTTGTCCACGCATTCTATCCACAAAACACTTACTCCTGTATTTCTTTTAATTCTAGATCTAAATCAATTTCCCCCTTTAACTCTGATAGTTCTGATTTACTTATAGATTTCATTATATTAAAAAGTACAAATTCTGTAATTGTCATTCCTTGCTTTCGTGCCATTCTTTTAATCGCCTGTTTCTGTTCCATTGTAACTCTAAGCATTATCGTCGCATCCTTCATTATATACCTCCTCGTATAATTCACATAATGTATATAATGTAATTACAATATATACATCACATACATTATCATACTTCATTTGTATAATTTGTAATAATATGGTATAATAATTATAAAATCTTTCGACTTCTTTCGTATCAATTAAAATAACCTAGAGTTTTCTTCACACTCTAGGTTATTTAATAACATTGATCTTTATATTCATTTTCTCTACAAATTTCCTTTCTTCATATGCAATTCATTTAATCTTGTATCGAATATATATCATGCAATAAATACTTTATTAATTTGATTTCTCACCTCGTTCAATTATATATGTTAAAACAAAGTCAACTTTGTTTAATAAGCTTATTCCACCTTTTGTAAGGGTAACTGTTTGCCATAGTATACCAAGACTAATACATTCTATTGCATTAATATAGTAAATCTCTGTAATCTTTTGATTTAGCATAAATAAAACCAAAATTATAGCTGAATAAATAACTATTGTAATAATAGATTTCTTTTTAAATTGCTTCTTCATCTCAATATTTGTAATTGGCTTCTTAACACTATCTACGGGAGCCTTCTTTATAACGATTATCAAAGCCAATATTATTACTGCCACGCTTATGGATATTATAGTAGCAATATTAAGCTTACATAATATCTTGTTAGTTACAATTCCTGCTGCCGAAGCTACAACTGTTCCTATTATAATGCAACGACTTGGCGAGGAAGCATGTACACCCCCAGAATATTTTCTGAAAACACTTACGGTAATTGAAAATATCAAGGCTTCATAAACTACTCCAAGTAAAAAACCAGCAATTATCACCCATAAAATAGCTGATATAATTTGCAGTAAATTAATTGCTCCATATATAATAATTTGTTCGTTATCTTCATCAACATTTAATAATACTTTAGCATTTTTGCCTATTTTCATTGCTATTTTTTCAGTAAGAAACATTTTTTAACCCCTCCCAACAAAAAATTTATTTCTACAAATTATACCCCATACAAGATTTTATTTACTCCTAATCTAGTTTATTATTCTTCATTTATTTTATAATTCCTCCTTTTTAAAACTTTATTTACTTATTTTTTTACATATTACAATTAATCTCAAAAGGTAAATTTTGCACCCTATTTTTTATTTTGATTAATTCAAGCAGCCAAGAATATCTCTATCATATTCTAATCCATTATAAGAATAGTTCTTTAGAGCAACAAAAACTACAACCAACTATTTAAATTGGTTGTAGTTTAATTTGGTACTCCCAGCGAGAATCGAACTCACATCTATCCCTTAGGAGGGGATTGTTCTATCCATTTAACTATAGGAGCATATATTTAATAATTTAATGTAATCCTTGCATGGGTTACTCATAAATTTTATTATAATTATTTATTATTGTCAAATTAATATTTATTTTATTAAGAGTACTTTCGTAAATTTATCTATTAGTTGCTAAAATGGAGTAAGAAATAAATTCGTCAAACCTTTGCATTTTGACGAATTTATTATGCTCTCAAGGTGCATTAATAGTTTTAGTTAAAATATTCCTCCATCAACTGCTCAAGCAACTGTTGCATTGTTAATTTATCATTGTACAAAATATTCACTTTCTCATAATCATTACAATTCTCATTAATTGCCTCTTCTATTCCTTTTAATCTTTGTTCTAATTCTTCTATTCCCTTTTCCAATCTTTGCTGTTTAAATTCATTCTTATTTGCTTTTTCAGGCTTAGATGATTTTTCTTTTTTAGCTTTTTCTACCTTCTTTTCTTTATTAGCATTAATGGATTTCAGTACCGTCATTGTACTTTTTAATTGAGTTGATTTTTCTTTATAATATTCATAGTTACCATCATAAGAAATCAAGTTTCCTTGAGATAATTCTACAACTCTTCCTGCTATACTATTTATAAAGTATCTATCATGGGATACAAATAAAAGTGTACCTTCAAATTCCTTTAAAACTTCTTCTAATTCTTCTCTTGAATCTATATCTAAATGATTTGTCGGTTCATCTAAAATTAAGAAGTTTATTTCATTACACATAAGCATAGCCAGCTTAAGCCTGCTTCTTTCCCCTCCAGAAAGAGTTCTAACCTTTTTAAATACCATTTCTCCGAAGAACATGTATTTTGCTAGATATTCTCTAACTTTTCCTTCCGTCATTACTATATCTTCTCCAAAGTAATCTAGTATAGTCTTATTTTCATCTTTAAAGTTTATATTTTGAGGAAGATATCCGAGTTTTACAGAAGTTCCGAGAGTTGCCGTTCCGCTGTCTGCATTAATTTCTTCAAGCAAAATCTTAATTAATGTGGATTTCCCGCAACCATTTTGCCCTATCAATGCTACACTTTCTTTATTTCTTACTAATAAATCAACTTTATTAAAAAGAACTTTTTCACCGTAGCTTTTATATAATCCTTTAACTATAACCACATTATCCCCTGATCTTTCTCCTAAATTTGCATTTATGCTCATATTAGCTCTTTCCAAAACTGGCTTATCTATTCTTTCAAGTCTATCCAACAGCTTTTGCATACTTACTGCTCTTGTAAAGAATTTCTCATTATCACCTCTTGCTCCCCAATCTCTTAACCGTGCAATAGATTGCTCTATAGTTTTAATTTTTTTCTGTTGTTGTATATACGCATCCATTTGAAGTTTAAGCTGTTTTTCTTTTTCGGTAACAAATGCTGTATAGTTTCCAGCATAGGTTTTTGAAACCATATCTTTTATCTCAATAATCTTTGTAACAACAATATCTAGAAAGTATCTATCATGAGATACTATTATAACTATGCCTTTATACGCTTTAAGGTATGCTTCAAGCCATTCCATAGTTTCTAAATCCAAATGGTTAGAAGGCTCATCCAATAGTAATATATCTGGATTTTGGAGCAGTATTTTTCCTAAAACTACTGTAGTTTTTTCGCCTCCGCTTAATTCCGAAAATAGCTTGCTTCTAAATCCCTCACTAATTTTAAGCCCAGCACAAACTTTACTTAATTTTTCCTCTTTTTCATATCCACCTAAACCTTCATAAAGGATTTGTACCTTAGAATAGTTGCTTAAGAGCTTTTCCGTATTACCCTCATTTGCTTTTGAAAGTTGTGCTTCTAAATATTCTAATTCTTTTTGTAGACTATCTACCTTTTCAAAAGCTGTATTTAATACATCTATTACCTTAAAGTTACTTGGATATGCTGGCATCTGCTCAAGATATCCTAACGTAGAATTCTTTTTAATGGATATAGTACCATTTTCATAACTCTCAAGTTCCATTATTATTTTCAATAGAGTACTTTTACCGCATCCATTTTCTCCTACAATTCCTACCTTTTCAGAGGTCTGTACTTCAAAAGTTATATCCTCTAAAACCATATTTGCTCCATAATATTTTTGTAATTTATTCAAAGCTAATTCTATCATTTTTCATTCCCCCAATATTCTCTTTATTTTTGTGCTTTGCAAGCTTTAGCATTAGAAACATTATTGCTGGAATATATAGTAATGCTATAATTCCAAATGTCATTGAAAATCCTATCTTTTCTGCTAATAATCCAAACAAAGGAAATATACTTATCATAAATATACTGAAACACAAACTATCAAAGGATAGTATTGTTGCCCTATATTCTGATGGTATCCTTGAATTTATATAATCACTAAAAATGGTATAAGCTAGACCTCCTGTCATTGAAATTAAGAGGAAAAATACTATAGATAATTCTTTCTTAAAAGCTAATCCCATTAACGAAAATATATTTATTAGTGATACACATATCAAAGTTCCTTTTATATTTAATATTCCTTCGAGCCTATAAGCATATTTTGAACTTACTGCTTCAATTAAACTGCTCACTGCACATATTATTGCAATAATAGTTTTTGAATAGTTCATATCTGAAAAATATTGTTGGCTATAGAAAAATACTGTTGTCTGAAGACTTGCCAACAAAGATGAAAATAAAATTAAATATAGTACCACTTTTTTCTTTTTTAGTACCTTCCCACTAACAAATAATTGAGATAATATTAAATTTCCCTGCCGCTTTTCTTCATGTTCTTTTGGGACCGGCGGTTCACTAAAGCCAAATCCTGAAATTAAAGCGGCTACCTGTATGATTGTTCCAAATATATATGCATATAAAAACTTTACATCTGCTAAAATTCCTCCAATTAAAACTGCTATTCCCTGTCCAATTGACATAACAGAAGCTAAATTCCCCCATACCTTTTTATATCTTCCGTCTTCTCCCAGCTCTTTGAGACTATCATAAACCAAAGCCTCTCCAGCTCCTGAGTTTAAGTTCATGGCCGCAGCACTTAATACAAAGGCAAAGGCAAATCCCCAAAAGCTGTTTGATATAATCATAAGAATACAAGAAATTATACTCATAATTCTTCCGACAATTACGCTAAATTTCTTTCCATACAAATCTGCAATAGCACCCGTAGGTAATTCAAAAAGTACACTAGCTACATGATATATAGATTCTATGATCCCTATTTCAACCAATGACATTCCTTTAAAGCCTAAATATAAAACCCATATAGCTGAAGTAATATTCAGTTGCAACAAGAAGCTATATATATAACTAACTGAAATATTTCGTTTTAATTTTTCATTAATATTCATTTTTTAAATCCTCCAAAATCTCTACTCTTAATTTTTTGCAAATAAAATAAGCCTTTTCTAATAATTTTTTAGTACTAAATAACTAGAAAATTATTAGAGAAAGACTTATGGAAGAAAGGCGTCATTATTTTGTTAATATTTAAATTTATTATACATTAGAAGTTTTCATATACTTTATAATATATTTAAGTAAATCAAATATTAAAACTAATCAATATAGAATAAACACAGCAAAAAAGGATTCAAGTATAAACCTTGAATCCTATAAAATCTTTATTTATTAGAATTTAAATATTATAAATTAACTAACTCAAAGATATAGATCATGGATTTATACCATAGTCGGTATTTATTCTAAAAAAGGACGCACTTCTCCCGTTAAAAGCTGAAATAGCTGTTTTTGTAAAAGAACTGCTAGATATCCATTGCTTATTTAAAATAAATTCAATAGTACCAACTATATTAGCCATAATCTACCCTCCTTTAATAAAATATTAATTTAATTATACCCTAATCTCTGGAAAATTACAATAAAAAATAGATGATACTAAAGTACAATTATATTCTTACTTTAGTATCATCAATTGCAATAATACTTTCCCTAAAATGATATTTAAAATTCATTTTAAACAATAACACTACAAATAGCTTCTCATTTTTAAATAGTTTTGATCTTATATTTTTTGTTAACTTTAATTCTAAAAATATCTACTATTTTAGTGATTAAAGGGCTTGATAATACTATTACAGCTAAAGATATTGCCCAATCTTTAAGTGGTATTACTGATAAATTGAATATATATCTTCCAATAGGAGTTAAGAATGCAAGCACTATAACACCAAACATCATAAAACATAATCCAGTTTTAAAGCTAGTTAATGGTCTTGCAACTCTAAATAGTACTACCATACTAATACCTGCAAACATTAGTACCGCTAAAGTTCTGCTGTACTCCATTGGTAAGTTCAATTGCATTGATGCTATAAATGTCATAAGCGTAAACAAAGCAATTAGTATCCCATTTGGAATACTTACTGTTAGTATTCTAGTTAGAAATCCTTTCTTAACTCCTCCCGTACTAGGCAGTAAAGCTAGAAAGAATGATGGAATTCCTATAGCACAGCTTCCCACTAATGATAATTGTATTGGAAGTATAGGAAATTCTATAAACAATATTGAACATACAAATGAAAGAATTATACAAAAAACTGTTTTGGATAGAAATAATTCTGAAACTCTCTCTAGATTATTAATTTGTTTTCTACCCTCTTCAAGAACCTTAGGAAGTGCTGCAAAATCCGACTTCATTAATACCAGCTGTGCTACAGCTTTAGTTGCGTCAGATCCATTTGCCATTGCTATTCCACAGTCTGATGATTTTAATGCAAGTACATCATTTACCCCATCACCTGTCATTGCTACAGTATGACCCATTTCTTGAAGTGATGTAACTATCTTCTTCTTTTGGTGTGGAGTTACTCTTCCAAAAATAGTAGTATTATTAATTAGATCCTTTAATTTTTCATCATCTTCTGGCAATTCTCTTGCATCAATGTATTTTTCCCAGTTCTTAACTCCTGCTCTCCTTGCAACTTCCGAAACTGTAACTGGACTATCTCCAGAAATAATTTTTACATTTACTCCCTGGCTATCAAAATATTCTAACACTTCTGGAGCTGCTTCCCTTATAATATCCTCAATTAATATTAATGCGACGCTTTCTATACTGCCATTTAATTTTTCATTTAACCTATTATTAAGTTTTGCTAGTAATAAAACTCTTTTCCCTTTTTTAGCTTCTTCTTTAACTAATCCCTCAATAAAATGGTATTCTTTATTTAATATTATTTCTGGTGCACCAAGAATCCATGTCCCAAGTTCTTCGAAAGTAATCCCACTCCATTTTCTTTTTGATGAAAAAGCAATTTTATCTATAACCTTTATACTTTTATCATATTCTGTATACTTTGCTAATATAGCCTTTTGTGTTGGATTGTTACTTGGAAGATTATTAATTAGTGCAGCTAATATGTTGTCTATTTCTTTTGAATCTCTTGAACTAATACTTTTAACTTCAGATAATCGTAAATCACCTTGCGTTAACGTACCTGTTTTATCTAAGCAAAGTACATCAACTCTTGCCAAAACTTCTGTAGCACATAATTCTTGTACTAAAGTATCGTACTTTGATAGTTTTATAATTGAAACTATAAATGTCGCACTCGTTAATAACACTAATCCTTCAGGTATCATTCCCACAATACCTGATACTGCGCCAATAGATGCCTCTTGCCATGTATATCCTGGAATTCTCAATTGAGTTACTATTAATAGTAACGATAAAGGTGGCACAATCCATATTATTACTTTAAATATTTTATCAATAGCTGATTGTAACTCAGAATTAATTATTTTAAATTGTCTTGCTTCTTCAGCTAAAGTTGAAGAGTATGTCTCTTTACCAACCTTAGTAACTACTGCATAACCGTCTCCAGATACAACAAAACTTCCAGACATTAAGTCTTCTCCAGAATGTTTTGAAATTGCATCAGCTTCTCCAGTCAGCATTGACTCATCTACTTCTAACCCATTACTATGCAATACTTCTCCATCAGCTAATATCTGCATTCCGGTTTCCAAATAAATCACATCATCAAGTACAATTTCCTCAACTGAAATATCTTTTATCTCCCTATCCCTAAGGACTTTTGCATGAGCCATACTTATAACAGATAATCTTTCTAATGTGCGCTTAGCCTTGACCTCTTGAATAACACCAATTAATGTATTTACTATTATTACACCAACAAATATAGCGTTTTTAAAAGATCCAGCTAAAATAATTACTGCTGCAAGCATGAAATTTATTGCATTAAATTTTGTAAATAAATTTGCCCTGATTATCTGAGGTATAGTTCTTGAAGGTGTTTTAGGAATGTGATTTACTTTTCCTTCTTTGACTCTTTTCTTAACTTCATCGGATGTTAAGCCTACTATTTGATCATCCTTCTTCTCCTGAATGTTTAATTTATTGTTTAAATTCATTAAAATTCTCCCACCTATGTAAATTGTGTATATATGCTACTTCATAGAATTAATTAGTATAATATATATTATACATATTTTAATATTATTTTCCCCATTTATTTTTCTTAATTTTAAATTAATTTTATCCAAATTTTAATCTGCACCTAATCTTTTTATTCTTTTAATATAGTAAATTTTGTATTATACTGGTTAGTGTAAAAATTAATATATTAAGGATGTGTAATTTTTAATGATAAGGACTATATATTTTTATCTCTGCTTTGTATTAAGCTTACTTTTTTCTTCTATATATAGAATTAAAATAAGGATATTAACTAATAAAGGCGATATAAAAAAAAGAACAGAGTATATTCATAAGGTAAGCCACTCTTGGGCTAAATTCATAATGAAAGCAGCCGGTGCAAAAATTAATATTATAGGACTAGAGAATATTCCAAAAAATCAAACGGTATTATTTGTTTCTAATCATCAAAGTAACTTTGATATTCCACTACTATTAGGTGTTATTGATGTTCCAAAAGGATTCATTGCCAAAAAAGAACTTGAAAATTGGCCTATTATTAGTACTTGGATGAAGTATATTAATTGTATTTTTATGGACAGAGATAACTTAAGAAAATCTGCCGAATCAATAGTAGAAGGTGTAAACTTATTAAAATCTGGTTATTCAATGGTAATTTTTCCATCGGGACATAGAAGTAAAGGTAAATCCATAGATGAATTTAAAGGTGGCAGCTTTAAACTTGCTACAAAATCAAAATGTCCAATAGTTCCAATAACTATAAATGGAACATATAAATTATTAGAAGAAAATAATAATAGAATTAAGGGAGCAACTATAGAATTAATAATACATACTCCGATAAATGTTTCCAATTTAAACAAGGAAGAACTAGACAACCTTCCTAATACTGTTCATTCCACTATAATTAACGCATTATAACGCTTGCTAATATAAAATGAGCTGCCTTTAAATCATAGGCAGCTCATTTCATGTATTATTTTACATAATTGTTTTTGAATAATATTCATAATATATAAATATAATATTTTTGACATAGTTTTATCTTCTGTGTTATAATTAACTCATTTGACTTATAGATAAAACTTTACTATTAGTTATTAAAATAAAATTTAATTAATTTTAGAATAAAGAAACGAGGATATTTAATGAATGATAATCAATTTGCTACATTAGGTCTTAAAGAGAGTATTGTTAAAGCAATATCAGACCTTGGTTTTACGAAACCATCTCAAATACAAGAGCAAAGTATTCCCGTAACATTAAGCGGTGCTGACTTAATAGGTCAAGCGCAAACTGGTACTGGAAAAACTGCTGCTTACAGCCTTCCAATCATCACCAAAATGAGTGATAGCAAAGGAATAAAGGCGCTTATTTTAGCACCAACAAGAGAACTTGCTGTTCAGGTTAAGGAAGAAATAGAAAGACTCTCTAAATACGAGAAAACTGAAGTACTAGCTATTTACGGTGGAGATTCAATCGACAGACAAATTAGAGCGCTAAAAAAGGGTACTGTAGATATAGTTGTTGGTACACCAGGAAGAATCCTAGACCTTATAAAGAGAAAATGCCTTCATTTAGATAGTATAGAATTTTTAGTACTAGATGAAGCTGACGAAATGCTTAACATGGGATTCATTGACGATATGGAAGAAATTTTAAGTCACACACCTTCTGAGAGACAGACTTTGTTATTTTCAGCAACAATGCCTGACCCAATAGCAAAACTTGCAAAAAGATACATGAAGCCTGATGCTAAACTTGTTAGTATAAAGAAAAGCTCGCTAACTGTATCTAAAATCGAGCAAAGCTATTTTATGATTAATAATAAGCATAGACTTGAGGCTCTCTGCAGATTGTTAGATTTAGATAACCCAAGTTCAGCCATAATATTCTGTAGAACTAAAAGAGGCGTTGATGAATTAGTGCAAGAGTTACAATCTAAAGGCTATATGGTTGAAGGAATGCATGGAGACATGACACAAGCTCATAGGTTAACTACTTTAAATAAATTTAAGGAAGGTACCCTTAATTTATTAATTGCTACTGATGTTGCTGCTAGAGGTATTGATGTAGAGGGAGTAACTCACGTATTTAATTACGATTTACCTCAAGATGTTGAATCATATGTTCATAGAATTGGCAGAACTGGTAGAGCAGATAAAAGTGGAACTGCATATTCGTTAGTAACTCCAAAATATTTTTCTATGCTTAAACAAATTCAGAATGTAACTAAAAGTTCCATTACACAAAAACCAATTCCAACAGCAGAAGAAATTAATAATAAAAAATTTAAAGATATGATTTCAGAAGTTCAAGAAGCTATTAATACTGGAGAACTTACTAAATTTATTCCAAGTGCAATAGAACTTGCTGAGTCTAACGATCCAATCTCAATTATTGCAGCTTTAATGAAAATTAAATTTGAAAATGAAAGTGTATTTGATTACAGTTCAAACAAATTAGATGCACCAAGTAAAAAAGAAGATATTCGTTTATTCTTCTCTGTCGGTAAAAAAGATGGCTTAACACCAAAAGTTTTAATTAACTACATTAAAGATATGACACGAGTTAAAGCTTCAGCGATTGGTCAAATAGACCTTATGGAAAACTTCTCATTTGTAACAGTTGATGAAACTGTATCTGCCAAAATATTAGAAAAATGTCCAGGCGGAAAGATTAATAGAAAAAAAGTGAATGTTGAAGTTGCTAATAAGCGTAAGAAGTAATAAAATATAAAAGTTTTATTGTTCTTAATTTAAGGGAAGATTTATTTTTAGGTGCACACCTAGAGCTTATCCTCCCTTTTTTATTTTCTAAAATTCAAGCTTGTAATTTAAATTTTCCCGTAAACGCATATTACATATCATCTATAGCTGCCGCCTAACTATCTACATTATCCTCATAAGAATCTACTTCTATTATAGTATCAATAAATGCATACTTTTTCGGCATTCTCATGCTGAGAACTCCATTATCAATACTTTTAAGTACTTGGTCTGTATCAATATCCTCTATATTTTCAAATTTTTTATTATATGCTCTTCTTACAATTGTGTTATTTGATAAGATTCCAAAACTACTTCTTTGTATTTCTGATCTAATTAAATTTATTTCTATAATCCCCGGATCGTATCGTATACTTAATTCTCTTAGGTCTATCCCTTTTAAATCTATAGATAATAAATACATCTCTTCATATTGTTCAAACTTAATAAAACTTTCTTTATCTCCTTCCAAGTTTTCTTCAGAATATTCTCCCTGAAAAATATTTTCGTTGTTTTGGGAAAGTTCATTTATATCAATAATATCTAGAAAAGTTTGCATTACTCCGCTTACCTTCTCAATATTTTTAGCATTGAATATATCCCCAAACCCAAAAGAAAAAATTTTAATCATATTATCTCCCTAATACATTTCTTAACACTTATATAATATTTCTAAAATCTTAATTTGTTTAAAATAATTATCTTAATTTACTATATCTTTTGAGTAGTTAGGATTAGTGTATCAGCACTGAGCAATACTCAAGCTAAATTGCAATATTATCTTATCAATATTTTAATACACTTTTTTCTAAGTTGATTATTATAATCAACAAGTGTATCAATACACTATTGAACATATTTTCTTTTGGCCTTACAATATTAATTGAAAGGAAGGGATTTATCATGAAGCGTATAGATAGAATTTATAATTATATCCTTGAAAATTCTAAAAGTTTTAATAAAAATCAATTTTTAGAACAAAAAGGATTCAGTGCTCAAGAAATTGGAGAAACTTTAGATATTTTAAGGAATAATGTTTCAAAAGAACTTAATACACTTTGTAGAGAAAAGAAAATAGTTAAAATAAAAAACAGGCCTGTTATGTATTTTGATAGAAAATGCCTTGAAGACTTACTCTCAGTAAAATTACCTGAAGATTTAGATGAGATAAACGATGTAAATTCTTTAATTTCAACATCATCAAAGGTAATTACTGAAGATCAATCGCCGTTTGATTACTTGATAGGTGCTAATACAGGCTTAAAAAATCAAATCGAACAAGCCAAAGCCGCATTAATGTATCCGCCAAATGGTCTACACACGTTAATAATTGGTAGTACTGGTGTTGGTAAGAGTTTATTTGCCAATATTATGTATGAATATTCAAAATATATAAAGAAACTGCCTGATGATGCGCCTTTTGTTGTATTTAACTGCGCTGACTACGCCAATAATCCTCAACTTCTTTTATCATATATTTTTGGGCACATTAAGGGTGCATTCACTGGTGCTGATAAAGAAAAAGAAGGTATAGTAGAAAAAGCTAATGGCGGTATCCTTTTCCTAGATGAAATACATAGATTACCACCTGAAGGTCAAGAGATGGTTTTTTATTTCATGGATACCGGAACATATAATAAACTTGGTGAAACAGATAGAGCACGTAAAGCGAATGTATTATTGATCGGAGCGACAACAGAAGATCCAAACTCCACATTGCTTAATACTTTTATAAGGAGAATTCCAATTACTATAGCAATTCCAAGTTTTGATGAAAGGCCCATAGATGACCAAATCCAATTAATACACTATTTAATATCAAAGGAAGCTCAAAGAGTTAATAAGACAATAAAGATCTCAGCTGAAGCCATTAAAGCCCTTATTGGAAGTACTTCTTATGGAAATGTTGGACAACTTAAATCTAATATTCAGTTAGCTTGTGCAAAGGGATTTTTAAACTCTATCAATACTGATGAGTGTATTGATATAAATCTTAAATTGCTGCCGCCAAATATTAAAAATGGAATTCTTGCTTTTGGAAACAAAATAAAAGATAATGCAACTGCATGGAACATAATTCCTAATACAATTACAATACAACCTGATGGGGACAAAACATTTTTGGAGACTGAAGCCTATGAACCGCCATTTAATATTTATAACATTATTGAAGATAAAACATCAGCTCTTCAAGAAGAAGGAATGAGAGATGAAGATATTAAAAACTTCATCACAACAGATATTAACATTCATTTAAAACAATTCTATGCAAGGTTTAAAAATGATACACATAAGCGAGAGGGCTTATTGAAAATTGTTGACAAAGATATAATTAATTTTGCCGAAGAAATCAAGGCACTGGCTGAAGCTAAATTAAATAGAAAACTAAATGAGCGATTTATTTATGCTACAAGTCTTCATTTTAGTGCATTATTTAATCGTATTAAGAAGAAGACTGTTTCTTATTCATCGCATATTGAATTACAGCTTTCTGTTAATAGTAAAGAGTACGAGGTTGCCACTGAAATACATTCGTTAATTGAAAGTCGCTATAATTTAACTATTCCACCTATTGAGATTGAATATCTTGCTTTACTTTTAACTTCAATTCAAGAATCATCGCATCAAGAAAGAGTTGGCATAGTGGTAGCTGCTCATGGTTCAAGCACTGCTACAAGTATGGTTGCTGTTGCCAGAAAACTCTTTGATGCAGACAATATATTAGCTGTTGATATGCCTCTTGAAATGGCTCCTTCCGATATATTAGAAACAGTTATTGAAAAAGTAAAAATTGTTGATGAAGGTAAAGGAGTATTGCTTTTAGTAGATATGGGATCATTAAATAGCTTTGGTGATGTTATTACTGAGAGGACAAATATCATTACCAAAAGTGTTGATATGGTATCCACACCATTGGTATTAGAAGCAGTTAGAAAATGTTCTTTATTTGATACAGATCTAAATTCAGTTTACTCATATTTAATTACCGATTTCAGAGGCTACACAAATAAGGTTATTGCTGAAGAAATCACAAATACTAACGGAGTTATTATAACAATTTGTTCCACTGGTAAAGGCGCTGCAATTAAACTTAAGGAATTAGTTCAAGATATTGTTGATAACATTACTACAAATGATATTAATATAATTCCTGTTGGATTGAAAAATTTAAACAAATCAATTAATCATATATCAAAAAATAATAAAATCATTTCACTTATTGGCATATCAAATCCTAATATGGGAATTCCATTCATCTCACTAGAAAATTTAATTGATGGATCTGGCGAAAAAGTACTAAAAAGTTTGGTAGATGGAAAGACTATTGTTGATACTAATAATAAAGTAGAAAATCAAATTGTTCTTAAAAATCTTTGCAAACAAAGCCTTAGAGAGCTGCTAACATACTTGAATCCTGAGAAGATATGTTCTTTATTAGAGGATTTTGTTATTACTATTGAACAATCTTTATGTATAAATTACGAAAATCCTGCAAAACTAAGAATTATGTTACATGTTGCATGCGCCTTAGAAAGGATGATTTTAAATGATGGATTGGTTTATAGAGAATCTCCTAATACTCTAGACAAAGATATTCTATCTGCTTTAAGAAAAGCTAGCTTAAAATTTAAAAATTCGTTATCTATATCATTATCTGACGATGAACTGTATTACATGGTTGATATACTTAACGAATATTAATATTTTACTAAGTATTTTTTTAGTATCAAATAACAGTATTATTAATTAAAAGTATATCGTTTTCTATGCAAAGTGTATTGTTTTACATTTCTAGTGTATTAATAATTCTTAATGATATTTATTTAATTATGCTAAAACTGTATCTTCATAATACTTTGCATTTTTGATACACTATATTGGCACGCTTATTGCTATGTATATTAGTATCTAAAACAATTACAGAAAGGGTGATAAAATAGTGATCGCATTAATTATAAGCACTCATGGTAAATTTTCAGAAGAACTTGTTAAATCATCAGAAATGATTTTTGGTTCTCAAACAAATGTAGGTATTGTTACATTTAAGCCTGGTGAAGGTACAGATAATCTAGTAGAAAAATATAACAACCTTATAAATAATGAGTTAGATTGTAAAGACGGAGTTTTATTTATGGTAGACCTTTTCGGCGGGAGTCCATTCAATGCAGCAAGTATTCTTGCATTAAAAAATAAGAATATGGAGATTGTATCAGGTGTTAACCTTCCAATGTTATTAGAAGTTTTCGGAAGTAGAGACTTTTCAAGTCTCTCTGAGCTAGTTGAAATTGCACAAAATTCTGGTAAAGATGCTATAAGAAAATTAATAAAACAATCAAACACAAGTTCTGAGGAGGATGATTTATAATGAAAATCGCATTAGCAAGAATTGATGACAGATTAATACACGGACAAGTGGCCACAGTTTGGTCAAAAGAAACAAAATGTCAAAGAATTATCGTATGTAACGACGATGTAGCAAAAGATGAGATAAGAAAAACTTTGTTAACTCAAGTAGCACCTCCAGGTGTTCAATCTCACGTAGTCGATATAGACAAAGCTGTTAGAGTTATCAATAACCCAAAGTATGAAAATGATATCGTAATGCTTTTATTCACTAACCCAACAGATGTTCTTAGATTAGTTGAAGCTGGAATAGATATTAAATCTGTTAATATTGGAGGAATGTCTTTCAAAGAAGGTAAAACTCAAGTAACTGGAGCTGTTTCGGTTAATAATCAAGATATTAAAGCATTTAAATCATTAAATGAAAAAAATATAGAATTAGAAATCAGAAAAGTTGCTTCTGATTCAAAATCTTACATCATGCCATTAATTGAAAAGCTATGATCAGCTCTAAAAATGTAGTATAGCTACATTTTTAGAAATAAAGTTTAAACATTTACATTTAAATTTAGTATATTTATTAATTTAAATATAAATTATTTTAATTAAGGAGGATACTCTAATGACAATTAATGCATTACAATTAGTTCTTATTTTCATTATTGCGTGCGTTGCTGGTATGGGTAGTGTTCTTGATGAATTTCAAACTCATAGACCATTAATAGCATGTACATTAATCGGACTTGTTTTAGGAGACTTAAAAACTGGTATTATAATTGGTGGTACACTTGAAATGATGGCACTGGGCTGGATGAACATCGGTGCTGCAATGGCTCCAGATGCTGCTTTAGCAAGTATTATTTCTACTATCGTAGTAATTGCTGGAAAGCAAGATGTAAGTGCTGGTATAGCCCTTGCTATTCCTATAGCTGCTGCTGGTCAAGTATTAACTATACTTGCTAGAACTCTTACAGTTTTCTTCCAACACCAAGCAGATAGGGCTGTTAAAAATGGAAATCTTAAAATAATTGATCTTTGCCACATTGGCGCTTTGCTAATTCAAGCTCTACGTGTTTCTATTCCCGCTGTAATCGTTGCTATGTTCGTTGGTACTTCTGTTGTTCAAAATATGTTAGCATCAATTCCTGATGTTGTAACAGGAGGACTTAGAGTTGGTGGTGGTGTTGTAGTTGTAGTCGGATACGCAATGGTTATCAACATGATGGAAGCAAAGCACTTAATGCCTTTCTTCTTCTTAGGATTCGTTGTAGCTGCTATTGCAAACTTAAATCTAGTTGCTCTAGGTGTAATTGGAACTGTAGCTGCTATAATCTACATCCAATTAAGTCCTAAATTTAATCAAACTACTGTTGCTGCTCAATCTTCATCAAGTAGCGCTGCAGACGATGAATTAGACTAAAAGAGGAGGTTACAATAATATGAGTAAAGAATTAAAAAAGCTTACAAAAAGTGATTTAAATAGCATGTTCATTCGTTCAAACTTTCACCAAGGTTCTTGGAACTATGAAAGAATGCAAGCTTTAGGATATTGTTTTGCAATGGTTCCAATCATCAAAAGATTATATACTGGTGAAGAAAGAAAACAAGCTCTTAAAAGACATCTTGAATTCTTTAATACACAACCGTTCGTTACTGCTCCAATTCTAGGAGTTACAGCAGCCATGGAAGAACAAAAAGCTAATGGTGCTGAAATAGATGATGGTGCTATCAATGGTCTTAAAATAGGGTTAATGGGACCTCTTGCAGGTGTTGGTGATCCAATATTCTGGGGTACATTAAGACCAGTTGCTGCTGCTTTAGGTGCTTCAATAGCATTAACAGGCAGCATACTTGGACCAATATTATTCTTCCTAATTTTTAATGCAGTTAGACTTGCAATAAGATGGGTTGGAGTTAGTTATGGTTATAGCAAAGGAACTACAATTGTTGCAGATATGGCTGGTGGTAGACTTCAAAAATTAACTGAAGGTGCTTCAATCCTTGGATTATTCATAATGGGTGCTCTTGTTAACAGATGGACTTCTATAAATGTTCCCCTAGTTGTTTCTACTATTACCAAAGCAGATGGAACAACAGCTGTTACAACTGTTCAAAACATCTTAGATTCATTATTGCCAGGATTACTTCCATTAATCTTCACTTTCATATGCATGAACTTACTTAGAAAGAAAGTTAGCGCAGTTTGGATTATATTTGGAATCTTCGTTTTGGGTATTCTATTCTACTGGTTAGGATGGTTAAAGTAAAAAAAATAGTAAATAAACTTATAGTGTTAAACTAACGTAAAATAAAGAGACTATCTTTTTGAATCATTTTAGATAGTCTCTTTATTATTATTATAATTTATTTGCATACTTTAACGAATCTACTTATTTTTTCTCTAAATTTATTAATCTGATCAATTGTATCACTAACCTCATTATAATCCAAATTTCCCCTGCCTAATCTATCTGAAAGTGAAACTAATACAATTTCGTTAACCTTCACATCCTCTAGCATACCATCTATATTTTGAAATTTCATCTCTTTAGTAACAAATAAACTCTGCATATGCCATCTTATAAGGCCCCTTACCTCTTTTATAAAGCTTTCTTCTTCATTAAAATAATTTAAAAATTCTTCGGCCATATCTGCACCTACAATATCATGATTATATGATGTTAGTCTTCCTTTTCTAAGTTTAGTAGTCGGTTTTTTCCCTATATCATGTAATAAAAGTGCCCACATAAATGCTCTTTTATCTTCACTTTTATCCCTATTTTTAGCTCCTTCATCTATAACCATCATAGTATGAATAAACACATTTCCTTCTGGATGAAATTTAGGATTTTGGTCAACTTCGTTTAAATCTTTAATCATTGAAAATGGGTATTTATCAAGCAAGTGACTTTTTAATGCCCCTTGTATATATACAGATGGTCTATCGTCATTAAGTAAATGTTCTTCTATATTCAAAAAAATTTCTTTATCTGTCATAATACACTCCTATTTATTTTTCTTTAGTGTAGATATAAAACTACTTTATAATTACACTATAATTTTCAAACTACTATTAGTATACCTAATAATCTTGTTATTAATCATTTATAACCATAAACATGAGTAAAAAATAATAGAGAACAATTTACCTCTATAGATCTTATCAAGAAAATTATTATTAAAACTCTTTCCTTAAAATTCTAGAGATAAATTATTCTCTATTAAGTATTATATTAAGATATTAATTTTTCATTTAAAATATTCCTTATAATGCTGAGTTGCCTCTTTCGCCAGTTCTAATTCTTACGCACTCTGCAATATCTACAACAAATATTTTTCCGTCGCCAACTTCACCAGTTCTAGCTAATCCTGTGATTAATTCAATAACATCTTCTACTTTATCATCTTCAACAACTATTTTAACTTCTATCTTAGGTAATACATTAGTTGTTATTTCTGTACCTCTATGGTACTCTTTCCAACCACGTTGTTGCCCGCATCCCATAACTTGGCTGATAGTTACACCATTTATATTGTTATTCTTTAAAGCATCTTTGATTTCCTCAAGTTTTGAAGGTCTTATAATTGCTTCTACTCTTTTCATAATTATTTCCTCCCTAAATTATCTACATAATATACATTTAATAAACGTCTTTCTGAAATTATACCATAAATCCATTAAGATTGCTTACCTATTATATATATTTATAGTATTTGATTGCATTGATTGCATTTATACCTTAGTCTAATCCATTGAATGCTGGGTAAGCTGTTTCACCATGTTCAGCTACATCAAGCCCATCAGCTTCTTCTGAACTTTCAACTCTTATAGTCATAAATAACTTCATAACTTTTAGAATAATAAATGTCATAACTGCTGCAAAAACTACTGTTATTGCAATACCTTCTATTTGAGCAATCAAAAGATTAATATCTCCGAAGAAAAGACCGTTCCATTTTGCTACAGAGTTAATTGATGTTTGAGTGAATAATCCAGTTGCAATACCTCCCCAAACTCCACCAATTCCGTGGCATCCAAAAGCATCTAAAGCATCATCATATCCAAATTTAGCTTTTACTGCACTCATGAAGAAGAAACATATTGGAGATACTAATGCACCTATTATAATTGAAGACCAAAGTGGAACAAATCCTGCTGCTGGTGTAATTGCAACCAATCCTACTATAGCACCTGTTGCTGCACCTAGTACTGTTGGCTTACCATGTTTTACTTTTTCTATTAACATCCATGAAAGTAATGCTGCTGCTGCTGCAGTGTTTGTTGTCATGAAAGCATGTACAGCAAGTGGGCCAGCGCTTAATGCGCTACCAGCATTAAATCCAAACCATCCAAACCAAAGTAAAGCTGCTCCAAGAACTACAAATGGAATATTGTGTGGTTGATATGACATCATTCCATATCCACGTCTCTTACCTAAGACAATACAAGCTACAAGCCCTGAAACTCCTGAACTTATATGAACTACGTCTCCACCAGCGAAGTCTACTGCTCCTAATGAACCAATTATTCCGCCGCCCCATACCATATGAGCTAATGGATAATATACTAATACTGACCATGCTGCTATGAATATAAATAATGCTGAAAATTTCATTCTTCCTACTAAAGATCCAGTAATAAGTGCTGGAGTAATTATTGCGAACATCATTTGAAATGCTGCAAATAGTTCGTGAGGTATAGTTGTCGCATATGCTGATGGATCTCCTCCAACTCCATTAAACAATGCAAAGTTAAGTCCACCAATTATTCCATGAACATCATCACCAAAAGATAATGAATAACCTATTAAAACCCATAATATTGATGCTAATCCACAAATGAAGAATGAAGACATCAACGTATTTAAAACATTTTTTCTACGAACCATTCCACCATAAAAGAATGCTAGTCCTGGTGTCATTAAAAGTACAAGTGCTGAACATATTAATATAAAACTGCTATCGCCAAAATTGATTTCCATAATAAATCCCCCTTAAATTAGTATTTCTTTAAATAAAAGTTATTGTTTACTTGCTTTTAATTTTCTTCAAATAATTGTAATTCAAAAGTAACTGAGCTCCGTTACTTTACAAAATATTTGTAAAAGAATTTACTTGGTCTACCACGATATCGTAATTTTTTAATAAAAAAACGGTGCTTGTAACACGCACCTATTAGTACGTTTCACAAACACCGTTGTTTATAGTAATTAGTATATTATCCATTTATAAAATTGTCAATATATTTTTAAAAATTTATGAAAAATGTTTTTTTCTTTTCATTTAATTTGATGACATTTATTACAAATAAAGTAATTTATGCTTTACTATACTCCATATCATCTTTCGATTATTAAAATTCATTTCTCTAATCTAATAACCTGTTAATATTATTAATCAATATTTTCTTTATATTTGAATACTTGTTAGGCATGTCTTCATAACCATTAATTAGCTGAATTAAATTAGCTGAGTCCCTGAGTTTACTTATCTTATACCAATTGTCTTCTAGCTTATAACTTGAGTTTTCATTATATTCCTCCTTAAATACTTGTATTAAATCTTTATTGAAATATTCTTCATATCTAAAAAACTGCCCTATATCTGCTAATGGATGTCCAGCCATAACAAATTCCCAATCTATAACACCACATAATTTATTATCTCTAATTAGAATATTAGTTCCCTGAAAATCTCCATGAACAAGTCTAATGTCATTATCCAATTCAGCTAGTATTTTTTGATTTTGATTAACTATTTCATTAATTTGGTTTACTATTTTCTTTCCTAATCGCTGCTTCGCTTTATCTCCCATAAACATTTCGTACCATGATATAAGCGGAGGTAATTCCTCCTTTATTTCTAAATTTTCATTTAAGAAGCCTGCTTTCTTAAATTTATAACTATGTAATTGTGCTAAAAATTTCGCAACATCTATAATAAGGCTTTCATCAAAAACATATCCATCACTTATTGCTTTACCTATACTCTTTCCTTCTACATACTCATAAATTGCATATTCTTTATTTTCAATACTACCATGGGTGCTAACCTTACAAACTGTTGGAATATTTTTAATATGATTTTCTTTCAATTGATTTAACAATTTAATTTCTCTTATATAGTTCTGTTCTGATGAAAAAAATATCTTTAAAATGTACTTTTTATCAGTCTCATTGGTTTCAATAAGATAATTCGTTGTTCTACAGCCTTCATTTATGCGTGAAATATTAGTAATATATTTGTCTTCTAATATCTCGCCAAATAATTCATTAACTATAATATTATCAATTTCTAAAAATGGGAATGTTCTCTCCCAGCCATATTCCATAAATATACCTCATTCACTTAATATAATAATTTTTTATCAAGTCTAATTATAATATATTATTAGGGTATATACCTATATAAAATGAAAGCAACTTAAGTAAGGAAGCAATAAATACTTCCTTACTTTATACTGCACTTTGATTATATTATATATGCACTAGAGTTTTATCTAACATTTTATCAAGCTTACTTTGTAATTCTTTCGTTATATTTACTAATGGCAACCTAACTTCATCAGAATCAATAAGACCAACCTTATTTAAGCAATATTTTAATGGTGTTGGATTAGGTTCCGCAAATAGTAGAGGTATCATTCCATGCAATGATTTCCACTTTTCCAAAGCAGCTTGATGATCATTCTTTTTAACTAAGTTATATATATCAATGAATTCTTTAGTTCTTAAGCTAGCTGAGGCCATTATTCCACCTTGTCCACCAAGAATAAGGGTTGTATAAAAATATGCATCTTCTCCCGTTAGAATTGAAAAATCCTTTGGTGGATTTAGTAATAATTCAGTAGTCTGCTTCATGTTTCCGGAACAATCTTTTATTCCTATTATATTCTTTAATTGAGCTAATATCTGTACAGTTTCATTCTCAATATTGGATGCAGTTCTATATGGTATATTGTAAAGTATAATATCTAAATCAGTTGACTCAGATATAGATTTAAAATGTTCATAAAGTCCTCTCTGATCTGGTCTTGAATAATATGGAGCTACTGATAGTATACCATCCACATTATGTTTTTCTACTACTTTTAACATTTTAACTACTTCACTAGTATTATTTCCTCCTAATCCTACATATACTGGAACTCGATTGTTATTATACTCAATAGTTTTTGCTAATACTTCCTCATACTCGCATGATAGAATTGTAGGAGACTCTCCAGTAGTTGCAAGTGGAACAATTCCATTTACACCTTCATTAACATAATGATTAATCATTCTTTCATAAGATTTAAAATCTACCTTCCCATCCTTAAATGGTGTTATTAATGGTACTAAAACGCCTTCAACTTTCATTAATTTTGCCAACTCCTCAAATTTATTTTATTAAATAAGAAAACCCGTTAGTATAAAATATACAAACGGGTAGAGTTAATCGCATAAAACTTGTACAAAACTAAAATACAATAATATTAAAACTTTTATTAATACTATTATTTATAGTTTTATCAAATCCTTGTAGCTCTCCACTTTCGTGACAGTTATGCATATGTTATATGCATACCCAGAAATAAATTTTTGCATAATTTAAATCTTCGGCCATAATACCTTTCCTTATCAATCAATGTTTGCCAACTCATAATAAGTACTCTTTATTAATGGCGCCTCTACCTTAGGTTTTCGTTATTAAATTATTTCAATTATATCACTCAATCAACTACTTGTAAATAAAATACCATATGCTATTTATTAAACAAAGTAAATATTGCAATATTATCTTTTATTGTAACAATTCCTAATCTTTCATTGTTTTCGTGATTAGAAAGGATTGTCACAATCTTTATAGAACATATAATATTAATTCATATTAAATTTTAGAAAGTGGGATTAATATATGTATTCTAATTATATCTTTGATCTTTATGGTACATTAGTTGATATAAAAACTAATGAAAATTCCAAAATCCTTTGGGAGAAACTCGCTCTTTTTTACTCTTTTAATGGTGCTTCATATGATGCAAAATCATTAAAAACTTCTTATAAAAATAAAGTAACAGAAATTCAATTATCAATAAATAACACTGATTATCCAGATTTTCCAATAGAGACTGTATTCGAATCTTTATTTAAAGACAAAAATGTGCATGTTTCGTTAGATATGCTTAAAGCAACAGCACAAATGTTTCGAGTACTATCGATCAAACATCTAAAACTTTATGATGGAGTCTTAGATCTGTTAAACCTATTAAAGCAAAGAAAGAAAAAAATTTTCTTATTATCAAATGCTCAAAGAATTTTTACCTTATATGAGATGAAAATTCTAGGAATTGATAAGTATTTTGACGGAATTCTTTTTTCATCAGATTGTTTTGTTTGTAAACCAGATGCAAAATTTTATAATAAGCTATTAAATGAATTTAATATAGATATAAATTCTTCTATAATGATCGGAAACGATCCCATAGCTGATATAGAGGGCTCAAATTATCTAGGACTTGATTCATTATATATAGATTCAAACCTATCTCCCAAAATAACAAATGAACTTAAAAGCAAATATGCCATAATGAATGGAGATGTACATAAAATAATTGATTTAATTATTTCATAAATAAATCGCTTTAAAATATCCACATTAATTGAAAATAATCCACAATATATTTTAATATATATGTGGATTATTTATTATTTTTCTATATAATTATATACCAACCTAGATATCAATTACTTAAACTTCTTTACTTGCTGCAAATAAAAAGGATAGCTATTCTAGCTATCCTTTATAATTACCTCGCAACGTCCTACTCTGCCACACAGTCTCCCATGCAG
>NZ_AUUU01000213.1 GCF_002760435.1 Clostridium sp. LS
TATAACTGTAAACATATGCTTTTACTGTTAAAATACTCATTAACTTTACGCGCATGTTGGTTTATCTAGAGTTTCGCTCTATTGATTAATATATTATCATAAAAATAATGAAAAATAGTTAATTAATGCTTTATATTAAAACAAAAGAGAGAGAGCTTATTGCTCTCTCTCTTTTGTCTCATAATCTCTTTTTAATTAACCCATAATTGAAAGATATACTTTGTATATCGTTTACATTTATATTATAGCACATTTTTCTGAAAATTCAAATTGTTTCAGTAAATATTGTAATTATATTATTTTCACTCTTATTTTAATCCAACAATATAAAAGATGCAATCAATTAATGACTGCACCCCTATAGAAAAGATTATGAGATTATCAATATAATTATTTAATATTGATAACATTTTCATTATACTTTAAGTAAGGTAAAATTACTATGCTATTTTTCGCTTACTTAACATTTTAGTAACATCTAACAAAAAAATAAAAATCAATTCAAAATCCAAATATAAATCCTCTTAGTTCTACTGTAATAATAAATAATAAGACCAAGGAAATATCCCTCTAAAATGTACCCTTTGTCAAAGACAGTTTAAAAAAAGTCTAAGCAAAGTTAAGAAG
>NZ_AUUU01000214.1 GCF_002760435.1 Clostridium sp. LS
CAAAAAATCTGCATGGGTTAATGAATTAGTTACATACTTTAATTCCTTTTCATCTATATTATTTTTTGTGCTTCATCATTTAATATTATACTATTATCTTCTAAGCATACATTTTGAAAAGTGTACTTATGTCGACCTTTATCAAACAAATCAAAGGTACAGATAAATATTATATAGCTTTTGGCTAGTTTTCTATAATCCTCGCCTTTACTTATTAGATCTAAATCAATGCTTCCTTGATAATATCTTAATCTTTTAGGTAAATTCTTATGTTTTCCACGTTGCATTTCAACATTGTAAATCGTATTATTTTAATCTTTAACATAAACATCAAGTCTAATACCTTTACTTTCAAGCAATAAATCTATAGTTTTCTGTTCTTCAACCAGTTCAACTTTTTCAATCTCAATTTCTAAAATCTTTTCTAATAATTCCTTACAGATTTCTTTATCACTCATAACTTTTGCAAATAGGAAATCATCTTCAAGATTTAATTCCTTTAAAGTTTTATTCATCTTAGTAACCTTACCTTATTTTTATCTTCTGTTTTGATTGTTAACAATATTATAGCTAATTAAACATTGTGTTTCAATAGCGCTTTAACTTTCAATAATTCCGAATATTTTATCCTTCCTAAAATAAACTCTACAAATATAAATTTTGAATCTGCTTTCATTTTTCAACCTCCAATATTTTTATTTCAAAATATCACCTATATATAAATCAAATTCCTCTAATATGGATAAATTAATTTCATTTTTAGTTTCAATTATTTGATAAAGTATTCTATTATCTTTAGTCGCATATTCTAATAATCTTCCATTAATTTTTTCTCTAAAATCAATCCATCCCCACAAATGTAAGCTATCTTTTGGTTTAATTAAATAGATTCTATTATTTCGTCTTTTATTATATTTCTTAAGACTTCTAATAAAAGCACCCATGCATCTGCTCCACAATTTATAATACACACCTAAGAAACCTCTCATTTATTGACGCAAGCCTTATACCAATGTTGATATAAAAGGAACAACTAAATCATGAGATAGCCCTTGAGTGTGTCTTGCTGAATCACCTATACCTGGAATATTCACAAAGATTTTATTATCTTTGGCATCAAGATAAAATGCTTGTCTGCTTTTATTTCACTGAATCTTGATTTGAATTTATTTAAATTCTTATCGCCATTTCTCCATACATACCAGACAAAAGATTAATTTTACCTCTTTCACTTATTTCCATTATAATCCTATAAATTAAAATAAGGTATACAAAAATTTGTACACCTTTCATCCACTGTTTATATGCTTCGCGAATTTTATGTTTATTATATATTATTTTAATAATGCTAATTGAAATAGCTCAAAAATCTTTAGATAAACTAATACCTATAATGTTAATTTTTTAATATTAATTTGTGTCTTTTAATTCTATACTAACTTAGCCTTCAATAAATTTTCTAATTTGTTTAATTTATCTTTTATGTTATCAGAAATTTGAAAACTTTTTAATTGTTGAATTACCTCTTGATTCAATAACATTTCTCTAGATAGTTCTAAAATCATATAATTATTAATTTTTATTTTCTCTTTTATAATTTTAGCCTTAGGAATTGTATTCCTAACCTCTTTTTTAAAATTTTCGACATCTTTATTGTCATGTATATAATGTCTTTTTAAAATTTCGTTTAACTTAGAAACAAAATTTCCATAGAACTTGTCCATTAAAAAATCAAAATATTTATCATTTATATTCTTATTTAAATTATTAATTTGATTAATTTCTCTAGTAATTTTATAAACATCCTCTTGATTTACTAAAATAAACTTATAAATTTTCCCACACAGATACTTCCTCTTTGTTATTTCTCCAAATCTATTAAATTTATCACATATTTTAATTAATTTATCATATTCAGCTTTCAACTTAATAAATTCATCTTCAGATATTTCCTCTTTAAGTTTATTATTTAAAAAGTTTTTATCATAAAGTTCAAATTTTTCTTCATCTGCTATAATTTTATGTTGACTATTTTTTTTCAATAAAGAAGCAAAATTTATTTTCTTTAGATAAATCTTAATTCCACTCATTGAAAAACTTACCAAACGAAATTCATCTTTTATTTCATTTATTAATTTATTTACTTTATAAGCATTGATATCTTCTTCTGATATACATAGGCTATTATTTCTAAAATTCTTCTTTATAGACTTTTCTAAAATATCTTTTCTTATATTTTGTTCTATATAATCTATCCTATATTGATATTTATCAATGATTACAAAGGACTCATTATCATCATGTGTTAATATTATTATATCATTTCTGAATAGTTCTTCTATAAATTCACAATTTAAATTTACCCAATCCCGTTTTATTGAGACTTTTATGTCCACATTCTTTTTGTTTATTATTAATTTTACAATTGTATTATCGAGCAATAATGTTTTTAAGTATATTCTTTCATTCGCATCAGTTATTAATTTTAATAAAGCAGATTGCATCAAGAGCAAATCAATCTCCTGTAATTATTTAATATTACTAATTATTATTATATTTTTTTATTATTAATTACCATTATATGAAAATTGTTTTTATTTTTTTATATATTATTATTAATAAACCCTCAATTAATAGTTTTAGTCTTTTAACTAATTTTTATTTAAAATAACTTTTAGCTCAATCATTTAATAATTATTATTTTTTGCTCCATTTATAAAGCTGAAGTTTTCTATATTATTTTAAAAACTTCAGCTTTGCCTTTAATTAAATATTCAAAATTTCACTCAGCCTATCTTTAAGTCTTTCTTCCTCCATACTTCCATTAGTGGCTAATCTTAATATTGGTATATTATATTTCTCTAAAATTCCATCTTTCATCCTATCTCTCCCCAACTGCTTAGGATTGTTAGCATGAAAGGCATATCCATCAACTTCTACTACTAAAACAGGCGCTTTATCTATTTTTCTAAAAATCAAAAAATCTGCATGGGTTAATGAATTAGTTAC
>NZ_AUUU01000215.1 GCF_002760435.1 Clostridium sp. LS
AGGGCTGTGTCTCTATAATCCTCATAATTGTATCCTCCTTTTACATTAATCAATAGTGTAATTATATATTAAGTTCACAACAATTTACTATTACGTTTTATGAGAATATTATTACACCGACAAAATAAAGTTGAAATAAATTAAATAAGCGTTTTCACCCAATCAGAAATTCCACCCTTAGGATTAATGTTTAGAAACCTTTTAAATAATTCTTTGCTTTCTTCCTCTAAAATTTTGCCATATACTTTCGGAAGTTTAAAAATTGATTCTGGATGGTAATCATTCCAAGTTTTTTCTGTCCAAACTGCTCCACCATCTGTAGGAGATTCTAGTGAATAATATATTTCACCAACAAATGAATGTATTGCGGTACCCAAACACATCATACAAGGTTCTAGGTTAGTAAATAGTTGCATTTCTTTTCTAGTTTTTATTGAACACTTTTGTTTATCCATCTCCATCATTACTTGTAATTCAGCATGTACCAAATATCGTCCTTCTTTTTTTTCTGTGGTATACGCTTTTGAAACAATATTATCCCCATGAAAAATAATTGCAGCAATAGGTATTTCCCCTTGTTTCGCACCTTCTTCAGCCAATGATAAAACTAATCTCATTTTTTCTTCTACAGTCATTATGCCCATTTTTCCTTATCCCCCGATTACATTTAACAGATTCTGACATTTCACCACAATTTACTTTGGTTCACCAACTACAAATTCTCGATCGTTGAGCCTTCCAAGAATATCGTATAGCAAAGTTCGCTCCTATTCAGCCCTTTTTAACTTTGCAGTTTCAGTTTTGCCATTCCAATCTATCTTAACTCTTATATCTCTATCAGACATATTTGGTATTCCTCCAGTAATTCTCATTTTACTAGCATACTCATTTTGATTATCGAGAGATAACTTACCACTTTCTCCCTCTTTAGGCCCATCAATTTGATACTTTATTTCATTTTCCGGCTTATTATCACTTCCGATAAATTTAAATATGTAATAACTATCATGTGATTTTTCGTTTCCTTCAATTCTGTAAGATATATCCCAACTTTCACTTTTTCCCTCGTAGTTAATTGTAACACCATTATTATTACAACCAATAAGAAGTAATGAACAAATAACAATTATATAAATAACTTTTCTCATATTTTTTATCACCCTTTTTTAGTGGTTCACTTTAAATTTTTCCTCACTCATAAATACTCCGATAACTTTACTTTATACTTTATAATCGTATCTTACTACACTTTGGACAAGTTTTCCATAAATAAAAATAAAGGGTAGCAAACAATATTCCTACTGCCTACTCCCTTTTAAAAATGATTATTGAGCTTGTAAAAATTCCTCATAGTTTTCTATTTTATCCTCTCTACTACTCTTCTTTATCCAATCATTATATTTCTGAATAACTTCTTCTACTGTTTGTAAATTTAGTTCATTTTTCTTTTTACCTTTCAGTTCAGCATACAAGCTAATTTTAATTAAATTTCCCATATTTATTTCACCTCACTTTATAACAATATATCATTCTATGTAAATAATATTAATCTCTACTTTATAAAGAAATAGGGTAATATATAATTTACTCCCTATTACTCTATCAAGACTTTATGCTTAAAAAAGAATTTTGTAATTATCTTGGAAGTCTAACGCAATCGCTGTTAGCTTAATGTGTAAATTAATAATAACATAGTTTTATACTTCATACAAGACTATTTTTATCTGATTTATCTGATTTGTTGTATTAAAAAGCAAAAAATAAAGATAGACTAAGTATTTCTACCTAATCTACCGTTTGTAAATATTTAAAAAATTTATTGTATATTTTATCTATCTTGTGTCAATTATTATAATTACATGATTCAAATTACTTATCTTTTTAAATATTTTTAAGATGCAGCCAAATTAATGGTTGCATCTTTTATTAATATGATGTATTACTTTATCCTTTTAAAGTTATTTGAATCTCTACACTTACAACATAGATAATCTTCTTTATAAAAAGATTTGTCCTTTAGATTTAATAAAGCTATCACATAAAAGCTTCTAAACCGACAATTAAGGTATCAAAGTGTATATTTGAAACAGAATAACTTGAACTAATTATAAAACGTGGTTTAATAACAAGTATAATATATAATAATTTTAGTGCGGAGGTGTTTAGAATGGAATTACAATTAGTATTATTTTTAACATTTGTAGGTGGTATAATAGCCTCATGGATGTGTATAATGACTTCTAGACGTGTTTACAATGAACGTATGAATATAATAAGAAAAGAAGTCAAATCATTAAACGGAAATATTATTTGTATTGAACAGGTGAAAAGAACGAACTGCCCTATTAATAATGAATACCAAAGAATAGAATTAAGCTATAAATTTTACAGAATTAAATACGCTTTAGAACATGAACTAAAGGAAGGCTGGGCGATTCTAGCTATGAAGCAAAACTGGTGTGGACCTAATGGAGCAATCCATTCAAAATGGATGTGGCGTTTATAATCAGAGCAAGTTTCAAGTAATCTTTCCATATTTCAGGCAGACTAGACCTTGAAGATAAAAATGCCACAATCAAATTAGATGAGAATGTAGCTAGTTTGTGTAAACCAAATCTAGCTACATTTTCTATATTTTAAGAATATACTTTTTCTCTTTTTAACCTAAAAATTTCTTCAACTGCTTTTTTATAACCACCAGATACTTTAAAAGAATTACTTATTTTTTTTATATTTTCAATATAACTTGGATCAGTTAAAACCTTCTCAACAGATTTCCTTAAAATTTCCGGAGTAATATTATCCTTATCAAGAGAAATAGTTGCACCTAATTCTTCAGCTCTTTTTGCCATATATGGTTGATCCGCTCCTATAGGTATTGCTACAAAAGGTACATTATTATACAATAAGTCACTAGTGCTATTCATCCCTGCATGCGTTATTGCTACATCAGTATACTTTAAGACCTCTGATTGAGGAACATAATTTCTTACAATAAAGTTATTAGGTATATCAAATTCAGATAAATCTACATTGTATGCTGCCATTACAACAGCCTCATCAGTGTTACCAAATGTTTTAAAGAAGATATCATAGAGATTACTATCAGTATTATTAAACACTGTTCCTAGTGAAATATAAACAACTTTCTTTCCTTCTAATTTTTCAAAAGGAAAATCTAAGTTTTCTTTTCTATCATATATTGGTGGGCCTATAAATTTAAAACTATCATCATAATATTCTGGATGTGCAAGAAAATATTTAGAAGTATATGCAATATTTATATCACCCTTATTAAAAAATAATCCAAAAATATTATGGGACATTTCCACATTAAAAGCTTCTTTTAATTGTCTTGAAACTTTTTTGTAAGTATCTATAGCTGGATGATTTTTTATTAACTTTTCATCCATTAATTCTTTGTGTTGAGACACTAATTCTTTAGGGGTAGCGAACACTGCAAAAGAAGAAACCGAAGGTATTCTTAATATCTGAGCAATGATATTCCCAAAAGGAAACATGGATGTGTATATAATATAATCAAATTTTTTATCCTCAATTTGATTTAGAATATCCTTTATAATTTTATCACTTGATTTAAGTATTTCATTTATATAATTAAGAAGTTTATCTAGCTCCATATCATTAGAAGTATTGTGTTTCCTTTTAAAAATATTTGCTTCTACTCTATAACTTTTAAATTCAGCGCCTGTTTTTTCAATTTTTTCTTTAAAATCTTCTGAGCAAAAATAAGTAATATCTTCTCCTTGTTTTATTAATTCATTTACTAATCCTAATGTAGGATTAACATGGCCATGAGCAGGTATACTTAAAAAAAGTACTTTTGACATAAATTAACTTCACTTCCATTCTTTGTTTCATATATAATTTTACTACAATGTTATTTTGTGTCAACCCAAGAAATACATATCTATTATTAATAAATAGAATATATAGACAAAAATAAAGGTAGACTAAGTATTTCTACCTAATCAACCTCCATTGGCTACTTATTTGTGCAATTTAGCCAAAATGTATTATATCACATTTATTCAATTATTATAGCTGATGGACCTCAAATCATTTATAAATTGTATTTAGTCTATAC
>NZ_AUUU01000216.1 GCF_002760435.1 Clostridium sp. LS
AGCTCATTTTCAAATGTTTTCTACATATTATGACCCTTGTGGTTACAAAAATATTTGTGATTTCTGGTGAAGATATCCACATAAGGATTTAGTAAATATGTAAGTATGTTCATATAATTTATTACTTGTAACTTAAGTCATATATCAACCACAATTATGTTTAAGTCAAAAATACCGTAAGTTATTTTATTTTTTTGGAATACTATTAAGGTATTAAAGCAAATTAATTAAAAAACTAAAATTTACTTAGATGGGAGTGGTTATTTTGGTTAACTTAAAGGAAGGTAATCATAAATTTTACTTAGGAGATAATGAAGAAGATATGAAAGCCGTAGTCACTTACGTGGATGGTGGAGAAGATACAATTATCCTTAATCATACCTATGTATCGAAAGAATTAAGAGGACAGAATATTGGTGCACAGCTGGTAAAAAAAGTTGTAGATTTTGCACGTGAAAATGATAAAAAGGTAATACCTCAGTGCTGGTTTGCTGAAGATGAATTTAATGCTCATAAAGAATACCAGGATGTACTATATAAATAACACATAAAATCAATGAAAACCTCTGTTTGAAAGCAGAGGTTTTAGTACATATCATTTAATTACTTATGCTCCAATTGTTGCGAGCATTATTGCTTTAATTGAATGCATTCTATTTTCAGCCTCATCAAATACTACTGATTGTTTACCTTCAAATACTTCATCTGTAACTTCTAAAGCGGTTAATCCAAATTTTGCTCCTACCTCTTTTCCTACTTTTGTTTTCAAATCATGGTAAGCAGGTAAACAATGCATAAAGATTGCTTGTTCATTCGCATTGTGCATAACTTCCTTATTAACTTGATATGGAAGTAATAGCTTTAATCTACTTTCCCAAACTTCATCTGGTTCTCCCATAGATACCCATACATCTGTATAAATTACATCTGCATTTTTAGTGCCTTCTTTAACATCTTCAGTTAATGTAAGCTTAGCTCCACTTTCTTTTGCAATTTCTCTGCATTTTTCTACTAAATCTTCAGCTGGGAATAGTTCTTTAGGCGCACAGGCAGTAAAATTAAGTCCCATTTTTGCACAAGCCACCATTAATGAATTTCCCATATTATTTCTGGCATCACCCATGTAAACAAAGTTAACACCCTTTAGTCTTCCTAATTTTTCTTCAATTGTTAAAAGGTCTGCAATCATTTGAGTTGGATGGAATTCATCAGTTAATCCATTCCAAACAGGAACTCCAGCATATTTAGCTAATTCTTCAACTATTTCCTGACTAAAACCTCTATATTCTATTCCATCGTACATTCTTCCAAGTACTCTTGCAGTATCTGCAATACTTTCTTTTTTACCCATTTGAGATCCTGCAGAATCTAAATATGTAACGCCCATTCCCAAATCTCTTCCTGCCACTTCAAATGAACATCTAGTTCTAGTTGATGTTTTTTCAAATAATAAAACTATATTCTTGCCTCTTAATTTATCATGTAATATTCCTGTTCTTTTTAAGGTTTTTAATTCCTTTGACAAATCTAATAAATATCTAATTTCTTGTGGTGTAAAATCTAATAACTTTAAAAAACTTCTTCCCCTTAAATTAACTGCCATAACTAATCTCCTTTTTTATTAATATTTTAAAAATCGAATAATTTTATCTTAGATATAGTATTTAATTTTTAAGAACCCAATTATTCGAAAAATTTTATATTAATTCATAATATTAATATTCTTACATTAAATAACCATTTTAGCAAATGCTTCTTTGCATAATTATACAACAAACAGTATTATTATACAACCATTTTTCCTATTCAATTTATTTTATTCGGATTACGATTCAAACAAATTTTTTTCTAAATTAATATATTTAAATTATAACAATTTAATAGCCTACTGTCTAAATATAAAATTAAAAAGACTAGCTACTTGCAACCAGTCTTTTCTGTTTATTATTTAAATTTTTAGATTGTAAGTAATTCATTTATAAATGGATCTATTTTGATTGAGTAAAAACCCCTAATACAGCTGTTTCTTGATCTGCTGTTATAGTTCCTGCTGTTACTAATGCATCAAGTTTAGTTTTTAAGAAATCCTTATGTTCTCTATCTTTAATTCCACCTTGTGGCTTTAATGCATTCTCTATGGCTGTTTCCTTGTCTGCTGTTATTGTTCCTGCTGTAACTAAACTATCTAAAACTGTTTTAAAATCTCCTTTTGCATTTGTAAGCGCATTTTCTATTGCTGTTTGTTCATCTGCTGTTATTGTCCCTGCTGTTACTAAGTCTGCAAGTTTAGTTTTGAATATGTCTTTATGATCTCCACCTTTAAATCCACCTTGTGGCTTTAATGCACTCTCTATTGCTATTTCCTTGTCTGATGTTATAGTTCCTGCTGTTACTAAACTATCTAAAACTGTTTTAAAATCTCCTTTTGCATTTGTAAGTGCATTTTCTATTGCTG
>NZ_AUUU01000217.1 GCF_002760435.1 Clostridium sp. LS
AAATACTTCAGGTGGATGTTGTTGCAATAAAGACGGTAAGTCTAAGAAAAAGTGCAATAAATAATTTTATATTTATCTTGTACTTTGTAGGAAGGAAGTTAATAGTATGAAAGAACTTTTTAGCTTTGGACCAATACATATATATTTCTTCGGTTTAATGATAGCAATAGCTGCAATTGCAGGTGGAGCATTTGCAATTAAACAGGGAGAAAAAAGGGGAGTAAACGAGGATATAATGTTTAATTTAATCCTTATAGTAGTTATTTCAGGTGTATTAGGAGCTAGATTATTTTATATTCTCTTTTATAATCCATCATTCTATTTTAGTAATCCAGGAGAAGTATTTAAAATAAATGAAGGTGGATTATCCATACATGGAGGGATTGTTTCAGCTGTGTTTGCAGGATACATATACTCTGTTAAGAGTAAGGTGTCATTTTTAAAACTTGCAGATATTGCTGTTATTGGAATAGCATTAGCCCAAGGTATAGGCAGAGTAGGCTGTGACGTATTTGGTAAGCCAATGACAAATATGATGTTATGGGGAATCAACTATAATGGGCAAATACTTCATCCTGCACAAGTATACGAATTTATTTTAGATTATATATTATTCAT
>NZ_AUUU01000003.1 GCF_002760435.1 Clostridium sp. LS
TTAAATTGCATGCGCAATTTAACTAAGTTCGAGAAACCAAATACAAGATTTGGACTTGTTTTTTATTTTCATGTGCCTTAATAAAAAATTAGTATAAAAATAATTAAAAAGTAAGAAATTTATAATTCTCTTTATATCTATGAGTATAATAATTGTTGTATAATTTTAATATAAGAGATAAGAAGAGAGGTGAGAAATTTGCAAGAACTTTTATCTATGTTAGAAAAAAGCTTTTCTAATATGTCATTATGGTCTGTATTAGATATATTAGTGGTATCTTATATATTCTATAAAGGATACATGTTAATAAAGGAAACAAGAGCGGAACAGTTATTAAAAGGGATAGTATTAATTATAGCTCTAATTCCAATTAGTTATTTATTAAAATTAGATATGTTGTATTTTATATTAAATAAAACATTAACTATCGGGGTATTATCTGTTATTATAATTTTTCAACCAGAAATTAGAAGAGCTTTAGAACACTTGGGAAGAAGTGCTTTTGATGATAAGCATTATTTTTACAATAAGGAAGACTTAAATACAATGATTAACGAGGTTGCAGTAGCAGTACAAAATCTATCTGAAAGCAAAACGGGTGCATTAATTGTTATAGAACAAAGAACAGGTCTTAACGAATTAATTGGTGCGGGAACGTTATTAGATGCAAATGTAACCTCAAACCTTTTAGAAAATATATTTGTAGTGAATACTCCGCTTCATGATGGAGCAACCATAATAAGAAATAATAGAATCTTAGCATCAGGGTGTGTTTTACCGTTAACCGGAAACAATACCATTAATAAAAAATTAGGAACTAGGCATAGGGCTGCGCTGGGGTTATCAGAAGTATCTGATGCAGTAATAATAATTGTTTCAGAAGAAACAGGTGTAGTGTCATTAGCGATAAATGGACGAATAACAAGAGGGTATGATAAAGAAAGATTAAAAACTGTAATATCTAAAATAATAGAAAATAGATATGAGAAAAAAGTAAAAACTGCTGGGGAGAAGGTGAGGTCATGGATAAAAGTGAAAACGGAACGTTAATTGTGAAAATTATTTGTTTATTGTTATCCTTTGGCTTGTGGCTGTATATCTCAAATGTTGAAAATCCTTCAAGAACTTATGATCTCAAAAATATTCCAGTAGAATTAATTAATGAAAATTCTGTAACTGATGCAAAATTTGCAATAGTGAATAAGCAGCAGTTTACGGTTGATTTAAAATTAGAGGGACCATCAAGTGAAGTGCTGAAGGTTAAAAAGGAAGACTTTAAAATTGTAGCTGATATGTCGGCTTATGCGCTGAAAAGTGGGGAAAATACCATACCAGTTCAAATTGTAAGTTATCCAGATAATGTTAATATTAAAAATAATGGTTTTCTAGGAATAAAGGTTAGTTTAGAAGAACTAACTCAGAAACAATTTACTATAAAGTCTAAGGTAAAGGTGAATTATAAAGAAAATATTTATGAGAAGCAGCAAACAATAAATCCACAAACGGTAACAGTAACAGGAGGTAAAAGTTCAATAGAAAGAATTAGTGATGCAATAATAACTGGAGAAGAAAAAGATGTAGATAAAAATAGGGAAAGTGATTATAGCATAAAACTTGTGGATTCACTTGGAAATGAAATTACTAATGTTGAACCTGATAATAAAACAGCTAAATTATCAATTGCAGTAACAAATGGGAAAGTAGTACCTATTAATTTAAAGACTACAGGAGCGGTGCCACAGGGATTTATTTTGGATGGCTATGATTTAAGTAAAAATAATGTAAATATATTAGGTGATAGTCAGAATTTAGATAAGATACAATCAATAGACACTGAACCGGTGGACATGTCATCGTTGAAATCTGATAGTGAAATGAATGTTAAGCTTATTTTGCCTGAAGGAATCTCGGTTCAAGATGGAGAGGGCATTATTGATGTTAAATTTAGAATAAAAAAGGAAGAAAGTGCAACTAAAAATTTAGTTTGTAATATTCAATATAGCAACTTAAACGAGGCATTTTCTTTAGATAATCCGAATTTGACAGCGAACGTAACATTAACTGGAACTCAGGCGGATTTAGATAAGATAACTCCTCAAAATGTAAGTGTTGTACTAGATTTGTCTAGTGTAAAAGCGGAAGGGACTTTTGAGTATACACCTAAAGCGACTCTTACCGGTGCAGGAAATGTATTAATATCAGATGTCGGAAGTGTAAGTATAGTAGTTAAAAAGAAAACCTAGTAAAAGGCCACAGTATTATTCAAATTATTAATACTGTGGTTTTTTATGATATAATTTCATTAACTTAGTTTGAATTAATACTAGATAGGATATAATACATTTTGTATGATTTTAAGATTAAGGTTTAAAGCAGGAAAGACGATTTTATTTGAAAGGATATGGTGAAAAAACTGTGGCTATAAGAATAAATAACATAAATTTAGGTTTAGATGATGACATAAGCAGTTTGGAAAATAGAATATGTAAAAAGTTAAGTATATCTAAGGAATACATAAACAAAGTAAATATAGTAAAGAGAAGTATAGATGCAAGAAAAAAGAATGATATAAAAATAAGTTATGCCGTTGATGTAATTTGTGATAAGGAAAAAAAGATATTATCTAGAATACATGATAAAGATATAAAGCTTGAAGAAATAAAAAAAATTGAATCTGTAAAGCAAGGTACAGAAGAACTAAAATCCCGGCCTGTAGTAATCGGATTTGGTCCGGCAGGAATTTTTGCTGCATTAACTTTAGCGAGGTATGGTTATAAACCAATAGTATATGAGCGTGGAGAGGATGTGGATCAAAGAACAGCAACCGTAGAAAAGTTTTGGAAAACTGGAGAACTTAATCTTGAATCAAATGTTCAATTTGGAGAAGGAGGAGCTGGTACATTTTCTGATGGCAAATTAACTACACGAATTAAAGATCATAGATGTGCATTTGTGCTGGATGAACTAATAAAGGCAGGGGCGCCGGCAGAAATAAAATATGAAAGTAAAGCTCATGTAGGAACAGATCTTTTAAAGAATGTAGTTAAGAATATAAGAGAAGAAATCAAGAGTCTTGGTGGAGAAGTTTCCTTTAACTCCAAGTTAGAGAAAATATCATATAGGGACGGAAAATTAAAAAGTATTATTGTAAATGGTAAGGAAATATTATGTACGGCTTTAGTGCTTGCCATAGGTCATAGTTCGAGAGATACCTATGAAATGCTTCATAAAGAACAGGTTTCTATGGATGCAAAAGCTTTTGCTATAGGAGTAAGAATTGAACATCCGCAAGAATTGATAAATATTAGTCAATACGGTGAAAGTCATAAACATCCGAAATTACAAGCAGCAGATTATAGATTAACTTATCAAAGTGAAAAATTAAAAAGAGGAATATATTCATTTTGTATGTGTCCTGGAGGCGTAGTAGTTGCCGCAGCATCGGAAGAGGGCAGGCTTGTATCAAATGGTATGAGCTATCATGCAAGAGATTTAGAAAATGCTAATTCAGCTTTAGTGGTAACTGTCTCCCCAGAAGATTTTGAAGGGAATTCTCCGCTATGCGGTATGGAGTTTCAAAGACATTATGAAAGTCTTGCATTTAAGTTAGGTGGAGGTAATTATAAAGCACCAATTCAACTTGTTGGAGATTTTATGAAAGATAGAGCATCTACTAAATTGGGGAAAGTTATACCAAGTTATACCGCAGGATATGAATTCAAGGAATTAAAGGAATGCTTACCTAGTTATGTTGTAGAAGCACTTAAAGAAGGAATTTTGAATTTTGATAAAAAAATAAAGGGATACGCTAGAGAGGATGCAGTTTTAACGGGAATTGAAACAAGAACTTCAGCTCCAGTTAGAATTAATAGAAATTCTACTCTTGAAAGCATAAATGTTTGTGGACTCTACCCAACAGGAGAAGGTGCTGGATTTGCAGGGGGTATAATATCAGCAGCAGTTGATGGGATAAGGGTTGCTGAGCATATAATTGAAAAGTTTGATTTACCCCAGAATACGTAAGGGTAACAGGATAATGGGTTAAGAAAAATATTAATTATATATTAATAATGGTGCTATAGGAATTGAAAAAGATTAAAAAATAGTTAAATAATAAAAATAATATTCTGAAAATTTAACATTTCCAGTAATTTTTTGTTACAATAGAATATAGAAGGAATATCTATAAACTAGATTGACACAAATTTAACAAATAATTAAACTAATTATAATATAAGTTAAAAATTATTAAGGTAAGAGGTGTAAAAAGATGAGTAAAAACTTCGATGATTTATTATCAAGACTAAAGGAAGTTCCAACAAAGAAAGTGGCAGTAGCAGTAGCGCAAGATGAACCTGTGTTAGAGGCTATAAAGGAAGCTACAGAAAAAAATATTGCTCAAGCAATATTAGTTGGAGATAAACAACAAATACATGAAATAGCAAAAAAGATAGACTTAGATTTATCAGATTATGAAATAATGGATATCAAAGATCCAAAGAAGGCTACTTTAGAAGCTGTAAAATTAGTTTCAAGCGGTCATGCTGATATGCTAATGAAAGGATTAGTAGATACTGCTACATTTTTAAGAAGTGTATTAAATAAAGAAGTTGGATTAAGAACAGGAAAATTAATGTCACATGTTGCAGTTTTTGATATAGAAGGCTGGGATAAGTTATTATTTTTAACTGATGCAGCATTTAATACATACCCTGAATTTAAGGATAAAGTTGGGATGATAAATAACGCAGTAGTAGTTGCACATGCATGTGGAATAGAAGTTCCTAAGGTAGCACCTATATGTCCGGTTGAAGTTGTAAATGCTAGTATGCAATCAACAGTTGATGCTGCATTATTAGCTAAAATGAGTGATAGAGGACAAATTAAAGGTTGTATCGTAGATGGACCTTTCGCATTAGATAATGCAATATCAGAAGAAGCTGCTCATCATAAAGGCGTTACAGGTCCTGTTGCCGGTAAAGCAGATATATTATTATTACCAAATATTGAAGCAGCTAATGTAATGTATAAAACATTAACATATTTCTCAAAGTCAAGAAATGGTGGACTTTTAGTAGGTACATCAGCACCAGTAATTTTAACTTCAAGAGCTGATTCATTTGAAACAAAAGTTAATTCAATAGCTTTAGCAGCATTAGTTGCAGCAAAAAATAAGTAATAAGTAAACATATAATTATCAATGCATAATTATGGGAAAATTTATATAGAATTTATTAAATATTTTAAATTCTGTAGGATTTTTCCCTGATTTGTGCATTGTGAATTTTTATCATGCATAAGTTTAAGGGGGATTCGGAATGTCATATAAGCTATTAATAATAAATCCAGGTTCAACATCAACTAAAATTGGTGTTTATGAAGATGAAAAAGAACTATTTGAAGAAACATTAAGACACACAAATGAAGAAATAAAGAGATATGATACAATATATGACCAATTTGGATTTAGAAAAGAGGTAATATTAAATGTTCTAAAAGAAAAGAACTTTGATATAACTACTTTAAGTGCCGTTGTTGGAAGAGGTGGAATGCTTAAACCTGTTGAAGGTGGAACATACGCAGTAAATGATGCAATGGTTGAAGATTTAAAAGTTGGAGTTCAAGGGCCACATGCTTCTAACCTTGGTGGAATAATTGCGAAATCAATTGGGGATGAATTAAATATTCCTTCATTTATAGTAGATCCAGTTGTTACAGATGAATTAGCAGATGTAGCTAGATTATCAGGAGTACCAGAACTTCCAAGAAAGAGTAAATTCCATGCTTTAAATCAAAAAGCAGTAGCTAAAAGATATGGTAAAGAAAGTGGAAAGGGATACGAAAACCTAAACCTTGTAGTTGTACATATGGGTGGTGGTGTTTCTGTTGGAGCTCATAACCATGGAAAAGTTGTAGATGTAAACAACGCTTTAGATGGAGATGGACCATTTTCACCAGAAAGAGCTGGATCAGTTCCAATTGGTGATTTAATTAAAATGTGCTTTAGTGGAAAATATAGCGAAGCAGAAGTATATGGTAAGGTTGTAGGAAAAGGCGGATTTGTTGGATACCTAAACACAAATGATGTAAAAGGTGTTATTGACAATATGGAAGCAGGAGATAAAGAATGCGGAGCAATATATAAAGCATTTGTTTATCAAATTGCAAAATCAATTGGGGAAATGTCAGTAGTACTAGAAGGTAAAGTAGATCAAATTATCTTTACTGGAGGAATTGCATATTCACCAACTCTTGTTCCAGACCTAAAAGCAAAAGTAGAATGGATAGCTCCAGTTACAGTTTATCCAGGAGAAGATGAATTACTTGCTTTAGCTCAAGGTGCTATTAGAGTACTTGATGGGGAAGAACAAGCTAAAGTTTATTAATAAGTAAGGGTAACACTTAGAAATTATTTTTAATTATTTCTAAGTGTTATTTTTTATTTAAAAATAAATGATATAATAATAAAATAATCATGATGATACTTAGTAAATAGTAAATGTAGTTGGGGTATGTTATGGATAGATTTAATTGTATTTTAAATGACGAAAGATATATGTATTATTTAAAAAGGAACAAGAAGTTTGAAAAGGGTAGAAAGTATTGTAAACATAATTTGAAACATTTTTTAGATGTAGCACGAATTGCCCAATCAATAAATTTAGAAGAAAATTTATGCTTTGAAAAAGAAATTATATATACGACTGCAATTTTACATGATATAGGAAAGTCTTATCAATATGAAAATGGTACGCCTCATGAAATAGCTTCATGGGAAATTGCAAAAGATATTTTAATAGATTATGAATTTAATGAGGAAGAAGTAGAATCTATAAAACAAGGCATATTGGGACACAGGGATAAAGAAAGTGAGGGATTTTCATTACTCATATATAGAGCAGATAAGCTTTCTAGATTGTGTATTACTTGTAAATCTAAAGATAACTGTAATTGGAGCGATGAAAAGAAGAATTTGAAAATATATTATTAGGAGGCTTTAAATCAGATGAAAATAGGAAATGCTGAATTTAGAATTGGAGAAAAAACATATATTATGGGGATACTAAATTTCACCCCTGATTCTTTTTCAGATGGAGGAAAATTTAATAATATAGATATTGCAATGCAGCATGTAAGAAAAATGATAAATGATGGAGCAGATATAATAGATGTAGGCGGGGAATCTACAAGACCAGGCTACACAATAGTAAGTGATGAAGAGGAGATTAGCCGAGTTGTACCAATAATAAAGGCTATAAAGGAAAATTTCAATATCCCAGTATCTATAGATACTTATAAGGCAAGAGTAGCTGAAAAAGCAATAGAAGCTGGAGCAGATCTTATTAATGATATATGGGGCTTTAAAAAGGAAAAAGATATAGCAAAGGTTGCCGCAAAATATTGCGTACCTTGCTGTTTAATGCATAATAGAGATAATACAGCTTATAAAAATTTAATTGAAGAGATATTAGAAGACTTAAAAGAAAGCATAAAAATTGCTAAGGATGCTGGAGTTAAGGATGAGAATATAATATTAGATCCAGGTATAGGGTTTGGAAAGACTTATGAGCAGAATCTGGAGACTATGAATAATCTAGAAAAGCTTAAAGAGTTAGGCTATCCTATACTACTAGGAACCTCTAGAAAATCTATGATAGGATTAACTTTAGATTTACCTGTAGAAGAAAGAGTAGAGGGAACAGTAGCTACTACAGTTATAGGTATAATGAAAGATGCCTGCGATTTTGTAAGAGTTCATGATGTGCTCGAAAATTCACGAGCTGCAAAAATGACTGATGCAATTGTAAGAAGATAGGATGGATGAATTTTGGATAAAATGTATATAAAAGACTTAGAGTTATTTGGTTTTCATGGAGTTTTTGAAGAAGAGAAAAAGTTAGGCCAAAAGTTTATATTATCCTTTGAATTAGAATTAGATTTAAAGCTGGCTGGTAAGACTGGAGACTTAACAAAATCAGTACACTATGGTGAATTATGTGAAAAAATAGAAGAAGAATTTAATAGGGAAAACTATGATCTTATAGAAACAGTAACTTTAAATTTAGCAGACTTTATTCTTAATGAATATAAGCTTATAAGTGGTGTTAAGGTATTCTTGAAAAAGCCTTGGGCGCCAATTAAAAAGCATTTAGATACTGTTGAAATAATGATTGAAAGAAGAAGGCATAAAGCATACATAGGATTAGGTTCTAATATGGGAGACAAAGAAAGATATTTAGAAAGCGCAATAAGCAAAATATCAAAAGAAAAAAACATAGATTTGAAAAAACAATCATCGTTTATAATAACAAAACCATGGGGATACTTAGAACAAGAAGATTTTGTAAATGCGGTTATTGAAGTAGAGACAACATTAGAGGCAGAAGAGCTTATGGATTTACTTCTTAAAACTGAAGAAGAGTTAAATAGGGAAAGAACAATAAAATGGGGACCTAGAACAATTGATTTAGATATTATTATGTATGATTCAGTAATCTCTTCTGATGAAAAAGTAGTTCTTCCACATCCAAGGATGCATGAAAGGGAGTTCGTATTAAAACCATTAAATGAAATTGCACCATATCTTATGCATCCAGTACTTAATAAGAGGATATTTACATTACTGGAAGAATTAAATCTAAATAAGTAATTTAAGATATATAATAATTATTATAAGACAGGAGTAATTTATGAGAAGTTCATTAAAATTTAGTAACAAATTAAGTATGTTATCGGAAATGGCGTGTGAATCTAGATTTCAAATATTAGAATACGAAAATTTAGATGGAGCAACTGATGTTCAAACTGCTTTGGGACTTAACATAATGAAAGAAAGTGGTATAAAACTAAAGCAAGTTAGAATAATATTGGAGGATAGTTCAGTAAAGCTAGAACCAGGGTCTTTAAGCTATATGAAGGGTAATATAGAAATAAAGAGTAAGCAAGGTGGCTTAATAGGATTTGGTAAAAAAATAATATCAAGTAAGTTGACAGGGGATACTGCATTTAAACCTACGTACAGTGGAACTGGAGAAATATTTTTAGAACCTTCTTTTGGCCATTTTGCACTGGTAGAGTTAGAGGATGATGAGATAATAGTAAGTGATAATATGTTTTGTGCATGTGAGGAAGGCATCGAAATAAATGCAGCCATGCAAAAGAATGTATCCTCAGCGTTTTTAGGCAATGAAGGTTTATATCAAACTAGGATAGAAGGAAACGGGATAGTTGTTCTCAAGGTTCCAGTTCCAGAGACTGAAATTTTCAAATGTATATTAATTAATGATACATTGAAGGTAGATGGAAATTTAGCTATTTTAAGAACCGGAAATATTGAATTTTCAGTAGAGAAATCTTCTAAATCCATTATTGGGACTGCTGTTAGTGGAGAAGGCATGGTTAATGTATACAGAGGAACAGGCGAAGTGTGGCTTATGCCAACAAAAAGTGTATATAAAGATTTGAATATAAGAGGAATGAGTCAAATAATTAAACCACAATATGAAATGGATGCTGAAGATGTTTAATTTAAAATAATCACATTAGGGCAGTAGATAATTTTTTATAACAAAACTATCTACTGTCCATTCGAATTATATAGACTGTTAATTTAAAATTGATGCTTTCATATATTAAAGTTGTAAAGTAAGCTGCAGATGGGTATAATTAAAGGTAAATAATTATACAGTGAGGTGGTAAAATGAGTTCTTTAGAGTCAAAGATCAAAAGTAAAGAATTAGATTTATTTTTTAAAGCAATTCTAGAACTTAAAGATATAGATGAATGTTATAAGTTTTTTGAAGATGTGGCAACTATAAACGAAGTAAAAGCCTTAGCTCAAAGAATACATGTGGCTAAGTTGCTTAAATATAAAAAGACTTACTCAGAAATAGCTGAAATAACAGGTGCAAGTACAGCTACTATAAGCAGAGTAAATAGATGTCTAAACTATGGAAGTGACGGATATAATTTGGTGCTGGATAGGTTAAAGAATGAAGAGATAGAGTAATTTAGGATGAAAATTTTAATATACTTAACTGATGTATAAAAATAGCTAATTTTAATAAAAAGAGGAGATTGTAAATAGCAATCAAAAGCATTATACTATTTAAGGTGATAAATTTGGAAAGGTCATAAATAATAGTGACTTTTACTATTAGCTAAAAATATTATAGTATAAGGAAATAGCTATATATATTGAATAAAAAAGTGAGGTAAAATTATGAGTAGAATGTTTGGAACTGATGGCGTTAGAGGAGTTGCAAATACAGAATTGACAGCAATAACAGCATATAATCTTGGAAGAGCAGGGGCATATGTATTAACAGAAGGAGCTCATAAACCCAAGATATTGGTTGCAAAAGACACAAGAATATCAGGAGATATGTTGGAATCGGCATTAATATCAGGAATACTATCAGTTGGAGCTGAAGCTGTAGTATTAGGAGTTGTACCTACACCTGCTGTTGCATATTTAACAAGAAAGTACGGTGCTGATGCAGGTGTTATGATTTCAGCATCACATAATCCAGTAGAATATAATGGTATAAAGTTCTTTAACGACAAAGGGTACAAGCTTTCGGATGAATTAGAAGATGAGATTCAAAGCGTTATTGAAAGTAATTTTGAAGGAGTGCCAAGCCCAATTGGTACAGATTTGGGAAGAGAAACAATTGAAGTTTCAGCTTTAGACGATTATATAGAATTTGCTAAGAATACAATACCTTATAATTTAAAGGGATTAAAAATAGCTTTAGATTGTGCAAATGGAGCAGCATATAAGTCATCAGTAAAGGCATTTAGAGAATTAGGTGCGGATGTATTTGTAATTAATGATAATCCAGATGGAACAAATATCAATGAAAATTGTGGTTCAACACATCCAGAAGAGCTAATGGAATATGTAGTTAAAAAAGGATGTGATTTGGGATTTGCCTTTGATGGTGATGCAGATAGGTGCTTAGCAGTAGATGAAAAGGGAAATTTAATAAATGGTGATTTTATTTTAATGCTATGTGCAAAGCACTTAAAGGAACTTGGGAAGTTAAAGGATGATACATTAGTAGTAACAGTAATGAGTAACCTTGGTTTGGATATATGCAGTAAAAAAGAAGGGATTAATCTCGTTAAAACCAGTGTTGGTGATAGATATGTTTTAGAAGAAATGATTAAAGATAAATATGTTTTAGGTGGAGAACAATCAGGACATGTTATATTTTTAGATTATAACTCAACTGGTGACGGTTTGGTTACAGCACTTCAAATTGCTAATATTGTTAAGAAAAAGGAAACTCCTCTATCAGAGTTATGTACAATAATGAAGGAGCTACCACAAGTATTGGCTAATGCAACAGTGCCAAATGATAAAAAAGATTTATACCTAACTGATCCTGAAATACAAATGGAAATTAAAAAAATAGAAGATGCGTTAAATGGTGTTGGAAGAGTTCTAATAAGACCATCTGGAACAGAACCACTAGTTAGAGTAATGCTTGAAGGTGAAGACCAGGCAGAAATAGATAAAATGGCTCATAATCTAGCTGAATTGATAGAAAAGAAATATAATTAAAGTTTTTTTATATTAGCATAAGAGAATCCTATTAAAATAGGGTTCTTTTTAGTTTATTGATTTTTAGGATAAAAAATACATAAAATATTATAATTATAGGTACAAAAGAAATAATTAAAGGTTAAAATTATAAATGATTTAAAAATAATTCAATTAGCTTATTATGAATAACAAATACTTATTAAGGGGATAAATAAAGTAATAATATGTACAAAGGAGGCAATTATATGGAAAAAGAACCTTATAACGAGTATTTAGTAGTTATGCCAACTGGTAATTGCAAAGGATTTAACGATATAGAGGGTGCAAAAGCATATATAAATATGTATTATGAATTAAGACTTGATGATGTTTTTCATAAAGATGGTTACAATGATGCTACAGAAATAGGTGGAGATGAATATAGATATAACGTATTTACTCAATTAGGTGCTGAAGAAGGAGCTAAATGTGAAATCTACAAGACTGAAGCATTTATTGAGGAAGTTAATAAGGAATTAATATTTGATGAAGATAAGGAAGAGGTAATTTCTAAACTTTGTGAAGCAAAAATAAATTTTAATATATTTGATTATGGTTTAGATGAACTTTTAGCAAATATTCAAGAGGTAGAATATATGGAGGATTTTGGAACTCATATAGCTAGATTCTAAAACACATATGTAAATACTTACAATAAAAGTATAAAAGTGAGTATGTTTAAATTGTCAATCAATATCAAATAAATGATTTATATATTCAAAAAATATGCAAAATGATTAACAAATTAACAAAAAAATCGACATTAAGATGATAAATAGTTAATTTGCATGTTTGTTTTACGGATAAAAAAACAAGAATGAAAAATATATTACTAAATTATTGACAATAGTAAAAACAAAGAGTACAATTCTATCTAACAGGAAAATTTAATAGGTCCTTAAGTATTAAATGCTGAGATGGAGACAATTGTTTAGCAGACAAGTTGCAGAGAGTCGATGGTTGGTGAGAATCGATACTTTAGCTTAATGGTTATCGCTCCTGAGCAGAATAAAGAAAGAGAAAGAAATTTCTCGAGTAAAAGATATCCGGTGTGCATCCGTTATATGCAAGGGTTTGTTAGAACCTAGTGATATTATATAAGGCGGAATATTATCCCACTTCTTATGATTCATATCATTAAGGGTGGATTTTTTTAACCATTTTTAAGGGGGGAAAGCTATGGAGAAGCATGTACTATCTGCTTTAGTTAAGAATTCATCTGGTGTTTTAAGCAGAGTAAGCGGATTGTTTTCAAGAAGAGGGTATAACATAGACAGTTTAACTGTTGGCAGAACTGAAGATCCTTCGATTTCAAGAATGACAATTACACTTATGGGCGATGATAATGTATTAGAGCAAGTTAAAAAGCAATTAAATAAATTAGAAGATGTAATAAGGGTTATAGACTTTAAGCCTAATGAATCTGTCTACAGAGAATTAGTGTTGATAAAAGTAAGAGCAAATGCTGAAAATAGAGCAGCAATAAATGAAACAGTAAAGATTTTTAGAAGTAAGATAATTGATTTGTCTACTGATACATTAACAATAGAACTAACTGGGGATGAAAATAAAATATCTGCATTAATAAACTTAATGGAGGAATACGGAATAGAAGAATTAGTTAGAACTGGTGTTACAGCTCTACAAAGAGGGGAAAAAACAATTAAAAATTCTATTGAAAGTTATTAATGTATAAGAAATATGGATAATGGCAATAAAGCAGTAAAAATGAAAAGGGGGGTAATGATATATGGCTCAGAATCAGGTAAAAATATTTGATTCTACTCTAAGAGATGGAGCACAAGGTCAAGGAATTTCATTTTCATTAGAAGATAAGATTAAAATAGTAAAGGCCTTGGATGAGATGCAGATCGATTATATTGAAGCTGGTAATCCTGGATCAAATCCAAAGGATATGGAATTCTTTAAAAGGCTTAAAGATATGCACCTTAAAAATTCTAGAGTTGCAGCATTTGGATCGACAAGAAGACCTAATATTAATGTTGAAGATGATAAAAATTTGAAAGATTTATTATCATCAGAAGCAAATACGATCGTTATATTCGGAAAGTCATGGGATTTTCAAGTGACAGATATCATAAAGACTTCTTTAGATGAAAATATTAATATGATAAAAGACACAATAAAATACTTGAGCAAAAAAGAAAAGGAAGTAATCTTTGATGCAGAGCATTTTTATGATGGATACAAAGCAAATAAAGATTATGCAATGGCAACTTTAAGTGCAGCCGAGGAAGCTGGAGCAGAAGTAGTTGTGTTATGTGATACTAATGGAGGAACACTACCTCAGGATATATATGAAATAACTAAAGCTGTGAGAGCACAATTATCTATAGAGGTAGGAGTTCACAGTCATAATGATGTGGGGATGGCAGTTGCAAATTCAGTTATGGCAGTGCAAGCAGGGGCAGTGCAAGTTCAGGGGACTTTTATTGGTATAGGTGAAAGATGTGGAAATGCTAATTTAAGTGTAATAATACCTACATTAAAATTAAAACTTGGATATGAGGTTCTAAACAATATCGAATTAACAAATCTTACAAAGACATCAAGATATATTGCAGAAATCTGTAATATTACATTAGCAGACGAAAATCCTTTTGTAGGAAGTTCTGCATTTGCTCATAAAGGTGGAATGCATATAGATGCAGTAACTAAATCACCAAAGTCTTATGAGCATATAGAACCTGAATTAGTAGGAAATAAAAGAAGATTTTTAGTTTCTGAAGTTAGTGGAAAGAGCACAATATTGCAGGAAATAAAAAAAGTATTTCCCAATATATCTAAGGATGATAATTCAGTTCAAAAAATTACTGATAGATTAAAAGAATTAGAATATGAAGGGTATCAATTTGAAGGTGCAGAAGGAACTGTTGAGTTAGTTATAAGAAAGATTATTGGAAAATATAAACCTTTCTTTAAATTAAATCATTTTAAGATAATTGGAGAACAGCCTTATGGAACCGAAGAATTCTCATCAACAGCAGTAATAAATATTACCGTTGATGGAAAGAGTGAAATGACAGCAGCAGAAGGAGAAGGACCTGTAAATGCGTTAGATAAGGCAATTAGAAAAGCTCTAGAGGTATTTTATCCTGAAATAAAACAAGCAAGACTTGTGGATTATAAGGTTAGAGTTTTAGATTCAGAAAGTGCAACTGAAGCAAAGGTAAGAGTTTTAATTGAATCAACAGATGGAATTGAGAATTGGAGTACTGTTGGAGTATCCCGAGACGTAATTCAAGCTAGCTGGATAGCTCTAGTGGATTCAATAGAATATAAATTAATCAAAGATATTGAAAGAAAAGTAAAAGCATATTTTTAAGGAGATGATTAAAAATGGGAATGACAATGACACAAAAAATCTTAGCAGCACATGCAGGTCTAGAAACTGTAAAAGCTGGACAATTAATCGAAGCAAATCTTGATTTAGTTTTAGGAAATGATATTACTACTCCAGTAGCTGTAAATGAATTTAAAAAGTTTGGGGCAGATAAAGTATTTAGTAAAAGCCAAATAGCTATAGTTCCAGATCACTTTACTCCAAATAAGGATATAAATTCAGCAGAACAAGTTAAGTATATTAGAGAATTTGCTGATAAAATGGAAATAGAGAACTTCTTTGAAGTTGGAGAAATGGGAATTGAACATTGCTTACTTCCTGAAAAAGGATTAGTAGTTGCTGGAGATGTTGTTATAGGTGCTGACTCGCATACTTGTACATATGGAGCTCTTGGTGCTTTCTCAACAGGTATAGGATCAACTGATATGGCAGCTGGTATGGCTATAGGAAAGTGTTGGTTTAAAGTACCATCAGCTTTAAAGTTTGTTCTTAAGAATAAACCTGCAAAATGGATAAGTGGAAAAGATATTATATTACACATAATCGGAATGATTGGTGTTGACGGAGCATTATACAAATCAATGGAATTTGTTGGTGATGGATTACAATACCTTTCAATGGATGATAGATTTACAATGGCTAATATGGCAATAGAAGCTGGTGGAAAGAATGGAATTTTCCCAGTTGATGATAAAACTGTTGAATATTTAAAAGATCATGCATCTAGAGAATGGAAAGTTTATGAAGCTGATGAAGATGCAGAATATGATGAAGTGTTTGAAATTGATTTAAGTACTTTAAGACCAACAGTTTCATTCCCACATTTACCAGATAACACAAGAACAATTGATAATACTGGAGATGTAGCTGTTGACCAAGTTGTAATTGGATCATGTACTAATGGTAGAATTTCAGATTTAAGAATAGCTAGAGATATCTTAAAAGGAAAGAAAGTTAAGAAGGGTATCAGATGTATAGTTATTCCTGGAACTCAAAAGATTTATTTACAAGCAATAAAAGAGGGAATAGTTACAGACTTGGTTGAAGCTGGAGCAGCATTCTCAACACCAACTTGTGGACCATGTTTAGGTGGGCATATGGGAATCTTAGCAAAAGGTGAAAGATGTGTATCAACAACAAACAGAAATTTTGTAGGAAGAATGGGGCATGTTGAATCAGAAGTATATCTTGCAAGTCCAGCTGTGGCAGCAGCATCTGCTTTAACTGGAAAAATCACTGACCCAGAATTAGTCTAGGAGGTATTTAGTAATGAGCGTAAAAGGTAAAGTTTTCAAATACGGAGATAATGTAGATACAGACGTAATAATCCCAGCAAGATATTTAAACACATCAGATGCTAAAGAGCTTGCTGCACACTGTATGGAAGATATAGATGTTGATTTTGTTAAAAATGTAAAAGATGGGGACATAATCGTTGCAAATAAAAACTTTGGTTGTGGTTCTTCAAGAGAGCATGCACCACTTGCAATTAAGACAGCTGGAGTTAGTTGTGTTATAGCATCAACTTTTGCTAGAATATTCTATAGAAATGCAATTAATATTGGTTTACCAATTCTAGAATGTGATGAAGCAGTAAAAAATATTGATGCTGGGGATGAATTAGAAGTTGACTTCTCAACAGGTCTTATTAAAAATTTAACTAAGAACCAAGAATATCAAGGAGAAGCATTCCCTGAATTCATGCAAAAGATTATCGATAATGATGGATTAATTGGATATATAAGAAATAAATAAGCGAAAATTCAATTAATATGAAAATTATAACAGAGTTGACTTGATATAATTTAGCAATAAAGAGATAATAATAAGTAAAGATTATTTAATATGAAATAAGCAATAAGAATTAGGTAATTAAGGGGGATTTTATAATGAAATATAATATAGCGGTAATACCAGGAGATGGTATAGGCCCAGAAGTAATTAATGAAACTATTAAAGTTTTAAAAGTTATAGGGGATAAGTTTGGACATAGATTCGAATATGAATATGTATTAGCAGGTGGTTGTGCTATAGATAAAGAAGGAACACCACTTTCAGACGAATCATTAGAGGTATGTAAGAAAAGTGATGCGGTTTTATTAGGAGCTGTTGGTGGACCAAAATGGGATAATGGTAAAGTAAGACCAGAACAAGGATTATTTAAATTAAGAAGTGGAATGAATCTTTATTGTAATTTAAGACCAGCGGTTTTATATGCGCCATTAAAAAATGAATCACCACTTAAAGACAGTATTGTTAAAGATGGTATAGATATCTGCATAGTAAGAGAATTAACTGGTGGTATTTATTTTGGTCAAAGAGGAACAGAAGAAGTTGATGGTGTAAAAAGTGCTTATGATACTGAAAGATATAATGTAAATGAGATAACTAGAATTGCTAAAAGTGGATTTGAAATAGCAATGAAGAGAAACAAAAAGCTTACAAGTGTTGATAAAGCTAATGTTTTAGATAGTTCAAGACTTTGGAGAAGTGTAGTTAATGAAATAGCTAAGGATTATCCAGAAGTAGAAGTAAATCATTTATATGTTGATAATGCAGCAATGCAAATAGTAAGAGACCCGAACCAATTTGATGTAATGGTAACTTCAAATTTATTTGGAGACATCTTATCAGATGAAGCAAGTATGGTTACAGGATCAATAGGATTATTGCCTTCAGCATCTCTTGGGGACGGCACACTTGGTATGTATGAACCAATTCACGGAAGTGCTCCTGATATAGCAGGGCAAGGAATTGCAAATCCTTTAGCAACTATTCTTTCAGCAGCTATGATGCTTAGATACAGTTTTTCATTAGAAGAAGAAGCTAAATCAATTGAAAATGCAGTTCTTGCAGTTCTTGAAGATGGATACAGAACAGGTGATATAATGACAGAAGGTAAGAAGAGAGTTGGAACTGTTGAAATGGGAGAACTAGTTTGCGAAAAACTAAAGGCTGCAAAATAGTGTATAATTAACATAGGAGAAGTTACTGTATAATTCCTATAGAACATCAAGTTTTATAGGAGTTATATGGGAACTTTATTATTAACAAATAATAATGTATAATTCACAATATATAATAAAGGAACAAAATGCATGATTTAAAAAGATATTATTAGAAATTTCAGAGAGATTTCATCCTTAATTGTGAATTGAAAATCATTTTATAAGCAAAGGAGTGAGTAAAATGTTATTAACGGGGGCTGAAATCTTAATAAAGTCGTTACTTGATGAAGGAGTAGAGACTATATTTGGATATCCAGGCGGAGCAGTATTAAATATATATGATGAATTATATAAATATAAAGATAAAATTCATCATGTTTTAACTTGTCACGAACAAGGTGCATCTCATGCAGCGGATGGGTATGCAAGAGCTACTGGTAAAGTGGGAGTTTGTCTTGCAACATCAGGGCCAGGAGCTACTAATTTAGTAACAGGTATTGCTACTGCATACATGGATTCAATTCCTATGGTTGCTATAACAGGAAATGTAGCAAAGCCATTGCTTGGGAAAGATAGTTTTCAGGAAGTTGACATAACTGGAATTACAATGCCTATAACAAAACATAATTATATAGTAAGGGATGTTAATGATCTACAAAACATAATTAGAGAAGCTTTTTATATAGCTCAAGAAGGTCGTCCAGGACCAGTTTTAATTGATATTCCTAAGGATGTTACTGCAGATAAAACGCAGTATGTTAAATTAATTCCTAAAGAAGTTATTAGAAATTCAGAGTATATTACAGAAAAATCATTACAAGAAGCTGTAGAGTTAATAAATCAAAGCAAGAAACCGCTTATATACGCAGGTGGTGGCGTGGGAATATCTGGTGCAACATCAGAATTGATAAGTTTTGCAGAAAAGATAAATGCGCCTGTATCAACATCGCTTATGTGTATGGCAGAATTTCCGAATGATCATGAACTATATACTGGAATGATAGGTATGCATGGAACAAAAGCATCTAATATTGCTGCAACTAAATGTGATTTATTAATAACCCTTGGAGCTAGATTTAGTGATAGAGTTATAAGTAATCAAAACCATATTAAGAATGCAAAAGTATTACAAATAGATGTTGATCCAGCAGAAATAAATAAAAATATAAAAGTTGATACATGTATTGTAGGAGACTTAAAGGTAGCATTAAGTCAATTAATGCCGTTAATTGAAGAAAAGAGAAATGATGAATGGATTAATACAATAAACAATTTGAAAGAAAATAAAAAAGTGGTATCAAATTGTGGTTTAACTCCAGAGTTATTTTTTGATAAATTAAATAAATTAAATGATGGGAATTTTATAATTTCTACTGAAGTTGGCCAACATCAAATGTGGGCAGCACAATATTTTAATTTCAGAACCGAAAGAACTTTTGTAACTTCAGGTGGTCTTGGAACAATGGGATATGGACTTGGAGCTGCAATAGGAGCGCAAATCGGTAAGCCGGATAAAAGAGTATTTAATATTGCTGGAGATGGTAGCTTCGGAATGAACTGTAATGAATTAGTTACTGCAGTAAAAAATAAGCTTCCATTAATACAAGTAGTAATGAATAACAATTGTCTAGGAATGGTTAGACAATGGCAAGATTTCTTCTATGAAGGAAGATATTCTGAAACCACTTTAGATAGACCAACAGATTATGTCAAACTTGCTGAAGCTTTTGGAGCTAAGGCATTTAGAATAACAGAAGTAGATGAAATAGATGATGTTTTAAGAAAAGCTCTGGATTCAGAAGGTCCAGTTCTTATAGATTATTTAATAAACAGTGATAAAAAAGTTTTTCCTATGGTTGCACCTGGTGCACCAATTAATCAAATAATAAGCGAAGAAGATATTAATAACAATTAGGAGGTCATTGAACATGGCAAAAATGTATTATGAAAAGGACACAGATTTAAATTTATTAAAAGGTAAGACAGTTGCTATAATAGGTTATGGTAGCCAAGGTCATGCACATGCATTAAATCTTCATGAAAGTGGAATAGATGTTGTTGTTGGTTTATACAATGGAAGTAAGTCTTGGGCTAAAGCGGAAGCAGCTGGATTAAAAGTTGCAACAGTTGCAGATGCAGCAAAAGCAGCTGATCTTATAATGATCTTATTACCAGATGAAAAACAAGCTAAAATCTATAATGAAGAAATAGCTCCAAACTTAGAAGAAGGAAATGCATTAGTATTTGCTCATGGATTTAACATTCACTTTGGTCAAATAGTACCACCTTCTTATGTTGACGTATTTATGGTTGCTCCTAAGGGGCCAGGACATTTAGTAAGAAGAACATATACTGAAGGTGCTGGAGTACCTTGCTTAATAGCTATACATCAAGATGCATCAGGAAAAGCAAAACAATACGCTTTAGCATATGCTAATGGAGTTGGTGGAGCAAGAGCTGGTATTCTTGAAACTACTTTTAAAGATGAAACAGAAACTGACTTATTTGGAGAACAAGCAGTACTTTGTGGTGGATGTGCAGAACTTATAAAAGCTGGTTTTGAAACTTTAGTAGAAGCTGGATATGCTCCAGAAAATGCATATTTTGAATGCTTACACGAAATGAAATTAATCGTTGATTTATTATATCAAGGTGGATTAAGCATGATGAGATACTCAATTTCAGATACTGCTGAATATGGAGATTACCAAATTGGTAAGAGAATCATCACTGATGAAACTAAGAAAGAAATGAAGAAAGTTCTTACTGAAATCCAAGATGGTACATTTGCTAGAAACTGGCTATTAGAAAATGCTATGAATAGACCAGGATTCAATGCAAGAAGAAGAATGGAAGCAGAACATCCAATCGAAAAAGTTGGTAAAGAATTAAGAGGAATGATGAGCTGGATTGATACAGCAAAAGTAGATTAATATTTAATTAATACTATTTTTAATAAGGCGGGATGTTTAACAAATATCTCGTCTTATTTTTTTGGTATAATATAATTGAGAAGTATTTATTTTATTTATAATAATTATAAATTTGCTATAGGCGTTTCCATTAAGATTTAGCAGTATGAGATTGTATTTTTTAAATCACAAATTAGTTATCGTTTTTGGACAATGTAAGATAGAATAGTAGTGAAGAAGTTGGGGTAATAAAATGAATTATGTATACATTGTAGAATGTTCAGATGGTACATTTTACACAGGTTGGACAAATAATTTAGAAAAAAGGATTGAAGCGCATTCAAAAGGAATTGGAGCAAAGTACACAAAAGGGAGAGGTCCTGTTAAACTAATATATCATGAAATATTTGCAGATAAAAAAGACGCAATGCGAAGAGAATTCGAAATAAAAAAGTTAGCCAAAAAAGAAAAGTTATTATTAGTCTATGGATTTCGCAAAGAAGATAAAGATAAATAATAAAAAATCATGTTATGCAACCGATTTTATTAAAAACGTACTATACTAGAGGAAATCGTAATAAATTAAAGAAAAACAATTAAATTTAGCCTAAAACGAATAAAAATATTACTTGTAAAAGTTTTCTTTGACTGTTATACTTAAATCATAAAATGAATAGCACAAGAAAAGGTTAACAAAAGGTCTGAATAGTATGTAAAGCTATAAAGACTAAATTTTTTCAGGTTTTCGCAAACGCTTGCGAAAAGGAAATACTTATATAAAGTTAACATTATATATCTAAAAATATTTATTTTAGATATATGTTATAATTAAATATATAATTTTTAATTTTTGACAATAGCCAAAAATTAGATGAATTTCAATGGAGGGGTATTCATATGAAAACAAAAAAAGTATTATCAACAATTTTAGCTTCAACATTAATAGTTGGAACTATGGTTGGATGTGGAACATCATCAAGCAATGGTTCTCAAAGTTCAAGCAATTCTGGAAGTGGTAAAACAATTAAAGTATTTCAATTAAAAGTTGAAATCAATGACCAACTTCAAGCACTTGCTAAAAAATATGAAGAAGAAAAAGGAGTAAAAGTAGAAATAAATTCAGTAGGTGGTGGAGCTGACTACGGTGCAGCATTAAAAGCTGAATTTGCAAAAGGTGCTGATGCTGAACCAGATATATTCATGATTCAAGGTACTTCAGACTATGAGCTTTGGAAACATAAGATTGATGATTTAAGTGATCAAGGATGGGTTAAAAATGCTGTTAAAGGTACACTTGATGCAGTAACAGTTGATGGGAAGGTATACGGTATGCCTGCAGCAACAGAAGGATATGGACTAGCATACAATAAAGCAATCTTAGATAAAGCTGGTATCGATCCCAAATCTATAACTTCATTTGATAAATTAAAAGCTGCTTTTGAAACATTAGACAGCAAAAAAGCAGACCTTGGAATTGAAAATGTTGTATCTTATACAACAAAAGAAAATTGGGTAACTGGTAATCATACATTCAATATACCATTTGCAGCACAAGAAAAACCAAAAGATTTTCTTGCAGATTATATGAACAAAAAAGCAGATTTAGTAAATAATAAAGAATTTAATGATTGGGCTAATTTAGTTGCATTATTGTGTAAATATGGTGGAGGAAAAGCATTAGATACTATAGACTATAGTACTCAAGTTGGTAACTTCGCACTTGGTAAGACAGCATTTATCCAACAAGGTAACTGGTGTGCTGGAGATTTAAAAAACTTAAAAGCAAACTTCGATATGGGATTTGTTCCATTATGTATTAACAACGATGCTAACGACAAAGCAAATACATCTATTCCAGTAGGAGTACCAATGTACTGGGTAGCTAATAAGGATTCTAAAGTTAATAAAGAAGCTAAGGAATTCTTAGATTGGATGGTTTCTAGCAAAACTGGACAAGAAGCTTTAGTTAAAGATATGAATATGATTCCTGCATTCACAAACTTTACAGTTGAAAGCGATAATCAGTTAAATAAATCAATTTCTGAATACAACAAAGCTGGAAAGACTCTTCCATGGACATTCACTGGTTTCCCAGATGGATTTACTATGAATAACATAGGACCTGTATTCTCTGAATTCTTAAAAACAGATATGGGAGATGCAGCTAAGAAAGACTTCTTACAAAAACTTCAGGATGTAAAGAGAGAAACTCAAAGACCTGCTTCTAATTAATAATTAAATTTAATTCATGGGGAAAATAACTTTCCTCATGAATATTTTATACATAAGATTAAATAATAAAAATATGTGGAATTTAAAATGCAGTAATAAGTCTTACTAAGAAAGGAGTAACTATATGAGTAAAATATCAAAAGCTAATAGAGATTTTTGGATATTTGTTGGACCTGCTTTGTTTGCTATAACAATGGTTGTAATAATACCATTTATAATAGGTATATATTATACATTTACAAATTGGAATGGTGCTAGTCCACAATATAATTTTGTAGGAATAAGTAACTATTCAAGTCTTCTTGATGATCAACAATTTATATATTCTTTGAAAATAACTATTTTATATACGATTGCCAGCGTAATAACCATTAACTTAGTGGGATTTGGGTTAGCGTATGCTGTTACAAGAAGGTTAAAAACTAGTAACTTTTTAAGAACAGGTTTCTTTATGCCAAATTTAATTGGAGGATTAATCTTAGGATTTATATGGCAATTTATGTTCAATTCGGTATTTACAGGAGTAGGACAAAATTTAGGCAGTAAAGTGCTTGCAACATCAATGTTACAAGAGCCAACTACAGCAATGTTTGCAATGTTAATTGTTTCAACATGGCAATATGCAGGATATATAATGGTTATATATATAGCTGCACTTGAAAATGTACCAGCTGATTTAATAGAGGCTGCTCATATTGATGGAGCTAATGGATGGCATACGTTTAAGAATATAACAATACCTATGGTAAGACAAGGAATAACAATTTGTATGTTCTTAACCTTGGCAAACTCGTTTAAGTTATTTGATTTAAATTTCTCCCTAACACCTGCAAAAACTACTGAGATGTTAGCTTTAAATATATATAAGGAAGCATTTGTATTGAATAATATGGGGATAGGACAAGCAAAAGCCATTATATTCTTTATACTTGTAACTGCTATTTCTTTAACACAAGTTTACTTTAATAAGAAGAAGGAGGTAGAGGCATAATGGAAGCAAATAAAGCTGTTGATACTGCACAAAAAACTAAATCAAACAAAAAGTTAAAAACTCTAGATACTTATACAGGTAAATTAGGACTATTAGAAGTGTTTGCATGGTTGTTACTAATATTATATATGGTGCCATTTTATTTAATGATTATTAACTCATTTAAACAAAGAAGAGAAATTTTTGCGAATACCACAGGATTACCAGAAATGTGGAATTACAGTAACTATATAGACGCCGCTAATAAAATGAACTTGGTAAGTTCTTTTGTTAATTCTATGATAATAACTGTTGGCAGTGTAATATTATTACTTCTATTTTCTTCAATGGCTGCTTGGCTATTAGTACGTGATCAAACTAAAAAGAGTAAAATAATATTTTATGTATTTACAGCCGGAATGATTGTTCCATTCCAAGCGGTAATGTTACCACTTGTAAAGTGGATGGGTAAAATTCAATTAGGACCATTTAAGATGATAGGATCATATTATGGATTGATATTTATGTATATAGGATTTGGTGTAAGTATGAGCATATTCTTATATCATGGATTCATTAAAGGTATACCTCAAGAAGTTGAAGAAGCTGCAACTATTGATGGATGTAGTAAATGGCAAACTTATACAAAGGTAGTTTTACCATTGTTAAAGCCTATTACTGTTACAGTAGCTGTATTAAATAGCATATGGATATGGAATGACTTCTTATTACCTTTCTTAACATTAGGCAAAGATTTAAGAACTATACCATTAGCTATGAATAATTTCTTTGGAGCATTTTCAAAGCAATGGGAACTTGCAATGGCAGCTTTAGTTATGGCAATAATACCAATAATTATATTCTATTTCTTTGTTCAAAAACATATAATCGCAGGTATTGTTCAAGGGTCAATAAAATAGTTATCGAGAAAAATAGAGAGACTATTATAAAAGTTTAAATATAAAATGATTAGATAAGGATTTTTAATCAAAATTTAACCTATATCAATAAGTCTTATAACTATATATTTGGCCTATGCAGGTATATAATTTAAATTTTAGTTAAGAAACCTGTAAATTAAGAAGGTCTAAGAAATATTTTTGAGATAGTCTCTCAATTTTTACTATAGCAATATATGATTCATATTTTGTTATAAGTCATCAATAGCTAGTTTATAGGTTGTAGCGCAAGCGGTTGCCTAAAGAATATCTGATATTAAGGCCTTTCGTGCAAAATAAATTCAGAACAAAAGTCGAATTAGGAGGAAAATATGAATAGAGGTAGTGGTATTATTATGCACATTGCTTCTCTACCAGGAAAGTATGGGATTGGAACATTTGGTAATGAAGCATATGAATTTGGAGATTTCTTAAAAAAAGCGGGACAAAGGTATTGGCAAATATTACCCTTAGGCCCAACAAGTTTTGGAGATTCACCATATCAGTCTTTTTCAGCATTTGCTGGAAATCCATATTTTATAGATTTTGATATACTAGAGAAAGATGGATTGTTAAGTAAGGAAGACTATGAATCAATTAATTTTGGTGATAATTCTGAAGATATAGATTATGGAGTAATATTTACAGAAAAATTTAAAGTATTAAAAAAAGCCTTTGAAAATTATAAGTTAAAAGGTTTGAAGGAATTAGAAGAATTTGAAGAAAAAGAAGCTTATTGGTTAGAAGATTATGCATTTTATATGGCAGTTAAAAATCATTTTGATTTAAAAAGCTGGCAAACGTGGGATGAAGATATTAGGCTAAGAGAGCCAGATGCTATATCCAAGTATAAAAAGTTGTTAAGTAATGAAATAGAGTATTGGAAGTTTTTACAGTATGAATTTTATAAACAGTGGAAAGCATTAAAATCATATGTGAATGAACTAGGCATCGAAATAATCGGTGATATGCCTATATATGTTGCAGAAGATAGTGCTGATGTATGGGCAAATCCTGAAGCATTTTTACTTCATAAAAAGACATTAAAACCACTTAAAGTTGCCGGCTGTCCGCCAGATATATTTTCAGCAACTGGACAACTATGGGGAAATCCAATTTATGATTGGAATTACATGGAGAAAACGGATTACAAATGGTGGGTTGACCGTATAAGACAAAGTTTAAATTTATATGATGTTCTTAGGATAGATCATTTTAAAGGATTTGAATCATATTGGTCAATTCCTTATGGTGATACGACAGCGGAAAATGGTGAATGGGTTAAGGGACCAGGAATAAAAGTATTTAATGCAATTAAGGACGAGCTTGGAGATGTAAATATAATTGCAGAAGATTTAGGAACGTTAACTGAAGAAACAATTAAGCTAAGGAATGATACAGGTTTCCCAGGAATGAAAATATTAACATTTGGATTTGACTCAGGTAGCGAAAATCCTTTTTTACCTCATAACTATGAAAAGAATTTTATTGTTTACACAGGTACTCATGACAATGACACTGTTAGAGGATGGATGGAGACAACTGCTCCGAAAGAACAAGTGAAAAATGCAATGGAGTACTTAGGGTTAAATAAAGAAGAAGGCTATAACTGGGGCTTTGTAAGAGGAGCCTGGAGCAGTATTGCTGATACTGCAATAGCTCAAATGCAGGATTTTCTGGATTTAGGAAATGAAGCTAGAATTAATTTACCATCAACACTTGGCAATAATTGGAGATGGAGAGTTAAGAAAACATCAATTACCGACGAGCTAGCTGAAAAAATTAATAAGATTACTAAGCTTTATGGAAGAAGTAGGCAAGAAAGCAAAGTGGAATTGGCTGAGAATTTATTAAATTAATATAACCTTTACTAAATAATCTTTACGATATTAATATTGTAGAGATTATTTGTATATTATATGAAAATTATTTAGAATCTAATTTTTACTTATTTCTTATAAGTTTCTCAATATTTGTCTAAAAGTTTTAGTTAAAAATGATATATAAGATGTTTATGTATTGTCTAATAAAACTAAATAATATACTGTTTGTAACATTATTATAAATATGATAATATTAAAAATATTAGTACTATTTAATTTAAAATGTTGGAATAAATAATATTATGTTTGAAATAAATGTTAAAATAGTTTATTAATATGGAAAGGAGCAGAGGATATGAAAGTCACAATAAAAGAAGTAGCAAAAGAAGCAAACGTATCACCATCCACGGTATCTAGAGTTATATCTGATAGTTCACAAATAAGTGAAGAGACTAAAGAAAAAGTTAGAGAAGCAATAAAAAGACTGAAATATAAGCCAAATGCAATTGCAAGAAGTCTTGCTAATAAGAAAAGCAGGATTTTAGGAGTGGTTGTTCCAAATGAAGCACAAGATTTGATTACTAACACATTCTTCATTCAAGCAATGAAGGGAATGAGCAGATATGCTCAAAATAAAAAATATTATATAACTTATGCATTTAGCGAAGATGAAAAGACAGAACTAGAGTATATGAATAATTTTATAACAAGTAATTTAGTGGATGGCATTTGTTTACTACGTGCTAGAAGTGATGATAAAAGTATTAAATTCCTAAAAGAAATGCAATTTCCTTTTGTAGTAATAGGACGGCCTGAGGAGACAGAGGATTTATTATGGGTAGATAATGATAATTTTCAAGCTACTTATAACTTAGTGAATGAACTCGTAAAAAAGGGACATAAATCTATTGCTTTTTTAGGAGCAAAGAAGGAATGGAATGTAACAAAAGATAGATTTAAGGGATTTAAAGTAGCCTGTGAGATCAATGGAATTTCAATACAAGAAAATAGTGTTGTAATGGTGAAAGATTTTAATGAGGAAGAAGGAAGAAGCGGGACTATTAAATTATTAGAAGGTTCTAATCCAACTGCAATAATAGTAGAGGATGATGTACTAGCCTTTGGTGCACTTAAAGTTCTAAATGAGAGAAATATTAAGGATATTGATGTAATAGGCTTTAATAACAATCCATTGGATGAATTTCAGAGTCCACCTTTATCATCAGTAGATATCAATTCAGCAGAGCTTGGATACTATGCCACAAAAATTTTAATAGATTTTTTAGAAAGTAACGAAAGAACTACAGACCATTATATTATTGATACTAAGTTGGTAAAAAGAGAGTCATTTAAGTAGAGATTAAATAAATTTATGTTTTTTTGATATATTCGCAAGCGATTGCAAATAAAAGGAGATTTTTATGACTCACTTACCCTGAAGATGGCGGGTTATTTTGCAGATTATTTTTTAATTGCCTAATATAATATGAAAGGAATTCTTTATAATTAAAATATTTTTAGTTTTAAAGAATTCTTTTAATTACACTTTTCCATAATTAGTCATGGTAATTATGAAAAAAATAGTCTATAATATTGTTAACGTTTAACAACGTTACAGTCTTAAATATATTAGGAAAAATTAAAATTCAACATGCATCATTGCAAAAGATTTTTACGCGATAACTATAAGTAAATTAGTGTTGTTTAAAACATGTATTGTCAATATATATTTCTTATATAAAAGTCTACTGTGGAAGAGGGGAGTACAATGAAAACAAAGAAGGAACAAGACAAGACCAATAAAAGGAAAACCAGGAAGATTGGAAAGAGTCTTAAAACTAAAATAATAATAAGTTATATAATAGTGTTAAGCTTTATGACATTTATAGCAAGCGTTTGCGTTGTGCAAATGAGAAATGTGCTTGTAGAGCTTGGATCAACCCAAGAAGTAATCAATAATGCAGCAGTTCAAGCTATCACAAAACAAAACATGAGAGCATCAATTACAACACTTCAAGGTTCGGTAAGTAAATTTAGCAATATAGCTATTATAGTCTCAATTATTGGATTTATAGTTACATTGCTTCTTGCAATTATAATAATTAGAGGAATTCTTAGCCCATTAAAAGATTTGAGCAAGCTTTCTCATTCATTAAGAGAAGGTGATTTAACAGCTAGACTTGCGGGAAATTATGACAAAGAATTTGGGGACGTTATAGAAAGTTTAAATGATGCAATAAATGCCAATAGAGCAATGGTTGGAAATATATATTCATACGCAAAATTATTAATAAAATCTAGTGTAGATCTCAACGAAATAATGAAAAGCATAGATAATAGAATATTGGAAGTGAATTCTTCTACACAAATTATTTCTGGAGAAGTTGAGCAATTAAGTGCAGTATCGCAAGAGGTTAATGCATCTACATTTGAAATAAAAAGTGTCGTATCAGGATTAAATGAACTTGCTGTGACAGATAATAAATCAGCAGAAATTATTAGAGGTAAAGCGGTTAAGGTTAAGGAAAAAGGCCAAACAGCAGCAGAAAATGCCAGAAAAATATATGCAGAGAAAATAGAGAATATTACCCATGCAATTGAACAAGGTAAAGTGGTTCAAGATATTAAAATGATGGCAGATGTAATAGCTGGAGTATCAGAACAAACTAACTTATTAGCACTTAATGCAGCTATAGAAGCAGCAAGAGCTGGGGAGCAAGGAAAAGGATTTGCAGTAGTCGCTGATGAAGTTAGAAAATTAGCTGAACAAAGCACTGATGCAGTTGATAAAATAAAAAAGGTCATTACGGAAGTACATGGTGCATTTAAGAATTTAAGTGAACACAGCAAAGATTTATTAAATTTCTTAGAAGAAGATGTTGATGAAGATTATGAATTGTTAATAGAAACTGCGACAAGTTACGAAAATGATTCAAGACTAATTACTAATATGGCAGAAGAGATTCAAAATACAAGTATGACCATTGAAGAAATTATTACACAAATTACACAAGGAATAAATAGAGTTAGCTTAAATGCTGAAGAGACAGCAGGTAAATCCCAAGATATACAAAGAAATGTGGACGAAGTTACAAGTCAGGTTGGCAATATAGTTAAAGCTATTAATGAACAAACTACTATTGCGGAAGAACTTAAGGACGTAATAAACGTATATAAAATATAGTTTAAATAAAATTATATTTGTAGAAACCTAAAGCATAATATGCTAGTATTTGTATAAGAATAACTCCAAGTCTAAAAATTAGGGGATTATATATGAATAAAAGAGGTATTAAGCGAAGGTATGAGAAAAAGCATAATGGAGGTATTAAAAATATAATATTAGTTATTACAACTATATTTATTATTAGTGCATTCGGAATATATTTAAAGAGCGGAAATATATTGATTATGCATAAAAATGAAACGAGTGAAAATGATAAGCAAGTTAGTACCGAGGAAAATAATCTATCTGAGATGAATAATCAAGAAGAAATTATTGTAGAAAAACCAGTTAAAAAACAGATTTTATTGTCTTTTGCAGGAGATTTTACTTTAGGAACCGATACTAAATTTGCATATGAGGGTAGTTTGCCAGCAGCATTTATAAAAAGTGGGAAAAACTATTCATATTTTATGCAAAATGTTTCAGAAATATTTAAAAAAGATGATTATACATTAGTAAACTTAGAGACTACGCTTACAGATTCAAATGTGAAGGCCAATAAAGATGGAGATGTATTTTATAACTTTAAAGGCCCTAAGGAATATGTTAACATTCTAACTCAGGCATCTATAGATGGGGTTACGATAGCTAATAATCATATTTATGATTATGGAAGTCAAGGTGCAAAGGATACTATTGATACCTTAAAGGAAAGTAATGTTGATGTTTGTGGGGAAGGATATAAAATTTTAAAGGATATTAAAGGCGTTAAATTTGGATTCTTAGGATATACGGGTTGGGAATTTTCGAAAGATCTAAAAGCAAAGATAGTAAGTGATATTAGTGAATTAAGAAAGCAAGGAGCAGAAGTTGTTATTCCTTATTTTCACTGGGGAATAGAGAGAACATACGAACCATATGATGTTCAGCAGAGTTTGGCTAGGTTTTCCATTGACAATGGTGCCGATGCAGTTATAGGATCACATCCCCATGTTATTCAAAGCATGGAAAATTACAAAGGCAAGCTTATAGCTTATTCTATGGGAAATTTTTGTTTTGGGGGAAACTCAAATCCTCCAGATAAGAGGACATTTATACTTCAAGCTAGGATAAATATTGAGAATGATAAATTAATAGATATTGAATATAAGGTACTCCCTGCAATGATATCGTCGAGAAATGATAGAAATGATTACATTCCAACTTTAGCAGCTGGCGAAAATAAAGCTAATATATTAAAAACTCTAAATCAATTATCTCCAACTTTAAATGGCAATATTAATGGGGAATTTTTTAAATTAAATTCTCAATAATAGTTTTAGCAGTTATATATAATCAAATTAAAAGAGGCAAAAATGAAGCAGACACTTAATAGTATTAGGAATATATACTTAAGATTTTATTCCGGATACTACCAAGTGTCTTTTGTTTTTGATTTCTATCTTTAAGAATTGTTTATATGGGATTAAGAAAATTTTAATGTTTTGTTAAGATATAATTTAACGTCTCAGTGTTATACTTAAAAAATATTATAGGAAAAATATGATTATTAAATAAAAATATGGTTATGTGTATCTTATTAAATAAGTACATAATATGCGAAAATAAAGGAGGAAATACTTTTAACACAACAGTATTAGAAATCTTAATTATTGGATAAGTGAAAGAAGGTTATTAACAGTGGGGGTAAAAATAAATATGCCAAAATTAGATATTAAAAAATTAAAACCTAAAGGTATTAGCGTTAAAGGTTTTAAATTGAAAAAGAGACCAAGCAAAAAGGTAATATTCATAGGTATTGCATTAATAGTGATATTATCATTTACAGTTGTAAGACTTATAATGCCAAAACCGGCACCTGAAATTAAACACACAGTACTTTCAAAAGGGAAAATTGTAAACAGTGTTAATGTTTTAGGAGAAATAAAATGTGAAAATACTGTGAACATATATAGTACATTAAGTAATGTAGTTAAAGAGGTTAAGGTAAAGGCTGGAGATAAGGTAAAAGCGGGGGATGTTTTAGCAATATTAGATTCAGCAGATTTAGAAAAAGATGTTGAGCAGACAGAAGCTACAGTTAAAGCAGCAGAAGCTGACGATAAAATTAAGCTAGATGATGCAAAAAAGGCTTATGATGATGAGTTAAGCTTATATAATAGTAATTCTAATACAGAGGTTAAAAATGCAGAAGAAACTTTAAGATTAGCAAAAATCAACTTAGATGATAAGAAGAAAATATATGAAAATAATAAAGCATTATATGATGCAGAAGCAATTACTCAAAGTGACTTAAATAAGTTTGAAATAGATTATGAGACTGCAAAGTCAGACCATGAAAAAGCCTCAGTAGCATTAGAAAATGCAAAAGTTAAAGCTAGTCAATCTTTAAATACAGCCAAAGTTAATTATGAGACAGCACTAAATAAAGTTAATAATAATAGTCAGGAGATCGGACTTGAAAAGCAAAAACAACAATTAGAAAATTGTACAATAAAAGCAACTACTGATGGAACAGTTACTGCTGTTAATGCTGCTGTAGGAAATTCAGGCAGCGGAGTTTTATTCGAAATTGAAAAATTGGATGACCTGGAAATAACTGCTTCAATTAAGGAAGTTGATATAGCAAATATTAAAGCCGGTCAAAGAGTAGAAATAAAAACAGACGGAACAGGGGAAGATATTATATCTGGGGAAGTAATAAGCGTCACACCAGCAGCTAAAAAAGGAAGTGTTTCTCAAAGCCAAGGTCAAAGTACATCTGGAACCCAATCCGGAGGGACAAGTTCTGATGCAACTTTTGAAGCTAAAATTAAAATCAACGATTTAAATGAGAATATGAGATCTGGTATGAGTGCAAGAGTAAATATTATTACAAGTGAAAAGTCTGATATCTATGCAGTTTCATCTGAAAGTATAGTTCAAAATAATGATAGTAAAAGCATATATGTGGCAGAAAAGAGTGGTAAAAATCCAAATGAATATATAATTAAGGAAGTACCAGTAAATATAGGCCTTGAATCAGATTTTAATGTAGAGATTTCAGGTGACGGAATTACTGATGGAATTATAGTGATTGACGACCCTTCAACTTGTAAAGTTGGAGATAAAGTTCAAATAAAATAGGGGGTGAGTTTATTGAATGATAATATAATAGAAATGAAGAATATTGTCAAAAGTTTTTATGTTGGAACTCCCAATCAATTAGACATTCTTAAGAATATTGATATAACAATAAAAAAGGGTGAATTTGTATCCATAGTTGGTGCATCTGGGTCTGGAAAAAGTACCTTAATGAATATTATAGGTGCTTTGGACAGGCCTACAGCCGGAACATATTTCTTAGATGGTACTAATGTTAATGAAAAAACAGATAATGGATTATCGGATGTTAGAAATAAACAAATAGGTTTTGTATTTCAAACATATAACTTAATACCAAGAAGCTCAGCCTTGAAAAATGTTGAACTACCAATGCTTTACTATGGAGCGAATAGACATGAAAGAAGAGAAAGAGCAGGAAAACTTTTAGAGCTTGTTGAAATGAGAGATAGGATGATGCATCTACCTAATGAATTATCAGGTGGGCAAAAACAAAGAGTAGCTATTGCACGGGCGCTTGCTAATGATCCAAGTATAATACTTGCAGATGAACCCACTGGAGCTCTTGATTCTGCAACAGGAAGATTAGTTATGGATTTATTTCACAAGGTTCATGAATTGGAAGGTAAGACTATTGTTTTCATAACTCATAACTATGAATTGGCAGAAGAAACAGAGAGAATTATAACATTAAAGGATGGAAAAATTGTATCTGATAAGTACAATGACAATTATGTAAGAAAATTTCCAAGTGGTGAAGAGATATGTTTATAAAAGAAAATATATTACTTGCAATAGCAGGTATAAAATCAAGTAAAATGCGTTCGTTATTAACTATGCTTGGGATTATTATAGGAATATCAGCTGTTATAGGAATTGTTTCTATAGGAAATGCAATTACTGCAAAAGTGTCAGGAGAGTTGGATAAACTAGGTGCAAATAATATGTACGTCCAAGTAAGAGAGAAAAGTGACAATGGTTCTGAAGGGGAAAGGTATTCAGGCAAATCCCCAGAAGATAGCGATCTTATTTCTTTAGATCAAGTTAATTCTATTAAAGAGGCGTTTAGCGATAGAATTAGCAATGTGAGTATAGAAGCAAATACTGGTCAAGGGAAAGTAAAAGACGGATACTTATATGCCAATGTGGCAATTACAGGGGTAAATGATGAGTATAAAGATGTTAGCAATGTTAAAATGATTAGTGGAAGATTTATTTCTGATAAAGACATTAAAGGAATGAAAAAGACAGCTGTTGTTTCGGATAAGCTTGTTAATAATATGTTTAAAGGGAAGACTGATCCTTTAGGTAAAGAAATTAAAGCTTATGTCCAAGATAGTATTGAAACATATGTTATTGTGGGCATATATAAGTATGAACCGCCTTCATTCCTTGAAGGGGGAGGAACTGCAGCTAAAGAAAAAGATATCCAATCTAATCTGTATATTCCAGTAACTACAGCAAAATCGGAACAAAAGACTAAAAACTATAGTTATTTCATGATTAAACCTAAGGCTAATGTTGATTCGGATAAGCTTGTTAAGGATATAAAAAAATATACTGATAAGTTATATAAGAACAATAAATATTGGGAGTTACAAGTTTTTAACCTCCAAAATCAGGCAGAATCTATTACATCAGTACTTGGTATGATATCTTTAGGAATATCTGTAATTGCGGCTATAGCATTGCTCGTAGGAGGAATAGGAGTAATGAATATAATGCTTGTATCAGTTACGGAAAGAACTAGGGAAATTGGGACACGAAAAGCTCTTGGTGCTAAAAGCAGTCATATAAAAATGCAGTTTATAACTGAATCAGTTATAATATGTTCAATTGGGGGGACAATAGGAATAATATTAGGAATAGGAATGGGGATAATAGCCTGCTTGATATTAAAATCACCAATATCAATATCTATACCAACAATCCTAGTAAGCTTTACTTTTTCAATGGCTATAGGTGTTTTCTTTGGATATTATCCAGCGAAAAAAGCAGCAAGCCTTGATCCAATTGAAGCCTTAAGATATGAGTAAATTTACTATTTTAATCACATAGAAAGTCGATAATTTTACTATTATTTATTGACAAGTGAATTTAACTATGTATAATTAGTATTAACAAATAAATATTTGGATAAGTTAATCTTATTAAGAGTGGTGGAGGGACTGGCCCTTTGAAGCCCGGCAACCTGAAAAAAATTTCATATAAATTTTTTCGTTGGTGCTAAATCCTGCAAGAGAATATCTTGAAAAATGAGAGGAATTAAGTCTTATTAGAACTTATAGTATGGCTACAAAGTCACTTCTTATTTTTGAAGTGGCTTTTTTTAATTACTATTATCTGCAAAGCATTAAGCAAACATAAACTAAAGGAGGCAAAACAATGACTTTAAAAAAATCTTTTGAAACAATTGCAGTCAGTGGAGTATCAGGTGGAGATAAAGCTACAGGAGCAATAAGCTATCCAATATATCAGGCCGCAACATTTAAGCATCATGGACTTAATAATAGCACAGGATATGATTATGCAAGAGCTCAAAATCCTACACGAGAAGAAGCTGAAAAAACATTAGCTGTTTTAGAAGGTGGAAAATCAGCAATAGGATTTTCGTCAGGAGTTGCAGCAATTACTGCCTGTATACACTTGTTTAAATCCGGGGACCATGTGATTTTATCTGATGACTTATATGGAGGAACATATAGATTATTTGATGATATTTTTAAAGATTTTGGTCTTGAAGTTACCTTTATTGATACGACAAAGATTGAAAATATAGCAAATTGCATAAAAGAAAATACGAAAGCCGTTCTTATAGAGACTCCTTCTAATCCGATGATGAAGGTTACGGATATAAAGGCAGTTGCAGAAATAACAAAAGCAAATAATTTACTACTAATTGTAGATAATACGTTTTTAACTCCTTATTATCAAAGACCACTAGAACTAGGTGCAGACTTGGTAGTACATAGTGGAACAAAGTTTTTAGGTGGGCACCATGATTTACTGGCTGGTTTTATAGTTGGAAATGATGAAGAAATTTTACAAAAGCTTAGGAGAATTCACATGTCAACTGGCGCAACCTTATCTCCGTTTGATTCATGGCTAGTTTTAAGAGGCCTAAAAACCTTGCATATAAGGTTAGACAGGTCACAAGAAAACACAATAAAAATAGCAAACTTCTTAAAGAACAATCCTAATGTAGAAAAGGTCTATTATGTGGGATTAGAGGATTTCGAAGGATATGAATTAAATAAAAAACAAGCAACGGGCTTTGGAGCAACCTTATCTTTTAGAGTTAAAGATAAGCAACTAGTAGCTAAGATTCTAGAAAGCGTTAAAGTTATAAGGTTCGCTGAAAGTTTAGGCGGAGTTGAAACCTTAATTACATATCCGATAACTCAAACCCATTCAGAAATTCCAGAAGATATTAAGAAAAGATTAGGTGTAGATGAATATTTACTTAGATTATCAGTTGGTATAGAGAATGTTGATGATTTAATAAATGATTTAGAAAATGCTATTGGTAAATAAATGAAAAATGAATGATTAATAATGAATGATTAAGGAAAAAAGTCAGAGACTTTTTGAAAATTATAAATTGTTAACTGAAAGAAAGAGGGGCAAATTATGAATTTCGGAACTAAATTAATACATGCAAGTGGAGATATAGATCCTACAACAGGTTCTGTAAGTACTCCAATATATCAAACATCAACATTTCATCAATTTGATATAGAGAATTTTGGTAAATATGATTACGCAAGGTCGGGAAATCCAACTAGAGACGTAGTGGAAAAATTAATAGCAGAGCTTGAAGGCGGTGAGTGTGGATTTGCATTTGCTTCAGGGATGGCAGCTATTTGCTCTGTATTATCAATATTTTCAGCAGGAGATCACATTATAATCTGTGGGGACGTTTATGGTGGTACATATAGAGCAGCTACAAAATTATTTTCAAGGTTTAATATTCAATTTACTTTTGTAGATGCTTCAAATATTGAAGAAATAAAACAATCATTTAAGGAAAATACGAAGGGATTGTATTTAGAAACACCTTCAAATCCATTATTAAAGGTAATAGACTTGAGAGCAGCTAGTAGATTAGCCAAAGAAAACAATTCAATTACAATAGTAGATAACACATTTATGTCACCATATCTTCAAAGACCATTAGAACTGGGTGTTGATATAGTTGTACATAGTGCAACTAAGTTCCTTGGGGGGCACAGTGATGTTATAGCAGGTCTTGTTGTAGCTAAAACAAAAGAGCTTGGGGATAGAATTTATCAAATACAAAATACTTTCGGAGCAGTTCTTGGACCGCAAGACTCATGGCTTTTAGTTAGAGGCATTAAAACCTTAAAAGTTAGATTAGATGCACTTCAAAAAAGTGCTCAAAAGTTAGCAGAATGGCTTGAATCAAGAGAAGAAGTAGAAAAGGTATATTATCTTGGATTACCTTCTATGGAAGGAAGAGAGTTGCACTTAGAGCAAGCGGATGGTGCTGGCGCAGTGCTATCATTTAAATTTAAAACTTTTGAGAGAACTAAAGTTTTCTTAAATAATGTTAAAAACGTAGCTGTGGCAGTAAGTTTAGGTAGTGTAGAAACTATAGTTTCATATCCAGCTAAAATGAGTCATGCCTCAATTCCAAAAGAAGAAAGAGAAGAACTTGGGATAACAGATACACTAATAAGAGTTTCTGTAGGTCTAGAGGATATTGATGATTTAATAGAATCATTTAAAGAGGCGATGGAAAAATAAATTGTGAAGCATTGGTAATAATATAATATAAATGATTAAGGGGATGATTGAATTAATCATCCCTTTAATCATACTTTTGGTTGATAAAATAATTCTATTTAATTCAGTAAAATATAAGTGAAGAAATAGAAAATATAAAGATATTATCTAATTATATATTTTGCTTTATAGTTAGTAATAATGAGAAAATTTTACTTCAACTTTTTCAATATAGTTATAAGGTTTGATATAGAATCGTTCAACATAATTATCTCATCATCAGAAAGAGTTGAGATTTTATCAGCAAATGATTTGCTAATTGCAATACGAAAAGCATCTAGCAATTCACAAGCTTTTGAAGTAAGTTCAACTCTTAAAATTCTTCTATCATTAGGATCAGGATATCTATTAACTAATCCATAACTAATTAAGTTATCAATGATTGGAGTCATATTAGGTTTTGATATATTTAAGTTATCTGCAATTTGTGAGATAGGAGATGATTTAACCTCTGCAAGATAAAAAATAACCTTTATATGCGATGGAGGAATAGAAAAACCAGGAATACAATTTTCTAATTCCTTTGATGGAGAATGAAAATTTTTAGCTATATCATTTTCCTTAAGTATATACTTTTTAACAATCCATAAAAAGTTAACTAAGGAATCGGCAACTTTAAATAAATTATCTTTATCCATATTCAAACAAATCCTTCCTAAGTTAATTTATGAGTAAATTATAAACTATTAACAATTTGAAAACAATAGAAAAGATTATTGACTTATAATAGTTATAAAAATATAATCAATATATGATTAGAATATATTAGTATAATAATTTAAAAATAAACAAAAAAATTATAAAAAATATAAGTTGGAATTAAGTATTAATTAAGGAAAAGATAATATATTTAACTTATTATTAGTTTAATGGAATACTTTTTGTTTTTTCGTATTGGATAAAGTTTTACATTTAGTTTATAAAACTAACTAAGATATAAGAAATTTATTGTAAATAGGGGGACAGGGAATGAAAAACGTAAAAAAAATAGTTATATATGCAGTAATTGTTATGGCCGTAATAGGTTGTGCTGTTGTAGCTAAAAATAAACTATCGGCAAGTAAAAAAAATACTAATACAGTAGCTGTTGCAGCTAAAACATCAGTTGAGGTACAGACTGTTGCAACAACAGAGAAAAATTTTGGGGATACATATAAAGCTACATTAGAAGCATATCAGCAAGGTATTATAACAAGCAAGATATCAGCAAAGGTTGTTTCAGTATCAATTGAAAATGGCCAATACGTAAATGCGGGTGATACAATAGCTACCTTAGATGACCAAGATATACAAAATAGTATAAAAACTGCACAAGCTCAATTGCAAGTATATGAGAATCAATTAAATTCCTCAAAAGCATCTTTAGAAAAGTTTAAAGTGAATTTAGATGATGCGCAACGTAACTATGATAGGCAAAAAACTCTTTTTGAAGGTAACGCAATATCGCAAGCGGATTTTGAAGCTGCTGAAAAAACTTTAAACAATGCAAAAGCTGACTATGATTCTGGAAATGCAAGTATTGGGACATCTCAAGCTAATATTGAAGCACAAAAAGTGACTATAGCAAATTACCAGGATAATTTAAAGAATACAGTAATTAAGTCGCCTATAAGTGGTGTGATAAGTGATAAAAGTTTAAATATTGGACAGATGGCAACTCAAGGTGGAGTACTATCAAAAATCAATGATATTTCATCTGTATATGCAACAATACAAGTACCGCAAGACAAGGTAAATAGCGTAAAAATAGGACAAGCAGCTACGATTAAAGTTGACGGAAGCGATAGGACATATGATGGGACTGTACAAAATATGGATTTATCAGCTGATACAACTTCTAGAGTTTTTAATTGTAAAATAAAAATAGATAATAGCGATAAATCGTTATTACCTGGAACTTATGGAAAAGTAACTCTTGTAAGTGATCAAAAGATTGAAGTGATTACAGTACCAGTAAATGCTTTGGTTGGAAATGAAGGTAATTATTCAGTATTTATAAATGATAATGGAACTGCCAAAAAAATAAAAGTTACTATTGGAGAAACTAACGATAATAATGTAGAAATAACATCTGGTATCAAAAATGGAGATCAAATAATTTGTACAAATACAAGTACGCTACAGGATGGTGATTCTATAGATGCAGTTTCTAAACAAGATGGCGGTGCTGAAGACACAGCTTCTAAATAGGGGGGATGACAAATGAATATTGCAAATATTAGTATTAAAAGGCCCGTATTTATTTCAGTTGTAATGATTGTCCTTACTATTTTAGGATACGTATCTTATGGAAAGCTTGCAATTAATGATATGCCAGATGCTGATTTGCCTTATGTGTCAGTTAGAGTTACAGAAAATGGGGCAACGCCGGAAGCAATCGAAAGTAAAATAACTAAAAAGGTAGAGGATGCAGTACAGCAGATTTCAGGGGTTCAAAATATAACTTCAACTGTAAATTCAGGATCTTCACAAACTGTAATAGAGTTTGATTTAAGTAAGGATGGAGAAATTGCAGCACAGGAGGTTAGAGATAAAATTTCAAGTGTTAGAGGGCAATTACCAACAGATGCAGATGATCCGGTCATTTCAAAGTTTGATATGTCTGCAACGTCTATTATATCTATAGCTGTTTATGGTTCAAGTAATAATCAGGAAATGGCAGATTTTGTAGATAACACTCTAAAGCCAAAGTTGTATGCAGTTTCAGGTGTTGGAGCAATAAATGTATCTGGTGAAGATACAAGGGAAATTCATATAAAATTAGATAATAATAAGTTACAACAATATGGCCTTACTTCAAGTGCTGTGATTAATAGTATTAAAAGTGATAATATTGACCAGTCTACCGGAAAAGTTATAGATGGAGATAATGAAATCTCTATTACTACAACCAGTAAAATACAAAAAGTAGAAGATTTTAAGAATATTTTAGTATCTAATAAAAATGGTAAAGAAATTAGAGTTAAAGATATTGCAACGGTTGAAGATGGCATTGTGGAGAGAACAAGCCAGGCTTATTATCAAGGAAATCCATCAATCGGTATTGACATAATTAAGCAATCTGGTTCTAATACTGTTGAAGTTGCAAAAGACGTTAAAGCAGCATTAAATAAAGTTAAATCGTCATTGCCTAAGGATATGAAGGTTGAAGTAGTTAGTGATAATTCAACCTCAATACAAGATACAGTAAATGATGTTATGAAAACTATTCAACAAGGATGTATATTGGCAGTTATCATTGTATTCTTGTTTCTAAATGAATGGGAAAGTACTCTTATAAGTGCATTGTCTCTTCCAATTTCAATAATAACTACATTTATTTGTCTGAAACAGATGAACTTCTCATTAAATACAATGTCTTTAATGGCGCTGTCATTGGCAGTAGGTCTTTTGATTGATGATGCTATAGTTGTTATAGAAAATATTGTACGACATCTGCATATGGGAAAATCAGCAATAGATGCTGCCAGAGAGGCTACATCGGAAATTGGTTTTGCAGTAATAGCAACAACTTCAGCTGTTATTGCCGTATTTTTACCTATGGCAATGATAGAAGGAATGCTTGGAAAGTTCTTCATTGAATTTGCGCTTACAATTGTTTTTAGTATGGCGATTTCATTATTTGTATCCTTTACTCTTGTACCTATGTTGTCATCCAAAATGCTTAAGGAAGGGAAAAAGGAAGGCAAAACCTTTATTGGTAAGTTCTTTAGATGGTTTAATGATAAATTTGATGTTTTAGCTGAGAAGTATTCACATCTTTTGGCTTTTCTTCTTCATAGAAGACTGATAGTTTTAATTGCTTGTGCAGGTATGTTTGTTGGAAGTATATTTATTGTTCCAGTGTTAGGTTTTGCTATGATGCCTTCAACAGATAAAGGACAATTAACTGTTAGTGCAGACTTTGATGCAGGAATAACCTTAAATAATGCAGAACAGAAAACAAAACAGCTTGAAGAAATTGTTAAGAAAAATCCAGAGGTTCAATATATTTATTCAACTGTAACTAGTGGAAGTACGTCAATTAATATTACATTAGTTGATAAAAAGCAACGTAAGGATAGTGCAAGAGATATAGCTGAGAAACTTAGAACTGATTTAAAGGGGCTTCCAGGAATGGAGGTTACAGTAACGGCACCATCTATGGGAGGCGGTGGAAGATCGTCTAAAGATGTAACTTATGATCTTGTTGGAAGTGATAGAGAAAAAGTTCAAGCTTTTGCAGAAAAAATAAAAGCAGATATGGCAAAAGATCCACAAGCAAGTGATGTGGGCATTAATACCAGTTCGGGTAGACCAGAAGTAAAGATTGATGTGGATCGTGATAAAGCAGCTGATTTAGGAGTTAATGCTTCAGACGTTGCCAATACTTTGACTACGCTATTTAATGGTTCAACTGTAACTAAATATGATGGTGGAACAGATAGGTATGATGTTAAAGTTCTATTGCAGGATGATGAACGTAGTAATATTAATGATCTTAATGAAATTTATGTTTCAAGCTCAAGTGGCAAGCTGATTCCTATAACTCAGGTAACTAAAAAAGTTATTGGAACCACTTCTTCAACATTGCACAGATATAACAAGCAGGCACAAGTGGAACTCTCAACTAATGTTAAAGGTGCAGCTACAGGTACTTTCCAAGATCAATATTTGGCTAAGATAAAAAGTGAGATGCCGGAAGGAGTTTCATTATCTATTGGAGGATCAAATGGAAGCATGCAAAAGAGCATGGTTAGTATGGAACAGAATGCAGTTTTGTCAATTTTATTTTTATATTTAATTATGGCAGCTCAATTTGAAAGTTTTGTTGATCCGATAGCTATAATGTTTGCATTACCACTTGCGATTATTGGAGCAATACTAGGGCTATTTGTTTGCGGAAGTCAATTAAGTATGGTAGCCTTAATAGGTACAATAATGCTTATGGGACTTGTTGCGAAAAATGGTATCTTGCTTGTTGATGCCGCTAAGGAGAGAATAAAAAAAGGCATGCCGCGAAATGAAGCTTTGGTACAAGCTGGACTTGTAAGATTGCGTCCAATAGTAATGACTACTTTAGCTATGATATTTGGTATGATTCCTACAGCATTAGCTACAGGAGCAGGTACTGAGATGCGTAAACCAATGGCACAAGCAATAATCGGAGGATTAATTACATCAACAATATTGACATTGTTTGTAGTACCAATAATATACACGTTACTTGATGGTTTAAAGAGAAGATTTAGAAGAGTATTTCAAAAGAAAGTGTCAAAAGATAGTGAAGAAACAAATTTAAGCTTATAAACATGTGAAATTTTTAAAAAGACCATGCTAAAATTTAATTTAATTTTAGATATGGTCCCTACAAGTATTAAGAAAAATGTATTATATAGTAAGACAAAAATTTAGTGAAGAGGAGAATATACATGAGAAAGAATATAAATAAATTAGTTGCTTTTGCAATAGGAGTAAGTATTATGAGCGGAAGTATCATACCAGCATTTGCGGCAGATACTACACAACAAACTGCAACAACTGCTATTGCAGGAACACAAATAGTAAATGGAAAACCACTTCTAACTTTAAAAGATGCAATAAATGCAGCTATTAGCAATAGTGATACATTGGCTCTTGATGAAAAGAAGATAAATTATCAGGATAAGATTAATGATCTTAATGAAAAAATGGACGACAATACTGGCGTTAGTGGTGATAAGAAGGATCTTAATGATGATACTCGTGATAATACATTAAATCAACTTAAGCAACAAAGAGATTTTGATGAAGATTCACTAATACAAAAAACTACAACTGCTTATAATGGCATTGTTACAAGCCAAATGAAGATAGATAAGGCGACAAAGGATATAGCGGTTAAAAACACACAATTGAATAATGCAAAACTAAAGCAAAGTTTAGGAATTACAACAACTCTTGATTTACAAGCCACAGCACTTCAAGTTGAAAATTTACAAAATGCACTAAAATCTAGTCAAAACGCATTGAAGGATGCAGAATATAGCTTTAAAGTATTAACTGGTAAAGATGTAACACTATATAGCTTAGAGCAAGATATTAAATATGAGGCATTTAAAATAGATGGTTCTGTAGATGAATATCTAGATAATGTTATAGATTCAGAATTAAAATATAAAGAGCAATTAAGTAAGCTTAATAAAGATTATTATAATGATTCAAATAATCAAGTGACTGAAGATGATGTAAATACTGCAAAAAATACATCTGATAGTGCTACAATGCCAACAATAGGAAGTAGTGAAACTTTCGATCAATATATGAATGATTATAATACGTACGAAAAAAAGAAAAGTGCCTATACAAATGCTTTGTCAGGGCGTTTAGCATATTTAAATACTAAATTAGGTGTTTATACAGCTGAAACAACTTTAAATGATACTAAAAAGCAATTAAAGGATACTTTAAGAACATTATATACCAACCTTCTTACAACAGAAGATAATATCAATTATATAAAGCAGAATATAGAATTAACAAATAAACAACTTAGTAATGCGAAGCTTAAATATGATTTAGGATTAATGACTAAATCTGATTATGACGCTTTAGTTGTTAATAGTTTGGACTTAGACATTCAATTAAGAAGTGCTATTGATGGATATAATACTTTAAAAGAGGAGATTCAAAAGCCTTGGACACTTTCTTCTGGTGCAAGTGGACAAAGTAGCGCTAAGTAGTTTGTTTTACATTAAAAATAGAATTAGTAGAGATTGATTCATTAATATATATAACTAATTTATATATGCATAAAATTAGTGAAAGTGGTGAAAGTGTACTTATGCTGCGTTAGTATAGGTACACTTTTTTTGTATTTTAAATTTGTCATTGAAAACGTAACTCAATTTTGAAGTTGTTTAAATTGAAAAGGTTTTAGACATGCTATAAGATAATAACTGAAAGAACTAATACTAAAGTATATAAATAAAATAAATGGAGGTTTTATTATGGAAACTAACAAATCGTCTCTAAAAGGAAGCGTACAAAGATTAGGTAGTTTTTTAAGTGGTATGGTATTACCTAACATCGGTGCATTTATTGCTTGGGGTTTAATTACGGCTTTATTTATTCCTACTGGATGGATTCCAAATGAATACTTTGGAAAGCTAGTAGGTCCAATGATAACTTACTTATTACCATTACTTATTGGGTATACAGGTGGTAAGCTTGTATATGGACAAAGAGGAGCAGTAGTTGGTGCAATAGCAACTGCAGGTGTTGTAGTCGGAGCTTCTATTCCAATGTTCTTAGGAGCAATGATTATGGGACCATTTGGTGGATATGTTATCAAAAAAGTGGATCAATTGTTAGAAGGAAAAGTTCCAACAGGTTTTGAAATGTTAATTAATAACTTTTCAGCTGGAATTTTTGGAGGAATCGTATCACTTATAGGTTATACTTGTATTGAACCAGTGGTTACTGCTTTTTCAAACACATTAGGAAGTTTGGCTACTGTAGTTACTAATATGGGACTTTTACCTTTAATCGATATATTTATTGAGCCAGCGAAGGTATTATTTTTAAACAATGCAATTAACCATGGTATATTATCTCCACTTGGAATTCAACAAGCACAAGAATTAGGTAAATCAATATTCTTCTTACTTGAAGCAAATCCAGGTCCAGGTCTTGGTATACTTTTAGCTTATACATTCTATGGTAAAGGCAATGCAAAACAATCAGCTCCAGGAGCTATAATCATTCACTTCCTTGGAGGAATACATGAAATATACTTCCCATATATCTTGATGAAACCAATATTAATATTAGCAGCAATAGCTGGAGGAATTTGTGCAGATTTAACTTTCGTATTAACTGGGGCAGGACTTCAAGCACCAGCTTCACCAGGAAGTATCTTTGCAGTAATGGCTATGACACCTAAAGGTGGATATGCATCTGTTTTAGCAGGAGTTGTTGTAGGTGCAATCGTATCTTTCTTAGTTGGATCAATAATTCTTAAAGCTTCAAAAGACAATGGAGAAGAACAAGACATTAATGAAGCTCAAGCTAAAATGAAAGACATGAAAGCTGAAAGCAAAGGTGTAAAGGCTACAGAAACTACAGTTAACATATCAACAACTGATGTTAAGTTAATAGTATTTGCTTGTGATGCAGGTATGGGATCTTCTGCAATGGGAGAATCAATCCTTAAAAAAGCTTTAAAAGATGCCGGAATTAATGATGTTGCTGTTAAGCATTCATCAGTTGATAGTATTCCACAAGATGCTGATGTAGTATTTACTCAAGAAAACCTAGTTGAAAGAGCAAGAAAATCAGCAAATACAGCTAATATAATTACAATTAAGAACTTCTTAGATCGTTCAAAATATGATGAGTTCATAAGTACATTAAAATAGCAAAAGGTTAATCTAATAACAGGTTATAAAATCTTAGCAATAAAGGACAATTGATGTGATTGTCCTTTGTTGTAAGATTTATAAATATAAGTAATGATACTGGGTATTTTTTTTGCACATGTAAGTTAAAAAATTATCAAAGTTTAATATTTTGGAATAATTACTTTATTAAAATGATAATGTAACAAACAAAAGATAATATAGTTTAAAAGAAAAATTATAATTTATTCAATAAATAATCAATGGTGTTTGAATTTTATTTCCAATTAAGAATATTTAATGGGAGAAAACAAAAGTTTTTTCTTAAAAGATCAAAAATATTGATTGATAATTAACAAACAATGTTTAAGTACATACAGTCTTATTGAAAAAGTATAAACCAAGTTCACTAATTGAGTATAAATCAGATATGTTAAATAAATTAAAAGGGGAGAATATTAATGAAAGTGACAAATGTTGAGCAATTAAAGAAGAAAATGGAGCAAATTAGAGCTGCTCAAAAGAAATACGCTACTTATACACAAGAACAAGTAGACAAAATTTTTAGAGAAGCAGCAATGGCAGCACTTGATGCAAGAATACCACTTGCTAAGATGGCTGTAGAAGAATCTCGCATGGGTATATTTGAAGATAAAGTTATTAAGAACCATTTAGCTTCTGAGTATGTTTATAATAAATACAAAAATGAGAAGACTTGTGGTGTTTTGGAAACAGATGATGCTTTTGGTATCACAAAAGTTGCAGAACCAATTGGTGTTGTTGCAGCTATCGTTCCAACAACTAATCCAACATCTACTGCTATATTTAAAGCATTAATATCTTTAAAAACAAGAAATGGTGTAATCTTCTCACCACATCCAAGAGCAAAAAAATCAACAATAGAAGCAGCTAGAATAGTTCTTGAAGCAGCCGTTAAAGCAGGTGCTCCAGAAGGAATAATAGGCTGGATAGATGAACCATCAATTGAACTTTCAGGAATAGTAATGAAAGAAGCTGATATTACACTTGCGACTGGTGGTCCGGCAATGGTTAAGGCGGCTTATTCATCAGGTAAACCAGCGTTAGGTGTTGGTGCAGGTAATACACCAGTTATAATTGATGAAACTGCTCATATTAAAATGGCTGTTAACTCAATTCTTCTTTCAAAAACTTTTGATAATGGTGTTATCTGTGCATCAGAACAAGCTATCATTGCAATAGATAAAATTTATGATGAAGTTAAAAATGAGTTTATCGAAAGAGGATCTTATTTTTTAACAGGTGATGAGGTTGACAAAGTAAGAAAAACAGTAATGATTAATGGTACTGTAAATGGAGAAATAGTTGGTCAATCAGCTTTTAGAATAGCACAATTAGCTGGAATTGAAGTTCCAGAAGATACAAAAGTATTAATTGGAGAAGTAGAATTAATCGGACCTGAAGAACCATTATCTCATGAAAAATTATCTCCAGTCTTAGCTATGTATAAGGCAAAAACTTTTGATGATGCTTTAGATAAAGCTTGTAAGGTTTTAGCATACGGAGGTATGGGTCATACTTCAGTTCTATATACCAATGAATTAACTTGCAAAGATAGAATTGAAGCCTTTGGAGCAGCAATGAAAACTTCAAGAACATTTGTTAATATGCCAGCTTCACACGGTGCAGCAGGTGACACATATAACTTCAGAATAGCACCATCATTTACTTTAGGCTGCGGTTCTTGGGGTGGAAATTCAATATCAGAAAATGTTGGAGTTAAGCATTTATTAAATATTAAGAGCGTGGCAAGAAGGAGAGAAAATATGCTTTGGTTTAAGGTTCCTGAAAAGATTTATTTTAAGTATGGTTGTTTAGGAATGGCTCTTGAAGAACTAAAGGATATGGAAAAGAAAAAAGCATTTATTGTAACGGATAAGATTTTGTACGATTTAGGAGTTCTTGATAATGTTACTAAGGTATTAGAACAAATAGGTGTAGACTATAGAATATTCTATGATGTACAGCCAGATCCAACTCTTGAAAGCGCAAGAAAAGGTGCTAAAGAAATGCTTAACTTTGAACCTGATACAATAATAGCAGTTGGTGGTGGTTCACCAATGGATGCTGCTAAAATCATGTGGGTTCTTTATGAACAACCAGATGTTGCATTTGAAGATTTAGCAATGATATTTATGGATATCAGAAAGAGAATCTACAATATGCCTAAGATTGGCAAAAAAGCTTCTTTTGTTGCTGTACCAACATCAGCAGGTACTGGTTCAGAAGTTACACCATTTGCTGTTATCACTGATGAAAAAACAGGGGTAAAATATCCATTAGCGGATTATCAATTAACTCCTAACATGGCTATCATTGATGCAGAATTAATGATGAATATGCCAAGAGGATTAACGGCATCATCAGGTATAGATGCTCTAGTTCATGCAATAGAAGCTTATGTATCGGTGCTTGCGTCAGATTATTCTAATGGTTTAGCATTAGAAGCAGCAAGATTGATATTTAAATATTTACCAATCGCATACACTGAAGGAACAATTAATATAAAGGCAAGAGAAAAGATGGCTCATGCATCAACAATAGCTGGTATGGCATTTGCAAATGCATTCCTTGGAGTATGTCACTCAATGGCGCATAAACTAGGTGCAGAACATCACGTACCACACGGAACAGCAAATGCATTATTAATTAATGAAGTAATCAGATTTAATTCAGTAGAGGATCCAAGAAAGCAAACTGCATTCCCACAATATAAATATCCAAGTGCTAAATCTAGATATGCTAAGATAGCGGATTATCTACAATTAGGCGGAGAAACAGAAGACGAAAAGATAGAAGCATTAATCAAGGCTATAGATGAATTAAAGATGAAGTTAAATCTGCCAATGACAATTAAAGAAGCAGGGGTATCAGAAAAGAAATTCTATGCTACCTTATATAAGATGTCTGAATTATCTTTTGATGATCTATGCACAGGCGCAAATCCAAGATATCCATTAGTGAGCGAAATAAAACAAATGTTTATTAATGTTTATGATCAAAAAGAAGAAATTAAGGAAGAAGTTGCAATAACAGAAAAGTAATTCTTAAATCAATGTTTAGGCACCTGAAAATTTTGATTGTGCCTTATATAAAAGGGGCGATAAATGTGAATGTTGAAGAAAACAAAGCAATAGCAAGCATGAAAGAAGAAATATCAGAGCTAAAAGAAGAAATGCTTAAGTTGAATAATTTAGTCTTTGATATGATAAAAGAACTTAAAATTAATGCAAGTATGAAAATGGACAGTGAAAACTCTAAAGAAATTGATGATATTTTGAAAAAATGCATGGATAATTTTTAACATAATAATCTCCCAGCTTAAGTGCTGGGAGCCCTTTATACTAAAAACATATACTTAATTAAAAGTTCAGTCAAATCAATATTTTCAAAGTTTAAATTTGTCATTGAAAACGTACCACAAATTTGAACTTGTTTAAATTGAAAACGTATTTGGTATGATTTAATATAGAAAGTGAAAGAAGCAATATTAATTAACATTGATGCATTTGCTTGAAAATTAATTAAGATTCTAGTTACATTCGCATTATTATTTCTAAATGAATGTCGACTAAAGTGATACAAATAATTAAAATAAATTTACGTCAAGTTAATGACTTTGTTTCTAGTGGATGCATGGAATTTTCTGCAAAGGGAAAATCTATTTTCAAAGAAATTAAAAAAATGTAGTTAATAATAATTTAAGCATTCATGAAAATAGATTCTTAGGTTATTACAAAAAATATAAAAAATAAAAAGTAAGTCAGGTGATATATAATGAATAGTTTAACGCCGAGACAGCAATTTATATTGAGCACAGTATTAAACGAAGAAACTTTCAATATTAAGCGTCTTCATAAAGATCTTGATATCAGTGAAAGAACTATTTTAAGAGAAATTTCTGCTATTAACAAGAGATTGAAAAAAAATAGTATAACTATATTTAATGACGAAGATATGAACTTAAGCATTTCAGGTAAAAAAGAAAATATAGAAGATATAAGGAAATCTTTAGAGATGGTTCCAATTCCATGGTTATTCAGCAAAGAGCAAAGACAAATAGTAATTATATGTGAACTATTAGTTAGCAAGGAACCATTAAAAGCTTCTTATTTTTCTCACAAGTTTAATGTTGTAATGGGAAGCATAAGTCTAGATATAGATAATATTGAAGAAAGACTTATTTCTAAGAATCTATGCATTATCAGAAAAAGAAGTTATGGCATAAGTATTCAAGGGTCAGAATGGAATAAAAGGAATGCACTAGTGGAATTACTTTTTGAATTTAAACCATTTGAAGATCTATTAGCATTTCTTTATGATGAGAAAGTTGATCCTATAATTAAGAATTTTTTTAATATTGTTTTTGGAAGCGAAGATATTAAATTAATAAAAGATATATTGAAAAATATTGATTTAGGTTACCTTAAGGGGAATGATGTAAAGTATTTTAGTCTATTTATCCAATTGCTATTATCTATAAAAAAGACTAAAAATGAAGAAATTATACATTTACCTAACGATATTAAAGAAAATATATTATCCTTGGAGGAATATAAAAGAATACAACACCTAGGTGAAGTATTACAAGAAAACAATATAAATATACCTGAAGATGAACTTGTTTATTTGTGCTTGTACTTGAGTGACTATAAATATTACATTAATAATAAAAAATTCATAGAATCAGATATTAATTATGAGAATATATCTAAGGAAGTTACTGAAGAAGTATCAAAAAAGATACATGTAAATATTGTGGAAGATGAGCAATTAATAAGGGATTTGGCTCAGCATTTCAGGCAAACATTTTATATGTTAAATTTAGGCTTAAAAGTAATAAATCCATTAATTAGTGAAATAAAAGAGCATTATTCAGATTTATATACGGTTATAAAAAATACTTGCAGACTAATATTTTCTAGGTATAATTTAAAAATTCCACCAGAAGAAGTTGGATATATAACTATGCATATTGCAGTTGCAATACAAAAGCAGCAAGCAATGTTAGGGAATATTAAGGTGCTTGTAGTATGTCCAAGTGGCATAGGAACTTCAAGAATCTTATGTAATAAAATCAAAGCACTTTTTAATGAAATAGGAGTTATTGATGTAGTGTCATTGCATGATATCAATAGTGAAATGGATAAAAATAATTATGATTTGATTTTATCAACAGTACCAGTAAACTTAAAAACGAAAGACAATGTAATTGTAATTTCACATTTTATGACAGAAACTGATATAGATAAAGTTAGCAATTTCATATCTAATTTCAAAGCTAATAATACTGTAAAAGAACTGGAGTTATTTGCTGAAACAAAAGCTAATGAGGTTACAAGTAATGAGTATGAATTAGCTAATGTCATGGTTAAAAACTTTCAATTAAAAAAATCAAATAGTGAATCATTTGTGGATTTGATAAATTTTATTGTAGAGGATATTCATGAAATAAATATTGGAAAAGATAAGGAAGTAATAAGAAACCTTATTTTTAAAAGAGAAGAAAATGGTAATGTAGTTATTCCAGGAACTAATATTGCACTTATACACACTAGAAGTGATGAAATAGTAAATCCTTTTGTAGGAGTTTATAGAATTAATAACCCTTTGGCAATGAAAAGTGTAGGATTTTCAGAAGAAAAGGTAGATACATTTATAGTTATGTTTGCAAGAAATAATGAAAGTAATTATATACTTAAAATTCTTGGGAAGATAAGTGCATCATTAATAGAAAAGGAAGAGTTTGTAGATATTTTAAAATTAGGTAATGCTATAGAGATTAGAGATTATTTGATTAATATTATTAATAACGAGGAGGAAGATTAAATGGAAAAAGGAATTTTAGCAAAAGAAGGAATAGTATTAAATGTTGAGTCAGAATCTAAGGACAAGGCGATAGAAAGAGTAGGTAATCTCTTAATTAAAGGTGGCTATGTTAAAGATAATTATATAGAGGGAATGAAAGCTAGAGACGCAGAAGTTACAACTTATATGGGAAATGGCGTAGCAATACCTCATGGTATGAATGAATATAAGAAAGAGATACTTGAATCAGGAATAGTAATAGCACAATATCCTGATGGAGTAGATTTTGGTGATGGAAATACAGCATATATAGTAATCGGAATAGCTGGAAAAGGTGATGAGCATATGGAGATATTGTCAAAAATAGCTTTAACTGTTCAATACGAAGAAAATGTTGAAAGACTTAGAAATGCAAAATCCCCAGAAGAAATAATTGAAATTATAGAAGAGGGAGAGATGTAATATGAAAGCAATTCAATTTGGAGCAGGAAACATAGGAAGAGGATTCATAGGTGCATTACTTTCAAAAGCAGGATATCATGTAGTTTTTGCAGACGTAAATAAAGAAGTAATTGATAAAATTAACGAAGATAAAAAGTATACAATACATGTTATGGATGTAGAGTGTGAAGAAATAGTAGTTGAAAACATAAGTGGAGTTATTTCAATAAATAATGAGATTTTAGATGAGATAAAGGAAGCTGAAATTATAACAACAGCAGTGGGGCTTGTAGTGTTGCCGAGAATAGCCCCAACAATTGCTAGAGGAATAAAGCTTAGAAAAGAAGCTGGAATTAAAACTCCATTGAATATTATCGCATGTGAAAATGCCATAAAAGCAAGCTCTCAGTTAAAGGCAGAAGTTGAGAAGTACCTAGATGAAGATGAAATTGTTTACTTAGAAGAATTTGTTGGATTCCCAGATTGTTCAGTAGACAGAATAGTTCCACCAGTTAAAAGCGAAAATATTCTAGATGTGGTAGTTGAGAAATTCCATGAATGGAATGTTGAAGAAAAAGCTTTTAAAGGAACAATTCCAGCAATAGAAGGTATGAACTTAGCTGATAATTTAATGGCATATATAGAAAGAAAACTATTCACATTAAATACTGGTCATGCTATTACAGCATATATCGGAAATTTAAAAGGATATAGCACTATAGATGAAAGTATAGCTGATGAAAAAATATATAATATTGTTAAAAATGCCATGACAGAAAGCGGAATGGGATTAGTAGAAAAATATAAATTTGATGAGGAAGCTCATCTTAAATATATTAATAAAATAATTGGTAGATTTAAAAATCCTTATTTAAAAGATGATGTATCAAGAGTTGGAAGAGAACCTCTTAGAAAATTAAGTGAAAGTGATAGATTAATAAAACCACTAATGACTGCTAGAGGGTTTAATTTATATGTGGACAACCTATTACTAGGAGTAGGTGCAGCGCTTCATTATAAGAATGAAGAAGACCCACAAAGTGTAAAATTACAAGAATTGATAAGTAAAAAAGGAATAAAAGATGCTGTAGCAGAGATAGCAAATATAAATGATAATGATTTGTTAGAAAAGATAGAAAAGGCTTATACAGATATTTTAGAAGTATAAGAATTTAAGGTGGGTTTTTATCCACCTTAAATGTATTGTCGCATTATGATATTACTTGTACATTTTCCATAAGAATCCATGTAATACTTGCAATGGATCTTGTAACAAAAAAGTAATATTTAAATATATATAATATATAGACAATTGAAAATAATATGATAAAATAGTCAGTAGGCATAAAAGAAAGTGTGGAGGTGATGATTAGAGGGAAGAGTAATTTATATTTTGAAAAAAAGCGCCAGGACTAAGTGAAAAAGGAGGTTAATTAGCTGAAGCTAATTAACTAAGTTCGACTAACCAAATCATAGATTTGGAGTCTCACTTATCACTTAAGTTGACGAGGTTGGGGAGTATCGAAACTTCGGCGGGTGCCCCACGGTATCGCACTACCGTAAACGACTGGTAAAACTGTAAAGCGATTTGCAGCACAAATTCAGTCTGGTGTTAAAACCTTTGTTTTAGTTTTAATTCCTAGGATTATTATGCCTTTTTATATGATTTTTCTGCTAGGATGGAATTAAAAGAGGACTAAAATTAAATATGCAAAAAAAGAGAGGAAGAATAAAAATGTGCGGAATAGTTGGATATTTTGGAAATAAGACAGCAAAAACTTTTTTAGTAGATGGATTATCAAAGTTAGAGTATAGAGGTTACGATTCAGCAGGTATTGCAGTAGTTAATGAAGGTAAGGTAAATGTGGTCAAGCATAAAGGTCGTCTTACTAATTTAACAGAAAATTTAGATGGCAATAAAGCTGAAGGTACAGTTGGTATCGGTCATACTAGATGGGCAACTCATGGAGAACCATCAGATATTAATTCACATCCACACCAAAGTTCTAAAGGAGATATTACTGTAGTTCACAATGGGATTATAGAAAACTATTTAGAATTAAGACAATGGCTTAAAGAACAAGGATATGAATTTATCTCTCAAACAGATACTGAAGTAATACCAAATTTAGTTCACTACTATTATAAAGGAAATCTTTTGGAAGCAGTAGTAAAGGCAACTGAAAGATTAGAAGGAAGTTATGCTTTAGGAGTAATAAGTGGACAAGAACCAGATAAATTAGTAGCAGTAAGAAAAGACAGTCCATTAATTGTAGGTTTAGGACAAGGCGAAACATTTATTGCTTCAGATATTCCAGCGATAATAAGTTATACAAGAGATATTTATCTTTTAGAAGATAGAGAATTTGTTGTATTAGATAAAGATGGTGCTAAAATCTTTAGCGCTGACGGAACAGAAATAAAGAAAGATGTCTTCAAAGTAACTTGGAATGAAGATGCTGCTGAAAAAGGTGGATATGACTCATTCATGTTAAAAGAAATCAACGAACAACCAAAAGCTATTAAAGACACAATGGCTTCAAGATTATCAATGAATAATCCTATTAATTTTGAAGACTTTAAATTATCAAAAGAAGATCTTGATAAAATAGATAGAATCTTTATAGTAGCTTGTGGAACTGCATATAATGCAGGTTTAATGGGAAGAGTAGCTATTGAAAGATTAGCAAAGATTCCAGTTGAAGTTGATATAGCATCAGAATTTAGATATAAAGATCCATTAGTAACTAATAAATCTCTTGTAATCACATTAAGCCAATCAGGAGAAACTGCTGATACATTAGCAGTTCTTAGAGATTGTAAGAAAGTTGGAGCTAGAACTTTAGCTATAACTAATGTTGTAGGAAGTAGCATTTCTAGAGAAGCTGACAATGTAATCTATACAATGGCAGGTCCAGAAATAGCTGTAGCTTCTACTAAAGCATATACAACACAAGTAGTTGTAATGTATTTAATGGCAATGTATTTCAGTGAATTAAAGGGATTAATGACTAAGGAATTAGATAAAGAATTAAGAGAAGCTTTACTATTAGTACCTGAAAAAGTTCAAGTAATCTTAGATAAAGCAAATGAAATAGAAGAAATTGCAAATCTTTTAACTAACGAAAAAGATGTATTCTATTTAGGAAGAGGTGCTGATTATGCATTATGTATAGAAGCATCATTAAAGCTTAAGGAAATTTCATATATCCATTCAGAAGCTTATGCTGGTGGAGAATTAAAACACGGAACAATTGCGCTAATAGAAAAAGGAACTAAAGTAATAGCTTTATTAACTCAAAAATCATTAAGAGAAAAAATGGTAAGTAATATAGTTGAAGTTAAGGCTAGAGGAGCAGAAGTAATTGGTATTGCTTATGAAAATGATGTATTAGATGAATCAATTTTCGATAAAGTAATCAGAATTCCAGAACTTCTTAACTTAGTTTCACCAATAGTAGCTGTAATTGCATTACAACTTTTAGCTTATTACACAGCTAAGAATAAGGGTTGCGATATAGACAAGCCAAGAAACTTAGCTAAATCAGTAACTGTTGAATAATTAATGAGATAAAATATTTTATAGAGCATAAAGGAGTCAGGATTAAATCCTAAACCTTTATGCTCTTTTTATCTTTTTAATTATTTATAAAGAGTATTTAGGCATTAGGAGAATTATTAAATAAATTAATTTTTATTGAAACATAGGTCCGATATATTCTTCGTATGGAATAAGAACCGCCACTCCCGTTTCATCTAATTTATATGGTATAGATATACCCTCAACAGGATTTCTATCATAAACTAAATTCATCCCTACAGTATAAATTGCATTAGCTACATCAGCAGTACTTTGTGAAGCAGTCCCTAACATAAAGCCCTTTGAAACTAATTCTTTAGCCTCGGGTACACCGTCTAATCCAACAACCGGAATCGACTGAGACTTATTTCCATTATTATATCCATATCTTTGAAGAGCTTGAACAGCACCTATTGCCATGGAATCATCATTCGAAATTATTGCTTCTATTTTATTACCATATCTGAAAAACAATGAGCCAACAGTGTTTTTAGCTGATTCTTCGTCCCACTCCAAAATAGGTGATGCAAGTTCTTCTGTTTTTATGCCAGCTCCTTGAATAGTTGAAATTGAATATGCTGACCTATCAATAGATGTCTTATTAAGCTTTTCACCAACTAGCAATACATATTGCAATATGTTATCTTTATTTTTATCAATCAATTGTTTATGACTATTCCAGGCATCTACAATCATTTTTCCTTGCAAAGTGCCACCTTGTACTGAATCTGTTCCTACATAAAAAGCTTTTTTATATGATTTAATGGGATCCAGTGAAAATGGTACTCTATTAAAGACCACTACAGGGACGTTATATTTTGCAATTGTGTCAATTTCACCTCGTATTTCAATTAGATTAACCATATCTAATAATATAAGATCAACGCCTTTATTAAGTGCGTTTTGAATATCTGTGTCTTGTGTTGATTGATTAAAATTGGCATTATAAAAAGTAAATACAACTTTCCCTGGATTATTCTTTTGAATATCTTCAAAAGTTTTGCGAAGGAGTATAATGTAATCATCATTAAGATCTCTTGTAAATAAGCCTACTCTAACAGGGGGCACTTGGCGATATTGTGTGCTAGCATCGATAGGCATGTATAAATTAGTTCCTAGCACAATAATGAATATAATTGTAAGTAAAGCTATATTTAAGAGTCTCCTAAATATTTTCATTTGAATCCTCCTAGCAATTTATTTTATGGTCTTATTATGCGTTAACAAAGAAGAGTTTATACTAAATCAATATTTTAATGGAGATATTAGTTATCAGCAATCTAACGTAACAATTTCTATATTATTTCTAAAAACTCTAGGCATATATCTAGAAGGAATTTACTGAGTTTGGTATAATTAGTTTATGTAAAGGCGGTGAGACGATGAAAGTTGAATTTTGTTATGCTGATGGTGGTCAAGTTAAAATCGTTCAAGACTCAGAAGAAATAAAAGATATTTTAAACATTGTAACCAAAGAAGGCTCTAAAGTTCATATATTTAATGAGCAACAGGAAAATCTATATGGATATGTAAGTGAAGTTTTATATCAGATAGATCAAGATACTGGGGAAGCATTCTTGTCAATATATATATCAGAAGATTTTAAATACACAACGCAAGGTCGTATTTTAGATAAGCTGTCAGCTATAGAAAAGAAGATAAAAGAATTAGGTTAAGATCAAAGAACTCTAAAAAATAGGGTTCTTTTTAATTAGAAAATCTTGTATCCAATTAATAAGGTTTCCTCCCCCAAAAAGGAAGAGGAATCTTATATAAAATCAAAGGTGCTTTAGGTGTGTGCGATAGTGACGCAATTTTGATTCACTTTGAGTTTTGCACATTTTCTCAAGATTTGAAACCATCTCATCCTTATCCTTTGGAAGCTGACCTTGAACAAAGATGGCGTTTGAGGCACCTAGAGTAGCGAAGTATACTGGAATATTTAAATTTTTAATAAGTGTTTTTAATTCATCCAATTTCTCTAATTCTGTCTCCTCAGCCCATTTGCCTGACTGAATCTCTGCAAACAGTTCAGATTCTGGATAAACAGTAAGCATAGAGGAACCAATAATCTGTGGATTAGTCTGATTAAATATTTTAGCGGTTTCCATTGCACCAATTTTTCCTCGTCCAGCACCAGATATGCCTGCTAGATAGAAATAATTATATTTGATATTTGCTGCATCCAAACGGTGACTTTGAGTTATGATTTCTTCCGGTGAATAACCTTTATTCATGAATTCAAGAATTTCCCCATCACCAGTTTCCACACCAATAGTAAGACTATCATAACCAAGCTCCTGTAAAGCCTTTAATTCATCATCTGTCTTTAGGGCAATATCAGTAACACGAGTGAAACATCCTATTGTTTTGCATTCAGGTAGATATTTATGAATTAGATCCGCGATTTCTTTTAGTCGCTGGAATTTCAAAACAAAAGGATTTGCTCCAGTTAAGTAAACGCGGTTAGATTTTAGACTGCCCCAGGAACGGAATGCAGTCTGCACCTCTGCTAAATCTGCTTCAATATCTTCCAAGGGTGACATTCTAAATTTGAAAGGCAGGTCATCATAGAGAGTACAAAATTTGCACTTGTGATGAGTGCAGCCAGCAGTAACTTCAATTAATAGAGAGGACGCCTCGTACGGAGGTCTCCAAATAGTTCCAGTGTAATGCATATATTGTTATCTCCTTTATAGAAATTTTTTTATAAAACGAGTCTTAAGATGGCGGCCTCCCGTTTCTGATTTATATGTTACAGCAGAGGTTTTTCTAATTCAAGTACGGTCTTTTTATGATGATAGTATTATTTTTAATACTATGTTCAAGAAAAAGTAGTACATTGCTCTTTTTTTTATCATGAGGTATACTGTTCATGAAATGGAGGGATAAAATGGCAGATAATAAGTTTCGCGACAAAGATACTATGGCCCGCTGTGTGCCAATGAGCATGCTGCAATCTATATTGAACGGTAAGTGGAAAATATTAATTTTATGGTATATAGCCTTTTATAAAGTTCAACGCTTTGGCGAATTGATGCGTCGGCTGGATGGTATAACACAGTCTACACTTACCAAGCAGCTACGGGAGCTGGAGGAAGACGGTTTTTTGCATCGGGAAATTTACAAAGAAATTCCACCTAAAGTTGAATATACTTTAAGCGAACTGGGAGAAAGCTTTATTCCTGTTTTGAACGCAATGATGGCTTGGAGTGAAACTCATTTGTGTCCAGGTTATATAAATCCATATAAGAATCAAGAAGAAGCAGAAAGCGAGCAGTAAAAAATGGCTGCTTTGATATAGTAGTTTTTTACGAACTTATAACAACATTTTGATTAAGAATCATGAATGGAACGAAGGATAAACCCTGAAGCCATTCATGATTTTTTTGTTAAATAGACTAACTATTGTGTTTTAATTTGTATTAGTATGATTAAATTGACATTTATGTATGATGAGGGTAAAGTTTAAAATAGATATGAATATATAAATAAATTGAAAGTTTGATTTGAAAGAGTGAGAAAATAAAAAGAAAAACGTTCTATATAATAGAGAGGAGGATGTTCATGGAAGAGCAGGATTTAACATTCAAAACTAATAGTGGGAAATTTAATTATAGAGTTGGGGCAATTATTATTAGAGACAAGAAAGTACTTGTGGTTAAAAATGATAGTGCCCCTTATTATTATTCAGTAGGTGGAAGAGTAAAGCTAAATGAAACATCTGAAGAAGCTGTTATTCGTGAGACGTTTGAAGAGACAGGCATAGAACTTGAAGTAGACAAATTAGCCTTTATTCATGAACATTTTTTCAATGAAGAAATAACAAAGGAAAATTATCATGAAATTGCTTTTTTTTATTTAATGAAAGTGCCTACTAGCATGGAGTTTGTTTGCAAAAGCTTTGGAGACCAAGGAGCAAAAGAACATTTACATTGGTTGCCTATTGAGGATTTGGACAGCTATCACTTGTATCCAGAATTTTTTAAAACTAAATTATCAAGAGGCATAAATAGCATTGAACACATTATTTCAAAAGAATAAAACTATATCGTATGAACATAGTCGTTAGTTAGCTATCTTCAAAGTAAGATACAAATATTATGTATACAGTGTATAGGCGTGAATAAGGGTGTTAATAAGGTGGACAATAGAAAAAGAGCATGACTTATAGTTTATCATATAAGGGGAGATGAATAAGTTTGGAACAAATGCTGTTTGAAACAAGGAATGATTTTAGAAATTGGTTAAATGATAATTGTACCACAAGTGGTGGCATTTGGTTGGAATTTAGCAAGAGCTCAAGTATTAAAACTCTTAAGGCTAGTGAAGCTCTGGAAGAAGCATTGTGCTTTGGGTGGATTGATGGTCAAATGCAAAGTATAGATGAAACGAAGTATTTAAAATATTTTTCATCAAGAAGAAAAGGAAGCAAGTGGTCAGAAAAAAATAAAAATCTTGTAAAAGAACTTGAAGCTAAAGGCCTAATGACTGATTTTGGACGAGCTAAAGTTGAAGAAGCAAAGAAAAACGGAATGTGGAACGCACTTAAACCTGAAGCTATAACGGATAAACAAGTGCAAATGTTAGTAGAATTAATAAAAGATATTGAACCAGCGTGCACAAATTTCAATGCTATGTCACCCTCTGCCAGAAGGAATTATACAGGACTATATTTTGATGCTAAGTCTGATGAAGCAAAAAAGAGAAGACTTGAAAAAATAATATATAGACTTAATTTAAATTTAAAACCAATGTAGGAGAAATTGCTATGAATTTAAGATTATAAGAAGCTTGAAATTAAAAATATGGCTTTTGAAGATTATGAATGCTCTGATAATTCATTTGATATGATTTATTCCGCATCTGCTTTTCATTGGATACCAGAAGAAACAGGCTATTCGAAAGTTTATAGACTTTTAAAAAGCGGAGGCACCTTTGCACGTTTTGATAATCACCCTTATAAAGATAAAGAAAACGAACCGCTTCATGTTGCTATGCAAAGAGTATACACTAAATACATTCCACATGCTGATTTGTCAGCGGAATATAATGATGAAAGCAGCTATGCACATTTTAAGATTAAGGAAATTGGTTACGTTCTGTCCAAAGCATATTGGGGAAAGGGATTAATGCCTGAAGCGGTTACTGCAGTGATTAGATTTTGTTTTAATAAATATAAACTAGATGCATTGACTATCTGTCATTTTTCATCTAATAACCAATCTAAAAAAGTAATAGAAAAATGTGGATTTACATTTGCAAAGCAAAGTGAGCATTATGCTAACCAACTGGAATTAACTTTTGATGGTATGCAATACATATTGTTAAATAAAGCAAATTGAAATTTTCAGGAGAAATAAAGTGTTATGAGTTTAAAATATATCAAAGCAAAAAAAGAAGATGCAAATATGTTAATAGAAATTTATAATGTATCATTCTATGATGATTATATTAAGTACGGAGAATGCCCTGCTTATGGAAGAACAAGAGAAAGCATGGAAGCATCTATTGAGAGATTTCCTAAGCTGATTATTTATCATGATGATATCCCGGTTGGAGTTATTTCAGTTGAAAATAAGGGGAAAGGAGAATATTATCTCGGATGTCTTTGTATAATTCCAAAATATCAAAGCAAAGGTATTGGTACGCAAGCAGTTAAATATATGCTGGATTATTATAAAAACTGGAATAAGATAACCTTAATAACACCTGCAGACAAAGATGAAAATATAAATTTTTATACAAAGAAGTGTGGATTCATAATAGATGGCACAGATGTGGATGGAAATGTAGAGGTAGTACATTTTCTAATGGAACGATAAATCTCAATTTGTTGAAAATATTAGGAACATGATTTGTATTTTAATGTTCGGATATAACATAATAGTAAGAAATAGTAAGGAGAAAAATGCAGAGAATATGGATAACTGGTTCATCAGAGACAGGCAAAACCACTTTGACTAATATTAGTGGTAGTAAAATATATTTTATTTGATTATCCTAAAAAGAAAAATAAAAGACAACAATTATTTAATGGAGCTAAAAAAGATGTGATTATTCTAAGTGGAAGAAAAAGTATAAGGAAGTGATTGGAATGATCTTAAATAGAGGGTATATATGTTCTTTGCGACATTTTTAAAAGACGTGAAAATTATAGTTATTACCGCATTGTACTTTTAAAGTAAAGTATACATTTGAGGAGATAGTGTTATAGAATGAGTCAAATTAATGTTGGAACTCAAAAAATAGAAACTGAAAGATTAATTTTAAGACGATTTGTCATGGAGGATGCTCATGATATGTTTAAAAATTGGATAAATGATAAAGAGGTTCAATCAAACTATGGTGAGCCTGTATATGAAAATATTAGTTTAGTAAAAAAACTTTTAGAAAAATGGATTTCATCATATTCTAATGAGGAGTTTTATAGATGGGCTATTATTTTAAAAGAGAATAATGAGAATATTGGACAAATTGCCTTTTGTAGTATAAACATAAATCATAATTACGCTGATATAGAATATTGCATAAGTAGATATTACCAAGGAAAAGGATATGCAACAGAGGCATTAAACGCAATTATTAAGTTTACATTTGAGAAAACAGGATTAAATAGATTGGAGGCATTTCATAGAGGGAAAAATCAAACATCATCTAAAGTTCTTAAAAAATCAAAAATGAAGTATGAGGGTACAATAAGACAATCTGTTTATTATAAAAATAAGAATGAATATGATGATAAAATCTACTATGGAATTATAAGAACGGATTATTTTAATGAATAATCATTAATTTACATGACTGATACAATCTTGTAAGGAATAGCGATTTATCATTAAAAGCTTACAAATGTCTTTTAGGAGGGATACAGTGAAATATTTATTATGGGATTTTGATAATACTTTAGCCTATAGAGACGGAATGTGGAGTAGCACATTATATGAATTACTAAATGAACATGGATATAATAATTTGAGAATGGATGACATAGGATCTTATTTAGAAAGTGGATTTCCATGGCATTCTCCAGAAATAGCTCATAAGGAATTTTTTAAAGATAAAAACTGGTGGGAATATATGAATGAATATTTTAAGGGGATATTAAAAAAGCTTGGAGTCGAAGATGTTGTTGCTAACAAAATATCGAGTTGTATAAGAGAAAAATATATAAATCCAAGTAATTGGCGTATCTATGACGATACTATACTTTGCTTAAAAAGTGCAATCGAAAAAGGATATTCTAATATAATACTTTCAAATCATGTGCCTGAATTGGAAGAGTTAATGAAGAGTTTAGGTATAAGAGATTATTTTATAAAAGTATATTCCTCAGCACATGTAGGGTATGAGAAACCTAATTTTAAAATATATGAAAAAGTGCTTTTTGACTTAAATGATGCTGAAAGTATAACTATGATTGGAGATAATTATACTGCTGATATACAAGGAGCAAAAAGAGCGGGTATTGAGGCAATATTAGTAAGGAAAGACAATGAATATAATTATGAGAGATACTTTTCTACATTAAAGGAATTGGCTGATTTTATATAGTGATTAAATAGTAATACCATTAATTAGTACATTCTCAAAATACAGAATGTGCTAGCTTCACAGGGTGTTTCAGTAATATATGAAGTTTTAAATTTTTAGGAGGTGTAAAATGGAACAAAAAAGAATTGCAGGGGAAAAGGCAGTAGAGTATATAAAGGATGGAATGATATTAGGGTTAGGAACTGGCTCTACAGCGTATTACATGATTAAAAGGGTTGGAGAACTGGTTCAAAATGGTATCAACATAAAGGCAGTTGCAACATCAAAAGGTACAGAGAGCTTGGCAAAAGAGTTGCACATTCCTTTAGTATCAATAGATGAAGTGGATTTTGTTGATTTAGCAATTGACGGTGTAGATGAAATAGATAAGCAATTTAATGCTATTAAAGGCGGCGGTGGAGCATTATTTAGAGAAAAAATTGTTGCTAATTTGGCAAATGAAGTAATTTGGATTATGGATGAAAGTAAATTAGTTGATAGTATTGGCGAATTTCCTTTACCAGTTGAAATATTGCCATACGGCTATAAACACATAATTAGAAAATTAAAGGATTATTCTTTAAACCCTGAAATAAGAATGAAAGACGAAAAGTTTTTTATAACTGACAATGGTAATTATATAGTTGATTTACATATAGGAAAATCAATGAACATTGATGAGGTTTATAAAAAAGTTAATCCAATAACAGGAGTCTTGGAAGTAGGATTATTTCTTAATATGTGTAAGCGCATTATTGTAGGAACAAATAGCGGTGTAAAGGTTATTGAGAACGACGAGAATAAATTGCAGGTGAATAAATAACAGTACATTAAATTATGTATTTAGTTCATATTGGAGGAGTGGGAATGAGAGAATGTACTTTCAAGGAATTATCAATAAATGAATTAGAAGAATGTGCTGAAGTTATAAGGAAAGGCTTTGGAACAGTAGCAAAAGATTTTGGGTTAAATAATGAAAACTGCCCCACAAATGGTACATTTATCAAAGTTGATAGATTAATTGCTGATAAAAACAAAGGCAATTTAATGTATTCAATAAATGTTGATGATAAAATTATTGGGTTTATGCAATTAGAAAAGAAGAGTTGTGAACATTATGAGTTAGAGAAAATTACAGTTTTGCAGGAGTATAGACATTTTGGTTATGGAAAAAAATTATTAGAATTTGCTAAAAAAATAGTTAAAGAGTTAAATGGAAAAATCATTAGTATTGGTATTATTGAAGAAAACACGATTCTAAAACAGTGGTATCAAAAAAATGGTTTTGTACATAAAGGTACTAAAGAATTCGAATTCTTACCATTTAAAGTTGGATTTATGGAAATAATCATTGAATAAAATGAAGTTGATTTTTTAAAAAGGTATGGAAATTAAAAATATAGCTATTTAGATTGTAAGTTTGGAGAGGTGATTAGATCATGGAAATATGGGATGCATATAAACAAGATGGCACACTTGCTGGGTGTGATTTGATTCGAGGAGAAGCAATTCCTAAAGGATTATTTCATTTGGTAAGTGAAATAATAGTTAAACATAAAGATGGAATGTATCTGCTTATGCAAAGAGATTGGAAAAAGCCTAATTTTCCTGGACTATATGAAGCAAGTGCTGGTGGTAGTGCAATAAAAGGTGAAGAACCGAATACTGCAGCAATTAGAGAACTTAAAGAAGAAACAGGTATTGAAGCAAAAGAATTAAAGCAGATATATAAATGCATGAGCAAAGAGACAATATTTTATGGCTACTTGTGTGAAACTGATTGTGATAAAGAGTCTATTATACTTCAAGAAGGGGAAACTATATCATATTTGTGGTTGACTAAGGGAGAGTTTCTGAGCTTTGTTGAATCTGATAAATATGTACAGTCACATAAAGAGAGAATAAGTATATATTTGGATTCAATTAGACAATATAATTCAAGATGAATTTAGAAATTACGGCTATGGCCTTTATGCAGTTGAAACGAGACATAATAATGATTTTATCGGCTTTATTGGATTCCACTTACCAAACTTCAACTTTCAATTTACTCCTTGTATTGAAATAGGCTGGAGACTTAAGTATGAAGCGTGGGCTAACGGATTTGCAACAGAAGGGGCAAAGGCATGTTTAAAATATGGATTAGAAACACTAGAATTCAATAAAATATATAGTTTCACTTCAAAAATAAATATTCAATCAGAAAATGTAATGAAGAAGATTGGTATGGCAAAAGTTATGGAATTTGAACATCCGAATATTATTGAGGGGAGTCCTCTAAGGGAGCATGTACTTTATTCTATTGATTCAAATAGTTCACCTTATTAGTATAGAATGTTCTTAAATGGAATAAAAATTATAATTTAGAAATTTTAAAATATAAGTTGAAATGCATTTTAAAGCATTATATGATGAATTCAGGCATCGATGTACTCTATTAAAAAGAAGGTAAGTTATGAATATTAATATTGAAATGATACCATCATACAAAATTGCTTATATGCGAAAAACAGGTCCTTACGGTTCAGAGAATGTACAAGTAATGGAACAATTAAAAAGTTGGGCTAGAGAAAGAGACTTATTAAATGAAAATTCAATTATATTAGGAATAGCTCAAGATAATCCTAAGATTACAGAACCTAAAGATTGTCGCTATGATGCTTGTTTAGTTGTTTCGAAGGAATTTGAGGTTGATAATAAGTATATTAATTTTGGAAAAACTATCGGTGGGAAATATTGTGTGTTTAGAATAAGTCATACAGCAGATGCTATGCAAAAAGCATGGATGGAGATATTTTCGGAGTTATCAAAAAGAAATTATGAATTTGATGATAGAAGGCCCATTCTTGAACGATATGCAATGGAGATGATAAATAAGCATCATTGTGAAATTTGTGTACCAATATTATAAAAGGATATTAAAACAAATTTCCTACAAAAAAAGATTATAGGTAAAAAAATATAGCCTCTTAATAAGATAGTTATTATAGAGGCTATCTATAACATAATTATATAAAGGAGATAGAGTATGACAGAATTCTGGGAAACAAGTTTTATAGAAAATCAAATGATGTGGGGATTTGAACCTTCAGACTCAGCAATTTTAACAAAGGACTTTTTCATTGAAAAGAAAGTTAAGGATGTATTGATACCTGGTATTGGATATGGTAGAAACGCAAAGATTTTTATTGACAACGGAATAAATGTAACAGGTATTGAGATTTCAAAAACAGCGATTGATTTGGCAAAACAAAAAGGGCTTAATATTAATATTTTTCATGGTTCAGTAACTGATATGCCTTTTGATAACAAACTTTATGACGGTATATTTTGTTATGCACTTATTCACTTATTAAATAATAGTGAGAGAAATAAGTTTATTAAAGATTGCTATAATCAGTTAAAGCCAAGCGGATATATGATTTTTACTACTATTTCAAGAGAAGCTCCAATGTTTGGAAAGGGCAAACAGCTGGATAAAGACTATTTCGAGATAATGGAAGGGTTAAAAATGTTTTTTTATGATTCTGACTCAATAAAGCAAGAATTTGGAGAATATGGACTAATAGAATTTTTTGAAATTATTGAGCCACATAAGAATATGGAAAATAAACCTCCATTTAAATTTATAGTGATAAAATGTAAAAAAGAACTATAATTTATAGGTGTAGAAATTAAATAATAAGATATATATGCTAGGCACTTTAAGGAATTTTGAAGTGCCTAGCTTTTGTATTAATTTAAAAACTTAATGCAAACAGGGTTTGGTATATATTCAGAAATGTTTAAGTACGTTAATTCTCCAGTTGATTTATCAATTGAATACAATTCAACATTGTTTGTAGTTTGATTTGCTGCAATTAAAAATTTACCTGAAGGTGATAGGGAAAAATCACGTGGAGCTTTACCTTGCAGCTTAGTATTTGATACAAAAGTCAATTTTCCAGAGATTGAATCAACTTTAAATACAGTTATGCTGTCGTATCCACGGTTTGAAGTGTATAAATAGCTGCCATCAGAAGAAAGATGAATTGCACCACCAGTACTTTCAACGGAGCAATCATCAGGAAGCATAGATATATATTGAACTGCTTCAAAAGTTTTATTAACTTTATCATATTTTAACACTGAAACTTCTGAGCTTAACTCAGTAAGCAAATATGCAAAGTTACCATTTGGATGAAAATCCATGTGTCTTGGACCAGAACCAGGTTTTAAATTTATACTTCTGTCAGAATCCTCTTTTAGATATCCATCCTTTAAGCTATATAAAGATAGCTTGTCCAATCCTAAATCAATAGTATATATATACTCTCCATCAGGGGTAAAATCAGCGAAATGAATATGAGCGCTATCTTGTCTAGGTTTATTAGGACCAGAGCCAACATGAACTGCAGTGTCTAAATCTTTTTCAATGCTGCCGTCAGAAGCAATTTTATAGGAAATAAGTTCTGCTTTGTGATAATTTGAAGTAAATACATATTCATTGGCTTTATCTAGAATTATATGACAAGGTGATTTGCCACTTCTAAGGCTATAATTTAGAGGAGTTAGGCTATAATTAGCAGGATTTATTTCAAAGGCTGCAACTCCTCCTTTTTCACCATTCTCATTATTCTTTACAACTGAGTAAAGATGTGTATTATTTTTATTAATTGTTAAGTAAGTAGGATGTGCAAGCTCACTAACAAGTTCTATATCTTCTATTTTACAATCATTTTCATTAAGCGTAAGTTTATATATACCTTTACTATCACCATAAGTATACGTTCCAACATAAGCAATATATTTTCCGTTTTCCATAATGACTACCTCCATTTGTTTTTTTTAAGATAAAGTGCGTACAATAATGTTTAAGTCGGTAATTAAATCATATCTATGCAAGTAATATGATAATACAATATCATTCTATAAGTTATATATTATAATAGCAAATTAATAATAAAAATACAAATTATTATAGAGCCCATTATTTACATATATTCGAAACTAAATTCATATGATAAATATACAAAAAACATGATAAATATACAATCGGATTATACACAAATTGATATAATAAGGCTAAATCGAAGATATTACTCATGGGTATAAAAATAAATAATTTAATTAAGGTGGGAAGAATAATTATGTTAGAAAAGAATTTAAGTGAAATCTTAAAGAAAAGGTTTAATAAAGCAATTAACAAGGCGAGTAATGAAGAAATCTATTTAGCATTATTAGAATTATCAAAGGGTACAATTAAGAAAAAAGGAGCTAATAAGGGGAAGAAAAAGTTATACTATATTTCAGCAGAATTCCTAATTGGTAAATTATTATCTAATAACTTAATTAATTTAGGCCTTTATGAAGAGGTTAAAGATGTTTTAGCTAAGAATGGTAAGGATTTGACTGAAATTGAAGAAATTGAATTAGAACCTTCATTAGGAAATGGTGGACTTGGAAGATTAGCAGCTTGTTTCATTGATTCAATTGCGACTTTAGGTTTAAATGGAGATGGTGTTGGATTAAACTATCACTTTGGATTATTTCAACAAGTTTTTGAAGATCGTAAACAAAAAACAATTAAAAATCCATGGATAACAAGCGAAAGCTGGTTAAATAAATCTGATATTAAATTTGAAGTTCCATTTGCAGGATTTACAGCTACTTCAACACTATATGATATAGATGTAACTGGCTATGATCAAGAAGCTTCAAATAAACTTCGTCTATTTGATATAGATACAATAGATGAAACTTTAGTTAAAGAAGGAATTAACTTTGATAAAGAAGATATTAAGAAGAATTTAACATTATTCTTGTATCCTGATGATAGTGATGAAGCAGGACATTTATTAAGAATTTATCAACAATACTTTATGGTTAGCAATGCTGCTCAATTAATCTTACTTGAAGCAGAAGAAAATGGATATGATCTTCATAAACTATATGAACATGTTGTAGTTCAAATTAATGATACTCATCCATCTATGGTTATTCCTGAATTAATAAGACTACTTGGAGAAAAGGGAATACCAATGTCAGAGGCTATTGAAATAGTATCAAAGACTTGTGCTTACACTAACCATACAATATTAGCAGAAGCTTTAGAAAAATGGCCAATAGCTTACTTACAAAAGGTTGTACCACATTTATTACCAATAATCAGAGAATTAGACAACCAAGTTAAGCTTAAGTTTAAAGATGAAAAAGTAGCTATTATAGATAAAGATAAGAGAGTTCACATGGCTCATATGGATATTCACTATGGATACAGCGTTAATGGAGTTGCTGCGCTACATACTGATATCTTAAAAGAAGAAGAGCTAAAACCATTCTATGATATATATCCAGAAAAATTCAATAATAAGACTAATGGTATAACTTTTAGAAGATGGTTAATTCACTGTAATAACAAATTAGCTGATTATATTTCAGAACTTATCGGAGAGGGATATAAGAAGGATGCTACTAAGTTAGAAGAATTAGCAAAGTTTATAAATGATAAAGCTGTACTTAATAAACTTGGAGAAATCAAAAGAGAAAACAAGGTTGCATTAAAGAAATACTTAAAAGAAACTCAAGGTGTAGAAATTGATGAAAATTCTATCTTTGACATTCAAATTAAGAGACTTCATGAGTATAAGAGACAACAAATGAATGTACTTTATATCATTAGCAAGTATTTAGATATAAAGAGCGGTAATAAGCCAACTACTCCTATAACAATGATATTTGGAGCTAAAGCTGCACCAGCTTATATAATTGCACAAGATATAATTCATACTATTCTTTGTCTACAAGAAATAATTAATAACGATCCAGAAGTTAATAAATATTTAAAAGTTGTTATGGTTGAAAACTATAATGTAACTAAGGCTTCTAAGTTAATACCTGCTTGTGATGTATCAGAACAAATTTCTCTTGCATCTAAGGAAGCATCAGGTACTGGTAACATGAAGTTCATGCTAAATGGTGCATTAACTTTAGGAACTGAAGATGGAGCTAACGTTGAAATTCATGAATTAGTTGGAGATGAAAATATCTATATATTTGGTGAATCTTCTGAAACAGTTATTGAACATTACAAGAAGGCAGATTATGTTTCTAAGGAATTCTATAAGAAACCAGCAATTAAAGAACTAGTTGACTTTATTATAAGTGATGAAATGTTAGAAGTTGGAGATGAAGAAAACCTTACAAGACTTCATAAAGAATTAGTTAATAAAGACTGGTTCATGACTTTACTTGATGTAGAAGATTATATTAAGACTAAAGATATCGTATTTAAAGATTATGAAGATAGAGAAGCTTGGAATAAAAAAGTATTAATTAATATCAGCAAAGCAGGATTCTTCTCTTCAGATCGTACAATTGCTCAATATAATGAAGATATTTGGAAGTTATAATTGCTAATATTAAGTTAAACTTGACTTGATTGGTATCGATGCCGGTAAGCATTAAATTCAACTAATAAAAGAGACTAAAAATTTGAGAGTTCAAATTTTTAGTCTTCTTTTGCTAAATTAAAAGCTATGCTTTTTATCCAAAATTATTATTTCTATATTCAGAAGGTGAAACCCCAGTAAAAGATTTAAAGACCTTATGAAAATGACTTTGATCATGAAAACCTAGAGTTAAACCTATTTCTAAAATACTACTAGTAGTAGTCACAAGCAAAACCTTTGCTCTATCTATTCTTATTTTCTTAGCATATTTCATAATAGTCATTCCCATATGCTTTTTAAAACAATCAGATATGTAACCTTCAGATAAATTTAAGTCGCTAGCTAATTTTTTTAGTGAAATCTGGCTTTCTATATTGAGATGAAGATGCTTTAATATTCTATTAATTACGAAGTTATCTTTAACCTCAACATCGTTTATAAGCAAGTTGATATATGTATCTATCATTTGTATTTCAAGCTCTTGAAGAGCCTGCAAAGTATTGAGGGCTGGAATTAAATCATAAAATTTATTGTACACAGGATGAAGGTATCTAGTTAAAATACCATTTTCAACTATCTCTCGAGTATACATAGCATTCCAAATGATCAAATCATTTTTCTTATCCTGTATTGGTATTTCATCAGCAATTTCTGCTAAATGCTTCTGTTTAACTATTTCTAATATCTGCGGTTTTGCTCTAAGCTCAATTAAAAAATAGATATCATTATTAAAAATATCCATATCTGATTTGAAAGAGTTATCCAATATACATCCATCCTATCTAGTTATTAATTTTAATATTTACATGAGATATATACATATTATATTAAATATATACAAATAAAATCAAGCTTATTTGATATAATTGCCATAAGTGGGTTAAATATCTTTCGATGTATATTAACTATATTAAAATTAATTTAAATAAGCAAAAAAGAAAGAGGTGAATAGCATGATAGAAGTTGAAAACCTAAAAAAAGAATTTAGGATGAATAAGAAATATCCTGGATTCAAAGGGGCAATAAAATCATTTTTTTCAAAGGAATATACCAATAAAGTTGCAGTTGATAATATAAGTTTTAAAATTAATGACGGAGAGATTGTTGGATATATTGGTGCAAATGGAGCAGGAAAATCTACAACTATTAAGATGATGACGGGTATTCTCACTCCAACTAGTGGAAAGGTTTTAGTAAATGGAAAAGTACCGTATAAAGATAGACAGGATAATGCTAAGAATGTAGGAGTAGTATTTGGGCAAAAGACTCAGTTATGGTGGGACCTGCCTTTATCGGAAACCTTTTCGCTTCTAAAAGATATTTATGAGGTTGAAGAAGAAGAGTATAAAAAAAGAATGGAATTTCTTAATGAAGTATTAGACTTAGAACCTTTTATGTTAAGTCCTGTTAGAACTTTATCATTAGGACAAAGAATGAGGGCAGATCTTGCAGCAGCATTTATACATAATCCAAAAGTAATATATTTAGATGAGCCAACAATTGGATTGGATGTAGTTGTTAAAGATAAAGTTAGGAAAGCAATTAAAAAAATAAATGAAGATTATGAAACAACAGTCATTCTAACAACACATGATTTAAATGATATAGAGGAATTATGTAATCGTATAATAATAATTGATTCTGGAAGACTGATTTATGATGGCGGGCTGAAAGAAATAAAAGAAAAGTATGGATATATGACTAATATAGAAATACAAATGAAACAAAAAATTGAGTTAGATGAGGTGGAATATATCAAGGAATTGGATGAAGAAAACATAAAACTTGATATTAATGAAAATAAACTTACAGTAACTTTTAATAAAAATAATACCTCAACTACAGAGATTATAGGCAGGTTAATGGAGAAAAGCAATATTATAGATTTTTCGGTGAATGAGACAAGCATTGAGGAAATAGTTAAAAAAATATATAGAAATGAGGTGTAGATAATGAGTAAAAGCAGGAAATTAAAGACTTATCTACCCTTTGCAATAAATGTTTTCCAGAGAAAATTATCATATAGGGCTGATGCAGTTATTTTTATATTAGGTCAAGCAGTAATGCTTGCAGTAACTTATTATTTATGGAAGGCAGTGTATGGGAGTTCTCAAAATAATATAATGAATGGATTTTCTCTAAATGAAATGATCATATATATTTTAATATCGTTCATTACCTCTTTAGTTATATCAGCAGATATACTTCAGGATATGTATAGAGAAGTTAAAGATGGTTCAATTGCAATTAATTTAATTAGGCCAATTAGCTATGAAAAAAGAATGATATTTCAAGGGCTCGGTAATATCATGTATAATTTTATAGTTATATTTGTAGCCTCTTTCATAGTTATAACGATTTTGTATTATAAATATACGGGAAGTATAAATTTAGTTAATATTATGTTTTACTTTGTAAGTGCAGTATTAGGGATGCTCATAAATTTATATTATAGATATGCTTTCGGATTACTCTCGTTTAAAATAACTAACATGTGGGGATTGTCGCAAATGATGGGGGCTGTATCAGAATTATTATCAGGGACTTTAATTCCACTGGTATTCTTCCCGAAAGCAGTTCAAGGGATATTCAGTTTTTTTCCGTTTAGTTCAATGATATATACACCTACTATGATTTATTTGGGTAAGTTAACAGGCGCTGAATTAATTAAAGAAATAGCAGTTCAAGTGGCATGGCTGATAATATTAGTAGTAATAGCAAGAGTTATGTGGAATACCCTAATTAAAAAGATTACTATTTTAGGGGGATAATTTAAATGAAGAAATATTTAATTCTATATAATAAATTTTTACAACAATATATAAAATCATTAATTGAATATAGGGCTGATTTTATTTTAGGCTTAATAGGTTTTACTTTAGTTCAGGGAGCAAATATAATATTTATTAAATTAATTTTTAATACAATTCCGAATTTAAGTGGGTGGAGTTTTTATGAAATATTATTTATATATGGATTTTCACAAATACCAAGAGGAATTGATCATATATTTACAGATAATCTATGGATGCTGAGTGGGTATATAATAGTTAATGGAAATTTCGATAGATATTTAATAAGACCGTTAAATCCATTGTTTCAGGTTTTGGCAGAAAGATTTCAACCAGATGGATTTGGTGAATTAATAATAGGAATAATTTTAGCTGTTATATCCTCTAATAATTTAGGTATTAATTTTACATTTAGCAAGCTAGTATTATTTATATTTGCTGTTATATGTGGAAGCTTAATATATACAGCAATAAAGCTTGCAGTAGCGTCTATAGCTTTCTGGCTTAAATTTGCACAGTCGTATTTATTTATGACATATCAGCTAAGTAATTTTACTAGGTATCCAATTGGCATTTACCCTAATACAATACGAAATATACTGACGTTTATAATTCCATTTGCATTTACTGGTTATTATCCAGGTGCTTATTTTTTAGGAAAGGGAAGTTTATTTTCAGGAGTTATATTGACTTTTCTAGTGGCTATTATCGGATTATGTATTTCATATTTAATATGGCTTAAAGGGATTAACAAATATGAAAGCTCTGGAAGTTAGAAAACAAAATATTAATTACAATTAAAACAGGTTGAAAGACCTGTTTTTTTTAAATTTTTAATTAATATAGTTAAATTTTGAATGAGTAATATCCTATATTTTGACTTTATTTTATTAAAGATTTAATAAAATAATTAATTATTTCTAAAGAAGTGTAAGTATAAGACGATAATAATAATCATATGTAATAAATTGCAGAAAATACAAAAAATAATGATGAAAATAATATTCATTACCTATAAGGAGGAGTAAAGTGAAATCAAAAAAATTCAAGTTTAATAGTATACGTACTAAATTGATTATTAGTTTAGTAGGGATATGTGTAATTCCACTAATAATATTAGGTTATGGTGCTTATTGGCAGGCAAATTCAATTCTTAATGAGAAATTAAAAGTGACAAGCCAGCAAACACTTTCGGAAGTAAATGATGGAATAGATAACTACTTTAATGGTTTTTCAAATACTGTTAAAATGCTGTCAACCAATTATAATTTCGTTAATGCTGAAAACAGTGAACCATATAGTTATATACCAGGACTATTGCAAAATGTAAAAGAAAGCAATAATGATGCATTTAGTGTGTATTTTGGAACCGCTGATGGTAGATTTCAAATATACCCAAATGATAAAATGCCAGATGGATATAATCCAACTGAGAGACCTTGGTATAAGCAGGCACTAGAACACAAGGGGCAAGTAATTGTAACATTACCGTTTAAGGACAGTCAAACAGGTAAAAACACTGTTTCCATAGCTAGGACTGTTGAAAAAGACAATAAAGTGGTAGGTGTTTGCGCAATGAATATTTCTATAGACACGCTTACAGAGAAAATTGCTTCTAAGAAGATAGGAGCTACTGGTTATGTATTTGCTTCTGATGTTGATGGAAAGTATATGATTGCGCACCCTAGCAAAGATTTATTGGGTACAGATGCAGCTTCTAAGCAATCATTTTGGGATAAAGCAAAATCATCTGATAGTGGATTTGTAACTTATGAGTATAATAATGTTAAGAAGTTTGGAGCTTATGCAACAAACAATGTTACTGGGTGGAAGCTTGTAGCTACATTAGATGAAAAAGAAATTTCTAATGATACAAATTCAATATTGGTAACAATGCTAATCATAGTATCAGTTATATTCTTAATTTCTATAGCATTATCTTTAATACTAAGCAAGGGTATAGCAAAAAATATTAAAAATTTAAAAGGGGTATTCGGAAAAGCTTCAAGTGGAGATTTAACTGTATCTATAGTTCCATCAACAAGGGATGAATTTATGGATTTAGCTTATTCTTTTAATGAGATGATACAGAATATAGCAGAACTTATGAATAATGTTACTAAGTCATCTAAAATTGTTCTTGAGACTTCATCAAACCTTGCAAGTATGTCGGAAGAGGTAACTGCGTCAGTAGCAGAAGTTGCAAAGGCTATAGAGGAAGTTTCAGAAGGCGCAACAAATCAATCACAAAATGCTCAAAATGGAGTTTCAGAGATGAATGAACTATCAAGTAAGTTAGACAAAATTAGTACAAATTCTAACGAAATGGATAGACTTTCTATAAGTACTAAGGAATTAGGCGCAAAGGGCTTATCCATGGTAGATACATTAATAGAAAAATCACATAAAACTAAAATAGCTACTACTGAAGTTAATGATATAGTTGCAGATATGAATGAAAGTACTAAGAAAATAAATACCATATCTGAAACCATATCTGAAATAACAGAGCAAACTAATCTTTTAGCATTGAATGCAAGTATAGAATCTGCACGTGCAGGTGAAGCGGGCAAAGGTTTCGCCGTTGTAGCAGAAGAAATAAGAAAATTAGCAGAAGAGTCTAAAGCATCAACTGAAGAGATTAAGGCGATTATAACAAATATTCAGAAAAAATCTGATACAGCTGTTAAGGCGATTAAATCTACTGAATATGTAGTAAATGAACAAGATTTAGCAGTAGATCAAACCCAAGAAATATTTAAAGAAATCCTTAAAGCAATTGAAACAATGATAAATAAGGTTGAAGAAATAAAATTATCTATCACTGATGTAAATGAAAAGAAGCAAAGTGCAGTATCAGAAATTGAAAATATTTCATCCATTTCCCAAGAAACTGCCTCTGCATCAGAAGAAGTAACGGCTTCAACTGAAGAGATAACTGCTGTTATGGATAGATTTACAAAATATGCAGATGAACTTCAGGTATTAGCAGAAAAATTGGATTCGGAATTAGAAAAATTCAAAATTAATTAATTATAGCTTATGATAACTTAATACTATTATTAAAGAAGAAACACCTATATTTATTTTTTTACAATAAGTGTTTCTTCTTTTATATATTGTTTAATGGTGCTTTTTGGTTTTAGACAGCTAGGCTTAGTCATGATAAAATAAAAGAAGATATATAAAAATTAAGACAGATGGTGAGCAAATGATCAAGGTAAAATTAGAGAAAAGCAAGAGCGGAAAATTAATATTTAAATTAAAAGTTGATGAAGCTAATAAGGAGAATATTTTATTTAAAAGAGCTCTAATGGAAGCAAAAACTATTAAAGGAAGATATGAATATGAAGTGCCTTTACGATTTTTTATTCCAATATGTAAAAATATAAATAAGGAAAATTTAATTTTAGACAAAAATAGTATATTATCTTATTTAGAATTTTCGGATGTATATGATCAAAATTATTATACAGACATAGATGCAACAGCAAAATATATGAGAAAGTGGAGAGAAGAAGGCTGTCCGGATATTTATAGGATTACTATAGACAAAGAGACTTATGAAATAAAGAAGGAAATAGTCTTTAGGAGACCTGAGATTAAAGTTAAAGAATTTAAATTATAGTATTTTTCAAAAAAATTAAAAAGGAATATCTCAAATTAGAAGTAATAATTTGAGATTGTACCTTTATATAATGTTTACTGGCGATATATTATGCTTGTTACTATGTGAGTAATTTGTGAGGAACAGTTAACAAGAATTAATTCCTCTATAGAATTTGAAGTTATGTCTTTTAATAATAACAAGTCATTGGCATTAACTTTAAAAATTTTATTATTAATAATTGATTTGAAACTTCCATTAGTAACATAAAAGCAGACTGACACTAAATCGTTACCTAGTAAAGCATTATATTTAAATTTAGTATTTTTTTTAGGATTAATATTTAAATGGATTAATTCACCATTGTAATTTTCTCGTGTCATTAAATTAAAAACAGAAGCTTGACCATAAGTTGTAGTTTTCCAATCACCCATAAAGTTATCTTGATCAAAAGGATTAAGTAATTTTTTATACTTATTTTCGTGATTGAGAGTTATTTGACCTTCAGTAACCATGAATTTTCGTGAAACTTTTGGCAGGCTGCTAAAAGTAGATTCAGGTATATCTATCTTAGCCACTCCAAGTCTCCATAGAAAATTTCTACTAGCATAGTTAGAATTTGACGGGTATGTTGTTAATTCCGTAGCCATGCCGCCGGACCAAAATGTTGGTTTAAATTTATCTTGCTTAATTAATTCAACATTATAATTCATAAATTACTCTCCTTTGAATGCATATTTAATTTTCATCTTATTATATTAAAAGATATATGTATAATCAATAAATATAAGTACATATAAAATATAATTTATTAAAACAATATATAAATAATGGATTAGAAGTACTATCACATGTATAAAATCATGGACATAATACAAATTAATAAGTAAAATTATAATTAATATGGTAAATTATCATAGAAAATAACATTTAATTTTATTATCAAATAAAAATATAATCGTAGGAGCTGATATTATGAGCATCTTTGAAAATAAGAAGGCATTAAGAAAAGAGATTTTAATAAAACGTAAAAATATGAATACAACTGAAAAAGAGAAGATGGATAAAATGATATCAGACCAACTTTATGAGAGCAGGTATTACAAAGAAGCAACCAATATATTTATTTATATATCATATGATTCGGAAATAGATACTAAAAGTATAATTTGTAAAGCTTTGAAAGATAATAAGAGAATATATATACCGAGGACTGAATTTGAAACTAGAATCATGGACGCAGTTGAAATTAAGTCTTTTGATAACCTTATTGAAACCAATTATGGACTTTTAGAACCTTCAAAAAAAGATCCTCATATAAATCCTAATGAATTAGACTTAATAGTAGTTCCAGGGGTAGCTTTTGATAGAAACGGCGGGAGAATGGGTTATGGAGCAGGTTTCTATGATAGATTTTTTAAGAAGATTAATGGTGATAATATAAAAAAAATAACGAAATTAGCATTGGCCTATAGCCTTCAAGTACTAGATAAGGTTCCAATGAGTGAGCAGGATGTTCCAGTGGATTTTATTATAACTGAGAAGGAATTTATAGGATAATTGATTGTTATAGGATAGTAACTTACATGTATTAGGGGGAGAACTATGGAGTGTAATGAGAGTAATTTTATTTACTTGAAAAAAACTAGTGTAGAGAAATATTATGAAGAGTTAATTAGGGCTGAACATTTATGTGAGTACTTTCCTGCTATTACTAAGATTATTATTAGGAAAGTATTGGAGGCGATTTTAAAGGATATTGCTGAGAAACATAAAATTGAAAGTAATACATCAGCATGGAACTTACTTAATAATATTGAACTTAGTACTAGTTTTTCTTTTCCAGAAGAAATTATTAACTATATTGAAACTGTACTGATTAACGGATACGAACATGCTTCACGTAATAATAGAAATAGAAAAATTTTAAAACATCCTATTGAGATTTTAGAGAGCATGCACAATATTTTGTGCTGGTATTTAAGAAAAACAGAAGGTCAGAAAATTAAATTAGTTAAGAACTTGAGCTTTAGGGCGCCAAGTACTATTGAATATATGCAAAAGGAAATTAGTAAAATTAGAGATGATATATCACTTAAGGATAAGCAGATAAATAATCTGAGACAAAAGATTATTGAGGTTAGCAGCCAGTCAAAGGCTATTGGTGAATTAAATAATATTATCATAGAAATAAAGAAAGAAAAATCTTACCTTGAAGAAACTAAAATACTGTTGACTAAGAAAATTGAAGTGCAGAAAAATCAAGTGGCACAAGTAGAAAATGATTATAAGTTTTACATGAAAAGGCTTGATAAACTAAAGCAGAGATGTAACGAAAATCAGGAACTGCTTTTTGAAAAAGAGAGTCAGCTTGTTAAGGCTGAAATAAAAAATCAAGAATTAAAAGATTTAATAAGAAATTTAGAAGAACAGGATAATAAGATAGAAGATAGTGAACACTATCTTGAAGAAGAATTAAGAAAAGTAAGACAAGCATATGAAAAACTAGTAAAGCTGACTAATCAATATCAGGATATCTTGGAGACGGTAGAATTTTCTTACAGCAGTGATTTACAAAAATCATTAGAAACTCAAAAAAATAATGTAACAATGGAAATAAATTTTCAAAATAGAGTATTTAATGAGAATATAATTAATTATAACAAAAATATGGCTGAGGTCAAAAGAAAAGTACTAATATTCAAAGAAATTCTAAACGAAAAAATTAAAAGAGGAATCAAATATAAATCACTGTATAAAGGATTTTTAAGGCTAGAGGGTAAGGAGCTTAGGATTATATATACGATTATTAATAATATTAATACAGCGCCAAGCTTTATAAATAAATCTAAAGAATTATTTTTGAAATCTAATGAAGAGAAATTTTTAACACTACTGAATAAAAATTTAGAAGACCTGAAAAATGTAAGTGATGATGAAATTAAATTACTATTATATTATAAATTAATTAAATTATCTCAAGTTCCACTAGGAAGCATATATAATAGGAAACAATTTATTAAAGCTCTAGAAAATATGGTTGATAAGGCTTATGAAATTTTAGAAAGCAAAAAAGACTTTAAGGGTGGAGTAAAAAAATTAGACGCTATAATTAGATATTATCTAGATAAAATAATATCTTCTTTAAAGAATAAAAATATAAATTTACATATAAGTGAAGAATTAACTGATAAAATCTATGGAAAAATTATGGAGTTAAAGCAAAATGAAGAAAATATAATCAAAGAAAAAATATATTATGATAAATTCAATTTAGATAACATGTCAGAAGTGATGTTTAAGTCATCCATAAAATCACAGCCCTTTATATTTATATCAATAATGGTAGACTTGAGTAATTCCACTTCGTATCAGGAGATTTCTGCAATTATATTTGAAGTTGAAAGCTTAATATCAAATAGAACATTATCTAAGGCATATGGCGAGGGCGGAGTGAATTCAAAGCTCTTAAATGAGTATTTTATGGTGTTGCTGTTTTTATATAGCGGAACTGCTTCTATAAATCAAAATCAACAAATGGAACTACTACCATTATTAGTACTTGGGATAATAAGCATAGATTTAATTGAAAATAATGATGAAGCCAATCTGGAAAGTTATACTAGGATGATAGAGTCTTGGAAACGAAAACAGCAAAAATATAATGATATCTTTATGGAAAAGGAAGAAATGGAGAGTTCATTGGAATTTTTGTTAGAAGAAAGCCAAAGAGTAGAATTTATTATTAAACAATTATCGGAATCTAGTAATTTACTTGTACAAAGATACGAGAACTATAGGGAAGAATTTAAATCTATTATTTTGAATTCTGAAAAAAGAATTCTTCTACCATCGTATATGAACTATGATGAATTACGTAGTAAAAAAGAAATAGCTGAAAATAATATTAATAACTCTAAAAATAAACACGGAACATTAAAAAGTATGTTTTCTCTGGAACTTTGGAAGGAACAGGCAAATAAGCTTGTTAATGAATCAAATATGATTGAAGTTGAAAATAAGCTGATTGAAGAAGCAAAGCAAAAGCCTTATTTTAAGAAGGAATACTCAGTTTTTGCTGAAATAGAAAATGAAATTCAGAAAACAAATGAGTTAGTGAATAAGAATAAAGAAGAACTAAAAAACAAGAATTTGTTAACAGGTAATATGAAAAATAAAATTACTGAATTAGAAAAACAGCTCACAACAATAAAGGACGCATATCCAGATATAGAAGAAGGTTACTATTAAAAAATTATGTACAAGTAGATTGATTTTGCTAAACTGAAGTGCATTACTATAATAGAAATAATGAGCATGTTTTGTAAAGTGTTTCATTAGGAATTTTAATGGTTATACTTCTTAGATTATAAGTTGTTCCACAAAGCTTGACTTTGAGGCTAGCTTTGTGGACGCAACTTGTAATCTTAGAAGCATCCATTAAAATTCCTTAGAAAACGGAACAAAAGCATGCTCATTATTTCGATAAGTCATGCACTTAAGTGCAGAATTATCTTTCTTTGTTATCTATTTCTGTTACAATTCTTTCGATGAATGCATCTAACTTAACAGCACCTTCATCATCATTCTTTCTGCTTCTTACAGAAACTTCATTGTTTGCAGCTTCCTTTTCCCCAACAACTAAGATGTAAGGAATTCTTTCAAGTCTTGCTTCTCTAATTTTATAACCAATCTTTTCAGCTCTGTAGTCAGCTTCTGCTCTAACGCCTCTGTTTTTTAAGGCTTTTGTAACTGCTTCAGCATAATCATTGTACTTATCAGAGATTGGTAATACTTTTGCTTGAACTGGAGATAACCATGTTGGGAAAGCACCAGCATATTCTTCTATAAGCATAGCTAAAGTTCTTTCGTAGCATCCAATTGATGATCTATGGATTATATAAGGACGTTTCTTTTCTCCGTCTTTATCTACATAGCTCATATCAAATCTTTCAGCTAAAGCAAAGTCAATTTGAACTGTAAATAAAGTGTCTTCTTTACCATGAACATTTCTAAATTGTAAATCAAGTTTTGGACCATAGAAGGCAGCTTCATCATCAGCTTCAACATAATTAATGTTTAAGTGATCTAAAATGTTTCTCATTGTATCTTGAGTTTTATTCCAAGCATCAGGATCATTGATGTATTTTTCAGTATTGTTTGGATCCCATTTAGAGAATCTATAAGTTATTTTTTCAGCAATTCCTAAAGTTCCCATTAAATATTGAATTAATTCAACAACGCCCTTGAATTCTTCCTCTAATTGTTCAGGTGTAACAATCAAATGACCATCAGCTAAAGTAAATTGTCTAACTCTTATAAGACCATGCATTTCTCCTGATGCTTCATTTCTAAATAGAGTAGAAGTTTCGCCGTATCTTATAGGAAGATCTCTATAGCTGTGTTGTTCAGCATTATATATAGTGTATTGAAATGGACAAGTCATAGGTCTTAAAGCAAATACTTCATCATCTTTCTCCTCATCACCTAATACGAACATGCCATCTTTGTAGTGATCCCAGTGACCAGAAATTTTGTATAAATCGCTTTTAGCCATAAATGGAGTCTTAGTTAAAAGATATCCTCTTTTTTCTTCTTCATCTTCAACCCATCTTTGAAGAAGTTGAACTATTTTAGCTCCTTTAGGCATTAGCAGCGGAAGTCCTTGACCTACATTTTCATCAGTAGTGAATAGTTTTAATTCTCTACCAAGTTTATTATGGTCTCTCTTCTTAGCTTCTTCTAAAGCTTCTAAGAATTCATCTAGATCAGATTTCTTTAAGAAAGCAGTACCATAAATTCTAGTAAGCATTTTGTTTTTTTCGTTACCTTTCCAATAGGCACCAGCACTTCTAGTAAGTTTAATTGCTTTAACTGGTTTTAATGATATAAGATGAGGGCCAGCACATAAGTCAGTAAATTCACCCATTGTATAGAAAGAAATTACTTCATTTTCAGGAAGATCATTTATTAATTCTACTTTATAAGGCTCATCCTTCATTAATTCTAAAGCTTCGCTTCTAGGAAGTGTAGATCTTTCAATTGAAGGATTTTCTTTTATTATTTTTTGCATTTCTGCTTCAAGTTTTTCAAGATCTGCAGCTGTGAAGGCAGTTTCTCTATCGAAATCATAGTAGAAGCCATTGGCAATAGAAGGTCCTATAGCTAATTTTGTTTCAGGGAATAATCTTTTTACAGCATAAGCTAAAACGTGAGATATACTGTGTCTTACAGCGTCCTTACCTTCTTGCGAATCAAAAGTACAAATGCTTAACTCCACATCTTCATTAACTTCTTGTCTAAGGTCAACAATTTTACCATTGATAATACCACAACAAGCATTTCTAGCTAAACCTTCACTAATTGATTTAGCAATTTCATAAACTGATAAACCAGCTTCGTATTCTTTAACTGATCCATCTTTTAAAGTTACCTTTATCATTTTAAAACTCCTTTCAAAATATAAAAAAATAGTTAATTTCTTGAATTTGAATAATAATTGTTGTTAGCATAAATAATTATTTAGATTAGATTTTTGCAAATAAAAAAACTTCATCTCAAAAAATAGAGACGAAGTAGTATCCGTGGTTCCACTCTAATTACCTAAAACGTGCTAATTAAAATAGTCTAAATATTAAAAATGTGATGATATAAAGACTACTAAAAATAACCATAAATAATAGGTCACTTAAATTTATCGTAACGTGATAAATACGGGCTTTATTAGAGCCGCTCAGAGGTGGTTTTCAGTCTAAATTTATTTAAGAATACTCACACCAGTATATTCTCTCTCTGAAAAATAAGATTTTAGCTTACTGTCCTCATCAACGCATTTTTATATTAATATTATTTTTATTATAATCATTGAATTTTTGTATGTCAATAAATTAGACAAAAAAATCTATAGATCAAGGATGGGATTATAAGAATATTTTAACTGTTTTAACAATGTTTTAATCATATTTTAATAAGAAGTTTATTATGGTGGCATAAAATAGAATTATGTAGACTCAGAGTAGATATTTATTTCAGGAGGTAGAAATGAATAAAAAAATTAGAAGTATTAAAACAAAAATCATTATGTTCGTAGTACCCATGTTATTAGTTGGATTTATTGTGCTATCCGGATTAGGATATAGATTTGCAAGCAATTCGTTAAAAGAAAGTAATTTAAATATAATGTCAGAGATGACAAAGAATGCGGCTTCTAGAGCAGATGATGAAATAAAGAGTGAAATTAAAAACCTAGAGGTAATTGCAAGTAATCCTGAAATTAGTAATGAAGATATTCCGTTGGAAAAAAAAGTGGAGATTCTTAAACCGTCATTAAAAGCAATTGGGCAATTAGGAATGAGCATAAGTGACAAGAATGGAAATTCAATAGATACATTAGGAAATAAAAAAGTAGTAAAAACAACCCAAAGTTTTATGAAGTCAATCAAAGGAGAAAATTCTATAACAAGCCCTTATGTAGACCCAATCACAAATAAAAAAGTTATATCATATTCAGTTCCAATTAAAGATTCATCTAGTAATGTTATAGGGGTTATAACATCAGTAAAGGACTGTAAAGATTTTTCTATTTTAAATAATGAAACGAAATTTTTGAACACAGGAAGTTCCTTAATCGTAGATAGTAATGGTAATTTTATTGTGGCAGAAGATGAAAGCCTTGTGTCTGGAAATAAAAATATAACAAATATGACTTCAGATAAGGAATCATTAGATGATTTAAATAATATAGGAAAAAGTATGATAATTGGAACCCAATCCGGAATGGGGAAATACACTTATGAAGGAAAGGTAAGATATATAACATATTCTCCAATTGGAAAGACTGGTCTTTCTATTGGAATTACTGTTGAAGAAAAAGATTTATTAAGTGCATTAAATAGTTTGGGAATGGTTGACGCTATAGTAACAATTATTATGATACTATTAATTTCTGTAATAATCGTAGGTTTTACTATTAGATTAATAAATAGATTATTGGGAGCTAAAGATTATGTTGATGGCATTGCAAAAGGCGATTTTTATTCTAAAATTGACCCTAAATACGCTAAAGGAAATGATGAAATAACTGAAATATGCACAAGCGTAGAACAGGCAAAAGAATCTGTAGGAAAGATGATAAGAACAGTTAGAAATAATGCCAATGTAGTTCAAGATGGTTCAGTATCATTAACAGAAGTTGCGGAACAGTTAGCAGTTCTTACTGAAGAAATTTCCGCATCCATTGGAGAAGTCGCAATTAATACTAATAAACAAAGCCATGAATTCGAAGAAATAACCAGTAAATTAACTGAGTTTGGTGATAGTATAAATGTAGCTAATGACAATATTCACTTAATAAATCAGGATGTATCAATAGTAAGTGATAAATCGTTAGCAGGAACTAAAGACATAGAGGAATTAAATAGTGGAATCACAAGTGTTAATGATACTTTCGAAAAATTTGCAATTAGTATTGAGTATATACAAGGAGATATGAAAAATGTTGGTGAAATTATTAACATCATTAACGGAATTTCAGAACAAATAAATCTTTTAGCTTTTAATGCTGCAATTGAAGCTGCTAGTGCAGGAGAAGCAGGAAGAGGATTTAACGTTATAGCTCAAGAAGTTAGAAAGCTTTCAGATAAGAGTAAGGAATCCGCTCAAAATATATCTAAAATACTAAATAGACTTGTTAATGTAATAAATAAAGTAGTAGAAGAATCTAAAAATATGGACAGTGAATTAGAAAACCAAAAAAATAATATTTATCGAGCATCAAATTCTTTTTCAGAAATAGCACAACTGGTTAAGGAAATTACACCTAAAGTTGCAAATATAAGTGATGCATTTATTGATATTAACCACAATAAAGATTTAATAGTTGAAACAGTGTATGAATTATCTGAAGAAATAAAAGATACATCAACTTCATTAGAACAAGTAACAGATTCATCGGTAGAACTTGCAATACTTGCAGAAAAAGTAAATAACAGCTCAGATATTCTATTAGATAAAGCTGGGGATTTAATAGAAAAAGTTAAAATGTTTAGAATAGAACAAGAAGATTATAGTGCAGAAGCAGCATTTAGTGTAGAAGTCTTAAGTACAGATTCAGAAGAGTTAGTAATAAGAGATGAAGAAACAACCATAGGAGTAGAGGAATCAATTGCAAGCTCTGAAGAAGGAAGCATAGACGCAGAAGAAATAAATATCAATGTTGAGGAAGCAAGAATAAACGAAGAAGCAAAAACAACTGAAGAATTGAATACTACAGGTACAGGCTACGTAAGAGAATTGGATTTAACGCTAGAGGAAGAATTAAAAGAGTTAGCTATGCCATCTAACGAGGCGCTTGCACTTGGATATGTAGCTGATCGGGAACTACATTTATCACTAGTAGAAAATTTTGTTGATTTAAGTGTATCTCCATTAGAAAAATTTGAAGCCGAATTACCAACAAAAGACTTTGGATGGGGCTGTGCTAAGGTTACAGAATTGAAAAATTATATAAGACAAAGAGAAGTAGTACAAGAGCATGAAGATGAGTTTGAAGACTTAAGCAAGTACAATATATCTTAAGATTTATTAAGACCTATGAATAGTTAATACATTAATAGAAAATTTATAATAGTTTGCAAAGCAAAACCACCTGCTTAATTAGTTGAGTAAGTGGTTTTTTTCGATAATTTTTAAATGTAAATTTCTAGTAACTATCTTCAATTAATTTATCTAAGGTTAAATTAACAATCATTTCTTCTGAGTAGAATTTTTCACCCATAATTTTGAAAATAACTTCTGATTTTTTATAACCCTCTTTGTAAAGTTTTAAATTTTTAGTTATTCGTTTAAGAGTATTTTTGGGGATATTTAATTCTAAAGCTAATTCTTTAAAAGAATAATAATCCTTTTTTAACATTTCATATAATTTTATTTGAAGATCCAGCTTATACCTTAAATCAACTTCCTTAGATTGATGGGGACCATATTTCCCTCTATGATGAGATGGACACAAATACATATAATTTAATTCAATATCAAAGCCGCCTTCACTTCTGTGAACAATATGATGTATATCAGCTTCTGCATTACATATTTCACATAAACACAATGTTTAAATCCTCCTTAGAATTTAACTCATATATCTATATATAGAGTTTTAAAAATTTATTTAAGTAAATTAAATTCAAATTTTCAACTTTTTATGTTAATGAAACTATATTGCTCATATCTTATGTCAAAGTATTAACATGTAATATTATAAAGTAATAAAATAAAAATATCAATTTTAATAATTTTGTTACATATATTAACAAAATATAAATAAAATGTAATATAATATAAAGAAGGGATAATACTAATTATAAAATAATTTTAACAAAATTTATAGCATATTAAACCTAATTAAATTGTATTATATACTATATAATACAATTTGGACAAATATATTGTGTATATATTATGATTTTAATTATTAATAGGAAGGTGAGTTGAAGTGAGGGACAAGTATAATTCATTCAAGTATTGGGAAAACGTTATCAGCGAGAACAAGACAAGAAGAGGTCATATGCTTATGCAAAAACCACCTACTGAAGGAAGTTTTTATTTTCATAGTCTTATATTTGGAAATAAAAATGGAATAAATAATATGTGGGGGTATTTTCCAAATATAAAAAGTTTGATTGGGTATATTCAATACTCATTCTTACAAGAGGCTTTTTATAAATGGATATATGGGAAAGATAAAATAGTTACTAGAATTCCACATTTAACAGTGGATAAAATTGTTCGTGAAGCAGAGAGAGCAAAAAAAATAAGTAGAGAAACTGCTGTAGATATGATAAGGGATTATGAATTTATAAATTGTTTATGGAATTGGCCAACTAATAAAATAGAAGAGGAACTTAGAAAATTTATTAAAGAGTTTAATAAGAAGTGGATTGGGGACAATAAAGAATTTTTATATTTAAAAATTTTTAAGACATCAGAAGAATTAGGTGAGTTTGTAATTTCATCTTCATTATTAACAAGTACGGAAAAGGAATTAGAAAGTAAAATAGGCATGACAATGGATGAGTGGAAAGATGTTTGCAAATTTGCTCCGATTGATTCTGATAAAGGAGAAATATTTAGAAAGATTCTATTAAATAAATTAAGCGAAGTATTTTAAGCTATTAGCATTTATTTAAAAATAAATAGTTATCAGGGAGCTAACAAGATTAAGGAAGATGCCTTAAAATAGATTTAAGTACAATATGGTGGATTTTAACAAAGAAATCGGTATATTGTGCTGTTTTTTTATTTTAAGACAACTCTTCTGTTCTTTATTATTAATAGTAATCTTCTAATATTTTTCAACAGAAGCTATACTTTGAGCTGAGATTCCAAGCATTTCACCAGTAAATCCGAGTCCCTCTTCTGTGGTCGCTTTTATATTTATTTTACTTATATCTATATTAAGAGCCTTTGATATATTTTCTCTCATATTTTCAATATGAGGCATCATTTTTGGTTTCTGAGCTATTATGGTAGCATCTATATTATTTATTATATAACCTGCTTCAAAAATAAGTTTGCCTGTTTTCTCAAGCAATAAAATACTGGATATGCCCTTAAAGGCATTATCTGTGTCCGGAAAATGTTTTCCAATATCACCAAGTGCACAAGCACCTAACAAAGAATCCATTATAGCGTGAAGAAGAACATCCGCATCAGAATGACCTAAAAGTCCTTTCTCGAAAGGAATTTCAACTCCTCCTATAATTAATTTTCTATCTTCAACTAGCCGATGTACATCATATCCTAATCCAACTCTCATACATTCACCTCATTTAAATGTTTTAATCTTGTATACATTTTAACATAATATAAGAGTCGTATAAAATATATATAATATACAATTAATTATAGTTAGTTAGAAATACGTTTTTTCTTACTTACATATATATGTTCAGAGGAAGTAGTCTTAAGAATTCTTAGTTTAGAGATTAATAAGGCAGCAATCTTATTTATAATAAAATGTATAAATGTTATTCTACGTTTTTTTATAAAATCTACATATATTATTTTTTCTTTCATAAAGTAATCTCCCCAATATTGATTTAAAAATAGATATATAAAATCTTATGGATAAGGAATTTTCTATGCTATAATACATAGTATGAAGGAGTTGGATAAAGGGTTAATATTTTAAAGGAGTGTTTACAATATGGAGAATTTGGGATTTAGTAAAAATAAATATGTATTTGCTGCCATCCCGTCAATGGTATTAATGGGATCCTCAACGGAGGAGAATAGAAATAGGCAAATTGCATTATTTTTAAAAGAACTAAATGCATATAATGTTTTACTTAAAGACTTGGTAAACTTTCCAATAAGGGAGAATGACAGGAATTTAGCTTTAAATGTAGCATATTATTTAACTCATAACGAAGAACTACTGGAGATAATAAGTAGAAAAAAGGATTTGCCTATATCAAAAATAAGTAAATTAATAAAGATTAAACCTGATTATTTAACGAAGTGCAAAGATTATATTATAGCCTACTACATAATATTATCCAATCCTAATTATAAAGGCCTGCAGGATTTGCTTAAAATAATTTTGAAGGAAGATAACAATGTAAGAAGTATTCAAGATAAGAAACAGCAATTGCATAAAGGTTTAGTAATAAGAGCATCAAAAAAAACGGCATACATAATAACCTCTAAAGGTGAATTTTTGAAAATAAAAACCAGTAATAAAGTTGATATTGGTGATATATGTGAAGGCAGAAAAAAGAGTACTTTAGCGAACTTTAAAATACATATTTCTATTCTATTATTAATACTAATATTTATTGGAGCTGGGATTGTTATTGAATATAGAAGAACCGAAAGCATAATTATAATAGAAACAACCTCGCCTATAAAGATGCATGTTAATAAATTCAATAAGGTTATATATACATACTCTCCTACAGAAAAGGGAAAAGAGCTTATTAATAATACCAATATGCTAAATAGAGATATTGATGATGCTGTGGCGAATACATTTGAATATGCATTAAGCAACAATATGCTGGATTTAAGTAAAAAAACATTAATCACAGTAAATGGACAAGCAATAAAGTATGGTTCTCTTATTAAGACTAATAAGGTTATATCTGAGAATAAAATTCCTATAGCAATAAACAATGCGGGTAATCAGCAAAATTTACCTAAGTATATATTAGAGGATGAAAAAGATACAGGAAAATAAAGCGTATAGAATTTAATACCAAGGCAAAAGCTTAAAAGAATGCAGCAAGTATCACTTGGTATTAAAGTAGAATATTTATAGCCTTCAGCTGAAGGCTATTTTTCTGTTTTGCTTAAAATTTCTTTAAAGGTTTCCATATTATATTTAGAACTAACATATATCCTATCTAATTTAAGAGGATTATCATTTCTATCAGAAAGCCCCCTATTAGTAGTAAAACCTAATGTATAACCAGCAGTTTTAGCTGCTTTTATAGTATCATCATTAAAGTTTCCGAAAGGATAGGCAATAGAAGTTACTTCTTTACCAGTTATGGATTCTAAAGTTTTTTTAGATTCACTCAATTCCTTTAATTGATCATCATATGTCAGCTTATTAAGTTTAGGATGGGTAACTGTGTGACTTTCGATGTCTATACCATAGTGTGACATTTCACTTATAGCATCTTTTGATAAATAATAGGAACCATCTAAGTTAGAAGTTATACAGAAAATAGTTGCTACCATATTTAAATTCTTTAGTATTGGAAAGGCATTACGATAGTTATCCATATAGCCGTCATCAAAAGTAATGACTATGCTATTTTTGGGTATAGGAGCATCTTTTAGTAAGTAGTCTTTTAATTCGCTAATGGTTAGGGTAATATAACCTTGATCTTTTATGTACTGGAGTTGTTTTTTAAGCATTTCAGGAGTCATTGTTACTTCATTATCCGCAGATTCATTAATTGAGTGATAATAAAGAACTGGTACGCCTACATTATTATTAACTAAATTACCTGCGTGAGCTAGCCTTATATCTTGTGCTTCATTATTACTATCAGCGTCATAATGATCTTGTACGTTAACTTTATTATCAGAATCGCTTATAAACTTACTTTCTTTATTTGTAATTTCTTTTGTGGAAATTTTATTATATGTTAAACATCCTGATAATATAAGCACAAAGATTGCAATTGGAAGAGTTATCTTTTTTGGAGATGTGGAAATATCTTTTAGAAAACCATTTCTTTTGGAACTATTTTTCTTAGTCATAAATTTATAAACTGCCTCCTTTACTTAATATTAATCAAAGTATTTCTTATAATTATACCCCAATCTAAATAAATCTTACCAATATTTATGATAAATTTTAAAAATACTATTTTATTTCGGTAAAGCAAAACCAGAATAAGATTATATTAAGAGTAGCATAATATAAAAATAGTACAACTTATTAACATTATCCACAAACGCTTGTGGATAACATGTTATAAAAGTGTTGATATACATAATATTACATGTTGATTTTGTGGATATAAAATGAATAAAGTCGCAAATGGCATAAATAAAGGAGGCGCTAATGTGGGTGTTTTAACTAATATAGCAGGAATATTTGTTATGGGTTCAATGTTATTTACAATTTATCCACAACAATTGTGTATAAGTAGTGGATTAAAAAGTGAAAAGCAACTTAAAGTTGAGGAAAAGTTAATAAGTAAAAACTTAGGGTATTTGAAAGAAGACATTAAAATGCCTCAATTTGTTGATGGAAATGATAAAAAAAAGATAAGCTTAATTAATAACAAAATTAATAGTGATATCTTACCCAAAGTTGAAGAAGCTGAAAAGACATCAAAAGAGTATTTTAAAGGTATAGAGAAGGAAATACCTAGATTTCCTTATGAAATTAATTCAAGATATACAGTTACCGAAGATAATAAATCAATTATTAGCGTATTTAATGATTATTATGAGTTTCTGGGAGGAGCTCATGGAATGACAACGAAGACTTCGTATACTGTAGATAAAGAAAAAGAAGGTTTAATAACTTTAAAGGATTTATTTAACGAAGGATATGACTACAAAGATATAATTAATAAAGAAATAAAAGAACAGATAGGTAAAAATCCAGAAAATTATTTTGATTCAGGGGCTGAATTCAAGGGAATTAGTGATAATCAGAATTTTTATATAGAAGATGATAATCTTGTGATCTACTATCAATTATATGAGTTAGCACCATATGTATTTGGATTTCCTGAATTTAAAATCCCATTAAAATTATTTGATGAAAATTTTGTGTATTATAAAGATTGGTAAGACAAACAATAAAGTAATAATAAGGATTGTATGGAGGAGTGTGAAGTTGACAACAGCACTTCCCTATGCATACAATCAATATCATAATTAGTAAGTATAATAAATATTTATTTTTAAGGAGAAGAAACATGGCAGTTATTTATAATAATTTATATCAATTTAGCAATTATGTGCAACCAATTAACTTAACATTTCATCAATATCTTTTATTGACTGATGAACCTTTACTTATTCACACAGGAAATGTGCAGCAGGCAGAAGCTTTAATTCCCCAATTGAAGGAGACTCTTAATGGAAAGGATTTGAAATATATTTTCATTTCTCACTTTGAAGCAGATGAATGCGGTGGATTATCAGTAATACTCAAACATTTTCCACAAGCTAAATCAATTTGCTCTGAAGTTACAGCACGTCAGTTAGGTGGTTTTGGGATTACAAATGATATTATTATCAAAAGGGCTGGAGAGAAACTAAGCATTGATCAAGGGGAGTTGGAATTTATAAATTATCCTTCTGAAATGCACCTATGGGGAGGATTATTAGTAATCGAAAACCAGAGTAAAATATTTTTTAGCAGTGATTTAATGTTCAATTTAGGAGAAGCAGCAGGCAGAATTGTAGAATCCAAGTGGTCTGCAGAAATAGATAGTATTAGCCATGAACAGGTACCTGATGCAGATAAAAGAGGTCAGTTACAGCAAAATCTTGCAGAGTTAAGTCCTAACTTTATAGCTACTGGACATGGCCCTTGTATTAAGCTTTCATAAATATTTAATTAATGCAATTAAAACAATGAAAGGAGTTATTATACATTAAATATGTATAACTAAGAAATTAATATGATGAAGATAAATGTAATTTTGTTAGCAGCAGGAAACAGCAGTAGGGTTCAACCCAATAAGTTATTGGAATACATTAATAGCAAGCCAATGTACATGAATGCAGTAGAAAAGGTTTTGAAATTAAACTTTAATAAAATAATTTTAGTTACTCAATATGAGGAAATTAAAGAAGCGCTATCAGGTAAGCCTGTGTTAGTTATTATGAATGAAAACACTGAGAAAGGATTATCTCATTCCATTGAACTTGGTATCCGGGCTGATATGGAAGCTGATGCTTATATGTTTATGGTTTGTGATGAACCGTTTTTAACATTGGATAGTATCAAAAAATTAATGGATGCATTTATAGAAAGTGATAAAGGAATTGCATCTTTTAAGTATAAAGGGGCCCTTGGAAATCCCAATATATTTTCACAGAAATATTTAGATGAGTTATTGGATTTGAAAGGCGATTTTGGTGGAAAATTTGTTATAAGAGATCACATGGATGATGTAGAAATAGTTGTAATTGATAATGAAGAAGAAATAACAGATATTGACACTATAGAAGAACTGGAGCAACTAAACTCAAGGAAATAATTAAGAAAATTACACCGTAGTATAATGTTAAGCATTATACTACGGCGCTGATTTATAAGAACTTAGTTTAAGTATTTTTGTAAGAACCTGTATTTTGATTGCCTCTAAATCCATAGCCATCAGAAATTATTCGACCTATTCCCGTAACCTTACCTGTAATACATCCCCTACAGTGAGCAGGTGTATCGCCTGTACATATTTTACCTGGATATAAGGCATAAAGCTTTCTGTATTCACCTTCTGTGACATTAGGCATTACAACATTAGCACCGCTTTGAAGTGCGATTATTCTACCATTTGGAGCTAGAGACTCCATTGCAGTTGTTGCAGGAATATTTATATCAGGGAGAATTAAACGTGTCAAAGCCATTACTTTAAGAGCTAAAGTTAGGCTTCCACCTTTAGCATCCTTTAGAGGTGTATCTTCATTTGGTATAAAAGGTCCTATTCCTATCATGTCTGCATTAATTTCTTTGAAAAATAGTATATCATTAGCTATAGAGTCTAAAGTTTGATTTGGAAGGCCTACAAGAATTCCGCTTCCAACTTCGTATCCTAAATCGCGTAAGTTCTTTAAACAATTCAATCTTTCTTCAAAGCTCATATTAGGGTCCATATCTTCATAAAGTTTTTTATCTGTTGTTTCAATACGTATTAAATATCTATCTGCGCCGGCTTCCTTAAATGATTTATACTCCTCATAAGTTTTTTCACCTAAGCTCAGTGTTAGTGCAACACCTAATTTTTTTATCTCCCTAACAATATTGGTCATTCTCTCTTTGGTAAAGTAATCATCTTCTCCGCCCTGAAGAACAATTGTCCTATAACCATAGCTAACTGCTTTTTTTGCAAAATCTAAGATTTCTTCTTGCGTTAATCTATATCTTTCAAGATTTTTATTGTCTCTTCTTAGTCCACAATACATGCAGTTTCTCTTGCATATGTTTGTAAATTCAATTAGACCTCTAAGATGAACATAGTCTCCTAAATACTTTTGGCGAACCTCATCTGCAGCTTTAAAAAGTTCTTCATTTATATCATCATTTTGCAATAATTCCAATATTTCTTCTTTATCCAAGTCATGAGTGATCTTAGCTTTTTCAATAAGTTTATTCATAGTTCCTCCTAATAAAAGAAATTAGCACACGAAAAAATAATAGACAAGTATATTGATATATTATTTTTTCAGAGTGCTTTAACAACTAACTATTATCAGTATACTATAGAATTCAACCTCATAACAATATAATAGCTTGTTTAAATGTAGGAGAGTTAAATTATATTATGCGTGTAGTGGTTGATATTGACAAAAACTGAAATATTAAATTAAAATAGGTGTATAATTAGTTAAATATATTGAACTATTTTAGGAGTTGATATTTTTTGATCGAAAAAGACTTTGAGTACATAGCTAATTATTTATGGCAGCAGTCTATAAATAATATTAATTCAATTTTATCAAATGAAGAAAAGAGACAGTTTAACATAACGGATTATTACTATTTAACAACAATATACAATATGGATAATCCTAATCTAGGAGAGATTGCAGAAAAGCTAAAGCTTACTAAACCGGCAATATCAGCATTAGTCAAGAGACTTGCAAAACATAATTTGATTGAAAAAATAAAATCAGAAGAAGACGGTAGAATATATTATCTAAAAGTTACTGAGAAAGGTGTAAAGATAATAGAAGGTGATAATGCTCTTTATAAGGAATTTGCTGATTTGATAAGTGAAATGGCTTCAAAAGAGCAGCTAGAGGAATTAAATTACTTTCTGGATAAAATTGTTAGGGTGTTAAAAAGTAAAGAATAGCATATAGAAACAAAAAAACAAATTTTTTTAGAGAAATAGTTAAATGTATTTAATTAAATGCTATGAATTAATTTTGGGGAGAGTACGAAATGTAAAAAATAATATTATTAAGCATGGGGGACAAGTAGAATGAAAATATTGAAAAACTTCTTTTTAGTCACAGATATTGGTTTTGTAGTTTATTGGTTTATTACTTTATTTCACCTTATTCCAGAAGAGTTGCTATTTAAAGATTATAAGAATCCTATCTTAGTCTCATGGAATTGGTCATTTATTCCATTGGATTTACTTATTTCATTAACAGGATTTTTAAGTTTATATTTGTATTACAGAAAAAATACATTATGGAAAAGGTTAAGTATAATTTCTCTTGTACTAACTTTTTGTTCAGGACTTCAGGCTATTTCTTTTTGGTCGATAAGATATGATTTTGATTTTCTGTGGTGGATTTTCAATTTATATTTAATTATATATCCGTTATTTTTCATAAAGAATTTATTAACGGAGAGATTAGAATGAGGTGCGTTATGATAAACTGGATTTATTTAATCTTAGCTATAATATTTGAAGTTTCAGGAACTATATCAATGAAGTTGTCAGAAGGCTTCTCAAATATTAAATATGCTATTGTTATGTTAGTTTTTTATATACTAAGCTTAAGTACGTTAACACTAGCATTGAAGAAAATACCAATTGGCGTTGCGTATGCAACCTGGTCTGGTGTTGGGATAATACTCCTATCGATTATAGGAACTGTACTCTTTAAGGAAACAATTAATCTGCAAAAGGTAGTTTTTATAGCACTTATAATAGTAGGCGTTATAGGATTAAATTTGACATCGACAATGCATTAGGTTTAATGCCTCAAATAAGAACATGTTGGAAAACAAGCGATGATTTGTATTTCTAACATGTTTTTTATTTTTACGAAAAAGATAAATTATATATTTTTTTTAGGATAAACTATATACAGTTTGTTTGAGGTAAGCAAAACTTTTAAATGAAAAAGTTATAAGCATAAAAATTTAAAATATTGGAGGTAAGATATGAGAGTTACAAATCCAGAGGAACTAACAAGGAGAATAGCGGAAATAAGAAATGCTCAAAGAGAATTTGCAAAATTTTCTCAAGAAGATGTAGATGAAATATTTAGGCAGGCAGCTATGGCAGCTAATGATGCAAGAATTACCCTTGCTAAAATGGCAGTAGAAGAAAGCGGAATGGGAATAGTGGAAGATAAGGTAATAAAAAATCATTTCGCAGCTGAGTACATATACAATCAATATAAAGATACAAAGACCTGTGGAGTTATAGAGAGAGACGAAATGTTTGGAATAACTCATATAGCTGAACCTATAGGGGTGATAGCGGCAATAGTGCCAACAACAAACCCAACATCAACAGCTATATTTAAAACCTTGATTGCGTTAAAAACAAGAAACGGAATAATTATAAGTCCACATCCTAGAGCAAAAAATTCAACAATAGCTGCAGCAAAGATAGTTCTAGAAGCAGCAGAAAGAGCCGGAGCACCAAAAGGGATAATTGGGTGGATAGATGAACCATCAATAGAAATGTCCAGAAACGTAATGGCAGAATCTGATATTATATTAGCTACAGGCGGTCCAGGAATGGTTAGAGCTGCATATTCATCAGGAAAACCAGCTATTGGAGTTGGAGCTGGAAATACTCCAGCTATAATTGATGATACAGCACATATAAAGATGGCTGTAAATTCAATTTTGCTTTCTAAAACTTTTGATAACGGAGTAGTTTGTGCGTCAGAGCAAAGTATAATAGCTATGGAATCAGTATATGATGAAGTTAGAAAAGAACTAGATGAAAGAGGTGCGTATATCCTTAAAGGTGAAGAAATTGATAAGGTTAGAAGCATAATATTAGATTCAAAGGGGTCTCTAAATTCAGAGATTGTTGGTCAGTCAGCTTACAAGATCGCAAAAATGGCCGGAGTTGAGGTATCTGAAGCGGTTAAAGTATTAATTGGAGAGGTTGAATCACCTGAATTAGAAGAACCATTTTCACATGAAAAATTATCACCAATATTAGGTATGTATAAAGCTAGAACTTTCGATGATGCCTTAAGATTAGCTTCAAGAATGATAGAATTAGGTGGATTTGGGCATACATCAATACTTTATACAAATCAAGTGGAATCAGTGGATAGAATAGAAAAGTTCGGAGTAGCTATGAAGACTGCTAGAACTTTAATAAATATGCCTGCATCTCAAGGTGCAATTGGAGACATATATAACTTTAAATTAGCACCATCATTAACTCTTGGCTGTGGTTCTTGGGGGGGGAATTCAATATCAGAAAATGTTGGACCTAAGCACTTAATCAATGTTAAGAGAATTGCCGAGAGGAGAGAAAATATGCTTTGGTTTAGAGTTCCCGATAAAATTTACTTTAAATTTGGATGTCTTCCAGTGGCTTTAGAAGAATTGAATGCAATGAAGAAGAAAAGGGCGTTTATAGTAACAGATAGGGTGCTATTTGATTTAGGATATACTCATAAGATTACAGATATTTTAAGTGAAAATCATATTGAGTATAAAATATTCTCAGACGTAGAGCCTGATCCAACATTAAAAGCTGCAAAGCTAGGTGCAGATGCAATGAGAGATTTTAATCCAGATGTTATTATAGCTATAGGTGGAGGGTCACCAATGGATGCTGCAAAAATCATGTGGGTAATGTATGAACATCCAGACGTTAGATTCGAAGATTTAGCTATGAGATTTATGGATATTAGAAAAAGAGTATATGAATTCCCTCCAATGGGAGAAAAGGCAATTTTAGTTGCAATACCAACATCAGCAGGAACTGGTTCAGAGGTAACTCCATTTGCGGTTATAACTGATCAACAAACAGGAGTTAAGTATCCACTTGCAGATTATGCATTAACTCCTAATATGGCTATAATAGATGCAGAACTTATGATGAGCATGCCTAAAGGATTAACAGCGGCCTCTGGTATAGATGCTCTGGTTCATGCAATTGAAGCTTACGTTTCGGTGTTAGCATCTGAGTATACAAATGGCTTGGCGCTTGAAGCAATAAGATTAACATTTAAATATTTACCTGAGGCATATAATGGAGGAACTACAAATATTAAAGCTAGAGAAAAGATGGCACATGCATCCTCTGTAGCAGGTATGGCTTTTGCTAATGCATTCTTAGGAATATGCCACTCAATGGCTCATAAGTTAGGTGCATTCCACCATGTGCCTCACGGAATTGCAAATGCGTTATTAATAGATGAAGTAATAAGATTTAATGCAACAGATGCACCTAGAAAGCAAGCGGCATTCCCACAATATAAATATCCAAATGCAGGATGGAGATATGCTAGAATAGCTGATTATATAAATCTAGGAGGAAATACAGAAGAAGAAAAAGTTGAACTATTAATTAAAGCAATAGATGATTTAAAAGCTAAAGTTGGAATACCTAAGAGTATAAAAGAATTTGGGGTTTCCGAAGAGAAATTTTATGCATCAATGGATGAAATGGTTGAGCAGGCTTTTGACGATCAATGCACAGGTGCAAACCCAAGGTATCCACTAATGAGTGAAATTAGAGAAATGTACATAAAATCATACAATGGACGGCAGTAAATAACAACTATAAATAAAATTAATAAGAGCTATATCAAAATAATTAAATGATTTTGATATAGCTCTTTTTCTTGAATTTAATTGTACAAATTTAGAAGAGCATTATGCAGCTCTCACACTTGGACTATTAGTTTCTCTTCCACTATTCTTTTCATTGTTTCTTTCAATAAAATCTCTAATAACTTTAACAGTTTGTATTATTAAGGTTGGAATGAGAGCAAATAAGTGAACGAACATTAATTCGTTAGTAGTAAGTGGAGTTATTTCAAATAATCCTTGAAGAGTAGGTACTTGTAAAACTATATTTACAAGTATAACTCCTGATATAAAGGCAATCCAGCTGAATTTATTATTGAAAACTCCAAGAGTAAAGATAGATTTTTTACCTCGGCAGTTAAATCCGTGGAATAGTCTAGCTAAGCACAAAGTACTGAATGCCATTGTCATAGCAAGTTCATGATTTCCTGCGGCTAAACCAATATGATAGGAAACCATAGTGAAAACTCCAATAAGCAAGCCCTGGCTGCAGATATCTATTATAAAATTTTTAGTTAAAATAGATCCTTTAGCGTCTCTAGGTTTATCTTTTAAAATACCTTTTTCAGATTTTTCCATACCAATCGCTATAGCAGGTAAACTATCTGTTAATAAGTTAATAAATAATAAGTGTACTGCGGCAAATGGAACAGGGAGCGCAAATATTGAGGAGTATAGTACTGCAAGTATTCCTGAAGCATTACCTGAAAGCAGAAATTTAATTGAATTCTGTATATTAGCATAAATATTTCTTCCATTAGTAACTGATTTAACAATAGTAGCAAAATTATCATCAGTTAAGATCATTGAAGCAGCATCTTTTGAAACTTCAGTACCTGTTATACCCATTGCAATACCAATATCAGCTTGCTTTAATGCAGGAGCATCATTAACACCATCTCCTGTCATTGCAACTATCTTACCTTTATTTTGCCATGCTTTTACTATTCTTATTTTATTTTCAGGTGACACTCTTGCATAAACTGAAATGTGTTCTAGTTTTGAATTAAGTTCATCATCAGACATTTTATCAAGTTCTAATCCCTCTACTGCGGAGTCGCCTTCTTGTAATATTCCAATTTTTTTAGCAATAGCAGAAGCCGTAATCTTGTGATCTCCAGTAATCATAATTGGTTTAATAGAAGCTTTAATACAATCGCTAACAGCCGCTTTAGATTCTTCTCTAGGTGGATCAATCATTGAAATTAAACCTAAGAAAGTATAATTATACTCATCATCTAAAGTGAGTTCTTTTTTTTCCTCAAGTTCTCTGTAGGCAAAGGCCAAAACTCTTAATCCTTGAGATGATAGTTCGTTATTAGCATTATTTATATTAATCTTATCATTGTTAGTGAAGTCTTTTACTCCATTTGTAGTTTTTATTGAAGTTACCCTGTTAAGTAATACATCAAGAGCGCCTTTAGTAACCATTACATATTTACCATTAATTTGATGAAGAGTACTCATAAGTTTTCTATCAGAATCAAAAGGAATTTCTTTAAGTCTTGGGCAAGTGCTTCTACATTCAATTTCATTTAAAGAGTATTTATGACCTAAGTTTACTAAGGCAACTTCTGTTGGATCACCTATTTCAGCACCATCTATAGAAGTAGAATCGTTACATAGTACAGAGCTAGTTAGAAGGAAATTTGAATCAGAATCTTTAGAATCTATTTTACTGCAATCAATTAATTTATTATCAACGAAAATCTTTTTAGCAGTCATCTTATTTTGTGTTAGTGTACCGGTTTTATCAGAACAAATAACAGATACGCATCCAAGACCTTCAACAGCTTTCAGTTTTTTAATGATAGCATTTTCCTTAGCCATTGATTGTGTACCTATAGCAAGCACAATTGTAACTATAGAGCTGAGTGCTTCTGGTATAGCCGCAACAGCAAGAGCAACTGCAAACATTAATGAGTCTAATAGATCTATGCCCCTATACATGCTTAAGCCAAATACAATAATGCAGATTCCTATTATTCCAAAGGCTAGCTTCTTAGAAAATTCATCTAAGGAAACTTGAAGTGGGGTACTTTTTTCTTGAGTTTCTTCCATAAGGGTAGCTATTTTACCAAGCTCAGTATCCATACCAGTATTAGTGACTAGAACAGTAGCTCTACCATAAGTAATTAAGGAACTTGAGAAAACCATATTCTTTTGGTCACCTAAGGCAACTTCATCTTTGTTGATAACTTCAGAAAACTTGTCCACGCTTTCTGATTCCCCAGTTAATGAACTTTCATTAACCTTAAGAGAGAAGTTTTTTAAAATTCTACCATCGGCAACAACTAAATCTCCAGCCTCTAGTAACAAAATATCTCCTGGAACTACAGATTTAGAAGGTATTTCAATTTTAACTCCATCTCTAATAACTTTAGCATTAGGTGCAGATAGTGCTTTTAGACTATCTAGAGATTGCTCGGCTTTAACATATTGAACAGTACCTAAAATAGCATTCATAGTTATAACAGCCAAAATTACAAAAGTACTTTCCGTATTCCCGGTCGCAGCTGAAATAATGGCTGCAGCAATTAATATAATTACTAACAAGTCCTTAAATTGTTCTATAAATATAGATAGAAGATTTTTTTTCTTTTTTTCATTTAAGGTGTTATAACCAACAGAACTTAGCGTTTGAGCAGCTTTTTCACTCGTCAGACCATCTAAGGTCACATCAAATTTTTCTAGAGACTCATCGGCAGTTTTAGAAAAGTACTTTTCCATAGGACATCTTCCTTTCGAATTAAAAATTATTTACAATTTTAGAAACTAGAGTCTATAAGCAATAAAAAAAGACTTTTAATATAACTTCAGATTTTTGAAGTTATATTAAAAGTCTCGTTACCAGCATGGGCATATAACACCAGGTTAGAAATAACCGCGATTGTTGATGTTATATTTATAACTACTCCCTCTTAATATACTTAGTTTATATTTATTATTATAGTAGTATATGAGTTTTTTGTCAATGGAATAAATGGTACTGTATACTATATTACAGTTTTATTCCAATAATAAGTATTGTAATCGTATTAATTAATTAGTATAATTAAAGCGCACACGTTAACAATTTAAGTGTTTTATATAAATAATAATGCTACAGGGGGAATGTTAAAGTGAAATTAGGAAAAATGAGAAATGTAAAAATTGTGCAGAGTATAGTAGCAATAGTGATTTTATCGTTGTTATCTACAATCACAATTGGAATTTTAGGTTACATAGATACATCTAAAATGTATAATGCAAATTTAGCAATGTATGATAATGTTATTCCTAAACTAAGTGATTGGGGTGATGTTAATGGTAATATGGGAGTTTTACGAAACACGTTAACTAAAATAATTGATAGGCCGTTTGATGAAGCAAATGAAAAAGCAATGTTAGAGTTAAATCAAAATATAAACGAGGTAATAAATAGACAGGTTTCCGAATCAGAAGATAATGCAGAAGAGCATGAATTAGTAATGAAGTTTAAGCAAGAATATGAACAATACTATTCATATATACCTAATATTATTGAACAGAGAAAGCATGATTTAGTTCCAGATAAAAAGATTACCAATGATGCTATGGGTGTGTATGGAAATCAAATAGCTAAAGATAATAAAGCGCTAGTACAACTTCAAAAAGATAAAGCAACAAATGAACTTAATAAGTCTATGAGTGTATATAAGAAAAATATAGTTATGTTTACAAGTATTGTGGGAATATCTATTCTAATTTTAACTATTATATCAGTTTGGATAATAGTTATGATTAGACATTCAATTAAAGAATTTGTGCATAAAGTTTCTATTTTATCAGAAGGTGATTTTACAGTGCAGTTTGATAGTCAGCTAACTAATGAATTTGGAGTAATGCAGAAGGCATTAAGTAAAACAATAAAATCTATAGCCATAATTATTTCTACTATAAAAACTGATTCCAATCTTGTAAATAACCAATCTGTAGAACTTTCAAGAGTCTCAGAAGAAATGACTTCTTATATAGAAGAAGTGTCCAATTCAATTCATGATATAGCAAAGGGATCAGGCGATCAAGCAAATAATCTGATGTCAATAAACAATAGTTTAAGTTCATTTAGTAATAAATTAGAAGTTATAGCAAGATCTGTGGAGAAGGTGGATAAGAATACTGGTAATATTAGTAGTGAAGCAAATAAAAGTGATACTAGGTTAAAGAATATTGGTATTTCTATAAACGAAATTGCAGCATCTTATAATGAAGCAAAAAAGAGAGTAAGTCAATTGAGTTTTAGTGTGAATAAAATAAATGAAATAACTAACATGATTAATGAAATAGCAGATGAAACTAATTTACTAGCTTTAAATGCTGCTATTGAGGCGGCGAGAGCAGGGGAGGCAGGAAGAGGATTTTCTATTGTTGCAGATGAAATTAGAAAACTTGCAGAACAGTCTAAGAATTCTTCGGAAGATATTAATAAGTTATTAAATGTTATAAGTTCGGAAACTAGGTTAGTTGAAGAAACAACAGATTCAGCTAACAAGAAGCTGGAAGAGCAGATTCACATAATAGCTTCAACTATAGTTTCATTTAGAGAAATAGTACAATCAATAGATGGTATAGTGCCACAAGTTCATGAAATAAATAATTCTATAAACGATATTAATAAGAGAAAAAATGATATAGTAGAAAATCTGGAATTATCATCTGCTGTATCGGAAGAAAACTCAGCTGCGTCGCAGGAAATTTCAGCATCGGCAAAGGAAATGGGTGATTCCGCGTTTAAAGTTTCAGAATCTGCAGAAGAGCTAAGGAGTATAATGGGACAGATTACAAAGGAAATTGAAAAATTTGTTGTGTAATTAAAGTGAGAATAAGGAATAGTTTTAATATATTTTTATTTCTTATTTGAGTTATAATAGATTGAGAGAATATATTATGGAGGTTTATTATGACTGGACTTGTGCTTGAAGGCGGAGCTTTCAGAGGGTTATTCACAGCGGGTGTATTAGATGCACTTTTAGATATAGAAGCAGAAATAAAATATATAGTAGGGGTATCAGCAGGGGCTACTAATGCATATTCATTCGTTTCTAAACAAAGAGGAAGAAATTTAGAGATAATGGAAAGATTTATGGATAATAAAAGGTATATTAGTTATGGAAATCTAATTAAATGTAGATCAATTATGGATTTAGATTTCGTATTTGATGAAATTCCTAATAAACATTGTATTTTTGATTATAAAACTTTTTATGAGTTTGATGGTAAAATGTTAGCCGGAGCATTTAATATTGAGACAGGAGAAAATGAGTATTTTGATAAAGATTTATTAGATAAAAGGAGCTCAATTCTTAGAGCTAGCATAGCAATTCCGTTGATGTTTCCATTTGAAAAGATTAACGGACAGTATTATGCAGACGGAGGCCTTTCTGAGCCCATACCAATCAATAAATCTATATCAGATGGAAATGATAAGCACATAATTGTTTTAACAAGAAATGAAGGATATAGAAAGAAACAGTCAAAGGCTAATGAATTAACATATAGAATTTATAAAAATAAATATCCCAAATTAGCTAAGGTGTTAAAAGAAAGACATATTAAATATAATGAACAATTAGATTTTTGCAAGAGATTAGAAGATGATGGAAAAGCAATTATTATAAGACCAAGTATAAGCATGGATATAAGTAGATTTGAAAGAGATAAGGTAAAATTAAAGGCAATATATCAAAACGGGTATGATTTAATTACAAATGATAAAGAGAGATTACTTGAATATTTAAGGTGAATTTTTGCCATAAAATGCTCCCTTCATAGAAACAGTTTTATTATTTTAACTGTCTGCTATTACAAAGGGAGCATATGATTTCTACTTAAACTAACAATGTAGAGTTAATTATATAGAATAATTATTATGAGTTTATTACCACATGCTGTTTTTTACTAAGTTTCCCCAAGTAGTATAACTGCCCCAAGAACTAGTCATGTCTAGCCATGAATTTGAAGAATCATTTCCGCACCAAGACCATGCAATAAATCCAATTCCATTTGTTTTGCAGTAACTCATTAAGTGAGCAGCATCCACTTTACAGCCAAGGTTATTACTACCATTATTGTAATTATAACCGAATTCTCCAACTATAATTGGAATACCTTTACTTTTACAACTGCTTAAGAATGAATCTATTGTTGAATTACTGTTCCATGAACCATACATGTGTATGCTGAAGATAACGTTTTTATTAGTATTAGAATTGTACACATCAAGAGCATAATTTAAGATATCACTGCTATCTTGTCCCCAGCCGCCTGCATCGATTACGATAGTTCCAGTATAACCAGCTGTACGTATCTTGCTTACAGCGCTTTTATAACCATCTCTCCAAACAGTACTATTAGATGGTCCCCACTCGTTAGCAATATTTAACCAAGCCTTAGGGTGGTTGTACATTACAGATAAAATGTCGCTACGTACCCAATAATTTACACAAGTATTTAATGTGTCTGTAGTAGATCCGCCTGTTGCATCATGAAGTTCAACAATTGGTTTTAATCCCAAGTTATCACATTTTGTAAGAAAATCATTTAGTCTGGAAGCTGAACCACTAGTACTCCAAACAAGACGAACAGTATTGAAACCTTCACTATCAATTTTATCAAGAGCTGAATATGATTGACTATCATACCAGATGGCAGGTACATTCGCACCCCTTATCCATGACGAATCTTCTGCAGCCTGTACAGGAGACTGGAAAGCTAATATTGATGAACATAAAAGTGCCATAGATAATATAGATTTACATAATTTTCTTTTCATTTTTAACACCCCGCATAATTTTTATTTAAGTAACATTGTACTTATGCTTTTTTATAATAATTTTTAGTACTAAAATTATTAATAATTATCAGTCACTGATGATAACATATTCACATAACCTAAGAATTAAGTAAATATAATTTTCCCTAATGTGAAAGATTAGTAGTGGAATGGAAGTAATGTATATATTTTAAAAAAAATATTCTTTTAATCACCAAAAATGTACATTTCATTCCGGTAATATTGGATTTTTACCAAATGTAGTATACCAATTTAAATAGAATCAACGTATATTTTAGTTTTATGATTATATTTAGATTATGCAATAGCTACAACGACTGCATCATTTCATCCATTGGGACTGAAAATAAGCAAAATTATTACTAATTAAATTAATATTATAAAAGATATGACTTTAGATATTAAAAAAATTGTATAGCGATAAAAAATGTTATATTATAAATTATAGAAACAATAAAAAATTAATCCAATAAAAAACAAACCTCAATAAATGCTTACCTGGAATAATTGTTAGTGATTAGGAAGTGTTGGGATATATTCTATGTGATTATATAATATATGCAATTATGATTAATGGTATAGATTGGAGAGTGGTATTTTTGTATTCTATTATTATAGTAGAGGATGATTGCATGCAAAGAAAAATTCTAAAGAAGATGCTTTTATCTACATGTGAATTTATGAAAATTTATGAGGCTGACAGTGAAATTACAGCTTTAGATATAATTGAAAATCATAATATTAATATGTTTTTAATAGATATTGGATTAAAAGAATCCTCGGGATTGGATCTTGCAATGAAGATTAGAAACATCCCTAAATATGAATTTAGGCAGATTATTTTCTTAACAACTCATATGGAATATATAACACAAGCATTTAAACAGACACATTGTTATGATTATATACTGAAACCATACAATCAAAAGGTAGTACAAGCTATGTTAAATAAGCTTATACTTCATGAAAATAGTAATTTAAAAAATGAAAGTGATAGCACTGAAAAGGATAAAGTCAGGGAAGTTGTTATAAATTTAAAAAATGGCATATATGTAGGAATTAAAATAAATGATATTGTATTTATAGAGGTTATGGGTAAAAACTGTGAAGTAAATACCATCAATGGAACATATGTTGCTAGTAATGTGAGTTTAAAGAAAATGATACAATTAATTAATTGTGAATATATAATCCAAAGTCACAGGGCCTTTGCAATAAATAAGAATTATATATCTAAAATAGAAAAGTTAGATGCTAAATTAAGTAACGTATATTTCACTAAATATTCCAAAACGGCTCTTTTAGGATATAAATTTAAAGATAATGTTATGTCTGAATTTAGAAAAGGGAAAGTGATAATATGTTAAGCACTGCTATAATAAATGTTATGAATACGTTTAGTATAATCTACCTATGGGCAATTCTAAACAAGAAGAATGGTAGTATATTTAAGTTGTTATTAGGTGTTCTTAGCGCTTCGATTTTAGTTACAGTTGTTGAAACATTAAAATTAAGCTTTTTTATACCGTATGTAATATTTATTTTAAGTATTAAAATTATATATAAGATGGATGTAAAGCAAGCTGTATTAGGATTTTTTTTAGTACTAGTTATAGTGATGAGCCTAGAATTAATCTTGTCTTTATTTATTAATAAATTAGTTTATGATACCACATCTATGGCTATTATTGTAGAATCAATAATACTAATTGGAGTACTTATATTTTCAAAAATAAACTTACAAATTAGGAATGTTCCTTTTGAAAATAAAGATAATATTATTCTATTTCATTTTATTTCAATATGCAGTATATATGCTATTATTTTTAAGATTATTTGGGAGTATGATGATACAATAATTTTAAATAATTTGTTTTTTGTATCAGTAGTATTTTGCATATTAGCTATTTCTCAACTTCTAATATATCTATATTTTATTAAGGTAATAAGAGAAAAAGAGGCATTGAAGGTTTCAAATGAATATAAATCAATTATTAGCGAAATAGTTGAGGAAATAAAACAAAGACAACATGATTTTATTAATTATAAGAATTCCATAAGGGGAATGGTAGAAGTATTAGATGAAAAGGATTTAAAGCAATCTATTAGGAATTATATGAAAGACGAAGATATGTATGATAATGAGATAAATGAGCTCATATATATTGATAATATAGTTGTTAGATCCATAATATACAGGAATATGTGCAACGCAAAAAAGCATAATATTAATTTTCAATATAAGGTTGAAAATAATGTTTTAGAAAATACATTGAATTATTATGAATTATCTAATGTATTAAATAATTTATTAAATAATGCCTTTGATGAAGTAATGAAAGAAGAATGTATTGAAAAAAATATTGAAATTAACATTTTTAATCAAAATAAAGAATCCCATTTAGTAGTTAAAAATCAAATAGTAAATCCTAATGATATTAACATAAATGAGATTTTTACAAGAGGTTATTCAACTAAAAATGCAGGTATAAGAGGTTATGGTTTGTATAATGTACAACAAATAGTTAACCTACATAAAGGGTATATAAAAATTAATGTAGAATGTCATGAAATTATTTTCGATGTTTATTTTAATAATTCTTCAGGGTAATCTGGTTCACCCCATACACTTACGCAACTTGATTTAGATATTAAATTAAACAAGTTAAGAAGCATGGCTGAAAAAAAGCTTATAGATCTTTGCATTTAAAACAACTCCTTTCATACTAACAATAAGAACTTGAACAATTTGTAAGAATATACTTAAAAATATGCAATTGCATATTTGTATATTAGATAGTTTAAAAAATAATATTCCCCAAAAGGTCAGCGATAATAAAGAGATTATTTTTAATGTAGCTTTATTTTTTACAGGCCTTTTTTCATTACGACATGGAGCATAAATCAAAGTTATAATAAAAGATATTATGAAGAGAACTATACTAAAATTAGCATTTAATTTAGGAGATAATGTGCTAAACAGCAGTATTACTATGAAGTACATTACACTAACAATTAAACACGAAATATAGTTTTTGCAATGCATACCTCCTATAAAGGGCCTTGTTGAAATTAAAATAGTATAAGACAATAAAAATAGAGGTAGTTCATTTAAGTTTAAGAATATTAAGAATATAATTAGAATTTTTGTTAGATCACCTAAAATCACTTCCAGTGTATATTGAATTTTTAGCAAATCAGTTTTGGTTAAAGTGGAATTATTTTTCTCAAAATATCTTGTTATAAAAGTTGATGCTGATTTTATCATTTTAACCTCATGTGTAATTGTTTTTTATATAAAAAATATGGACTATAATTAGTATAAATTCAATATTGTTAGCATTAAAAGTATATTTCCAGGAACTAAAAGAACATATGATAAATAAGTAACCAAATTTCAAAAAATAGTACTGAAAAAGTATGGAATAATGTTTACAAAAGATTATATTAAGGTATTAAGACAAAAATAGAATAAAAAAATATAAGGGTAAGGGAGTTCTCTCTTACCTTTTTGTTTTACAATGAATAAATCAATATTACTTTGAGAAAAGTATATAAAATAATAAAAAATATATTGAAAAACAATCCTAAATAATATAATATTAAGATATACTAATAATAAACAATAATAAATAAGTGGGAAGGAGAAAGAGAAATGGGTGAATTAATAATGTCTCCAAGAATCAAGAGTTTAAAGAAAAAAATGCTATCAGAAAAGAGATATGCATCTATTGAACAAGCACTTATAATAACTGAAACGTATAAGGAAAATGAAGATAAACCAGTTATTATAAAAAGAGCATTAGCATTAAAAAATTCTCTTTCAAAGTTAGAAATCGGTGTTGATGATGAAGAATTGATAGTAGGTAACCGTACTAAAGGGGTTAGATATGGTGTTGTATTCCCAGAGAGTGGCAGTTCATGGGTTGATAAAGAATTTGAGACTTTACCAACTAGAGCTCAAGATAAATTTAATGTGAACTCGGAAGATATAGAAACATTTAGAAAAGTGATTAAGCCATATTGGGATGGACACTCATTAGAAGATGTTATTAGACAGAGATACGGAAAAGAAATTGATGATATTGCAAAAGTTGTAAAGATAAATCAAAAAGATCATGCTCAAGGTCACATTTGCCCAAATTGTAGAGAATGGCTTGCACTTGGACCAGAAGGCATTAAACAAAGGGCAATTGAAAAAATGAAAAATGCAACTAAAGAAAATAAGGACTTTTATGAAAGTGTAGTTATTGTTATGGAAGGTGCTCAAGAATTTATGATGAGATACCATGATTTAATGAAAGAAAAAGCTGCTTCAGTATGTGAGGAAGAATTAGTATCAAGCATGCTTAAGGTTGCAGAGATTTGCAAGAATATTTCTAAAAGGCCGGCACAAACTTTCCATGAGGCTGCGCAAGCAACTTGGTTTTTATTTGTTATACTTCATATGGAATCAAATGCATCATCATTTTCACCGGGAAGAATGGATGAATTTTTATATCCATATTATAAAAGAGATATTCACCTTGGTAATATAGATGATGAGAAGGCTTTAGAAATAATTGAATGTCTTTGGCTTAAGTTTAATGAAATAGTTTATTTAAGAAACTCTCATAGTGCCAAGTTTTTTGCAGGTTTCCCAATAGGATTTAATATTGCAATCGGCGGTCAAGATGAAAATGGAAATGATTTTTCTAATGAATTATCTTTCTTATTTTTAAAAGCTCAAGAACATCTAGGGCTGCCACAACCTAATTTATCTGTAAGGCTCCATAAAAACACATCAGAAGAGCTATTAAAAGAGAGTATAAAGGTTGTCGCAAAAGGAAGTGGAATGCCGCAGTTTTTTAACGATGAATGTGTGATACCATCTATAATGGATTTAGGAATTAAAGAAAAAGATGCAAGGGACTATGCTATTGTTGGATGCGTAGAACTTACAACTCAAGGTAATAATCTTGGCTGGAGTGATGCAGCAATGTTTAACTTAAACAAGGTTCTAGAGCTAACCATAAATAATGGTAAATGTTTAATCTCAGGAGATTCACTAGCTCAAGACTTAGGTAATTTAACTACTTATGAAAAGTATAAAGATTTGGAGGAAGCATTTGCTAAGCAAATAGATTATTTCATTGACAAAATGATTTTAGCTTGCGAGCAAGTTGAAAAAGCTCATATAGACGTTTTGCCTTCACCATTTTTATCATCAGTTATTGATGATTGTATTGAGAGAGGAATGGATGTTACGGCAGGTGGAGCTGTATATAATCTATCAGGGATTCAAATGATACAAGTTGCAAATTTAGCAGACAGTTTAGCAGCAATAAAACTTCTAGTATATGATGAAAAGAGAATTTCTAAAGAAGATTTACTAAAAGCTATTCAAAATAATTTCGAAGGTTATGAAGTTATAAGAGCTATGTTGTTAAATCGTGCGCCTAAGTATGGCAATGATATTGAGTGGGTAGATGAAATAGGAGCTAAATGGGCAAGATATTTTAATGGGAAACTTAAATCACATAGAAATTACCGTGGAGGAATATATCATACTGGAATGTATACAGTATCAGCCCATGTTCCAATGGGGGAGAATGTAGGAGCCTCTCCAGATGGAAGATATGCAAAAGCTCCTTTAGCTGATGGTGGTATGTCACCAGTATACGGTAGAGATATTGCAGGGCCTACGGCGGTTTTAAAATCTGTATCTAAATTGGATAATAATTTAACTACTAATGGCGGATTGTTAAACATGAAGTTTTTGCCTGAATTCTTTAAGAATGAAACGGGTATAGATAAATTCTCAAAATTTTTAAGAACCTTTGTAGATTTAGAAATACCACATATCCAATTTAATGTTTTACGAAAAGAAGATTTATTAGCAGCACAAAAAAATCCTGAAAATTATCGTAGTTTAACTGTACGTGTAGCAGGATATACAGCATATTTCACTGAACTTGCAGGAGAATTGCAAAATGAAATTATAGCAAGAACAAGTTATGGAGATATATAGTTTATGGAAAAAGATTATGCTTCTTTAACAGGAAGGATTTTTGATATACGAAGATTTTCAACACATGATGGTGATGGCATAAGAACAACAATTTTCTTAAAAGGCTGTCCGCTCAAATGTGTTTGGTGTCAAAATCCAGAGGGTATTTCGCCCAAAGGGCATTTGATTCATTTTGAAAATAAGTGTATTAATTGTGATTTATGCGTTAAAAATTGTTCTAATAAATCAGTTATACAAGAAAATAATAAAATATGTGTTGTTCAAGATAAATGCACAGATGAGGAAAATAAAGTTGTTACAGATATTTGTCCAACTGGTGCATTAACTATGGATTCAAAAAATTATACTTTAGATGAAGTTATTGAAATAGCATTGAAGGATAAAGCATTTTTTAAATACGGTGGTGGAGTAACTTTATCTGGTGGGGAACCACTTTTTCAGAAGGAATTTACAATTGCCTTACTTAAAAGGTTAAAAGAAGCTGGAATCAATACAGCAATTGAAACTTCTTTATTCGTTCCAAGCGAATATATAATAGAGGCGTTACCTTATTTGGACATAATTTTTGCAGATTTAAAGGTATTTGATGATGATAAGCATAAAGCTTTCACAGGTGTTAGTAATGAGCTAATTAAGAAGAACATCAGGCTCATTTTAGAAAGTAATAAGAAGGATGCTGTAATTATTAGAACACCATTGATACCTCAATTTACAGCAACTAATAATAATATTCATAATATAAGCGGATACATTTCAAGTATTTATTCAAAAGTAAGATATGAATTATTAAATTATAATCCACTTGCCAAAGCAAAATATAATTTATTAGATAATTTAGATTACTGCTTTGAAGAAAATCCTAAGATGTATACTGATGAAGAAATGAAAGAGTTTTATAATGCTGCTTATTCAGCAGGAATAAAAAACTTAATTATATAAATTTGAAAAAGAGAGGAAGAGAAGCGATGTTAGTATTAATTGATGATGCAAATTTAGAGGAGATTAAAAGAATTTATGAATTCTATCCATGTGATGGGGTGACAACTAATCCATCTATTTTAAAGAAACAGGGTGGAAATCCTATGGAGGTATTGAAAGCAATTAGAGAATTCTTGCCAGAAGGAGCACAGCTTCATGCTCAAGTAGTATCCTTAACTGCTGAAAAAATGGTTGATGAAGCACACCATATGTTAGATGTGCTAGGAAAAGATACTTATATTAAGATTCCTGTAACAAGTGAAGGAATAAAAGCTATTAAATTATTAAGTAAAGAAAATGTAAATATTACAGCAACAGCTATTTATACTTCAATGCAGGCATTTATTGCAGCAAAAGCAGGAGCAAGATACACAGCACCTTATGTAAATAGACTTGATAATATGGGGGCAGACGGTGTTCAAGTTGCAAGAGATATTCATGACATGTTCAAAAAGCATAATTTAAATGCTGACGTATTAGCAGCTAGCTTCAAAAACTCACAACAAGTTTTAAATTTATGTAAGTATGGAATTGGTTCAATTACAGCAGCACCAGATGTAATAGAAGGGTTAATCAAACATGATGCAACTACAAATGCAGTAGATGTATTTACAAAAGATTTCTATAGCTTAGTCGGCGAAGGAAACACAATGGAGAACTTATAATTAAGAGTATAACTTACCGAAATAATGAGCATGCTTTTGTTACGGTTTCTAGGAAATTTTAATGGGTGATTCTAAGATTAGAAGTTGTGCCCAAAGTGCTAGCCTCAAAGATAAAACTTTGAACTAACACATTTGGAACAACTTCTAATCTAAGAATCAAAACCATCAAAATTTCATATGAAACACTTCACAAAACATGCTCATTATTTCTAGTTAAGATATACACTTGATTATGGTAAGGGTTTAACCAACTTATAGCTCTAAGAATACTTATTCAGTGGATTGATTGGACAAATATTATAGTGTATATCCATGTAATTACTTGTTGGCTAGTCTGAATTTATGAGGAGAATGACCATAATATTTTTTGAATAGTTTACTGAAATAATAAGCATCATTATAGCCAACAGATTGAGCTATAGATTTTACTGGGGATTCTGTGGAGATTAATAAATCTTTAGCTTTCTCTAATCTGAGATTTATTAAGTAATTAATAGGAGATTCACCAGTTTTCTCTTTAAATACTTTAGATATATAAACCGAACTTAAATACATGTTTCTAGACATGTCATCAAGTGAAACATTATTCATGTAGTTCTTGTCAAAATACTCTAAAATAATCTTTACTATATTTGATTTGTCATAAAACGGAAAGTCATATCTATCAATTTTCTTTGTATTTTTTACATAGTTAATTTCCTTTAAGAAAAGAGCAATTAATTTCATTATAAGGCTCTTTAATATTAATTCTTTTCCTACCTCGCAGGCTTCCTGCTCTTCTATTATTTCTAAACAACATTTATGAAAATCTTCCTTATACTGTTTGAATTCCAATGGAACTTCAGTAGTTTGTTTTAAAATATAATCGAAGGGAAGTCCATCAATTTGGATGTTGCGAAAACCTATATGCAGTTCAGTAGTTTGTTCACCTTTGCTTAATGATTCTTTATGATAAACTCCTGGGTTAAAAGGAAGCAGGGTTTTTTCGTGAATTTTATACATTTTATCTTCGATTTTATAGGTTACCGAGCCAGAAACGACATAGCTAAATTCAATGAAATCATGACAATGGTATTCAGCCTTTATGAAATCTTTATTATCAAATTTAAATGCATATAAAATTTCTGGATTAAAATTTTCAATGTTGATACCTACACTACACACGTCAATATCACCTCTTTTATCTATATCCATCTTAAAAAGAATTGCTAGAAAGGATTAGCATTATATATAAGAATATACATCATATGAATAAAAAAGTACATTTTTATTCCAAATCATTTGTTGGATAATTAAACATGTCAAAAGAAAGAAGTAAAGAAGGAGGGGAGATTAATGAGTAGTATAAAATGGATATTTGGCTATATAAATAAATACAAATTTAGATTTTATATTGCACTTTCAGCAGTACTGTTAAACTCATTAATGGCTATGATTAATCCATATTTAAGTGGTAGATTGGTTGATGAAGTAATTATTCAGAATAAGGTTAACATTCTATTTCCAATTTTAGGGATGATGGTAGCTGCTACTATAATTAAAGCAATTATTAGATATTCCTACCAAATGACATTTGAGTTTGTATCTCAAAATGTAATATTTGAACTAAGGCAAAAAATGTATAATAAGCTGCAGGAATTGGATTTAGATTATTATAACAAAACAAGAACTGGAGATATAATGGCCAGAATGACTGGAGATATGGATTCTGTAAGGCATTTTGTTGCTTGGGTCATATATAATATTTGCGAAAATGTTACAGTGTTTATATTTGCAATAATCAGCATGTTTTTTATTAATGCTCAATTTACTCTATTAATGTTTGCACTGACACCGATTGTGGCATATTGTGCATATAAATTTGCTAAGCAGGCAAATCCAATATTTTTTGGAATAAGAGAACAATTCTCAAAGCTTAATACAGTAGTTCAAGAGAACATAAGTGGTAATAGAGTTGTTAAGGCTTTTGCAAAAGAAGATTATGAAATATTAAAGTTTGAGAAAAGAAATAAAGCATATATGGATGCAAATATGCAGTTAGCCAGTGTTGCCCAAAAGTATTTGTCTATACTTAATGCTTTATCAAATATGTTTACAATCGTTATGATTTTAGCTGGTGGAATCTTTGTTATAAATGATAAGTTGACTATGGGTGAATTGGTAATGTTTAATGGTCTTATTTGGGCTATAAATAATCCTATGAACATGGTAGGATGGCTTATTAATGATGCTCAGAGATTCATAGCAGCTGCAAGAAAAATAAAAATATTAGTTAATGAAGAAACAAAGATAAAAAATCCATCAGACGGGATTAAACCTAAGAAGCTAAAAGGTGAAATTGAGTTTAGAAATGTCAATTTTGAATACGGATATGAGCCTATATTAAAAAATATAACCTTTAAAGTAAAACCTGGACAAAGAGTTGCGATTTTTGGACAAACTGGTGCAGGAAAATCAACAATAATAAATTTAATAGAGAGATTTTATGATGCAACTTCTGGAGAAATATTAATAGATGGAGTAGATATTAGAAAATATAATTTACAAGCATTAAGGAAGAATATATCGATATCAATGCAGGATGTATTTTTATTTTCTAATACAATAGAAGAAAATATTAGCTATGGAGTGTCAGAAATAGATAATAATAAGGTAACTTGGGCAGCTGAGATGGCTGATGCAAACAATTTTATTCAAAAGTTATCAGACTCTTATGAGACGGTAGTCGGGGAAAGAGGAGTGGGTTTATCTGGAGGACAGAAGCAGAGGATAACTCTTGCAAGATCAATAATAAAAGAACCTTCTATTTTAATTTTAGATGATACAACATCAGCGTTAGATGTAGAAACAGAAGCTATGATTCAAAAGAATTTAAATACAATATATAAAGATAAGACATGTTTTATAATAGCACACAGAATTTCATCTATAAAAGATTCGGACTTAATTTTAGTTTTAGATGATGGAATGATAGTTGAAAGCGGAACACATAAAGAATTATTAGATAATAAGGGACACTATTATTCAGTTTATAAAGCTCAATATGGTAATTATTTAGGTGAAGAAGATGATGAAGAATGCAAGGAGGTAGGGTAAATGGCAAGAAATAAATATGATGTTGATGAAGATTTAGGAACGCCTTTTAGCTGGAATTATTGCAAAAGATTATTAAAGTATGTAGTCCCGTATAGGAAAGAAATGATTATGACTCTTTTAGTAATGTTAATATCAAGTGTATCAACTTTGCTTGGACCATACTTAGTAAAAATAGCTATGGATGTTAATATACCTAATAAAGATATTAAAGGGCTTGCTATTGTATGTATATTATTTTTTATTACGATAGTAATAAGTGCATTATGTATGAAGTATAGAATTAAAACCATGAATTATGTAGGTCAGGAAGTGGTAAAAAATATTAGATCAGATATATTTAATCATCTACAAAAGCTGCCATTTACCTATTATGATAGTAGACCCCATGGAAAGATTTTAGTAAGAGTAGTTAATTACGTAAATGCACTAAGTGATTTATTATCTAATGGGCTTATAAATTTATTAACAGATTCATTTAGCATTATTGTAATTATAGGATTTATGCTATTCATCAGTCCTAGATTAACAATGGTTTGTATGATTGGAATGCCTATTCTTGCAATAATAATAGCTTTACTTGCAAAAGTGCAAAGAAGGACTACTCAGATATATAGCAATAAACAGTCAAATCTTAATGCATATATACAAGAGAGTATAAGTGGAATGAAGGTTACTCAAGCATTTGCTAGGGAAAAAGTTAATGCAGAGAAGTTTAAAACAGTAAGTAATGAGAATAGAAGAACTTGGATAAATGCAGTCAAATATCAATTACTGCTTTGGCCAGCTATTGAAAATACATCTGTGTTTACAGTTTCATTAGTGTATTTAATAGGAGTTCGTTCAATAGGTGAGTCGATAACAATAGGTACCCTTATTGCATTTGTAGGGTACATATGGAGATTTTGGAATCCAATAGTTAATATATCTAACTTTTATAATGCACTTATAATGGCGATGGCATACCTAGAGAGAATATTTGAGACATTAGATGAGCCAGTAACCATAGCAAATTTACCAAATGCTTATGATATTCCAGAGATTAAAGGATCTGTTGAATTTAAAAATGTAATATTTAAATATGAAGATGAAGATAGAGAAATTTTAAAAAATGTATCTTTTGACGTAAAACCAGGTGAAACTATAGCTTTAGTAGGGCCGACAGGTGCAGGAAAGACAACCATTATAAATCTTCTAAGCAGATTTTATGACGTAACTTCTGGTGAAGTTTTAGTTGATGATCACAATATAAGAAATGTAACTTTAGATTCTTTAAGAAAACAAATGGGAGTAATGCTTCAAGATACATTTATTTTTTCAGGAACCATATTGGACAATATAAGATATGGCAAATTGGATGCAACTGATGAAGAAATAATAACAGCGGCAAAAGCTGTTAAAGCTCATGATTTTATTGTCAATCTAAGGGATGGTTATAACACTGAGGTTAATGAAAGAGGTAGTAGATTATCAGTTGGTCAAAGGCAATTGATTTCCTTTGCAAGAGCACTGCTTGCGGATCCTAAAATATTGATTTTAGATGAAGCGACTTCAAGTATAGATACAAAAACAGAGCAGGCACTTCAAGAAGGATTAAATAAATTACTTGAAGGAAGAACATCATTTGTAATTGCACATAGACTATCAACAATAAAAAATGCTACAAGAATAATGGTTATAAATGATGGTCAAATTGTGGAGAAAGGAAGCCACGATGGACTTATGGAATTGAAAGGTGAATATTATGAGCTTTATACTTCACAATATGAGATGGTTAAAGCAGTATAGATATTTATAGAAAATTACTGGCATCCTATAAAATTGGATTTTATAGGATGCCAGTTTATTGTATTATGAATATAAGCTGTTTTATTATGGAGGAAGGCTTAAACAAAAAATTATATTTTCCAAATTGAAGAACAAAATGAGAATGTTATAATTGTAATAAATATAGCAAAGAGGATGAAATACAGAAATATGATGGATATTAATAAATTGAACCTAATAAATAATTTGGATTTAAAGTTATATTATTGTGGTACACAGAAGTGTAATCCTAATCATTCTTGGGGTCCTGCAATTAAAGAACATTTTAAAATACATTATATACACAAAGGTAAGGGTATCTTTAAATTGGGAAATGAGACTTATCATTTAAAAGAAGGTCAAGGGTTTCTTATATTACCTAATATTATTGCACATTATAAGGCAGATGAGAAGGATCCTTGGGAGTACTCATGGTGCGCATTTGATGGGATAAATGCAGAAGCATATTTAAAACGCGCTAATCTAACAATTAAAGATCCTATTCTTGAATATAATAAAGATGATAAGTTAAGTAAATGCTTTGAGGAAATGATACAGGCCACTAATGCAGAAAAGAGTAGTGATTTAAGATTGCAGAGTTTGTTATACCTTTTTTTAGCGACTATAATTGATGAAACAGTTTTAGATTTGTCTTATGAAGAAGCGAAAACAAATAGAAATATGTATATAAACAAAGTAATTGATTTTATATATATCAATTATTCCCATAAAATAAGAGTTTCTGAACTGGCAAAGTTTATCGGTTTAGATAGAAAATATATATCTAAATTATTTAAAGAAATGGTCGGAGTTACAATTCAAGATTATTTAATAAGTTTTAGAATCAATAAGGCTAAAGAGATGATGAAAGACAGGCAGTTATCCATAGGAGACATATCACGCTCTGTAGGTTATGATAATCCATTAATATTTTCAAAAACCTTTAAGAAAATTACTGGATTACCACCAAGTAAATATAGGAGCTTTAATGAATAATTTGCGTATTTACTTTCATTAAAAGCTTTAGGCTACTAAATTCGCTTCTAGGAAGATAAAGTTTATAATATCTGATTATAATTTAGAGACATAAGGTAATATAGATATGACATTATGATATTTATTCTATTGCTTAATAATGCTATTCTTTAAGAAGATAAAGAAATTCAAAGCACATTAAGCAGATAAAGATATACAATATAAATCATTAGGAGGAAATCAAAAATGATATATAACAGATGTGGAAACAGTGGACTTAAATTGCCAGCTATATCTTTAGGATTATGGCATAACTTTAGTGAAAACGATATTTTTTCTAATAGTGAAGCAATTCTAAAAAGGGCCTTTGAGCTTGGAATAACTCATTTTGATTTGGCCAACAATTATGGAAGACCAGCTGATGGATCTGCAGAAGAAACTTTTGGAAGAATACTGAAGAAAAATTATACTCCATATGACCGAGATAAAATGGTGATATCTACAAAGGCAGGGTATGATATGTGGGAGGGTCCATATGGTGATGGTGGTTCTAAGAAATATTTAGTAGCAAGCTTAGACCAAAGTTTAAAACGTATGGGACTTGATTATGTAGATATATTCTATCATCACAGATTTGACCCTGAGACACCATTAGAAGAGACAATGGCTACTTTAGATTTATTAGTTAGACAAGGTAAAGCTTTATATGTAGGAATTTCAAACTATGGACCAGAACAAACTAAAAGAGCAGCGGAAATTTTAAAGAAATTAGGAACACCTTGTTTAATTAATCAGCTTAGATATTCTATGTTTGATAGGCATATTGAAGGTAAACAGCTTGAAGTTCATAAAGAAGAAGGAATTGGAACTATAGCTTTTGTACCACTTGCACAAGGATTGCTTACTGATAAATATATCAATGGAATTCCAAAGGATTCAAGAATAGGGAGAAATAGTTTGTATTTGCATGAAAAAGATGTGACAGAAGAAAAGGTGAAAAAAGTTATTGAACTTAATGAAATTGCAAAAGAAAGAGGTCAAAGTCTTGCGCAAATGGCACTTGCATGGGATCTAAGAGGAGATATAATTTCAGTATTAATCGGAGCTAGTAAACCATCTCAAATTGAGGATAATGTAAAGGCATTGGATAATCTAGAATTTTCTAGAGAAGAATTAGATAGAATAGATGAGATTTTATCATAAAATAAAATACATTATAAGTAAAACCATGTATAGACGATGAAGAAATTTATTGTTTATACATGGTTTGATTATTATGTATCATATGTTGACTTAAATTTAATGTATATGTAAAATGTAACAAGATATAGCATTGTAACAGTATTTAACTAAGGATTTGATGCAATATGTTTGTGAAATCAGTGTTATATTAATATAAAAAAGTATACATCTAATTTTAGAAATGGTATTGGACAAAAGGAGTGACTGTTACTTGAAAGGGAAATGTTACTATTGCAATAAGGAATTAACTGAAAGAACTATTAAAAGACATATGAAAAGCTGCACTGCAATGAAAAAGAATATAGAAGAAAAGACTCTTCAAAAAGGGAGAAAAAGAAAACAATTCATAATTTCTGTTAAGCCTAAATATGAAGCAAGTGAATATTGTATATATTTATCCATAGATGCTTCACTAGGATTAGTACATATAGATCAATTTATAAGAGATGTTTGGGTGGAATGTTGTGGGCATTTAAGTGGATTTACTATTAACAGAGAATTTTATCAAGATGATGATATGAATATAAAAATAAGCGAAGTATTAAGTGTTGGTGAAAAATTTGAATATGAATATGATTTTGGAAGCACAACTTACCTGAATTTAGAAGTTGTAGATGTAATTGATGTTTCTAAAGAATTTACTCAAATAGAGATAATAGCAAGAAATAATGAAATTGAGTATAAGTGTGAAAAATGTGGAGAAAAAGCTAAGTACTTCAATCATGAGGAATCTGAATGGTTATGTGAAAATTGTATTAATGAAGAGGCGGATTTTATAGATCAATTTGATTATTGTAATTCACCTAGAGATGGTGTCTGTGGTTATCGTGGAGACAAAGAATCAGAAAATAAGTATTTGCCCGGAAATACTAATAAATATAAATTAAATAAAAAGAAGGTAAAAAAGCAAGAGAATTATGATAATATTTTTGATTATGATGAAGATCTTTTAAGGGATTTACTTAGTGTGGAAGATTTAGCTGGTAAGTTCCAAAAGGATTTTGAAAATACAGTGGACGAATTATTTACTAAAGGAAAATATTCTTTTGAGATAAGTGATTTAATAAAAGGATTAAACAAAGATGATTTGTATGAGATTGCAGATGGGCTTAGGATTTCGGATATAAGGGGTTTAAAGAAAAAAGAGTTAACTGATAGGATTCTTAGTGAGTATGAAGAAGCTGTTGGAAAAATAATAAATTTATTTGATGAAGAAAGATATAAATTCTTAAAGAAATATGCAGATAATTCTGGAGTTCAAGTTGTAAATCAGGATGATGAAAATGAGATTGACAAAATACAATATTTTTTCTCTAAAGGTATTCTCTTTGCATCAAGAAATAATAATGATAAGCCGGTAATGCTAATGCCAGCAATTACTCAAAATTTAATTAAAGAAAAAAATAACTTAGAGTATAGAAAACTTATAAAAGAAAATAGTGAAATAATTAACCTTTATAGGGGAATGAATAGAGCATATGGAATTGTAAGTTTGAATGATATTGAGAAGCTGTTTAGCAGGTATGGACTTGAAGAAGCTAAAAAATTAAAAATAGAAGAAATATTGAGAGAAGCAGAATACTATTATGATGAATATGAGAAAATAGAAGATTACTTAGTTAATAGTGAAATAGCAATGTGGTGGATGCTGTTAGCAGAAATTGAAGGGGAAAACTTGGAGTATACCACTATTTCTAAGGAAGAATTGCTAAGTATGGCGGAAGAGGATTGGATTCATAAATCTAAAGCAGGAAAAACATTTGCCAAAGAATTTATTAATCTATTTGATATTGATAAAGAAACACTATCAGAGTTAACAGAGGCCTTAGCTATTGATATTCAAGACAAAGACATGGAGGAAATCCTCGATGAGATATTAGAATCATTAGGAGAAGCAGATAAAAATAATCAAGAGGCTAGAGATGCTATTGTCAGTATTGTTGGTAAGTTTATAAGGAATATAAGATTGTGGAAATATAGAGGCGCTACAATTAATGAAAAAGTGGGAAATGCAATTAAGGAAGAAAAGAAAAGAACGGTTGGAAGAAATGAACCGTGTATATGTGGCAGTGGTAAAAAGTATAAAAATTGCTGTGGGAAAAATGGTAATGTAATTCAATTATTTTAACAATGATTAATTATATTTAGTGTTATTTTTACACAGACTCACAAATAAATAAACTTTGACATATAATGAACTAGTATCATTACATGGAGTTGAAAATGCGTGATATACGGGCTGATTTTAGCTGGAGGTAAGGGCAGCAGACTATATCCTCTATCAAGAGCCGATCAACCAAAACAATTTTTAAAACTTATTAACAATAAAAGCTTTTTAGTTAATACTGTTGATAGGATAATACCGCTGATAGATAGAAATAATATTTATGTTGTGACTAATATGGACTACAAAGAAAAAGTTAAAAATGAACTGGCAGGGATTAAAGAGGAAAATATTTTTGTTGAACCTGCTAATAAGGAAACCGCTTTGTGGACAACAAAGGTCTTTTTGAAAAATTGGGATGGATAGTATTTATTTTGAAATTGAGTTGATATAAATAAATATATATTGATTATATAAATAATCTGGATTTTTTTCAAATTTAAATAATTAAGTAACACTTTATTTAAAATGTATAAATATGATTTAGAAACGGAGACTTTCATGAAAGTACATATTGAATTGGTATATTAAAATTATTGAAGGTGATTAAGCATATTATTAAATATTACTTAACTTTAGAAAATGAAAATTTGAATTTTCATTTTTTCTGTCTATATTATAGATAGGAAGTTGAGGTTTATGAATAAAAAGTGTGAAAAATGTAAATATACACTAATTACATGTGAACAACTTTGTTTTTGGTTAGGATTTATTGAAGCAGGGCAAATAAGTCCAGATTATAAGGAAGAATATCGTTCTTTAGTAGGTGCTGTTAAATTATATATGAATATAAAAAATAAATATATGAAACATAATTTAGACGATTGTAATGAAAAGTGCTTTTCATGTGATAATAGATTAAGAGTGGAAAAATCAGAAAAATATTTTGAAAAAATACTTGAAATTATTAAGAATAATTTTTATAGTCGTGAAAAGAAATTAGCAAAAATTTACCGATTACATGAAAAGTACATTGAAGAGTGCGGTAGTTTTAGTGATAAAGAATTATTTAAAAAGTAGATAACTTAGGATTATTCTTATTAATTTTCTATGGTTATTAACAATTAAAAATTATTGCGATAACAATAATAGAATTTACTTAAATACAGAAGATAAATTATACAAATCTATAATAAAAATTATTTAAAAAAACTTGAAAAAGAATAATGTATTTTAAAATAATATAAATAGAGTAGTTAATATTGTTTTGAACATTAGAGAGAAATAATGAAGATTTTCCTATATCATTTAAGGATATTAAAGAAATAAGATTTAATGATTATGGTGATAGACTAAAGGTATGGATATATATGCCTAAAGAAACTTGGAGATTTTATCTTAATTATGATAATAGTAAATTAGAAAGTATGGCTGAGGATTTTAATAGCAATAAACTAGAAATTCAAACAAGAATTCTACCATATGAGAAGTTTAAAAATGTTGATAATTTAAAATACTATTTAGAAAAAATGAAGTATAATTTAGCTACATATTATTCAGGAGAAAAAGTTGTAAAAACAAAAAATGGAGATGAAATATATTTTGTGAATAGTTTATCAGATGAAAAAGATTCTTTGTTTGGAAGGAACGGAAGCATATATTTTATATCTGAGTTAGGTGATTATGGAAAACTTTATTATTCAATAAAAGAGGATCTGTTTAGTGATAATAAAGAGCCTTATGTAGAAATCATAGATATTGTGCCAACTAAAATTAATATTGGAATAGGGAGTGAGGCTCTGAAATATTTAGAAGAAATAATAGTCGAGAATAATGTAAAGCATATTAAAGGAGATTTGTCTCCTAATGATTTAAAGAATCATGGAGATAGGTTAATTCATTTTTATCAAAAGAACGGATATGAAATTAGAGATAATAAAATATATAAAAGTATTTAAATTTTGGTTTAAAATTGCAACCTAACTTTTTTTTATACGTGTAATATATGAAGACAAAGAAAATATAAAAAACTGAGTTACTTATAACAAATAATGTTATCTTTTGTCTATTATTTTTTTCATGTACCTAAAGTGAGAAAGAAAAAACTGAAAATAAATAAGTAGGACATAGATCTATAGGATTATTACGTAACGGGAGAGGAAGATATGCTAAAAGGTTTAGAAAATTTGGATTTAGGAGTATTAAAATTTATCCATGACATTTCACAGAATTATATTTTTGATAAGATTATGCCGCTTATAACATCATTAGGTAATATGGGATTGATTTGGATTATAATAGCATTAATATTGATTTTTAATAAAAAATATAGAGATGTTGGTATAATGATTATCGCTTCATTAATAGTAACTTCAATTATTGGTGAAGGAATTTTAAAAAATTTAATACAAAGACCAAGACCGTTTATAGATATTCCAACTGCTCATTTATTAATATCGAAGCCTACGTCATATTCATTTCCATCAGGACATACGGCATCTTCATTTACTGCAGTAGGGATAATATTTAGCACTTTAAGGAAGTTTAGGATTCATGCTATTATATTGGCATCACTAATTGCTTTTTCAAGAATGTATTTGTTTGTTCACTATCCATCAGATATTTTAGGTGGAATTTTACTGGGAATAATTTGTTCTAAAATAGTTTTAAAAGTATATAAAAATAGGAATGTTTCAATTAGGGATTATAACAATAATATTTTAGGATGTTAAGAAAGAAAATTAGAGGAAAAAGAAAGAGAGCAGAAAACATTGAAAAATTGAATCTTTGAGAAGGTTTATGATTTCGAGTTTATGCTCTTTTTTATGTTTACAATTAGTTGATAGTTTTAAATTTTACTTAAATATCTTCATAAAATCTTTACAAGTATTTTGTATTATAGATTATAGAAAATAAAAAATCTAGATGTACACTGTCTTTTAGGAGTTGAACGTACTAAAAATGGTAAGAATATTTTAGAAAATTAATAGATATTACAAAAACTATAAGATTGATAAAATCTAATAGGGTATTTTAAATTAGAAAATTTATTATAGTTTAGATATGGAGGCACATAATTTGAAATATTATGAAAAGCAAATTAGATTAGAGAATTCTCTTTCGTTTTGGGAATATTTTAAAAATGAAGAAAGATTTTTATTTTATAACCCACTGAAAAAAGAGTTTGTTATTGGAGCTAAGCGATTAAAGAGTTTTTCTATGAATGAAAGTTTTAAAGATTATTTATATATTTTTTCATCAATGACCTTCTTTGATTCAATCAAAAATGATGAGTGGAAAGATTTTGGCAATGAGAATATTGCATTTGAATATTATCTTGTTGAAAAAGATGGTAAGCAAACTTTTTATTATTATAAGAACTTTGTTGAAATTAAAAATATAGATATGGAAGTTTATGATCATTCTTATAAATATGAAATAGATGATTATAAAACTTGGACACAAATGTTTTCTGGAGTAAGCAATGCAATATCAGCAAAAGAAGTAAACAAAGTTGTTATTTCAAGAGAAGTTAAGATTCAGTGTAATACTTTAATTAACGTAGAAAGTGTATTGCAGAAGCTATTAAGGCAAAATATAAATAGTTTTGTATTTGGTTATTTTAAAGAAGGAAAAGCATTTCTAGGTGCAACACCAGAGATTTTGGTTCAAAAAGAAAAAAACGATGTATTAAGCTATGCGCTAGCTGGAACTATTTTGCGAAGCAATGAAAATGATGAATTACAAAAAGAGATGTTGTTAAAAGATACTAAAAATCGTTATGAGCATCAAGTTGTTATTGATTCTATAGTTGATACTATGAAGAAATTCACAGATGAATTGATAGTAGATGAAACTAAAATTTTGACACTTAAAAATTTACACCATCTACAAACAAAGATTCATGGAAAAAATAAAAATAGGACTTTACTTCAATGGGCAAAATTACTTCATCCTACACCTGCTTTAGGTGGAAATCCAGTGGATAAAGCCATAGAATTAATTAAAAGATATGAAAAACATGAAAGAGGCTTATATGCTGCACCAATTGGAATAATGGATGAAAATGGGGATGGAATATTTGTAGCTGGAATAAGATCTGCTCTTATTGAAAAAAATACAGTATATGCTTATACAGGATGTGGCATAGTAGATAAATCAAATTGTGAAGAAGAATATATTGAAACAAATAATAAATTGAAAACCATACTTGAAAGTTTATAGTGGAGAGGAGAAATAAATGACAAATTATATTGCTGCATTAGTTGATGAATTACATGAATTAGGTGTGCGTGAAGTCGTGATTAGTCCAGGTTCAAGATCTACACCTTTATCTATATTATTTTGCGAACATGATTTCGAAATCTTTGTAAATGTAGATGAGCGATCTGCTGGATTTTTTGCACTTGGTATAGCAAAGGAACAAGAGAGGCCAGTTGTATTAGTTTGTACTTCTGGTTCTGCTGTAGCAAATTATTTACCTGCAATTGTAGAAGCGAAATATTCGGGGATACCATTAATTGTTTTAACAGCTGATAGACCACATGAATTGCGTAATGTTGGTGCACCGCAAGCAATAGAACAAAATAAAATATTTAATAATTTCACTAAGTACTATGAAGAACTTGCACTGCCAGAAGATAATGAAATTATGTATAGACACGTACGTGTAGTTATGCAAAAAGCATATGCAAGCGCTATGTCGAAAGAATATGGTGTAGTACATATTAATGTACCAGTTCGTGAACCATTAATTCCAGATTTGAGCAAGTTGGATTTTACTATAGGTCGTGAAAAAATTAAATTTGAATATATGGAAGGAAAAAATAACGTTTCTTTAGAGAACTCCATTTTTAAAAATAAAAATGGAATTATAATTTGTGGCGGAGATGCTTATTCAGACTATCATAAAGAAATATTGGAATTAGGAGAACAGTTAAAAGCACCAATACTTGCTGATCCAATTTCAAACATGCGGAATTATTCAAGGGATATTATTATTGATAGTTATGATGCCTTTTTAAAAAATGACAATATTAAAATGGAGTTAAAGCCAAAATTTATAATTCATTTTGGTCAAGTACCTGTTTCAAAAAGATTGCAGCAATTCTTAACCTTACATAATGAGAGTTTATATATACAAGTTGGGGAAAGCTTTAATTATCGTAATCCATCATTATCAACTAAAAAATATATTAATTCATCACCTAAATTATTTGCTGAATCTATTGATATAGAAAATAGTAGCAGAGAATATTTAGATAAATGGATAAACGACCAAAAACAAATGCGAGAACAAATTAAATCAGCAATAAATGAAGAAGAATTGTTTGAAGGAAAATTAATTCAAAAGTTGCAGAACATACTGCCAGAAAAAAGCAGATTAGTTGTTGCAAATAGTATGGCAATTCGTGATATGGATTACTTTTTTGAAGCACGAAATCAAAATATAAAAGTGTTGTGTAATAGAGGAGCAAATGGAATTGATGGTACTATTTCTACCGCACTAGGGGTATCTACTTCAAATGAACCAACAGTTCTACTTATAGGTGATTTGGCGTTTAACCATGATTTAAATGGATTGTTAATTGGAAAGACTCATAATCTAAACTTAATCATTGTGATATTGAATAATGATGGAGGTGGAATTTTCAGATACTTACCTCAAAGGAAAGAGAAACATTTTGAGCATTTATTTTTAACACCACAAGGTATTAATTTTGAAGGGATAAAAACTTTATATAACACAATATATTATGAAGCAAAGGACTACAAATCTTTTGAGGATAATTTTAATGAGGCATTAACTTTAGAAGGAGTTAAAGTAATTGAAATAAAATTTGATTCAGAGTTAAGTAAAATATTACATGACAAATACACAACGTTGTAAGGTGTGACATTATGTTTATTGAAATTGAAAACATTAAATATCATATTGAAGTAAAAGGAGAAGGAAAACCAATTATTTGTTTACATGGTTTTTCGGAAGATATTAGTACCTGGAACTTACTTGAATTACATGGATATAAACTGATATTAATAGATCTTATTGGACATGGAAAAAGTGATAAGCCAAAAGACAGTAAATATTATTCTTTAGAAATAATGCTTAAGCATTTAAATACGCTCATTGCTCAATTGAATTTAAAAAAATATTCAATGTTAGGTTATTCAATGGGCGGACGATGTGTATTAGCATATGCGTTAACTTATCCAAATGAAATTGATAAATTGATTTTAGAAAGTGTTTCTTATGGTGAAGAAAAATTTTTAAATCGCTTGAAGCGTAGAGGAGATGATTTAAAGTTAGCCCAAAATATAGAAGAAAATGGAATAGAATGGTTTAACCAATATTGGGGTAACCTAAGCATTTTTGAATCACAAAAAAGTTTACCAAAGCATGTGATCAATGAAATAAATAAAAGAAGACTAGCTAATAGCAGCCATGCACTTTCAAATACCTTGAAAGGCACTGGTCAAGGAAAATTTCCATGTCTGAAAGATCAGATAGTTAAATTATCTATGCCTACATTATTCATTAGCGGAGAATACGATAAAAAATATCAGGAAATTGGTAAAGAATTTGAAAAGTTAAACTCTAAAGTAAAACACATAGTAATAAATGGATGCGGACATAATACACATATTGAAAATATTAATAGGTATGTTGAGATTTTAAATGAATTTCTATAATTAATTTTGAGGAGTAAAAATATGAATAATAAATTTGATTGGAAAGAATTAAATCGTAATTATGAGGATATCAAATACGAAGCTTATGATGGGATTGCCAAGATTACAATTAATCGTCCTGAGGTGCGCAATGCTTTTAGGCCTAAGACTATTATGGAGTTAATTGAAGCTTTTACTATAGCTCGTGAAGACAGCAAAATTGGAGTGATAATTTTAACTGGAGCTAATCATGGAAAGGGAGAGGATAAGGAAGCTTTTTGCTCTGGAGGAGATCAAAACGTACGTGGAAATGGAGGATACGTGGGTGATGATAATATACCACGTCTAAATGTTTTAGATTTGCAGCATTTAATTAGAATTCTTCCAAAACCAGTTATTGCAATGGTTAATGGATATGCAATTGGTGGTGGACATGTATTACATATAGTATGCGATTTATCAATTGCATCTGAAAATGCTAAATTTGGGCAAACTGGACCAAAAGTAGGATCTTTTGATGGCGGATATGGAGCAGGATACTTAGCACGTATTGTAGGTCATAAAAAAGCACGTGAAATATGGTATTTGTGCCGTCAATATACTGCTAAAGAAGCTCTGGATATGGGACTTGTAAACACAGTGGTTCCTTTTGATAAGCTAGAAGAAGAAACAGTAAAATGGGCAAAAGAAATTATGCAGCATTCGCCAACTGCACTGCGTTTCTTAAAAGCATCCTTTAATGCTGATACAGATGGATTAGCTGGTTTGCAACAATTAGCAGGAGATGCTACTTTATTATTTTATACTACAGAGGAAGCAAAAGAAGGTCGAGATGCATTTAAGGAAAAACGAAATCCAGATTTTGAACAGTTTCCTAAATTTCCATAAGATATATCAAAAAAATAATAATTTTTTGAGTATGTATAAATAGATTTGATAAAGGTGATATAAAATGAATTGGCTTAAACAACATAATATTGAGAATCCCAATAAAAAATTTATTAATGATTTAACTTTTGGTGAATTTTATGAACGTGTAGTAGAATTAGCTCAAAAACTATCGTCCTATGTAAAAGATGAGAAAAGGGTTGCTATTTATTCAAATAATTCAGTTGATATGGCATTATTCTTATTAGCACTTCAATTTTTAGAGAAAGAAGTTTTGATGTTAAATACTCGATTAGTGGATGAAGAAATAAAAAATCAATTGGAATCATTAAAGATTCACGTGGTCTTCTCTTATGACAATAAATTTATATCATTTGATGAGGTACATCAAAGTGAAAAGAAAGATATAAAATTAATAGAAGATTTCAATGAGGAAAACATTGCTGTTATTATGAATACAAGTGCTACCACAGGGAAATTCAAGTCAGTGCCTCTTAGGTGGAAACAATTTTATAGTCATGTAAAAGCGTCTCAAAAAAGTTTGGGCGTAACCAAAGAGGATAATTGGCTTGTAATATTACCTATGTATCATATTAGCGGATTGACTATTCTAATGCGAAGTTTATATAATGGAACTCAACTTACCATACTGGAAAAGTTCAATGAAGAACAAGTAATAGAGTTAATTGAAAGTGGTAATATTAATATGTTATCCATTGTACCAACAATGTTAAATAGAATTATAGATAGAATAGGAAAGCATAAATTACGTGTAGTTTTATTAGGTGGTGAATTTATTCCTAAGGCTTTAGTTGATAAAAGTATATTAAGAAGTATTCCAATATATAAAACTTATGGAATGACAGAAACAACAAGCCAGTCTACAACCTTTTCTGTATTAGAGCATCCTGAAAAAATTGATTCAGTAGGATTACCACTTGAAAATGTAGAGATCTCCATTAAAAACTCAGATGAAAAAGGAGTAGGTGAAGTTTATATTAAAAGTCCAATGCTAATGGACGGATATATTGGACAAGAGAATGTTTATGGTTATTTGAATACGAAAGATATAGGTTACATAGACAATGATGGCTTTTTATTTATACTTGATCGTTGTAAAAATATAATTATATCTGGTGGTGAAAATATTTATCCAAAAGAAATTGAAAACATTCTATATAATCATTCTAAAGTAAAGGAATGTGCAGTTGTTGGGAAAAAGGATGAAAAGTGGGGACAGATTCCTGTACTCTATATTGTTTCATTTTTAAAAAAAGATGAAATATTAGAGTATCTTTCAAATAAACTAGCAAAATATAAATTACCGAAAGAAATTACATATTTAGATGAGCTTCCTAAAAATGCGGTAGGCAAAATATTAAAGAAGAATTTATCCGATAGCTAGCATCCGTAACAATCCCATCTTTTTAAGTGGGAAATAACGGCTGCACGCCTCTAGACTAGGTGCCCATTATGGGTATAAGTTAAACTTGATAAGAAGGTGTATAGATGCATATTAAAAAAATAGAACTTTTTCATATTAAAATGCCTTTAAAATTCAATTTTAAAACATCGCAAACTTCTATAAATTATCGTGAAACAATCATAATTAAAGTTGAAGATGAACTTAACAACAGGGGCTATGGTGAAGTAGTATCCTTTAATGAGCCTTTTTATACAAGTGAAACATTGATGGTTTCTAAGCAGGCATTGATAAATGAATATATTCCAACTATAATCCATAAGGAGATAGATGATCCTTTTAATATACATAAAAATTTAGATATGACATATCCCATGGCATTAGCAGGATTAGAAAATTCTTTGATGGATTTGTATGCTAGAAGAAATAAGCAATCCATTATGGAATTTGTATTTAATGAAAAAACTAATGGTCAGATATACGCAGGAGTTGTATTAGGAGATTTAGAAATTTCAACGCTTATAAAACAAATTGAAGATTATAGAAAGGAAGGATATACACGCTTTAAAATAAAGATAAAACCAAAAGATGGTTTTATAAAGTTAAAGGCTATTAGAGAATGCTACCCTGAAATTAAATTGTTAGCAGATGCAAATAAAAGTTATAGCATTGAACAAATTGATGAATTAAAGAAGTTGGATGAGTTAAATTTACTTTGTATAGAAGAACCATTAAATTCAGAGAGTCTTTTAGAATATCAAAAACTTCAAAAAGACCTTAATACTCCAATATGCTTAGATGAAAGTATTCAAACAGTTCAAGACTTAAAAACTGCAATTCAGTTAGAATCACTTAAAGTAGTTAATATAAAAGTGGGTCGAGTTGGAGGCTTATATTATGCAAAGCAGATGATTGAATTGTGTAGAGAAAACAACATTAAGTATTGGATAGGAAGCATGGTTGAAAGTGGTATTTCTAAAATATTACATGTTCATTTAGCCAGCTTAAAAGATACTTATATTCCAGGAGATTTATCATCCTCAAATCGTTACTTTAAAAAAGATATAATTAAACCAGAAATTATTGCTGAGAATGGCAGAATTAAAGTACCAAAGGGTTATGGATTAGGGGTAGAAATTGATGAAGATATGATGAAAGATTTTACAATAGATTATATAAAAATAGGCGGTGAATAAAGTGAACTTAATAGAAGGCTTAAATATTGAATATATCCATGTATATGAAAGAACACTTGAAGCAAAAATGAATCTAACTCAGTTTCATGATCAAACATTTGGATATCTGCATGGAGGAGCAACAATAGCTTTTGGAGAAACAATTGCAGGCTATGCTTCAATTGAAAAAATAAATAAAGATCAAGTAGCGGTGGGGCAAACCATTACTGCAAATCATATGAAAGCTAAAAAAGTAGAAGGTTATATTATAGCAAAAGGGAAGCTGTTACATATAGGAAAAACGTCTCATGTTTGGAGTATTGAAATGTTTGATGAAAATGATATATTAATCTCATGCGTAACAGTTACAAATGCTATCATTAATCAAAATAAAGATAATGGTTAATCATTTGATGAAGAGAGGAGAGAAAATGAGTTTCAAATCAATAATAAAACTTATGGATATAAAAACCCTTGTTGCAGGACTTGTTCCTGTGATTTTAGGTTCAGTTTATTCAAAATATGCTTTTGGAAAGTTTAATACTTTCTACTTTATATTATTAGTAATTGCCATGATACTGATTCAAAGTGCTACCAATATGATTAATGATTACTTTGATTTTAAACGTGGAGCTGATACCAATAAAAGTGGGGATGAAAAAGCTTTAGTTAGCGGTGAAACTACGCTGAAACAAGTACTGTTTATAATATTGTTATATCAATTTATTGCTTTTATGATTGGTGTCTTTATAGCTAGCCAAACAAGCTACTACATATTACTAGTGGCTATAATAGGAGGCCTTATCTCAATTTTATATGCCTTTGGGCCTTTGCCAATTTCATATACTCCATTTGGTGAAATTGTATCAGGGGTAACCATGGGAATTGGCATAACAAGCACAGTGATTTATATTCAATCAGGGATAGTTAATTTAAATACAATTTTAGTTGCAGTTCCTACAGTATTATTTATTGGTACCATATTACTGACAAATAATCTAAGTGATATAGAAGAGGATAGAGAAGCTGGTAGAAAAACGTTACCTATTATGATAGGAAAGAAAAATGCAGAGAAGTTGTGGATTTTTAATGTAATAATGTTACTTGTATTAACATTTTGTTTAGTATTAATACAGATTTATCCCATTATTGTACTAGCACCTGTAATTCTAGTATACCCTTATAAATCGATTCGTAGTTTTTTATCCTACGAAAAAGGTATAAATACAAAAGGAAGAAGTATGGGGTTAATAGGACAGATTGGATTGAAATATCATTTAGCTGTAGTTTGCGGATTACTAATAGCAATCATACTATAAAATTTGTTTTTGAATAATAAAAATGCAGTAAATATGCAAAAAGTTCAAGTGTTATACTCAATATACACTTGAACTTTTTTTATAAAACATTTTAAAAAATTTTATTAGAACAATCTATCTTCATAATTACTTCATAATTGAGTAGTAAAATAAGCATATAAAGAGAAGATAAAAAGGAGTGATATACAATGAAAAAGAAAGTTATGATTTTAGCATTAGCAGGTATATTAACTGTAAGCGGCATGTCTTTTGCATATGCGGCAGGTAACAATAATACAGGTTCTAATAAATTTAATGGACAAATGATGAATGTGCAAAATGGTGAGGTTAAATCATCATCTAATTATAGAGGGACAATGATGAGCATGATGGGGTCTGGAGCTCAATCAGATAATAACATCAATAAAATGATTGAACTAATGAAAGAGAATGGCTTTACTGATGAAGCAAATGCTATGGAAAATAAAGATTTTGA
>NZ_AUUU01000029.1 GCF_002760435.1 Clostridium sp. LS
TTATTTTTTATTCTTTTTCCATACTCGACCCAATTAAATAGCCGTTCTCACAAGTTGCCCACAGATTTTACTGCATTATAAATTCCTATAGAATAAAAAAACATTCATAATTAATACATAGTCTTAATTATGAATGTTAATTTCTTTTTAATTATTTAATTGTATAATTTATATTCTGTATAGTGTTAACTCTTATAACTATAAAAATTAAGTTTGTTTTCTCGAAGCATATAAATAAAGAATATTAATATGGATAATAGAAGAAATGTGTTGCCCTGTCTGTAGTAGCAGTATCTTGAAGGACTAATCTTCTATGAAGTACTTGATTCCCAAAGCTTGTCCTTTGATTATCTACAATGTAAGCATATCCATCCCTATCCCAGCACATAAAAATGTAAACATGGGAATAATTATTTGTAAATACAATATCCCCTGGCTTTATTTGGGAAAAGTCATAGCTGTACACAAATCCCATGCTCTTTAGCACATTTTCAAATTGATATGTGTTAGCTGTTGATATAGGTATATTTACTCCAATCCTTCTGAGTGCCTCGGATGAAAAATATACACAATTATTGCTGGTAATTCCCCCATGTAAGGCTACTGCAGTACTGTCAACACTCCACTGATTGTTGGCATTCGTCATATATTTGAATAATTGATAATTTGTATTTGAATGTGAATAGTTATAGTAAGTATTTACCGTTTCTCCATTTGCTTGTACATATGTATAATTATCCAACCATATATTCTTAACCAATGAACCATCAGAATTAAATCTATATTTTTTACCATTTATTGTTGTATCTGCAGATACCATGATACCTGTACTTGGATTTAAATAATATGTTTTATAATCTAAAGTTAACCATCCGTATTGCATTCCGCCAGAGCTGCCAAAATAATACCAGTCTTTATCTATTTTTTGCCAACCTGTAATCATAACTCCGTTATTATCTAAATAGTATTTTATTCCTTTGACTGTTTGCAAACCTTTTTGCATTATCCCATCATCATTAAAATAATACCAATTTCCGGAAATTAATTTCCAATCATTCTTAACTAGTCCATTTTCCTTATCATAATAATACTTATTTCCGCTTTTATCGGTTTCCCATCCATCTCTTACATTTCCATCCTCATCAAATACATATACTTTTCCATTAATTTTTAAACTTGTCCCTTTAATTCTATCCCCATGTCTATCTAAGTAACACCATTTGCCCTTAAGGAAATACCATCCTTCATCAAGATTAAAATCATTTCCTTCTACATCACAATATGTATATTTACCACTTATAATTTTCTGCTTTATATTATCAGGTAAAGATTCAAGTTTATTATCACCAAGATCTAAATAAGTTAGCTTAGGCAAATCTCCTAAATACTCAGGAATTTTTTTATCCAATCTACAGTAATTTAAATTCAAGTATTCTAAATTCTTCAGCAATCGTATTTCGTCAGGTATATCATCTTCAATTTTTTGATATCTTAAGTCAATTTTTTTAATACTCAGAAAATCTTTTTCTGTGAGATCCCTTACACTTTTGTTTAATTGCTTAGCAACTTCGCTTGTAAGCCAATTATTCTCGATTTTAATATTACTTTGATCCGTTATATCCCCATTTATTCTGGAATCTTGTGCATAAGTTACTACCGGAACGCTACTAATACATAGAAATACAGCAATTACTACTAATTTTTTTAATTTATTACGTCGCATCTAATCGTCTCCCTTTTATTTTTTCCATATAAATTATACCATTTTAGATACATAATCTCAAATATTTATGAAAAAATCCAATCTTATGGTAATTAATTCATATAATGTTTCATAATTTATACAAATTAATTTCCAATTTTCGGGCCCTTTATTAAATATATTTCATTATTAATATTTCTGAAATTGATTTTACAATTATATCAGCTTTAGATAAATCTTGATTTCCAGAATTAACATTTTTAAATCCAATGCATTTCATTCCAGCAGCTTTAGCAGCTAACACTCCATTTCTTGAGTCCTCAATTACAATACAATTCTCTGGAGACACCTTTAATTTTTTAGCTGCTTTAAAATATATATCAGGAGCTGGTTTTCCGTTAAGAACTTCCTCCCCGCTTATAATATAATTAAAATAATCTTTAATCTCAAATTTTGATATAACTACTTCTATAAAACTTCTAGGCGATGATGAAGCAATCGCTATCGGAATATTATTCCTCTTTAAGTGTAATAATAATTCATAAATTCCTTCTATTGGCTTTAAATCAGATTCTATTACCTTCTTTTTAGTCATTTCTACTTTATATTGAATTATTTCATCAACTGATTGGTTGATGTTATATTTTCTTTTTAAATCAGTAATCATATATTCATTTGTAGTTCCAACATATTTTTCTAATTCTTCGAATGAAATATTACATCCTAAATCTTTCAATGTTTGCATATCAACCTCAAAGTGAATAGGCTCGCTATCTATTATTACTCCATCCATATCAAATATTACTGCTTTCATATATTACTCCTTTGCTTACATATATCTCAAATCTGTTACTATTTAACCATTTGACTTCCTTCTTTAATACCAGTAATAATATTCTCTCCACATTGTTCTGGGGTTATTTGACCTGCTGTTAATAAACTTAAATTAGAAGTAACTGGTCCCCACATATATTCTGTTTCAACTATATTAGGCATTATTTCTGAATCTTTTGCTTGTAAATAAAATCCTTGCAAATATTCATCATTTTTAAAGCTTTCGCTTTCTAGAGCGTCCTTAAATACCGGAAGCCTATTTCCTTTACTCATTAGAATTCCCTTAGAATTTTCAATTATATATTTTAGCAATTTATAAGATTCCTCTTTATTATTTGATTTTGGATTAACTAATGCCACTTTAACACCTTTAAATGGTTTCACAATTTTGCCGTCAAGTTTAGGAATCGGTACCACTCCAAACTTTAAGTTAGCATTATTTTCTTTCATCATCTTTAGTATTTTAGTCTCCCCTATATAGTAAGCAGATTGTCCATTATAAAATGCTGACTGAGCTGTATTTTCGTTTATATCTGTAGGCATTAATTTATCTTTTTGTATTAAATCTTGCAGAAATTTATACCCTTCTATTGCTCCTTTACTATTTAAACCCATATCATCTTTATTAAAAGTACCATTATTATTTTTAAAAGTATATCCACCTTCAGCATTTATAAATTCATATGATAAGTAAAAATTATTAAGATCAAATTCAAATCCTTTAGTTTTCCCTTCTTCAACTAAATTTTCCATAGTGTCTGGAACTTTGTTAACCAAAGCTTTATTGTAAAATAAAGCTGGGCACTCTTGAGATATAGGATAGGCATATACTTTATTATTAATAGATACTGCATCTATTAAATCTTTTGATATATAATTATTAAAGTCAATTAAATTATTTGGTACTTCTTCCGCTAAACCTAGCTTCGCTAATTTTTCCAAAAATTCATGACTCAATCCAAATTCTATATCTATAGAATTTTCATTTTGAGGCGCACTTCCATTTTGAGTAGCTCCTAAATATTCATCGGCACTTCCCCCCGTATAAAGTGAGCTGACTACTACATTAACCTCAATACCATTATCTTCGCTCCATTTTTGTGCAATCTTTTTAATTTCATTTCCTTCATCTTCTGTTGAATCAAGAATAATGTTAATTTTTTTACTTTCTTCCTTCCTTGTTCCACTGCATCCACTAAAAACACCAGCAAAACATGTACATAAAATAAAACAACTTAAAACTTTTATTATCTTACTTTTCATATAGCACCTCGTATAATAATTTTAAAATTACAGATTTTCACATGAGAGTAATTTCAATTATAACATTATTCTTTTATCCGTTATATATATGACTATAAATTTTATATTTTTTGTAGTTTCTTCTAATATTTTCATGTCAAAGTAGTTCTTCTATTAAGTTAAATAAAAATATAAAAGTTTTATTGTATTTTCAAGAGCATTATAATGTGTTCTCTCCATCCCATGAGATGCGTGGACTCCAGGCCCAATTAATGCCCCCCTAATGTCATTCCCGCCTCTTAACGCAGCTCCTACATCTGAACCATACATTGGATATATATCTACTGCATAACTCAATTTATTATCTTTGGCTAGATTTACAAGCTTTGTTACCATATTATAATCATAAGGGCCTCCTGAATCCTTGGCACAAATTGATACATCATATTCAGTACAACTTAAATCATCGCCAATGCATCCCATATCTACAGCTATTAGTTCATTTATATCTTTAGGAATAAATGACGACCCATGGCCAACTTCTTCATAAGTTGAAATAAATATTTTAGTTGTATAATTTGGTACAATTTTTTCTCTATTGAATAATTCTAATAGTCCCATAAGGCATGAAACGCTGCCTTTATCATCTATGAATCTCGATTTTATAAATCCATTTTCAGTAATTGTAGTTTTAGGATCAATAAATATAAAATCCCCTGGGCATATTCCTAAATTTATTGTATCATCTTTTGATCCTACCCTTTCATCAATTCGTATTTCCATATTTTTAGCATCTCTTATTTTATTAGAACTATCTTCGAATACATGGGCTGCAGGGCTTGTGCTAAGAAATGTTCCAGTAAACTTTTTGCCTTCTCTTGTCCTTATAATACAATATTCACCATCTAAAGTTGGAACAATTGGCCCTCCTAGTAACGTAAATTTTAATTTTCCTTCTCCCGTTATTGATCTAACCATAGCACCTAATGTATCAACATGTGCAGATAACCCTACTACTTTTTCTTCAGATTTACCTTTTATTGTTATTATTCCACAGCCCTTGTTTGTTGTTTCGAAATTGTATCCGAAACCTTCAGCTATGCTTTTAATTTTATCTATTACCTCAAAACAATAACCAGTTGGGCTATCAGTTTCCAATATTTCTTTAGCAATATCCAAGATATACTTTTTATTAATGTTCAAATTCATATGTTAATCACTCCTAAAAAAATTTAAAACTCATTTGATAGATTGGATAGTACTTCATTATCAACTCTATAAACAGTCCATTCATCCATTTGCTTTGCACCCATCTTTTTATAAAAATCTATAGCTGATTCATTCCAATCTATACACCACCACTCTAACCTGCCGCAATCACGTTCAATAGCCAGCTTCCCAAGAAAAGTTAACATAATTTTACCTAATCCTAGTTTTCTAAACTCTGGCTTAATATATAAATCTTCTAAATATATCCCTGGTTTGCCAAGAAAGGTTGAAAAATTATGAAAAAACAATGCGAATCCTACTGGTTTTCCATCATATTCTCCTATAACAACTTCAGCCTTTTTTCTTATAAAAAGTGAATCATAAATGATTTCCTCTGTAGCAATTACCTCACTTAATAGTTTCTCATAATCTGCCAATTCCCTTATGAACTCTAATATTAATTTAGTATCATCTTCTTTTGCAAACCTAATTTTAAAATTGTTTATTCTTGTATCTATTCTATTTTCCACTTAATCATCTCCCAAGTAATAACAATAAGTTATATAATCCAAATATAACTCTTTAGATTATATAACTTATCTTTTATTTTTATTTTTTTAATATCTCTTTAAGCTTTTCAATTAGGATTTTCATTTCTTCATCGGTACCTATAGTTATTCTTAAAAAGTTATCTATTCTATCCTTATTAAAATATCTAACTAACACTCCATTTTCTTTTAATGTCTCATATAAAAATTTACCTGAAACTCTATTATGACTTGCAAAAACAAAGTTAGCTTTTGATTCCAGAACTCTGAAATTTAAAGCCTCTAAATCTTTAACAACTTTTTCCCTCGTATTTATAATTTTATTAGTTATTTCCTCAAAATACTCGTTATCTTCAATTGCTGCTTTAGCTCCAGCAAGGGCTACTCTATCTATAGTATAAGAATTTATACTATTTTTAATTCTATTTAATCCTTCAATTAAATCCTTATGTCCAAGAGCAAATCCGACTCTAAGTCCAGCTAGTGAACGAGACTTTGATAAAGTTTGAATTACTAAAAGATTGTCATAGTCCTTTATAAATTTAACCATTGATTGACCGCCAAAATCTATATAAGCTTCATCAATTATAACAACAGTATCCTTATTCGCCTCAATTAATTTTTTTAAATCTTCTACATCAATATATTTTCCTGTTGGTGCATTTGGATTTGGAATTATCACTCCTCCATTTCCTTTTTTCAACTCTTCTAGTGGAATATCGAAATTATTATCTAATTTCACCAATTCGTAATTTAAACCAAAAAGTTCTGCGTAAACTTTATAAAAAGTATAGCTTATATCTGGAAATAAAATCTTTCTATCTTTAGAGAAAAAAGTCATAAATGAAAATGCCAAAATCTCATCCGAACCATTCCCTATAAATATTTGATCTTTATTTAAATCATAATACTCTGCAATTTCATTTATTAGATCACTACAAGTTGGATCTGGATAAAGCTTTAAATCTCCATTAACAGCACTTTTCATAACTTCTATAACCTTATTTGAAGGTGGGTATGGATTTTCATTAGTGTTTAACTTTATGTACTTTTTATCCTTAGGCTGCTCCCCTGGCACATAAGGCTCTATTTCACTTACTTTTTCATTCCAATATTTACTCATTTAATTGCCCCCTAGTGTGTTTAGCTTTTTAGTACATTATAACCTAATTTCACCTCTATGTGCAAAGAGAACATTCTTAAAAGACTTCATAAAAAATAATTTTAAAAAAAGAGATTCAAGCTTATCAATAATCTCCCACATTAATGAAATAGCTTAAAATCTCCATAATCAGATTAATACTTTAATATATCTAAACTTTCGGAGTCATATACATCAAATTCTTTTATTGATCTTAATATCTCTTTTTTAGCAAGATCAATGTATCCATTCTTAAAATAAAGCTTTCCAAGATAAAACAATGCATATTTATTATCTATTAAATTTAATAAATTAACAGCTATTTTTAGTTCATCGAATTTATTATTTATAAGCAATACTTCTAAAATTTCTAAAATTATATTCATATATTCCTTATTATTTTTATCTTGTGATAATATTCTCGTTGATTCTTTAGTAAACAACTTAATTAACTCTGAATATACATCAAGAAGTTTTTTATCATAAATTGATAACTCATCATATTTAAAGTTATTAACTATAGATGATGCATAATCATATTTTTTTAATAAAATGGCACTCAAAACTCTATACATTGAAAAAAACATATAACAAGAACTCTTTTTGTCCATTTCATTTATGCTTAAATATTCTTCAAAATCTCCGTTTCTTATAAGACATCTTAGCTTTAACATTATAGTGTCTTCCGCACTTGTTCCTGTATCTTCATATTTTTTCATATATTCTAATGCTGTTTTATAATATTCTACATGATAAAACAGATCTGCAATAATTGCATAACAAGATTCTTTGTTTTTTGAAAAAAATTCTTCTATTATGGCCTTAAATTTTTCTATTGGAACATTTTGTTCCTTTAATATATTAGCTATATTATATAAAGGCTCAATATAATCAGGTTTTGAACTCATTGATTCAATATAAAGGTTGTATGCAGTATCGTAGTCTTTATACTTCATATAAATATTACCTAATTCATAATAAGCTCTAAAACTTCCAGTTCCATATAGAAATTTTAGCTCTGAAGGTGCTTCTCCTATTTCAATACATTTCTCTAATGCTTTTATCTGAAGAGTTGGTCTATCAGTAGCTTTGAAAATTAGCGCTTGATAGTAATACAAGTCTGTGCACTTTGGATAATGTTGAACTCCAACATCTATAAACTTCAAAGCTTCATCATAATTTCCTAAATTATAATTTGAAACAATTATGCGCAATATCAATATAAAGCTATATCCCCTGCCTGAATCAAAATCTTCATAAGATTTATAATAATATTCTAATGCAGCGTTCATATCATCTAGTGAAGCATACTCATTTCCTAAATTGAAATAAGCGAACCCATCATTTGGATTAACTTTTATTTGTTCTTTTAAAATAGAAATATTCCTATTTCTTTTATCCTTAGAAGTTATCCTTTTATCTAAATATCCATAATGATGTATTTTTATAGAATCACAAATAGCATTATATTCTCCTTGATAAAATACTAACTGATTATGAACTTCTCCTTTATAATGAATTCCACGATTATTTTTAAATAATCGTGGATTTATATTTATAGCAATATCTCCTTTTTCGATATTACTTCCATAATAGCTTAATGTTTCAAAATAATATATTGCTTTTTCATCTAGTTTACTATTTAATAATGCTTTAAAAGTTTTTCTATCTTCTTCAAATAATTCATCATCTGCATCCAATATAAGTATCCAGTCTTTAGTCGCATATTTTAATGATTCATTTCTAGCTTCACTAAAATTATTATTCCACTTAAAATAATAAATTTTGGCGCCAAAAGTTTTAGCAATTTCTACTGTTTTATCCGTAGATCCTGTATCAACTATAATTATTTCATCAATGATATCTTTGATACTGCTAAGACATTTTGGCAGATATTCCTCTTCATTTTTTACAATCATACATAAGCTTACTTCATTTTTCATTCCATCGCTCCTATCCTAAATTTCTTGCCTAATAATATTAGAGTTAATTTATTTTTTAATGTAAGTATATCCCTCTATAATATACTATGTCTTTTATATGGAGGCGTGATTAATTTGTATTTCTATGAAATAAACTATATTATAATTAAAAAAACCAGGTTCTTCCCCGGCTTTTTCTCCCTTATACCAATAAAATTATTTTATTATATACCTTAAAACAATATTATTAGCTTATACTTTTAACAAACTTAATAAATTTATTATGTTCGATTGCAAAGTTTCCTGAAACACTAATCCCATCTGGAACATTTTTTGTAACAACGGCTCCAATTTTAATACTAGTATTATTACCAATAATAAGTCCATTAGAAATGGTAGCACTTACTCCAATCCAACAATCATTTCCAATAACCGTGCTGCCGCCAATTAAAGCATTAGCTGCAACTAAACATCTTTCGCCTATTTTGGCAGCATGGCCAACATGCACTAAGTTATCAATTTTTGTTTCATTACCAATTATAGTATTGTCCCAAGGGAAAATTGCCTTATCAATACAAGTATTGTATTGTACCTCAACATCTTTCCCGATTATAACTCCACCGCCGTGTTCAATAAAAATTGTTTTTCCTACTTTATTAAATTGAAATCCTTCTCCTCCTATTATAGCTCCTGCCCTAATTATCGAATTGTCTAAAATTTTAACATTTTCTCTAATAATAACTTGTTCTTCTATGGTTACATTGTTACCTATGACAACATTTTTACTGCTTATGCTGCTTCGATTATTTATTTTACAATTCTCACCAATCGATGTTTTAAACTCCTGCATCATATATGAAGATGAATTTTTATTTAAATAATTGTGGGTTAAATAAAAATCTAAGCGAGGATTATTTGATAAACAGATACCATATTTTTCAGGGAGAATTTTTGCAATTTTACTATTACATATTATACAAGTAATATACTCTGATAACCTATTTATATATCTTTCATCATCAATGAATGTCAATATTTTATTATTTAATCTAGAATTAGCGAAATCAAGTGCATTAAATTCACCATCTCTGTAAATATATATATCAGATATTTTGCTAACAAAATCAGATAATTTCATTCTTTTCACCTTCAATTTTTGCAAACTTATGACACAATTTATTTGAAATATTCATCTTATCACTTTTATACATAATCTCTCCAACCTTAAGGCCTGCACAATGTAAATCAATTATTGGCTTAGGTCCCAAATATGCTAGAGTTTTACCCATTCTATAATTGCCAACATTACAGTCGGGATAAAAAGATATTTTATTTTCCTTTAAATCATTAATATCAACTATTCCAGCAAATTGTACAACTGTTACAAAATCAGACAATTCCTTTAATTTCTCTGCTGATATTCCAGAGAAATTTTTTCCTATGAAACATTTATCGCATGTATAATCTGCAATAATTATGGCATCAGCATTTGTTAATAAACTATAATTATCTTCATTTAAATCTTTTACTAAAACTGCATCCGATGATAATTTTGACAATGTATCGTATATTACATTACCAAAATTATCATTGCTCACAATTATTATCTTACTTTTATAAACCTCTATTCCCGCATCAAATAACATCTTTACTGCAAGCGGACCATTAAATTTAAAAACGTCTAATCCAGGATAATTTTCATTTGTTCCCATTATTTTAATAGCTTTTTGCCTGCAATAATCTATATCTAAATCTTCTTTTCTAAATTCCCATGGTTCACACATATATGAAATTACTGCATTTTCCTTTAGCATATCTATAGTTTCTCTATCAATTGGCCTTACAAATCCTAAATTTGTAATAATATCTGCTTCTTTAATATTTTGTTTATTATAAGTTACACATACTTTATCTTTAACATCGCATAATTCCGCAAATAACATTGTATTCTTTCTTACTTCTTCTTTATTTGCATATTCTGAATCCTTTGTTATTGCATAAACTTTTTTAGCACCAGCCATCGCAGCAATAATTGGTGTATATATGAATTCACCTGATGCTGCTTCTGTAAAAATAATAAGATCATTTAAATTTAGCTTATTAAATTGTATTGCCTTATTTATTAAGCTAATGCTTCTTATAGGATTTATCATACCTTTCTTTTTAAAATATTCTATTAAATTATCTTTCATTTAAAATTTTCTCCAACACTAATGCTACATAAGATATCTCTTCAATGGAAATATTTTTGTGTAATGGCAATACCATACCATGCTTATATGCATTTATTGAATTATTAAATCCATAATTTTCATATCTATACTTTTTCTTATAATAGGGTTCTCCATGTAATGCATAAGCTCCTATATTAGTTTCTATTCCATTATCTTTTAAACTTTTTATTAATTCATCTCTATTAATTTCTTCGTTTAAAAGTATGTGATATGTCTGCCATGCATGCTTGCCATAGCTTTTTTCCTTGGGTAAGGTTATACCTTTTATTTTTTTTAATATTTGATTATACTCCATAGCTAATTTGATTTTTTTATTATTTATTTCCTCTAATTTTTTCATTTGTACAGTTGCAATAGCTCCTTGAATGTTCGTCATTCTATAATTTAAGCCTGCAGTTACAAATTTAGCTTTTCCGTCAATATATTTTATACCATGATTTCTTAATATTTTGATTTTATCAGCCAATTCATCATTATTAGTAACGACAATTCCACCTTCCCCTGTAGTTATAGCTTTCCTTGGATGAAGACTAAAGCAGCCTATATCTCCAATAGTTCCAGCTTTTTTAAATTTATATTCTGCTCCAAGAGCACAAGCTGCATCCTCTATAACTTTTAAATTATATTTTTTAGCTAAATCCATGATCATATCCATATCAGCCGTTTGACCAAATTCATGAACTGGAATAACAGCCTTAGTTTTATTTGTAATCATACTCTTTATTTTTTCAGTATCTATACAGTAACTATCTAAAGTTATATCTACAAATTTAATTGATGCGCCTATAATTTCTACTACATTAGCTGTAGCTGGAAATGTAAAATCAGGAACTATAACTTCATCTCCTATTTCTAAGCCCACAGCAAGTAAAGCTAAATGTAGAGCAGCAGTTCCACTGCTAACTGCTATAGCATGTTTAATATTTAAATAATTTTTTATTTGATTTTCAAATTCCTCTACCTTATTACCTTGTACCAAATATTTTGAATCAAAAACCTTTTTTATTTCCTCTAATTCTTCTTGACCTACATCTGGTACTGCAAGTTTAATCATTCAAAACACCTCTATACCACTGAATTGTTTTTTCTAATCCTTCATCTAAATCATATTTAGGATTAAACTTTAAAATTTTTTTAGCTTTCTCTATGCTAGGAATCCTAAGTTCAACATCCACATAAGATTTAGGCACATAAACAATTTCAGATTTGGAATGTGCTATAGTTTTTATTAACTTAGCAAGCATCGATATAGTTATTGTTCCCCTCGGATTACCAATGTTAAACGATTGTCCTATGGCTTTCTTATTACTTAAACAAAGCATTATTCCATCTATAAAATCATCTATAAAACACCAAGATCGTATCTGATCACCATCACCATGAATTTGTATCTGCTCATTTTTTATAGCTCTAACAACAAATTGATGAATTGCTCCTTCCCCAACTTGACCATCACCATATATATTAAAAGGCCTTACCGTAACTATAGGCAGTCCATATTCCTTGTAATAGCTATGAGTCAAATGTTCTCCAGCAAGTTTCGAAACAGAATAAGTCCACCTTGCTTCCCCTACAGGAGCTAGGTTTGTCGAATGGCCTTCATCTACTTTATATGCGTAAGAACCAAAGACCTCTGATGTAGAAAAATCTATAAATCTCTCTATTTCATGGTCTTTTAATGCTTCTAAAACATTATAAGTACCAAGCATATTAACTTTCATAGTAGTCACTGGATTTTTTATGACAGTATCAATTCCTGCTATTGCTGCTAAGTGAATTACTATATTAGGCTGAAATTTATCTATTATCTGCTTTAAATAATTTAAATCTAAAATATCTCCTTTAACTAATTTTATATTGTCTTTATTTAATAACCTAGTGTGTTTTATCGAATTTCTATTTAAATTATCATAAATTAATATTTCATTATTTTTGCTTAGCAAGTAACATAATTTTGTTCCTATAAATCCGGCTCCACCTGTTAAAAATATTTTTTTATTTCTAATCAATTATATATACTCCCTCATAAATTTCTCTATAAATAATATAGCTTATTAATTTTGCTAAATGAATTTTTGCAAAATTATTTCTAACCTGCTAAATAAACTATAATTATTTTCATAAGTTTTTATTAATGCATTATATGCTTTTTCAACCCTTTCTAATGGTTTATTTAAATAATATTCAAATTTTTTTATATATTCATATTCGTCATTAGCTATTGCCATATCATCTTCTGTATATAAGTCATAAATTAGCTTAGGATTATCTACTAACTGAAATCCACCGCAGGCTCCTATAATAAAGGTTCTCTCGTTAACTTCACTTCTTATTTGCTTTTGTATATCTAAATGATAATTTAAGTTTATTTTAGCTCTGTTATAAAAAAACTTTGCATTATTAGGATTTAATTCTATACTAGTCTTCTCCCATCCTGTCCCTCTTAATATTCCACATTTATATTTATTAAGAATTGGTGTTAAATACTTTTCTGTTTCTTTACACTTTATATAGCTGTTAGTTCCAACCAAAAAATACTCATATACTTTAGAAGTATTTTCTGGATAGTAAATTAATGGATTAAATCCAAATGGAACATTAACTATATCGATCTTATTTTCTACCCAGTTATATAAATGTTCATCATTTGTTTCTTCTACTAATGATGATATTAAAAACTTATAATTAAAATTCCTACACAACTGTATATTAATTAAATCCAATTTTTCATTATCAATTTGTTTAGAAACCAACCCTATTTTATTTTTTATACGCTCTATAGATTGATTTACAAAAGAATTACCTATATAAACTTTATCTGCTATATTTATATAAATATCATATTCTTCATAATTTAACTGTGGACCTACTTCATATACTATATCAACTTTAACCCCCATATAATTTAAAATTTGTTTCCACGAGATAAAGCTATACTTCCAGAATCCATTTGTAACTGAGTAAATTAGTATTTTAAAATTATAACTTTTATATTTATCCTTGTATTTTTCTAGCAAACTTCTTTTTAACTCTTTTCCTTTATCTACTATTTGAGTCTGTGCAATATATTCTTCACTTTGTTTATTAATATTAATTTCTATTTTATGCGTGCTTATTTCATTTAAAATATTTTTAATGTCATGACTAAATAAACTACTATTACTCAAACTTTTTTTCATGTATTTTTCTATAACTTTAATAAGTGGCTGTAAATATACTTTTATTTGTTCTATATCAAAATCTAAATCATGTTTCCAAGGCATACCACTACCATTTAAATACATAAGATATGTGTTATAATAATTAACTCCAATAAGATAATCTTTTTTACTTTCCTGTGATTTTTTATCCAATTCTCCCCAGTCTGAGACTGTTAAGTATTTTCTTTCATCAAAGTTATTTACTATATATTCCATAACAGATATAATTGATTTAATTCTATTTTCTAAATCATAAGTCATATTGTTATCATGGTGTCTATAACAAATTGTATCGCAATCTATATATTTTCTTTTCCAACCATACTTTAAATTTACTAAGGTATTTAAAGTATCTCCTGCTACCCTATTATTCTCATCTATTAATAAAGTCAAATTATTTCTTTCATAAAAATTTTTTTTGAATAAACCAATACTAAACGGAATTACTCCTGAACCTTTTCGATTAAACGTTTCAAATATTATTTCATCATCAGTATAATCCTTGTTTTGCCATCCATATTTATTAATTCCTAATTCATCACATATTTTAATATTCCCATAGACATAATCTAGTTCACTATTCAATAAAAATTCTATAATATGGTTTTTTATTACATTTACATCCACTAAAAAATCATCAGACGATAATAACATAAAATATTCGCCACTTGCATATTTAATAACTTCTTTTATTCCTTTATATACACTTCCACTGTTTTCTTTATGAAATATAGTTCTAATATTTTTACATTTTTTTTCATATAATTTTATTTTTTCTACTGAATCATCAATTGAACAATCATCAATAATAATTATCTCAATATTTTTATATGTTTGCTTTAATACAGATTCTATAGATTGTTCTAAAAATTCTGAACAATTATAATTTATAATTCCAATTGTAACTAATGGCTCTTTTAATAGCTCCTTATCTTTTTTCTGTAAGTTTAGTCTAGTAATTAACTCAGTTATTCTAGTTTTTTGCTCTACAGCACTATATCTATCAATAATATATTTTCTATATTCGTAAGAATCATACTTATCTGACATAATCATATTAATAGCTTCATCAATTGTATTCCATACATATTTGTTATCATATATCATTTTTGCTCCAACAAAATTGTGTATTATTGGTTTAATCCCCTTGCACATAGCTTGCATAACACTTATATTTTGTGATTCAAGGATGCTAGTACATAGTATATAATCTTTATCATTAAGCCATTTATCTAAATCATCTTGCCAACCTTCATATATAACATTGCTCTGCAAACCGAATTCTCGTACCATTTGGTTATAATAAAGTACATCTCTATTATCTTGAAAAACTCCAGCAATATACAATTTGTATCTATGATCTTTTTCATAAATGGCCTTAAACGTGTGCAATAGAAGCATTGGCCCCTTTTTGTAATTTATATACCCCACATATGCTATATTAAATCCATTTTTTTTCTCTCTAAAAATCCACTTATCTTCATCTATTCCATTAGCTATCACTGTCATAATTTTTTTATCTATATTAAAATTTTCAATTATAAAATTTTTAATATATTCACAAACCAATATGAGACTATCAATATTATTCCAATTAACATTATTGATATAATCTGTAAAAGCTTCATAACTATGAAGTCTGCATAAAATTCTCTTTTCTTCAGCCAACTCTAATTTACTTCCATAACCCACCAGTTCATCACACCACTCAAACCAACATATATCTGCCCAATTCATCCCTTCATCAATTTGTTTATAATCTCGTACTATTATCTTTTTTATTTCATAATCTTTTGATAAGACTTTAATAATATCATCAAGAAAACTGTCTAATCCTAATTTTACAAAAAAAGCTATTCTATCCTTATTTCCTTTTTGATCTTGTTTTTTTTCTATTGTTTCTATACATTTAGTTAATTCTCCCTCTGGATTATTTATAGTAATTTTTAAGTCCGCTTGCATTTTATCACTCCAATATTCTATATGTAATATCTTATTCTATAGCTTTTTATAATATGATTTATCATTAAGGCACATGAAATAAAATAATAAGTCAAAGGCTGGCGTGAATATTTTTCATCAGATAAGAAGGTAAAATGCCATCATAGTAGGCCTATTATGGCATTTTGCAGACGTAGGATGATGGAAAATATACTGTCAAATGGACTTATTATTTTTTTGATTGTGCCTAAAGTGATATTCAATAGATTTTTATAATTTAAAGCATCTTATACTTGTTATCATTCAACTCATAAAATAATATAAATTTCTCCTCGTATTCAAAAATTCACTTAATAATCTACAAATTAATTTAATCTATTCACAATTTATAAAACTATCAATAAAATATATAATAGAAAAATTTTAAAAAATCTTTTAAGGAGATGTATTAAATGGCAGATTTTACTGTAGATTTCGATACTCCCAAAACTAGCTCTGTTAGATCAGTTCAAGTTTTAGGCACTGTTCCTGGTGATAATACTCAAGGCTATGTTCGTATAAGAGTTACCGTTACTAATCCAAGTAGAAATGATATATATTATCGAACAATTTCAATTGCTCCTACTTCCACACAATATGTCTTTCACGGGACATACAACGTAGCTATTGTTCCTAAATTTACTAGTGGTACTGTTACACCATCCTATGCTTTCTCTTTCACAGCTCAAGCATAGAATACAAAAATATATTATTTGCATGGAGTCATTCTATGACTTCATGTTTTAAAGCATATAAATTGGAGGTTAAAATGTGGCTAGCATAATTATTCCTGCAAGCAAAAGTTTAACAATAACTAATAAGTTTCCAACTAGAAATATCAATAACGATATTATATCTGTAGGAAATGATGGTATTAATAACTATATAAGCTATCTTTTTTTTGATATTTCTACTATCCCTAATGATGTCTCAATAAGTTATGCAGAACTAGTATTATTTAAAACTGATAAATTTTATGATGATGACGATAAAATTTTTGAAGTATATTCCCTAGATGAGTATTTTAGTACTTATACAACCTTTAGAAATCACCCTAGAATTAATGATAACTTTAAAAAAATATTTTATCCTATGACATCAAAAACGGCTGTAGCAATTCCCATTACCTCATTAGTAAAAATATGGCTTAAAGATGTTAATATAAATACAAGCATAATGTTATGTAGTAGAATTAAAAATTCTCTTTTGCATTTTGGTTCCGCTATATGTAGACAAAAATATCTTATTCCATTTTTAAAAGTATATTTTACTTCTTATACTGATAAACGGTTTAGATCAAGAGCAAATCCACATGCTGAGAAAGAACCTATGATACAAAAAAATTATCCAAATAGAAATAACAATATCTACAATAATCCTATAGAAGGTCTTATTGAACAATATAATAGTGTAAAAAATAATCCTTTTCAAAAAGATCATAATAACGTTATACTAAAACATTACCAAAATAATTCTGCTCCAGATCCTCCGTTAACAAAAAGTGCCTTTGTCAATGGTGAAATATTAGATAGCTATCCTAATATTTTAATAAATAAAAGTAACAGCTTATTAAATTCTATGCCATTTCATAATAATATTGCTCAACAGCAACTGCAGCTACCACTAACACCAAAAATTGCTGCCGGATTCATAGTTCCATATTTAATAAGCAATTCAATTATAAATAATCAGTTGTCCTTAGATTCATTGAATAGTATAATTGATAATATTTTTATTTTATTAAAGGATATCTTTACTCACAGCTTTCATGATTATTGTACATTAAGGCAGATACATGTTACAGGAACTGTGGCCCCTTACTCTAAATACATTGCTGCTGTCAATGTTAGAGTACAGAGACACAGTTCAAATCATATTGATAATTACTATACAACAGATATTTATGATAATTTATCTAGTGATTTTCCTATGCATATAGATAAAACATACAATATTGCTATTATGCCCAAAATAGATTTAGGTGATAATGAAGAGATATTATTTTATGGTTCTTATAAAGAATAATTGAACCAATAAATAATATCTTTTTTCTTAGCATAAATTACTTTCGTCTTTTCCCCAAAAAATATACTCCAACAGCGCCTTGGCCAGTATGACTGCCTACTGCTAAACCCATATAGCTAATTATCACATCTTTTACCTTAAATTTTTCTTTTATTAAACATAATAAAAATTCCACACTCTCATTATTATCTGCGTGGGAGATGAACACTGTATTCAAATTATTCTCACAGATATTTTGACCAATGTATTTAATTAACTCTTTTAAAACTTTCTTTTCTCCTCTAATTTTTTTTATAACTTCTAAAGTTCCTTCTTCATTAACGGTAAGAATTGGGGTAATATTAAGCACACTGCCGACTATGGCTGATGCGCTGTTAATCCTGCCGCCCCTTTCCAAATGTTTCAAATCTTTTACTGTAAAAAAATGATATAAGTTCCTTTTATACTCCTCAATATAATCTACTATTTCATTAAGACTTTTACTTTCTTCTTTTAACTTAGCCGCAGTATATACTAGCAATCCTTGTCCACTAGAAGCAGCTTTTGAATCAATAATTTTTATATTTGCTTCTGGGTACTTCTCCAAGATTTCTTCCCTTGCTGTCAAAGCACTATTAAATGTTCCACTTAAGCCTGATGACAGGGCTATATACAAAATATCATATTTCAGGGAAATATACTTTTCAAATATTTGTATAAATCTATTTGGAGTTATTTGACTTGTCTTTGGCATTGCTCCTTTTATTAGTTTTTCGTAGAAATTCTTATAATTTAATATTTTGCCACCATCTTCAATTATCCGTGTACCCTCAATTTCACACTCTAGCCCTAAATACTCAATATCTAAAGAATTGATTATTTCATAAGATAAATCACATCCGGAATCTGTTATTATTTTGAAATCTCTCATTTAATTCTTCCTTTCGAAATATAATATTCAATCTAACTTATATTCCTAAAATATTATGTATTACTTATAACAATAATTCTTGTTAACTAAATTAAATATTAATGCAAAATTTAATATATTAATTATTTCTTAAATATATAAATTCTTATATTTCATCTTCTAAATTTATTGGTATAATAGATTTATAAGTAAATACAAGAATATTTTTACAAAAATGTTTACATAATCATTCTATACGGAGGCGCAAATGACTAAATTATTTAAAATCATAGTTTTATTATTCTGGTTGGCAATTCTATTCATATTCTTTAAATATGAATTATATATCGATGGCGTGGGAAAAATTATTAGTTTTCTGAATACATATAAAAATTATAGTGCTCTATTATTTTTCATTATTGCTTCATTAAGAATTTTCACACTTATTCCATGCACAGTTTTTATAATAATAGGAGGTGTTCTATTTAATCCATTAGACGCTTTTATTTTAACTGCGTTAGCTAATCTAATGAGCGAAGTTCTACTGTATTTTTTCGCTAAGCTTACGTTAGGCATGAATTATCAAAATAAAATTATAAATAAATACCCAAAAATATATAATACTATCAAAAAAAATAATGTACAAATTCTAGCCTTAGGTGTTTCATCTCCAGTTGTACCATCAGATATTATTTGTTTGTTTTCTGTATTAGCAGAGATTACCTTTATTAAGTATGTTTTAACTATTTTTCTTGCTGATACTCCAATAATTCTTTTATACACCTTTTTAGGAATTAGTATAAAGTATTCTTTATATGTATTTAGTGTGATGCTTATTTTTGTTGTATTAATAAATTTTTATAACTTAAGAAAATGGAATAAACAAATTGGCTAGTTATAGAAATTTTTAGTGGTAAAGCGAATTCTTATCTAAATAATAAAAAATAACTGACATATATGTAAAATCTAAATACATATCCGTCAGTTATTTTTCAATTTTTAATTTAACTAATAATTACTTTGAGTATAGTCTATTAATTGCACTTATCATTGATTTTATTGATGCTCTTGTAATATTACTATCTACACCAACACCAAAAGTTTTCTTATCAATATCATTTCTTTCCATGTATACATATGCAGCAGCCTTAGCTTCAGAACCAGTACTTAATGCATGTTCTGTATAATCTATAATCTTAACATTAATTAAGCTGCTTTCTGCTAATGAATTTTTAAATGCATCTATAGGTCCATTACCTATGCCTTCAAGTTCCTTTGAAATTCCATTATAAACTATCGTTACATTTACCTTAGTATCTTCTTCACCATCATCTTCAGAAATATCTGAAATAGTGCACTTTACAAGCTTAAATGGCGTTTCTAAATTCAAATATTCTCTTTCAAAGGCTTCCATAACTTCTGAAGGAGAAACTTCTCCCTTTCCTTCTGAAATCCTTTGGATGACATCAGCAAATTCTTTTTGCATTACCTTTGGTATCTTAAATCCATAGCAATGATCCATAACGAAGGCAATTCCACCTTTGCCTGACTGGCTGTTAATTCTCACTAACGCTTCATATTCTCTTCCCAAATCACTAGGATCTATAGGTAAATAAGGTACTTGCCATATATTATCATGTCTTTCTTGGTATTTTTTCATTCCCTTATTAATAGCATCTTGATGTGAGCCTGAAAATGCTGTAAATACAAGGTTTCCGGCATACGGATGCCTAACATGAACTGGTATTTTAACGCATCTTTCATATACTTCTATTATTTCATTTACATTCTCAAGATTTAACTCTGGATTTACACCATGAGAAAACATATTGTAAGCTATAGTTAATATATCTACATTTCCTGTTCTCTCTCCATTTCCAAATAGAGTTCCTTCAACTCTGTCAGCTCCTGCAAGCATTGCAAGTTCTGCATCTGCAACACCTGTTCCTCTATCATTATGAGGATGAACACTTACAATCACTCTTTCTCTATCTTTAAAGTTTCTACACATCCACTCAATTTGATCTGCATAAACATTTGGAGTATCCATTTGTACTGTTGATGGAAGATTGACTATAACCTTATTATCTTTAGCGGCTCCCCAAGTATCTAATACAGCATCACAGATTTCTAATGCATATTCTACTTCTGTTCCAGTAAAACTCTCAGGAGAGTATTCTAAAAATATCTTTCCATCAAAACTCTCAGAATATTTTTTTACTAATTTTGTTCCTTCTATGGCAATTTCTTTAATTTCTTCTTTGCTCATGTTAAAAACAACATCTCTTTGAAGTACCGAAGTTGAATTATATATATGAACTATTGCCTGCTTTACATCTTTCAATGCTTCAAAGGTTCTTTTAATTAGGTGTGGTCTAGCTTGCGTTAACACTTGCACCACTACATCATCAGGTATATGATTTTCATCAACTAACTTTCTTAAAAAATCATATTCAATTTGCGATGATGATGGAAACCCCACTTCAATTTCTTTAAATCCTAACTTAACAAGTAAATTAAAAAATTCAACTTTTTCTTCAACAGTCATTGGATTTATGAGAGCTTGATTCCCATCTCTTAAGTCAACGCTGCACCAAATTGGTGCCTTAGTTATTTCATTATCAGGCCATGTTCTGCCCTTCAATTTTATTGTTTCAAATCTTTTATATTTTTTATAATTTAACATTTAATTGCCCCCCAAAATATATTTATTATAAAATTAGCTTCCACTTGATTTCTTATTCCCAGATATAATCCCTCAACTATACCTCGAATTTTCATAATAAATATAATTTTCTTATCTACTTTCTTATTAACCCCACCTAAACCACCTCTTTATAAATTTGAGCGATAAAAATATTTTACCATATGACCTACTATATGTAAATATTTCATACTATTTTCAATAAATTAAACAATATTCCTGAATGATATTTATTAATGTATCAATTTATAACATTTTTTACATCAATAGAATATATTATACTATAATAATTTTTAGGAGTTCCATATGATTTTTTTATCACCACTATTACTAGCTATTTCTTCAAATATAGACACTCTATCAGTTTCTTCATCTTATGGTACTAAAAAAATCTATTTGCCTAAATCAAGTATGATATTACTCACAATTTTAACTTCTATTTCTCTCTTTATATCAATGTACATTGGTAGATTGATTCAACCTCTATTTGGATTTAAATTAGATAATATATTTGGTGCTGTTCTATTAAGTTTTATTGGATTATCATTTATTGTTGAATATATTAGATTGGAACAAAAACACCTTGGATACGATACTTCCTATTTTTATATAAGTCCAATGAGATATAAAAACATCTTGGAAAACCCTATAATTGTCGATTCTGATAAATCGAATCATATTGATATAAAAGAATGCTTTAATCTCTCTTTAGCTATTGGAATAGATAATTTTTTAGCCTCTTTTGCAGCCAGCATAACAGGTGTTAATATTGGCATTAGTGTATTTTTTTACTTTATTTTATCCATAATATCAGTTTACTTCGGTTATTATAATACCAACATGAGTCTAATAAAATGGTTTCAAGAACACTCATATTTTATCTCAGGAACAATTTTAATTGTACTAGGAATATATGAGGCATTTGTTTAATTTTAAAAATATATGCCATCGGAAAAATTTAAAAATAAAATTTTCGATGGCATACTTATTATTCTATATTTTTATGTCCCTTACCAAATATTAAAGCTATACCAACTAGTATCAAAATAGCAGGTACTACTAGTGTCGTATTAATTACCCTAAATATATTACCAAACAACATACTTGCAAAAGATACAGCTGGTATTATAGTTAGAATACATATTGGTATTAGTAGTCCCCTTTTTCGACCACCAAAATAGTATAGTTGAAATAATCCTATTGCGACAGAAAAAGGATATATTGGCCATGTATAACCAGCGAAATGCCAATTAGTTATGGTTTCAAAAAAGAACAAAAGTCCAAGTGTGGTTAATATTCCTCCTGGAACTAATACTCCAGGATTAGTTCTTGTTGCAAAATATGCAAAATTAAAAGATAAACCTGGTATCAATATGAACAAAGGCCATAATCTATCCATCCCAAACAATTGTATATGCAATAATCTTGACATAAATAATAATATTCCGATTACTATAAAAAAGAATCCCCAAAAATTATTTTTATTCATCATCTTCTTTCCCTCATCTCTTAAAATACATAATTTAAAATAATTACTTATAAAATTATATTCCTTACAGTTTATTATTTTACTTTATGAATTTTAAGGTTTCAATCAATATTATCTTAATATTTCCTTAATAATACTTTTATTTTTTTCAGTAAATCTTATCTTTTGGAATACGGTTTCCTTTATATTTTAAATAAAATAGCACTTTCTTTTTATTTTAATTAAAAGAAAGTGCTATAAAATAATTTTACATTAATTATTATTCATATCTTAAAGCTTCAATTGGATCAAGTTCCGCAGCTTTTTTCGCTGGATAGTATCCAAAGAAAACACCGATAAACATTGAAAATGAAAAGCTTATTAAAATTACTAGTGGAGATACCGTAGTAGCATAGCCCATTGCTTTCGAGCCTGCTGCCCCTGCTCCTAAACCAAGTAATATTCCTAAGATACCACCTATTGAACATATTATAATTGATTCAACAATAAATTGCATCTTGATATGGCCGCTCTTAGCACCAAGTGCTTTTCTAGTACCTATTTCCCTTGTTCTCTCTGTAACTGAAACAAGCATTATATTCATTACTCCAATTCCACCAACTACAAGTGATATTCCTGCAATAGCGGATATAGCTAAAGCCACTGTAGTCATCATTGTTGTCATGTTTTCAAGCATACTTTCCATATTACTTGCTGCTGCTTCAAACTTTGTATTTTTTACATAGAGCTTTGATAAATAATCTGATAATTCAGTTGTAAAAGTTTGAACATCTACATTATCTTTAGCCTTTATTGTAAATGTTTGATAATTTTTATTTGTTGCAGTTTTCTTAGCAACTGTAATTGGCACATATAAATCTGTTGTTAGATTTTCATCAGACGATGTTCTACTTCCACCTTGAGCTTTATATTTATATACTCCAATTATTGTATATGTGTGGATAGCGCTAGATGTATACACTTTTATCTTTTGATCTATAGGATCTACACCATCACCAAATATTTTTGATACTAATTTATCAGAAACTACTGCTACATCCTTAGCACCATCAATATCGTTTTGTAAAAGGTATCTACCTTCCGAAATTTCTATACTTTTAACATCTTTATACCCTACATTTGTGCCTACTGTGCTTATATTGGCATACGTTGTTTCATTTTTTACTTTACCTGAATCACCATTCTCTGACAAACTTAATGAACTAATTTTATCACTAAAGTTATCTTGTAACTCATTTATTTGCTGCATAGTCATAAGATCTGTATCCTTTGCAGTGCTGCTTGACTTTCCTTGTCTACCAAAACCACCTGGAGGCATACCGCCGCCTCCTGCTGCTCTTATAGCGCCGCCTGCTGGCATTCCTCCGCCTCCTTGAGCACCTCCTCTAGCTTGAGATCCGCCATTTCCTTGTTGGCCACCATTGCCCTGTTGCCCTCCTTTAGATTGAGATCCCCCATTTCCATTTTGTGTACTACCTGCTGAATTTTTTGAGTTCTGATTATTTGAATTATTTGTGCCTGTACTCGCTGTAGTATTTGTTGAACTTCTTTCTTGAACATTTACTGTAATATTTGTAGCACCCATTGAAGCCATTGAACTTGTCAAAGAAGATGTCATTGCATTTCCAACTGAAACAACACCAATTACAGATGCAATTCCTATTATTATACCAAGCATTGTAAGCAATGCTCGCATTTTATTTGCTCTAAGGCCTGCTATTGCAAGCAAAATATTTTCTTTTATAAACATACCTTTTCCTCTTCTCGGAATCTTCTATAATAATTTTTATTCAATTCTTCTGCTACTATATTGCCATCTTTTAGGGTTATAATCCTTTGAGTTTCATCTGCAAGCTCATTATTATGGGTAATGAGTACTATGGTCTTCCCTTCCTCTTCATGAATTTTGTGAAATAAATCCATTACCATTCTTCCAGTTGCAGAATCAAGTGCCCCTGTTGGTTCATCGGCAAGTATTATACTTGGATCATTTACAAGCGCTCTTGCAATTGCAACTCTTTGCTTTTGTCCTCCTGAAAGTTCATTAGGTTGATGAGACATTCTATCTTTCATTCCAACAAGCTCCAAAAGTTGTTCAGCTCGTTCTCTTCTTTCTTTTTTACCCATTCCACAATAAAGCATTGGTAATTCAACATTTTTTAAAGCTGAACTCCTTGGTATTAAATTATAGGTTTGAAATACAAATCCTATTTGCTTATTTCTTACTTCAGAAAGTCCATTATCTGAAATTTCATCAATATTTGTGCCATCCAACACATAGTTACCAGAAGTCGCTCGATCAAGTGCACCTATTATATTCATTAGGGTACTTTTACCAGAACCGGAGGTTCCAATAATAGATACAAACTCCCCTTCCTGCACTGTAATGTCAATGCCTTTCAATATATTTAATTCATTAGGAGTTCCAATGTAAAAGCTTTTTTTAATATTTTTCATTTCTATTATATTTCTAGCCAAAAATTTCACCTCCTACTTACTTGTTTTACGATTATATCCTTGAGTTTCAATTGTTATAGCATCTCCAACATGATAATTTGCTGGATCAGTAAGTATAAATAGTCCATCAGAAAGGTCTGAACCTTCAATTTCAACATTAGTAGAAGATTCTATACCTTTTGTAATAGGTATTTCTTTTACAACATATTGTTTATCTTGTTTTACTGCTGCATATACTACATCTTGTCCATTACTTTTAGTTACTGCTCCGTATGGTACTGAGTATACATCATCCTTCTCATCTGTAATAATATTTACTACTGAATTCATACCTACTTTTACTTTATCATTGTGACCAGTTAATTGTACTTTAACAGTAAAGGATACATCACTGCTTGTTGAATTACTTGTTGTACTAGTTGATGTACTAGTTTTTCCACTACTTGTACTAGTACTGCTAGTACTTGCACTTGCAGTACTAGATACAGGTTCAACACTTACTACTTGCCCCGGAATGATATCTGCCCCAGATGCATCTGTTGTTATTTCCACTCTTTGTCCAACTTTTACTTTTGCAACATCAGTTTCATCAACACTTGCATTTACTATTAAATTATTCAGGTCTTGAATTACAAATAACGCCCCCGATGCTTGTACTCCAACTACAGCATTAACATTAGTTACAGTACCATCTACTGTTGCTACTACTTGAGCATCTTCTAACTTCTTTTTCTTATCTTCATATGCAAGTCTGCTGCTTTTATCATTAGCAGTTGCTTGAGCTGATTCATATGCTGTTTTTGCTTCAGCTAATGATTGTTCAGCATTAACCTTTGTAGCTTCTAATGCTACAGTCGCTTTATCGTAAGCACCTTTAGCATTTTCATAATTTGTTTCTGCTGCACTTAAATCTTCTTTTGATATTTCCCCATTTTGAAACATTACCTTATCATATTCATAAGTCCTGCTTTTACTCTCCATATCAAGTTTTGCACTGTCAACGGCTTTCTCGGCATTTATTACATCAGTTTGTAAATTATTATCGTGCAAGTATTTTAGATTTTCATATTTTTGCTGCGCGCTTGCTAATGATAAATTATTTTTTTGTTCATTTGCAGCAAGTGTTTGTTCAGCTTCAGAAAGTTGTTCTTGCAAAGTTGATGTATCTATTGTTGCAAGAATATCGCCTTTCTTAACAACATCACCTATTTCAACGTTAATTGATGCAACATTATATTCTAAATTAGAATATATATTTGTAGAGTCTCCACTCTTTATTGCTCCTGATGAACTAATTGTTGATGCAATATTTGTTTTCTTAAGCACTGTATATTTAACACTGCTTTGTGTTGTTTTTGTTTTTGCAAATTTCACCTTATATATCGTAACCCCTAGAACTATTACAAGTAATACAGAAACTATACTTATAATCTTCTTTTTAGTAAAAAACTTTTTCTTAGCTAATCCTTTTTCTATTATTTCCTTACTTTCTAAACCTTTTTTATGAAATAACAACTTCAATTTAGTAACCTTCTTTCATTTCAATATACTTTAAATATTTCAAATAACACTCATTTCTTTTATTTATAAAATCAGCATTATCATTATCTAAAGTCAACTTAGCAGCATCTACATCATTTTTTGAAACAAATCCATAATCGTATTTTGTCTGAGTGATTTTGTATTCTGCTTGCTTTTGATTTATTACATCATAGCTGCTTTTTAGTGAATTATAAGAAGTAATAAGGTCATTATATTTTGACTTAAAGTCTGTTTCTGCAGTATCCATTAGTTTTTTTAGCTGACTGTTGGCATTTTCATACATATAATTATAAATATCTTCTTGATCCTTCTTATCGTAATCAGTTTCTTGATCTTCCAAATCATTAATGTCATCGTTTTGTACTTTTATATCTAAATTGTTGTCGAGCATTTGTTTCAAGTCATTTTCATAATTTATTTTAGCAATAACTTGAAAATCTGTAGTTATATCAGTATTAAATACTACTTTTTCTTCTGAACTAATTCCTAAAGTATTGCACAATTTAACTCTGTCAAGCTCCGTTGTATCCTGCGCTGAATTTAAATCATTAGCAGATGTATTTCCCTGTAATAAAGAAGTGTATTTATTTTTAGATATAAATCCACTATCATATTGAAGCTTATAAATCTGTTCTTTCTTTTCATTTTGATTTTTTGTATCTTCGGCTATAGTTTTTTTTGATAAATCATATAAATAAGTTATATATGCTTGTTGAGCTGCATAAACTTGATCTTCTACACCTTTATCATAATTATCTCTAGCAGTCTTCAAATCATCCTTTGCTTTGTCATACGCATCCTTAGCTGAATTATATTCATCCAAAGCTTTATTATAGGCTGTAGTATCATCATTACCGTTAGCATCCTTATAATCTTCTTGTTTTGGTTCAGTTTTTGAAGTATAGGTAGATTTGTCATCGTCGTATGTTTGTCTTGCAATTTTTAATTTGTTATCTAGAATCTTAATATCCAAGTTATTCTCAGTCATAATATCCCTTATGTTTTCTAATGATACTTTAATAGCACTATCATCTGACGTTTCAGTTGAGCTGTTGCTAGTTGTATCTGCATATGCATAAGGCATATTAAGTAATGATATGCTACTCGATGTTATTAAAGTGATTATTAAAAAACTTATACATGTTTTTTTCAATCTTGTCTCCTCCTCAATTTGTCACTTTAGAAAATTAAATTTGTAATTTCTTTCTATTATAATTGGTAATTCTAACTTTCACGTTACACATATATAAACAAAATATAAACCAATGTTAAATTTATGTTAAATATTTTTTGTAAAAAAAATATATTTGCAGCTAATATCTTAATAAATGAATATAATATTAACTGCAAATATAGTTTTTCTTAGTTTACATATTAAATCGATAACCAGCACCCCACACAGTTTCTATATATTCTGGGTTACTACTATCTATTTCAATTTTATCCCTTATTCTATTTATATGTACAGTAACTGTGGAGCTATCGCCTAAGGATTCCTCTCCCCAAATCCTATCTAATAAAGTATCCTTTGAAAAGACAATATTAGGATTTGAAGCTAGGAACATTAACAATTCAAATTCCTTATTTGCAAACTTAACTTCTTCTTCTCCAACATAAACTCTTCTCGCTTTAAGCAAGATTTTAACTCTTCCAATAATTATTGAACTTTTTTCATTATCAGTACTTTTTTCTAAAGTTGTAAGACGTTCATAACGTGAAATATGTGCGTTAACTCTTGCAACAAGCTCGCTAGGACTAAATGGTTTTACTATATAATCATCTGCTCCAATTCCAAGACCTTGTATCTTATATATATCTTCTTTTTTCGCTGTAACCAATAAAATTGGGATTTCTTTAAAAGCTCTTATTTCTTGGCAAATTTTAAAGCCGTCCTTACCTGGAAGCATAACATCTAGGAGAATCAAATCAAAATCTTTACTTAATGCTAATTCCAATCCCTTGTGTCCATCTTGGGCTATTTCTGTGTTAAACCCGGTTATTTCAAGATAATCTCTTTCTAATTCAGCAATACTTTCATCATCTTCTATAATCAATATTGTTTTCACTTTAACTCCTCCAATTCTCTCCTCTTATTCACTTGTATATTATAATTTACTATTTATTATTGATATTATATTTAGTTTTGATGTGGCTTTTTGGTAGGATTATCTTTATTATGAGACCATTGTCGTTATAAGCACTAATCTCTCCATCATGAGCTTCAACAATATGTTTTGCTATAGCTAGTCCAAGTCCGCTTCCTTCGTTAGGTTTTGTACGTGCAACATCTCCTCTGTAGAAGCTTGTAAATAATTTGGGTATATCTTCATTGGGAACACCTGTACCATTATCCCTTAGCTCTAAAATAATAAAATCATCTTTTTCATGCAAATTAATCTTAATGTTAACCTTTTTGTCTCCTTTATATTTCACACTGTTATCCATTATATTTAAGAGAACTCTATTCATCTCTTTCTGATCAAGCTTTACCATGGAATAATCACTACAATTACATTCCAATAAAACTCCCACTTCTTTTCCATAAAACTCCTTCTTAGTGCACTCATAGAAGCTTTTTATATATTCTTTTATACTTATTATGCTGAATTTAAATGGAAATTGGCCTGTATCCAGCTTTGAAAATAAAAATAGACTATCAACTAATATATCCATATCACAGGCTTTCGTGTAAATTGTATCTAAGTATTTTTTTTGCCTTTCAGGAGTATTGGCAATCCCATCACGCAAACCTTCAACATAACCTTTTATAGCAGTTAATGGAGTCCTTAAATCATGAGAAATCCCCACTACCAATTGCTTTCTATTCTCCTCATATTTTAACTGCATCTCTACTGAATCCTTTAAACGCATTCTCATTTCATTAAAATCACTGCACACCTGCTTAAATTCATCGTCACTATCATAATTCATCTCGAAATCAAGATTTCCATTTTTTATTTGCTCAGCTCCATAACTTAAAAGTTCTAAAGGTCTTATTAGCTTTCTATAAATTCTGCTAGATAATACAGCATTAGTTATAGTTACAACGATTAAGGAAATTACAAAAACAATAGCTATATAACTTATCATAAAAGAAGCTATTTCACTTTTAAAGTCAAATCTTATTGGTTTATAAGATGAGTTGATTGCAATTATATTAACAATCTTATCATCCTTTTTAAAACTATTCTTAACTAAAGATGTAGTATTCATTTCCAAAACTAACGAATTAGATTGAAAAAGTATATTATCTCCTATTATTGAAATAGCTTCTTTATCTGCATCAGTAATATTTGATGATATTATTTCCCCATCGTATGTAATTATCAAATGATATCCTTTAGGGGTAAGAAACTTTTGCAATGTATCTGGCAATTTAGCAAAATCATTTTTATTTTCAAAGTTTTTCATATCAGGTCTTAAACTTTGTTGAATGAAGTATGCATTTGGATCGCGTTCCCTATCACTGGCAAATTTACTTTCATATGCATTTGAAAATGGTATATACATTATTCCAGCAATGAAAAGTATCATAACTACGGGTATTATCAACATAAGAATATTTGAAATTGTAAGCCTTTTTTTTATTCTCATAATAATTCCTCAATTAATTTTTTATCTACAACTAAGTCTGATAAATCAATCTTTTCAGGATTAGTAAGTAAGGAAAACTCTTTAATCCATATGTTACCATCAATTACTTTACATTCATTAATTTTTTCAGTCGGATTTTCATCATATACTTCTTCCAATTCTTTTGTTTTCGTAAGAACAGCAATCCTTCTGCATGGTTCTTCAGATTGGTCATAAATATTAAAAAAACTATTATATGAATCAAATGTCTTTACTGAAGTTACAACTTTTAAAAACAACCTATATTTTAGGGTCGCCTCTTTTGCATTAATATATTCTTTATCCATTTTTTTACTCTCCCTATATATTGATATGTTAAATTATCTCATAGGGTTATAACTATTTCAATAATGATTATGTACTTATGATTTACCTTTGCGCATAATAGATTAATCATTTAAACTAACTAATCTCCTTAATTCCTCTACCTCCTCTTCACAGAGATATCTCCACTTGCCTATATCCATATCATTAATTATTATATTCATAATTCTAATTCTTTCTAATTTTATAACCTCAAAACCTAAAGCTCCACACATCTTACGAATCTGCCTATTAAGCCCTTGGGTTAATATTATTCTAAATGAATTTTCGTTTATTCTAAAAACCTTGCAAGGTCGTGTTTTGACAATATTAGCTTTGTTCTTACTTAAACTATTTAATTGAATTGTATTCAATTTGTTAATGCTTTCCTTCGTTAATAAAACTTTTTCATTAATTTCATTTTTTTTAATACCAAGGGTATCACTTATTCTTTTAATACCTGAACCTTCATTGCCAGTAATATTAATCCCTTGAGATAATTGCTTTACGAAATCACCACTAAAACCTTTATTAACCTCAACGATATATTCCTTCTCATGCATATTATCACATTCTAAAATTTCGTTAGCTAACTCGCCATCATTTGTCATAAGAATAAGCCCTTGTGAGTCTTTATCTAATCGTCCAACTGGGAAAATGTACTGAGGATATTTTATAAAATCAATTATATTATTATCTACATTTTTTTCTGCTGTGCAAGTAATCCCAACCGGCTTATTTAATGCAATATATATTTTTTTCTTTGGCAAAACACGACTATCATCAAGCATTATTTCATCTGATTCTTCAACCCACTGTCCTAATTCACAATATTCACCATTTACTTTTATTCTTTTTTCCTCGATTAATTTATTTGTTTCTTTTCTAGAACAAATTCCATAATTACTAAACAGCTTATTTATTCTCATTTTTTAATTTTCCTTTCAAGTTTATAAAATCAAATTAATATATTAATTTAGTAGAATTGTTTTTTCTAGCCCAAATGCTTCCTCGTATAAGTTAATTGTAGCAGAATACCACCTAGTCTAGCTATAATAACAGTTAAAGTAAAAATACATTGCCGTAAATAAATAAAGCTCAAATCTTTAAAGTAAGATTTAAGCAAATAGTTAATTATATTTCTTTTACCCATATAGAGTAAGAGCCATCCCGCACACTAAAAACACCGCATCCATTATTATCTATTATTACTCTTGCTTGGCACTGGTTACTTAGATCTATCCACGTTTCTCCAATATGCTTATGTCCGACATACATGGTTTTCATACCTCCAGTGTTAACTGTAATTACAGCTGCAAGTCCAGAATCTTTATGATCATCGTCTCCTTCTCGTGTCCAACCTATAATAGAAGCATCATCCATATAATCGTGCTGTTCTCCATATGCAAAATTCTTCCTTGCTTTCAAAAGTATATCCAGTTTATCTTTCAATCCTTGAAAATTCTTCTCTGGTATGCCATAATAATCTCCATAAAAAACACATGGGTATCCTTCCTTCCTAGTTAATATAAATGTATAAGCCAATAGTTTAAACCAAGGTTGTACCCATGATTCTAATGATTGCCCAAGTTGAGTATCATGATTATCAACAAAAGTAACTGCTTTGTCTGGCCTTATTTTTAAAAGAGTATTATCTGTTAATTTTCTCATGTCAAAATTTCCAAAAGAATTACTGGCACTATAAAAATTAAAATGTAGTGGCACATCAAATAAATTCATGCTGTTATTACTTTTTTCCATATAATAATTTAATTTATTAACATCATGGGTCCAATATTCTCCAACTGCAAATAATTCTTTTTTACTGTTTTCTCGAATATTCTTAAGCCATTTTGAAAAAAAATCAAATCTAATATGTTTAATAGCATCCAATCTAAAACCATCTACCTTTGTTTGCTCTAAGTACCATTGTCCCCAATTATTTAGTTCATTAATTACATTTGGGTTGTCCATATCTAAATCTGCAAACATTAAAAAATCATAATTCCCATTTTCTAAATCTACATCCTCTTCCCATTCTTTACCTTCAAATTTAAAAATACCGTGTTCCTTTGAAATATCATCAAAATCTACACCATCAAAGTCTTTTGCACGCCATTGGTACTTAGAGTACTTATTACCTCTACCTGGAAAATTAAAAACAGTATGTGCTCTAATTTCTCTTTTCTCACCTATGTATTCATTTCTATTACTATCTGAAACTGGCCTTGCAAGCACAATTTCTGATTCATCAGCTCCTGCTTTATGATTAAATACTACATCTCCATAAATTTTAATATTATTCTTATGGGCAGCCTCAATAGCTTTTAAATATTCATTCTTAGTACCGTATTTTGTTCTAACAGTTCCCTTTTGATTAAATTCTCCTAAATCATATAAATCATATGCCCCATAGCCAACATCATAAATTCCATTTGTTGCTTTATAAGCTGGAGGAAGCCATAGGGCCGTTATCCCGACACTTTGTAACTCTTCAGCATTTTCTGCAATCTTATTCCAAAGAGACCCATCACATGGATAGTACCATTCAAAATATTGCATCATAGTTTCGTTTATTGTAACATTTTTAAGAACTTGTTGTGATTTCTCTTCAAATTCTATTTTTTTTACAACTTCCTCTAAAGCCTCTAAATGTTTTAATTTATAGGATTTATTTATTTTAAATGGTCTTTTTAATATTTTATTTTCTTTTACTAAATCTTTTTTTAAATTTTCTACTCCAACTTTAATTGATTCATCAATATTTAAATCTTTATCTTCGTGATTTTTATATTCAATTATCTTATCTTCATCTTCTTGTGCTTCATTAATATCTATTGATTGTATTTTTTCTTCTTTACTCTCATTTTCAATATTTCCAGGTTCATCTTTTGTATAATCTTTATATTTTAATATTTTTTCTTTAAAAATATCATCAATTCTTAATTCTTGAAGTTTCAATTTTATTGCCTTACTAATCTTCCCCATTTTTTACCCCCAGTAAATATAATTTCTGTAACGAAATTATATAAATATTCGTTTATACCATTTTCTTTAATATTACTTTTTAGCAGTCTCTTAATTTAAATTATACCACATTTTTCTACATATGTTTTTCAAGGGAAATTCTTAACATAAAAATAAAGGTTAATTTATAAAAAATTACCCTCTATTTTAATTCCAATATATTTAATTCAAAACAGGATTTAGCTATTTTTTAATAACTGGCCTATTTGTTCATTAGTAAATTCATATTTAGTATTGCAGAAATTACAAACAATTTCTTCAGTTTTCTTATCATCATATATTTCTTGAAGTGTTTCTTTACCTACTGAAATTAATGCTTTTTCTACCCTGTCTCTAGAGCAATCACATTTATATTCCGGGTTTATTGATTCTAATATTTTTAAATCCATACCGTCAAATATAAATTCTAAAATTTCTTCGATAGTCTTTCCTTCACTAATTAATGTAGTTATTGGTGGAATTTCTTCTAATCTATATGTAACTACATCCGCAAGAAGGTCATCTGCACCTGGCATCATCTGTACAATGAATCCTCCTGCTGCTTTAATAGATAAATCTCTATCTACTAATACTCCAAGTGATACTGCCGATGGCGTTTGCTCTGATACTGTAAAATAGTATGCAAAATCTTCTGCAATTTCACCAGTTTGAATCGGCACTTGTCCAACATATGGATCTTTAAGCCCTAAATCCTTTATTACATATAAAATACCATCTGTACCAATAGCGCCCCCAACATCTAATTTACCCTTTTCATTAAGAGGCCTATTAATATATGGATTACCTATAAACCCTTTAACAGATGCATCATTATGACCTGTTACAGTAATTCCTTTTGCTTCTCCATTTCCATTTATCTTTAATGTTATAACTTCTTTTTCATTTTTTAAAGTTGTTCCCATTATTGCACCAGCAGTCAACATTCTACCAAAAGCAGCTGCTGCAACAGGTGTACATTCATGTATCTTGCTTCCATAGTTTACTAATTCAGTAGTAATTCCAGCAATTATTCTAACCATTCCATCTTTTGCAGTTGCTTTAATTATCTTATCTTGCATATTTGTTTCATCTCCTACTTAGTTTAGTTAAGAGTTAACAGTTAAGAGTTAACAATTAACGAATTTTATTATATTTTCTTTACAACATAAAGTACTCTTTCACTATTTTCATTTACTTTATTATTAGAATACCCTTCAAACTTATTTATTATTTTAAATTTACATTTAGTTAGCATTTTTTCTATATATTCTTCTTTATATGCACGCTCAAAATGTTCTTCTTGAAATTTTTCATAAAGATTATTTTCAGTTTTTACAAAAAAAGTTAAAAACATATTTAATATGTCATCTTCAAAAGAATTTTCCCATGTGTAAAAAATATCATCACAATTATAAGTAAATATATTATTCCCTAGTATTGAAGAAAGTTTATAATATGAGTTTATATCAAAGATAAACAATCCTTCTTCATTTAAGTGCTCATAAACATTCGAGAAATAACTAAATAACTCTTCATCTTCGGTTATATAGTTAGTACTGTCAAGAACAGATGTTATAAGGTCAAATTTTTTATTTAAGCTTAATTCACACATATCTTGACATATCACTTTAGCTTTAATTTTATTCTTTTTAAACTTATCAAAAGCTACATTTAACATATCATTTGATAAATCAACAGCGTATATGTTTTTAAAATTCTTCCCTACTCTAACTGCCACATTACCTGTGCCACAGGCTAAGTCTAAATAGTCCTGAAATTTCACATTATTTTCTTTGCAAAGTTCTATAATTTTTTTTTCAACATTATCGTAATCAATATCTTCATATATTAATTCATCATATATGTTTGCAAACTCCTTATATGCCATTTAAATTATCACGCCCTCAATTTAAGTATACTAATTCATCTAATATATTATATCGTAATTCTTTACTTAGTCAAATTAGCCAACACTTGCCAGGCACTATTTTATATTATTTTTCTTTCTCTTTGCCATTATTCCACCTATTCGGCCTGTTTCCACAGAAGATAGTCCCCCCCATCCTTCTTTCTTAACTTTATCAGTTAATCCTAATTCTTCAGCAATTTCATACTTAATTTTCTCTCTTATCTTCTCTTCTTCCGTAAGTTCTTTATTTGCTTTAATCTTAGCCTTTATAATTTTTTTTACTGATTTATTATTGCTCATTTTATATCCCTGCCAATCTATTTTTAATTTTTTCATCTCTAAATTTTGTTGCTTTCCTAATGATAACCATGAATTAATTCTTTTAAAATTATTCTAATCAAATTTATCTTAAATAAAGAAATACAGTAAAGTTAAACATTATTGTTATTATTATTTCCTTCAAGTGTTTGTACTATTCTAAGAAAATATTTTTTCAAAAAATCGCCCTAATTTTATTTCAGTATATTCTGTGTATGTTACAGTACGACCAGTTTATGGTATAAATATGCATAAGTATACACTTAAATTTATAGTCTTACTAATTAATGGAATATTAATAGACAATGAATAGTTTTTTTCAACTTATTTTGCTCAATCACTTGATATTTATTCAATATTTAACTATAGTATTTGTATGTGTAAAAATAATTATAAATAAAATTAGGAGGGATTATTGTGTATAATGTTGCAATAGTTGGGGCTACTGGAAATGTAGGTAGAAAATTTTTAGAAATCTTAGAAGAAAGAAACTTTCCAGTAAAAAATTTATATCTTTTCGCATCAAAAAGATCAGAAGGTAGTACTTTACCATTTAAAGGAAAGGATTATGTTGTTGAAGAAACTTGCGAAAAAAATATAAAAGATAAAAAAATTGATTATGCACTATTTTCAGCTGGTGGAGATGCTAGTAAAGAATTTGCACCTGTATTTGCAGAGTATGGGGCTGTAGTAATTGATAATAGTAGTGCTTGGAGAATGGATCCTGAGGTACCACTTGTAGTGCCAGAAGTTAATCCAGAGGATATAAAACTTCATAAAGGAATTATCGCAAATCCAAATTGTTCTACAATTCAAGCTATGCCTATAATGAAAGCTTTACATGATAAATATGGCATAAAAAGAATTGTATATTCTACTTATCAAGCAGTATCAGGAGCAGGTATCCAAGGTATTAAAGATTTAGAGGATGGCGTTAAAGGCATAGCACCTAAGAAATTCCCTTATCCTATAGCAGGTAATGTATTACCTCATATCGATGTTTTCTTAGAAGATGGCTATACTAAAGAAGAAGAAAAAATGATTAAGGAAACAAGAAAAATACTTCATGAACCAAACTTAAGAGTAACTGCTACTACTGCCAGAGTTGCTGTACTTAATGGTCATAGTGAAAGTATCAATGTTGAGTTAAATTCAGAATTTGATATAAAAGATATTTTTGAATTATTAGGAAACACTGCAGGTGTAACTGTATATGATGATGTTAAGGAATTAAAATATCCTACTGCACTTGAAGTTTCTGGAAAAGATGATGTTTATGTTGGAAGAATTAGAAGAGATTTCAGTGTAGACAATGGTCTAAACTTATGGGTTGTTGGTGATAACATAAGAAAAGGAGCAGCTCTTAATGCTATTCAAATAGCTGAAATTATGATTAAAGACAATAAATAGTCTATAGCAATTATGTTGGGGGAATCTAAATGTCAATATTTCAAGGCTCGGCTGTAGCTATAGTAACCCCTTTTAATGAAAATGGAGTTAACTTCGAAAAACTTAAAGAATTATTAGAATGGCACATTAGTCAAGGTACTGATGCTATTGTAATTTGTGGTACTACAGGTGAAGCTACTACAATGACAGAAAAAGAGAAAAAAGATACAATTAAATTTACAGTTAATATAATAAACAAAAGAATTCCTGTAATTGCAGGTACTGGGTCAAACAATACTGCTTCTTCTATTTATATGAGTAAGTATGCTGAAAGTGTTGGGGTTGATGGACTTCTTGTCATTACTCCATATTACAATAAGACTACTCAAAAAGGTTTAGTAAAGCATTTTAAAGCTATTAATGATGAAGTAAAGACACCAATAATACTTTATAATGTTCCTAGCAGAACTGGAGTAAATATTACTCCAAAAACATTAGCTGAGCTTTCAAAGTTAAATAATGTTGCTGCTATAAAAGAAGCAAGTGGAGACATCAGTCAAATAGCACAAATGAAAGCATTATGCAGAGATTCTATTGATATTTATTCTGGTAATGATGATCAAATTGTTTCTATTATGTCATTAGGTGGAAAAGGTGTAATATCAGTTTTAGCTAATATAATTCCAAACAAAGTGCATACTATAGCTAAAGAATGTTTAAACAATAATTTTAAGGAAGCTTTAGACATCCAGCTAGATACTTTAGCATTAACTAACACTTTATTTATAGAAACAAATCCAATCCCAGTTAAAACAGCTATGAATCTTATGGGATTCGATGTTGGTCCTTTAAGGCTTCCTCTTTGCGAAATGGACAGTAACAATGAAGAAATACTAAAAGCTGCTTTGATAGATAATAAATTGATGTAAGGTGATAAGATGATAAAAATAGTATTGAATGGTTGCTCAGGTAAAATGGGTAAAATGATTACTGAGTGTGCTGCAAAATTTAAAGGTGTAGAAATAATTGCCGGAATTGATAAGTATCCTAGCAATGCTTCATACCCAATTTTTGAAACTATACAAGATTTAAATATAGATTATGATGTATTACTAGACTTTTCTAGAGCTGACGCTCTTCATGATCTATTAGAAATAACTGAAAAAACTAACAAACCATTAGTAATATGTTCAACTGGGTTTACACAAGAGGATTTAGCTTTAATAGATGAAAAGAGTAAATCTTTAAAGTTATTTAGATCAGGCAATATGTCTTTTGGTATTAATTTAATAAATTCTGTATTAAAGAAAATTACTCCGATGCTATATGGAAACTTCGATATTGAGATAATTGAAAAACATCACAATCAAAAAGTAGATGCACCAAGCGGTACTGCAATTATGCTTGCAGATTCCATTAAGAATTCTATAAAAGATTCTACAAAGTATATATATGGCCGTGAAGGAAATTCTAAAAGAGAAGAAAGTGAAATTGGAATACACGCTGTTAGAGGCGGAGCTATTATAGGAGATCACGATGTTATTTTCGCTGGATCTGGTGAAGTAATTGAGTTAACTCATAAAGCAATTTCAAGAGAAGTTTTTGCAGTTGGTGCTTTAAAAGCATGTGAATATATGGCTACAGTGACTAACCCAGGATTATATGACATGAATGATGTTATAGGACTTGAATAAAGATTATTAATCAAAAGAAACAGAAGAGATATTTCATCCCTTCTGTTTCTTTTAATATTTTAATCACTAAACTGTAATATTCTAAATTGGAAATAAAACTCCTGCCATGTATATAACAGAGGTAAGTGTAATGGCACTAAGAATTGTTGAAACCATTACTTCCTGAGATGCGAAGTCCTGCTCATTATCATATTCCACAGCAATTAAGGCTGTATTTACAGCTGTTGGTACTGAATAAGAAATAAGCAGTGTTTGCGCAATAATTCCTGAAAATCTAAATGCGTGTATCAATATTAATGCTAGTAAGGGACCAATAATCAAACGTGTAAAAACCGCTATATTTACATTAATATTCCTAAAATCAAATTCAGTTTTTGAAAGTTGAACCCCTAATGTTATTAATGCTATAGGTACAAGTCCCCCTTTTATGTATTCAAGGGCAGGCCATAATGGTGTTGACGTTATATCAATCTTTAGATATTTAAGCATAAGTGCAAGAGGCATAGCATATATAGATGGCATTGTAAGAATTTTATGAATAGATTCCTTAATATTCATTTTAGCTCTTCCGGCATTATAAAGGCCAACTGTATTCATTGTAATATTCATAAAAATTAAAATCATAATCTGAGCTGCTAGCGCTTCATTTAGGTATGGTGTCTTTCCATCAATGATATATGGTGTACTTCCAAAAATAAGTGTAATAAGAGAAACTCCTATATTACCTGTATTATTAAACATAATAGAATTTTTAAATGCATTTTCCTGGCTTATCTCATATTTTCGAAACTTTGAAACAATTCTTGATATTAGATCATTGACTATTAAATATACGATGCTAAAAAGTAATATTTTAAGCATATCAAAAGATAAATTAGTAGTATAAATGTTGTAAAATATAAAGCCCGGCACAAATATATAAAAATTTAATTTGCTAAGTGTAAAAATATTCAAATCAAATTTTTTGCTTACTATATATCCTAATCCTATTAATGTAAAAATAGGTATAATATTATTTCCTAATATATGTAAAAAAATCAACATTCTTATTGCCCCCTAATAAGCTTAAAGCCCTTTTCCTTTGTCAATAAAGTTAATATAAAATAGCTATCCAACATGTATATTAACACCCTGGATAGCTATTAAATTAAGGTTATTGCTATTCTTTAATATAAGAACAACAATAATCTGCTACTTCTTTTATAATTAGATTAAACTTAGAATTAGCTGGAACTGTGAAGGACTCTCCTTCTTTGTATGTAACAAATTTATCGCTGCCTGGCAGTTTAACATCCATTGAGCCTCCTAAAACTTCCATTATTTCTTTATCTCCAGTACCAAATTCATAGTCACCTGGAAGCATTATACCTAAAGTTTTTCTTTCGCCATCTTCAAATATAATAGTTCTGCTGGTTACCTTTCCATCAAAATATACATTTGCTTTTTTTACTGCTGTTACATTTTTAAATTCACTCATTGTAATGCCCCTTACTTATTTTTTTATTTATAATATAGTAATTTACCAAAAAATAATTATAATTATTTTAATAAAACTACTTAATTAACTATTTGGAAAGTTCTTTTTCAAAAAAACTTCAAGCCTATCAAATGCTTCTTTTAAAATTTCATCACTATAGCAATAAGATATTCTCATGTAGCCTTCTCCTAAATCTCCAAATGCAGTTCCTGGTACACAGGCAAGTTTTCCTTCATTTAAAAGTTTTTCACAAAATTCTTCCGCTGGCATATTAAATTTTTTAATTGAGGGAAAGATATAAAACGCCCCTTTAGGTTCTGAAACATCCAAATTAAGTGCTTTTATCCTATCCATGCAATAATTTTTTCTTCGCTCAAAGGTTTTTCTCATAGTTTCAACATCATTTAATGATTTTTTAAGCCCTTCTAAAACACCATATTGTGCTATAGATGGCGCACAGGATACACCATATTGATGTACCTTCATTATTTCTTTCATATATCTTTCACAGCATGCTACATACCCTATCCTAAGGCCTGTCATAGAGAATATTTTTGAAAAACCACTTACATATATGACTTTTTCTTTTATTTCACTTGCTTGCGCAACTGAATAATATTCATCAAATATTATAGCTGAATACATTTCATCTGTTATAACTATTATATCTTTTTCTTTTATTATTTCAACAAGTTCATCCCTTTGCTCTTTAGATAAAATTGCCCCAGTCGGGTTAGATGGAAAAGATAACATTAATACCTTGATATTTTCTTTTTCTAGTTTTTCTCTAATTACACCTATATCCAGCGTAAAATCCTCTCTTAATGGATATGTTACAACGTCTGCACCTATCATAATTCCGATATTCTCATAAGCTGGATAAGCAGGTCCTGGAAGTAAAATTTTCTCTCCTGCATTCATTACAGCAAATAGTACTGAATATAACCCTTCACTACCTCCTACTGTTATACATACCTCTTCTTTATCATAGCTAATTTCAAATGTATTTAAATACCTGCAAATCTCCTCTCTAAGTTCATCTATTCCAGCATTTGAGGTATAAACAGTTTTATTATCATTGATAGCTTTAATCATAGCATCTGATATATCTATTGGTACAGGAAAATCTGGCTGTCCTAAAGTCAATGAAATCGCACCATCAACTTTTTTTACCTTTTCCGCAAACCTTCTAATTCCTGAAATTTGTATTTTCTCAACTTGTTTATTCATAATTTATTTGCCCCCTGTATTTGCAATATAAACTTATTTTACAACATTACCAAAATTGATTCAAACTATTTGTATTTTTTTGCTTCTTCCTCTTTTAATTGTGTTTAATCTTTATTATAATAAGGTTGATTGCGAAAATAATGGAAAGGGTGATATAATGTCATATAATTTAACAGATCCTTATGAAATTGCTAGATTTATTAAGGAATCAAAAAAATCAACTCCAGTGAAAGTTTATGTAAATGGAGATTTAAGCAATGCTGACATGAATGATGTAGAATGGTACGGTTCTAACGGATTTTATATACTAATGGGAGAATCTGATTCTATAACTAAGATAGTATTAGATAATAAACATCTTATTAAACATTTCAGAATAGAAAATGATAGAAGAAATTCAGCAATTCCAATGCTTGACTTACTTGAAGTTGATGCAAGAATTGAGCCAGGTGCTATCATAAGAGATAAAGTGACCATTGGCAAAAATGCTGTTATCATGATGGGAGCAGTAATAAATATTGGTGCTGAAATCGGCGATGGAACTATGGTAGATATGAATGCAGTAGTTGGAGCTCGTGGACAATTAGGTAAAAATGTTCATTTAGGTGCTGGTGCTGTCGTTGCTGGTGTATTAGAACCACCTAGTAAAGAACCATGCATGATAGGTGATAACGCTTTAATAGGAGCAAACTCAGTAATTCTTGAGGGTGTTAAGATAGGTGCAGGCAGCGTTGTTGCAGCCGGTTCTGTTGTTACTGAAGATGTACCTGCTAATGTTGTAGTTGCTGGATCACCTGCAAAAATAATAAAAGAAGTTGATGATAAAACAAAAGATAAAACTCAAATCTTAGATGATTTAAGAAAATAGAACACATTAACTTATTTTACTTGGCTTACATAGAAAACTAAAAGGTTTCAATAAATTTAATATTTATTGAAACCTTTGCTTTTAACCCTAAAAAATAACAATGTATTTAATAATCTAATAATTATATAAATTTCTATTATTCTTTAATTATACAGCTCCTTCTTCCCCACTTATCTCTTCTTTATTAGCCCTTTCCATTTTTGAAATTGACACTTCATATGCAACTTTTTTAACTACTTCACTGTCAGATACTTTCTTTTGATATTCTCTACTTTGAAGTCTTCCCCATACTTTAATATTGTCACCAACACTTAATGTTTGGCAAAATCTCGAATTTCTTCCCCACGCAATTGTTGGAATATAATCTGATTTATTATATGCTCTATTTACAGCTAAAAGCACATCTGCAATTTCACGACCAAAAGGTGTCGTTCTATAAATTGGTTCCTTGCAAATATATCCATCTAAAAATATTTCATTAGGATTTTTACTTCTTTCTAAGCATGGCTCAATATTTCTAGCAAACACAGTAAGTATAAGCTTATTAGATCCATCAATAAATTTATTATAAGATCTAAGTTGTCCTTCAACTATTACGTCTATACCCACTTCTAATTTAATATCACTCAATAATCTTTCTGAAACAGTAATATTTAATGTATCTACTGAGTCACTTAATCTCATTACATCTAAATCAAAAGTGTAGAACCCCTCCCCATACATTTCATGGCTAAACTCTAATCCAGATGTTACCTTGCCTTCAAGGTAAATTTTGTTATTTAACATTAAATTATCCATTGTAATCCCTCTCTCCATCGGAAATTATTTTATTTTGTGTAATATATGCTCCCACTTGCATATATTACCATTATAATACAAATACTAGTTAATTTTCAATAAATATTAATTATTTTTATCTGACAGCTAATTTCCACTAATAAATCCCACGTGGTAATCAGTTTCTAGACATTGCGCCTATTATGATGAAGTCCGCTAAGATTCAGTCTCAGCTGAATCAAGTTTCACTTTATGTTGAATCCCTTGATTGTCTACATTATAGTCTTTAGAGTATATCATTTCACCAACAGTTTTGAACTCATAGCCTTTCTCTTTTAATTCCTTTATAATCCTATCTAAGTCCTCTGGGGTATACTTAGCATTGTGAAATAGAATAATAGATCCCGGCTTAACATTCTTCATAACTCTATTGTACTCTGTTTCAGCTGATAACTCTTTCCAATCAACAGAATCAACATCCCATTGGATGGTCATATATCCTAAGTTTCTCACTTTTGAAAAAGCATCTTTATTATAATCTCCACTTGGAAATCTAAATAATTTAGGTCTTTCTCCTGTATATTTCTCGATTGTATCATTTGTTTTTTCAATTTCTTCCTTCATCCTATCTGATCCTATTTTTACAAAGCTAGGATGCTTATAAGAATGATTTCCTATTTCATGCCCCCCTTCCTTGATTGCTTTTAGCTTATTTACATTATCTTCACTGTAATTTACCCATCCTCCCATTATGAAGAATGTTCCTTTAACATTATATTTTTTCAATACGTCTAATATTACATTAGTTGTATCATTTTCAGTCCAATTTATATCAAAAGTCAAACTTACTACTTTATCATTAGTATCAACACAATAAATTGGTGCTTCTTCATGAATATTACCTATAGCCTGTGTAGCTTTGCTAATTCCTATTGACACAAATATAAGACAAATAATTAATATTAAATCTATTCCTATCCTCTTTTTCTTCCATACCACTTTTAATACCCCTTTAACTATATATTTCTTATATAAACTATATTCACATTTATGGGATTTATGCTATTGCAATCACATTACATTTTTAATTTATCTTTTACTAACTATTCACTAAAAATTTTTTTGTGTTATAATAGAAGAAGATTTTCATCAATTATGGAGGTAATTATGTACGAAAGTTCATCAGAATTAGCAGAAAATAAGTTACTTATGTTATATGTATTAAAATCTATTAAAGATCCAATCTCAAATACTCAGCTTACTGAAATAATTCTTGAAAATAACTTTATTAATTATTTTACATTCCAACAATATTTATCAGAGCTAGAGGAATCCAATTTCGTTGAATATCAAGAAGTTAATGATAAAAAACTATTAAGACTAACTGAAAAAGGAGATACCGTCCTTTCATTGTTTATAGACAGAATATCTCCTTCAAAAATATCTATTACTAATGATTATATAAAAGAAAAAATTGATTCTATTAAAAAAGAATTAACTATTCATGCGGATTATACTCTCGGTTCAAATGATAGTTTCATTGTTGATTTAAAGGCAATAGAAGATAATTCACTATTAATGGAATTAAAATTATCTGTCCCTTCCAAGAATCAAGCAATCTCAATTTGCAATAAGTGGAAGGAAAATCCTTCTGAAATATATACTAACGTAATTAATTTACTTATTAACTAACTAAAATTTCATAGTGTCATCTACTAAGGTCATACTATTAGGTTCAGATCCTATTGGTATGATTTTTATTTTTTTATCCTTCATGTTCACTATATTTAACAATCCATTTAAATAATCACCTACAAATAAATTATCTTTTACTTTTACAATTCCTCTTGGCATACCACCAATATTTATTTTATTCTCTTCCTTTGACTCATTTAAATTTACTACACTAATAGATCCATCACACAAATTTGAAACATATAAGTAATTACTCTCTTCAAATAAATCTACTGGTGAATAGCCAACTGTAAGTATATTAATTAAATTTAAAGTTTTCAAATCTATAATTCCTATACTTCCATTCTTATCATGGCCAAGATAACTCATACACACGTATAAATATTTCTTATTTTTTGAAATATTTATTTTTATAGGTGTACTTTCTACTTTAATTCTCTTTATTTCTTTATTATTAAGATAATCAACTACTGATATACTATCATCACCCATATTGCTGATAAATATAAGATTTTCTTCTTCAAGTAAAGTTATATTATGTGGAAACCTTCCTGTAGGTACTTCAAAATTAATTCTTTCATTTACTAAGTCATATACAATCACAGAATTAGATTCTCCACAAGATACATAAGCAATGTCATCATATGCTACAATGTCATTGGGATGAGCTCCAACATATAGATTATTTTCTTCCTTAAATTTATTGAAATCAACTATAGATATACTATTATTATAGTTATTAGCCACTAAAATCTTACCTTTATAAAGCGATAATCCATGAGGACCAAATGGACTTTCACCAATAGATAAAATTATACTTTGAGTCTTTAAATTCTCAGTATCAATTTTGTTTAAACTATCTGAACCAGTGTTACATAAAATAATATAGCTCATTCCATTTTCCTCCTTTAAAGATAATCACTCTACTATCTATAATATATTCTAAAAATATATTATTGGCACAAATTATTAGATGTACTATCTTTATTTATTGACAGATTTCTATTATAATAAAGGAAACTCGACTCACATACGTTTGCTGAGTGCTCACAGAGTAAGCGACCATCATCAAATCATAGATGCCCACAGGGAAAGTTCATGTTTCCAAATATAAAAACTCTAAAGAGAAAGTTCGAAGAACGAAATGTAAAATTTCGATTCTCACTTTTTGGACATTCACTTTTGAGATGTCTGCTTAAGTGATGATTCACACAAAATCATATTGTACTTTATATTGCTTACTCGACGTATAATAGAGTTGTATTTATAATATGAAATTATTTCAAAGGAGTGTGTTTAATGTTTTCATATAAAACATCTGGAGTGTGTTCAAGCACTATAAATCTTGAAATTACTAATAATATTGTCGAAAATGTAGAATTTGTTGGAGGCTGTGCTGGAAATCTTTTGGGAATAGGACATTTAGTAAAAGGCATGCCAGTTGACGAAGTTATTGAAAGATTAAAAGGAATAGATTGCAAAAATAAAGGTACATCTTGTCCTGACCAATTATCCAAAGCTCTATTAGCTTGGAAAGAGGCATCAGCATAGACTTGAATATGCAAAATTAAAATTAGACTAGCTATACATCAACCAAAATTATATAAATGTTTGCTCACTGAACTATGAAAATTTCGCAAAAAGCACTTGATAGAGACCCGTATCCACTTAAGCTTGCTCCAATTTCATTTAGACAAGTTTAAGTGAACACCCCTCCATTAAGTGCTTTTTGCAGCTTATTTTTAAATGCCTTCTTCGCAAATGTTTATATAATTTATTTGGCTTTGATATATACTTAGTCTATTAAATCTTGTATATATTTTTAACTATAAATAAATATTAAAGCTAACTTTTCTATTGTAGATAATATTCTCTTTCACCTGACAGTAGTGACAATGTATTCGTCACTTCTTCTATTACATCTTTATAGCTTAAATATATGTCAATATTTATGATACTAAAATCCTCGCTAATTTCTTTTACTTTACCATATAAGTATTTTCCTTTATCCATAAGGTTTTTTAAGATATAATTATGTTCCTTAGGAACATAACCAATTACATAGCCTGAAGTAGTTATTATTTCAATAGCATTTGAATCAAACTGATTATCAGCTTCCCTTTTTAAATAAACAATATCATCTTCAAATAATCTATTATACACTTCACTCATATCAACGTAATTAGTGCCTGCAATATTTACATTTATTAAATAAACATCTTTAACATGAATATCTATGTGCATATTATCGCTGACTTCTACATATCTCTTTTCTTTATCATTTGAGCTAATTAATAAAGAATTAAGTGATCTTCGTACATTTCCCACCATCTCCGAACCGATTGCATCATTAATTACTTCCTTATCAAAAGTATCAAATTCATCTTTAAATCTTTGTAAATTTACTGCTGCCTGAATTCTTGTTTCAATTAGCGGTGATCTTAGGGCTTGGAGATTAAGCTCTTTATACTTATCTTGAAAATCGTCATATTGAGAGTACTTTATTATTATAAAAAAGCAAATATGCACTATATCATCATAATCCAAACTTTCAATTTTTAACTCATCTTGACCTCTAAAAATTTGATCCAATGGCAGCTTCTGCAATCCTAAATCCAATGCACATTTTTTTATTGCTTTATTCCCTACTGAAAAAGCATATTTATATAATAATGCATTAGTACAATCTCTTTTTAATATTGTTTCATATTCCTTTTTTCTTAATTTATATTTAGTCTTTTCAGCACAACTTATAATAACACTGCTTTCAATTTCAATATTTAATATTTCCTTTGATATTATTTCATGCCAAACATCTTTTTTACAAATTACTTTGCACTTCTCAATAATATCTTTGTATTCATCATTAAATTTATATGAAACTGAATTTTTCCTATTCTTATAATCATCAATTATAACTGCTTCTATAGAATAAAGAATCGATATAACTACATATAATGAATAAATTCCTCCATTAAGCTGATCTATAATATCTAATAATTTATTGCAAACTTTTATTGAATCTTTAATATCATCTAATCCATAATCAGATAATAATATACTAATTGATTTAGATAAAAGCTCTAATTCTTCATTATCAAACTTAGTATTTTCTAAATAATCTAATAAATCTAATGAAAGCATACAATAGGATAATAATTCAGTTACTCCTACACTATTGTCACAACCTTCTTCAATCATCCACTTTCTAATTTCATAATTTATTGGTCTAAGATTCATTACACAAAATACTTTACCGTATCCTTTAGATTTTTTTGATATTTCAAAAATAATATCATTACAATTCCCTATATACTCATAAGCTTTCACTACATAAAATAGATAATCATTATGAATTGAAAAAACACTTAATATTTCTTTTGTATTTTCAACATTACAAATAGGTGCAAGTAGTATACCTAATTTTATTTCTTCATTGCATCCACTATATAGAAGAATCCTATTTACAATTTCCTTTATCTCAGTATTGATATTGCTTTTATAACTCAATAACGCTTCAATAATATTAATCAAATTTTCATAATAATTTATAATCGGATTTAAAGTTATATATCCATTTAAATTACTTAATCTTTCTTCTATAGAAATATCACTAGTTAAGATCTGCACTAATTCATTAGCCAATCTATTCTTTTCATATTCATGTAGTGGACGCAATTTATTTGTAATACTTTTATATTCCCTTATACCAGCTGTTTCGAAGTCTTGATAGCTATACAGTTCACCTGAATTTCTATCATGAAACTCTTTTAAATCATAATAGACTGATTTTTTATTATACATTATACTCTCTTTATTTCTTTTAACCATATAACTTTCATTACTCCTTTTCTTTAATTGAAATTGTAACGACATTCTATGTTTTATTTTATTTTTGAAGTTATTATTTTTCTCATATCTCCAATCATATATAGTGAACCGCTAATTAATATTAAATCTTCTTTTCCTGCTTCATTTAGCGCCAAACACAAGGCATCTTCATAATTTTCACATGCAATAGTATTAGGATTATAATTTAATATCTCATTTTTTAAATCTTCACATAGTTCAGCCCTTTCACTATGAGGTGTTAAAGCATAAACTTTTTCTGCTATTGGAGTTATCTCTTCTATCATTTCTTTAACTTGTTTATCAGCTAAAATTCCAAGTAACAAATACAATTTATTATATTTAAAGTACTTACATATATTTTTTCGAAGAGCCTTAATACCATCTATATTATGTGCTCCGTCAATAACTATAGTCGGCTTCCTCCCTAATACTTCAAGTCGTCCAATCCACTTAACATCCCGTAAAGATTCTTCTATTTTATCTTTTTCTAGCTCTATTCCTTCTGCTTCGCATAATACTTCGACAGTATTTAGCGCAACACCTAAGTTTAGTATTTGATGCATACCAAGTAATGGCAGTTTAATATTATATGTATTTTTATAACTTTTAATTTCTACATCTTGATATAATTCTTCATAGTTAATATCAATTAAGCTTCCGTTTTCTCGTTTTACAAAATACACCTGACTATTCTTCTCTTTTGCTGTTTCTAATATTACTTTATTTACTGCTTCCTCTTGAGGATATAATACAACTGGTACTTGCTCTTTAATTATTCCGGCTTTTTCCTTTGCAATATCTTTTATATTGTCACCTAATATATTTAAATGATCTAAACTTACAGAAGTAATTACAGATACTTTTGGAGTTATTACATTGGTTGAATCCAATCTTCCTCCAAGGCCAACTTCAATTACAGCATAGTCTACTTTTTCATTGTAAAAATGTAAAAACATAAGAGCCGTTATAATCTCAAATTCAGTTGGATGCTCATACCCTTCTTCGATTACTTTATTTATTGCTTTTTTTACTTCTTCTAATAATTTTACTAATGTATCCTTATTAATATTCTTTCCATTTATCTGAATTCTTTCTTCAAATTCTTCTAAGTAAGGCGATGTGTACATTCCAACCTTATATCCAAGACCTCGCAGTATTTTTGTAACCATAGCTGTAGTAGATCCTTTGCCATTAGTTCCAGCTATATGTACTAACTTAAGTTTTTCATGAGGATTTCCAAGTAGTTCTAAAATTCTAAAGGTTCTTTCAAGTCCATAATTCGAACCAAATCTTCCCACACTTGATATATAATCCATTGCTTCTTTATACGTCATGTTCATTTTTCTTTACCTCTTGTCTTTTCTATTATCCATTTTCTTTATTTAAGTAATTTGCATGTATTACTTTACATTATATCTCAATTATAGGTAAAACACTAATATAAAAATATACGAAAAGGTCAATGGTAAGTTATACTTGGCTAGATTTATATATTTTCCATACACTAAAATTCAATTTATCTCATAATAAAGGGCTTGTAAGTTTCCTTTCCTCTAAATAATTATACACTTTGAAAAAAACAGCCCCTATAATACCTTTTAATTTTTAAATTTACTAATTTCGCTCCATACCAAAGATATTAAAATACTGCTTAATAAAATGGATATTATAATTAAAACAGAATTTGTAACTGAAATTTCAATATGCCAAAAGAGTAATAATAACTTTATACCAGTAAATATTAATATGCATCCCACTCCATATTTCATAAATTTAAACATATAATTCATTCTCTCTAAAATGTAATACATACTTCGTAAACCTAATATTGCAAATATGTTGGAAGTATATACTATAAAGGTATCTGTAGTTATTGAAAAAATAGCTGGTATTGAGTCTATTGCAAATATAATATCTGAAAACTCTATAATTAGAAGTACTACTAATAAAGGTGTAGCATAAAGTTTTTTATTTTGTATAACAAAAAATTTATTTCCATGCAAAGCATTTGTTATTGGAATCACTTTTCTTAAAAATTTTACCGCGAAGTTATCCTGAAATTGCATATTCTCTTCTTCTCTAAGGAATATTTTTATACCACTAAGTAATAATATTATACCAAATATTGAAAGTAAAAAACTAAATTTACTTACCATGGCAACACCTAGTAGTATAAATATTAGCCTCAATACCATAGCGCCAATAACGCCATATAAAAGAACTCTTTCCTGGAACTCCTCTTTTATTCTAAAGCTTGAGAAAATCATTAGAAATAAAAATAAATTATCTAAGCTTAACGACATTTCAACTATGTAACCACCAAAATACTCAACAGCTGATCTTTCACCTCTTGTATAATAAACTAAAATATTAAATAAAATTGATAAGGATATCCAAAATATTAAATTAAATAAATATCTTTTTGTTCTCAAAATTTAAATACCTCCAAAATAGTATTCTTAAAATTATATATATTAATTATTATTTTCTTATATCCTTACTTTACAGAATTTTTAATAAAATAATTTTTCTCAATTAAAAAAGTTTCAATTCAAATTATGAATTGAAACTTTTTAAACAACTTATAAACTCAAATTAAATGTATTTTGTTATTAACCTAAAGCCTTTATTCTTGCTTCAACAGCTTCTAACATTTCTACATATTTAACTCTCTTTTCTTTTTCAGCATCTATAACTGCGGCTGGTGCTTTAGCTACGAAGCCTTGATTTCCTAGTTTTTTATCTATTCTATCAATTTCGCCTTCTAACTTCTTTAATTCCTTATTTAATCTATCTAATTCTTTTTCCTTATCAACTAAATCTAAAAGCGGCATAAATAATTCTCCACCTTTAACAACTAAGGACACAGCATTAGCTGGAACATTTGCTTTATCAGTTATAAATTCAACTTCTGAAGCTGAAGCTAATTTTTCAATATATGCAGAACCTGCATTAAATGCCTTCTTAGCATCTTCAGCAATATAACAAATTACTTTTGCTTTTCTTGAAGGTGGTACGTTCATTTCAGCTCTAACATTTCTTAAACCTTTAATTGCCTCAATTACAAAAGCCATATCATTTTCAGCTTCTTTATTAACTAAAGCCTCATCAAAAACAGGCCAAGCTGAAGTTGTTATTGTTTCTTCGTCACTTAAATGAGTAAAGATTTCTTCTGTTATAAATGGCATAGCTGGGTGCAATAATTTTAATCCTGTAATTAAAACAGTATTTAACACGTTATAAACTATTCCCTTAGCATTCTCATCATCACCATAGAATACTGGCTTAACAAGTTCTATATACCAATCACAGAATTCAGTCCACATAAAGTCATAAATCTTTTGCATAGCAATTCCTAACTCAAACTTATCCATGTTTTCTGTAACTTCTTTAATCAAAGTATTCATTTCAGATAAAATCCATTTATCAGCCAAAGAATATTCTTTGCAATCTTTATATTTGTTCATTATATCTTTATCAAGATTCATCATAACAAATCTTGAAGCATTCCAAATCTTATTAGCAAAGTTTCTTGAAGACTCAACTCTTTCTGGGTAATATCTCATATCATTACCAGGAGCATTACCAGTTGCTATCATAAATCTTAAAGCATCAGCTCCATAAGTGTCAATAACTTCTAATGGATCAACCCCGTTTCCTAAAGATTTACTCATTTTTCTTCCTTGAGAATCTCTAATTAAACCATGAATAAGAACAGTATCAAATGGAGTTTCACCCATGCAGTGAAGTCCTGAGAATATCATTCTTGCAACCCAGAAGAATATAATATCATGACCAGTTACTAGCGTACTTGTTGGATAGAAGTATTCTAAGTCTTCTGTTTTATTTGGCCAGCCAAGTGTTGAAAATGGCCATAATGCAGAAGAAAACCACGTATCAAGAACATCATTATCTTGCTTTAAATTAGCACTTCCGCATTTACTACATGCTTTTGGTGCGTCTTCTAGTACCATCATTTCTCCACAATCTTGACAATAGTAAACAGGAATTCTATGTCCCCACCATAATTGTCTTGAAATACACCAGTCTTGAATGTTTTCCATCCAGTTAAAATATATCTTATCAAATCTTTCAGGAACAAACTTAGTTTTTCCGTTCTTAACTACTTCTATAGCTGGTTTTGCAAGAGCTTCCATCTTAACATACCATTGTTTTGATATTATTGGCTCTACAGTAGTTCCACATCTATCGTGAGTACCTACATTATGTGAGTGGTCTTTAATCTTAACCAATAGACCTAATTCTTCTAAGTCCTTAACTATAGCTTTTCTTGCTTCATATCTATCTAAGCCCTGATATTTTCCACCTAAGTGATTAATAACACCTTTATCATCCATAACTCTAATGATTTCAAGATTATGTCTTTTACCAACCTCAAAGTCATTAGGATCATGAGCTGGAGTCATTTTAACTGCACCAGTTCCAAATTCTAGATCAACATAATCATCACCAACAATAGGAATTTCTCTATTTACTAATGGAAGTATTACAGTTTTACCTATAAGATGTTTATATCTTTTATCGTTAGGATTTACAGCTACACCGCTATCTCCAAGTAAAGTTTCAGGTCTTGTAGTTGCGATTTCAAGGTAACCACTTCCATCAGCTAATGGATAGTTTATGTGCCAGAAATGGCCTGCTTGTTCTTCATATTCAATTTCAGCATCTGATAAAGCAGTTTCACAATGAGTACACCAATTAGTTATTCTATTTCCTTGATAAATTAAGCCTTCATTATAAAGCTTAACAAATACATGTTTTACTGCAGCACTAAGATTTTCATCCATAGTAAAAGCTTCTCTTGTAAAATCAGCTGAAACTCCAAGTTTTTTAACTTGATTTCTTATTGTAGCTCTATATTTATCGCTCCATTCCCAAACTTTTTCAAGGAAGGCTTCTCTTCCCATTTCTTTTTTATCATAACCTTGTTCAGCAAGCATGTTTGCAACTCTAACTTCTGTTGCAATAGATGCATGATCTTCTCCTGGTAACCATAACGCTGCATATCCTTGCATCCTTTTAAATCTGATAAGCATATCTTGAAGAGTATCATCAAATGCATGCCCTAAATGAAGCTGACCAGTTATATTTGGTGGTGGCATAACTATTGTATAAGGCTTTTTGCTTTTATCAACAACTGGTGTGAAATAGCCTTTTTCTTCCCAGTTTTTATAAATTCTTTCTTCAAATTCTTTTGGATCATAGGTAGTTGATATATTTTTCATTTCTTCTGACATTTTTTATTCCTCCAACTTAATTCAGTTTACAATTCACAGTTTACAATTTACAGTTATGGAGCAAATCCCTTTGGGATTTGAATGTTAACTTCCCATTGCTAGCTGTTAACTGCATAATAAAAGAGCTTACATCACAAAAGGACGAAAGCTCGCGGTACCACCTTTATTTCCACACAAACAATCTATATTGCTCTAATGGACTCTTAATTTAAATAACGATTCAGATAAACCGTCTTTAGCTACTGCTACTTCACTAAAGAAGCTCAAAAGCTACCTTCAAAATTTCCTGCATAAGGGTTTTCAGCTGCTCCCTCTCTCTTTCTAGTTCTCTCTAAATCTAACATTTAACAAAAAGAACCGTACTCCTCAGCTTTTATTGCGAGTTTCCAATAATGCCTCAAAATTTTTACTCCTCTTTTTCATTGCTTTTATCTATTAATTTACTTAAAATGATAGCCTATAGTATAAATTTTGTCAATAATAGTTTCTACATTAAATATATTTAACAACTTTTTAGCTGCCTTAATGCTTAGGCATGAAAAGAATTTGAGCCAATCTTCTTTATTATCATCTTTAAATAGAAATCCACGTAAACCAGCATGTTTAATATAAATATTTATATGTTTTTATATGAATAAACCTAATGTTATAAACTTCAAATGTTTTAGCTTGGACATTATATATATTAGCTCTCAGTTGTATGAATAATGGGAATTTTAATTTATTCTGAATTGATTCTAGTTCAGTACTTAGATATACGTCCCTTTTTAGAATTACGCATTAAAAAATCGTAAATTCAATCTTGATATGCTCCCTTTAAGGTAGACAGATTAAAAAATAAAAATCTGTTATTCGAAAG
>NZ_AUUU01000218.1 GCF_002760435.1 Clostridium sp. LS
GGAGGAAGTGGAATAGGAACTGGAACAAGCGGAGGCTTTGGAACCGGAGGAAGTGGAGCAGGAACTGGAACAAGCGGAGGATTTGGAATTGGAGGAAGTGGAACAGGAATCGGAACAGGCGGAGGCTTTGGATCTGGGGGAAGCGGAACAGGAACTGGAACAGGCGGAGGAATGGGAACAGGAGGTACAAGTACAGGAACTGGTGGTACTAGCGGCATGAGAGATAGATTATATTTTGATTAAATTAATAATAAATACTATAAAAGGATGTGAGTTAACTATCATGTCCTTTTATTTAAGTATATATGTTGCAATTAACAATTTACAATTGACAATTACGGTTGAAGCTTATGGAGAAAGTTCTGCTAACCAAATGTAAAAGCTCTAAAGAGAAAGTTCGAGAAACCAAATATAAAATTTGCACTCTAACTTTTTGGGGCATCACTTTTCCTTACAGGATTTCTTGAATTTATAATGTAGAATTGCCAGCGCAATATATATAGTTTATTTTTATTTTGGTATACTTAAATTGCAAAGAAATTTAATAAGGAAGTGTGAAAATATGAATTGGATAGGTTCAATTAAAGAATATAGACCTTATAATGAGCAGGAAAAAAACGATAAAGAAATTATAATAAAATATTCCAATATGTTTAATGATATTTTAACTAGAGATAATGATGTTATTCACATTACAAGTTCTGCATTTATAATAAATCAAAGCAGAGATAAAGCTTTGATGATACACCATAATATATACAATTCATGGGCTTGGACAGGTGGGCATGCCGATGGAGAGGATAATTTATTACTTGTAGCAATTAATGAAGCAAAAGAAGAAACAGGGGTCAAAAATTTTATTCCAATTTGTAATGAGATTATATCAATAGATATTTTACCTGTATTTGGACATATAAAGAGAGGAAAATATGTGTCTTCACATTTACATGCATCAATAGCTTACTTGATAGAGGCAGATGAAAATGAAACACTAACTGTTAAACCTGATGAAAATAGTGGAGTTAAATGGATACCTATAGATGAAATAAAATTATATTCTAGTGAACCTCATATGATTAAGGTATATCAGAAAATAATAGATAAAATCAAAAAATAAAAGTTTATAATTTTATAATACTTGCTATATTTACTGTTTTTGTATAGAATTGCATAATATCATTGAATTCATTAAAAATAAAATTTTGTGAAGGAGGAAGTAATGAATGGTTTATTAGCAGAAGCCTTGAGTAATTATGAAATTTTACAGCCTGAAATTGAATTTATAAGACACAATGAAAATGAGACATATAAAATTACAGACAAATTATTAAATAAGAAATATGTTGCTAGAATACATAAATCAAGCCGGGACTTCTCTCTTGATATATTTGGAGAAAATAAGCATAATATAGATTTTTTAAGTGGTGAAATAAACATTTTAAAGGCTATTAGAGTAAGTACTGAAATACCAGCTCAAATTCCAGTGAAAAATAGATATGGGAACTATGTAACAATACTAAGAGACGGTACACCAGTGACATTGTTGACTTGGATAAATGGAATTACTATTGATAAGATAGAGCTAACTTATGAAATTCTATTCAAGCTTGGAAAAATGATTGGAAGGTTTCATAATTTTTCGAAGAATTTTTCTGAGGTTAGCAATTTAAAGCGTTGTTCTTATGATAAAATATTTTTAAAAAAGATGTCTTTTAAACTAATAGAAGGGGTTGAATTAAAAGTTCTTTCTAGCGAGCAATTTAAAATAATTGAAAATGCCATAAATCAAATAAATTATTTTATTGATGAATTGAATTATGAAAAAAATCTAAAAGTTTTAGTTCATTCTGATCTTGCAAAATCCAATTTAATTGTTACTGAAAATAGGGAAGTTGTTCCTATAGATTTTGGGTTAAGTGGTTATAGTTCATGTTACATGGATTTAGGTTCATTATTTAGTCATTTTAATGATGAAAAGCAGCAACGTTGTATAATAATGGGTTATAAAAGTGTTATTCATGAACCAATACAAGCAAAATACATTGAAGCTTTTATGGTGTTTCAAATTATTCTATTTATTTGTACCCATATAGAAAATGCTCATAAAGTAGATTACTTTCATAATGCAATTAATAGATGGAGCAAAGAATTTTTTATACCCTTTGTAAACAAGAAAAGAATTATTTTTGATTTTTAAATAAAATATTTTATGTTAAGGAACAATTATGTAATATCTTGAATATATTATACTATACAAAAGATAAAATAGATGGTTAAAGTATCGTGATGTTGTATCACAGATGTCCTCTATATTATAGTGTTGCATCTATTGCAATAAAAGTTTACAAAAAAGCTGTCTAGAATTAACTCACGATAAATTAATTGCTTATGGAGCTTAGTATATACTGTATTATTTTTCTGATAATAAAAGATAAATAATACAGTATTTTTGTTTATTAATATTAATTTTTCTGCTAATATTAGAGATGAAATTTTTATAGATATAAGATATTTTTATTAACTTATGTTAATAATATAATAAAAATAAACAATAAAAGAAATTTAAAATAATATATTGTCAAGTTAATAGTAAAAGGAAAGGAGTATTTAGTGGGATTTATTGCGTGAAGTCGCACTCCCATTATGGATGTACTATGAGATATGTGATAGTTTGTGTGGTTAATGGAGAGGCTGGAGACTTTAATAATAACTTAAGAAGAGAGATATATACGAAATTTAAGGCAAAGTCATCTAAACTACCAGCGCATTTTACAATAAAAGCACCTTTTGAATATGATCAAGAAATTACGGATTTAAATTATGCCCTTGAAGAATTTTGTATAGTGGAAAAAGCAGAACATTATTCAATTGATGGTTATGATCATTTTGATGATAGAGTAATTTATATGAAGGTAAATATGTCTAAAGAGGGAAAAGAACTTCACGATAGACTGATTGATAAAATGAGTGAAATACCGTACATTGAATTTGATAAAAAAGATGGTAAAAATAAAACCTTCCATGTGACTTTATCATCAAAAAAGTTAAAACCAATGTATAGCAAGGTATGGGATTATGTTAATCAATATTCTTGTGAATTTAAATGTTTATTCGATAATATTACCATATATAAATGGGAAGAAGGAACTTGGAAATTATATAAAGAATTCATATTAAAAAAATATGTTTAGGAACAATTATGTAGTGTTATGAATATATTAAAATAAATAAAATTAACAGGGGTGATTAATATGTTATGGTGGCATAGAAATTCATATGGTTGTCATAAATGCCGTAGACATCATAAATGCCATAAGTCTCATAGATGTGAAAGAAACTCTTGTTCTTGGTAGCATAAATTAATTGCTAATGTGATAAGTTTAAAATATAATTTGTAAATTTTAATACTGTATTGTTGATATTATTAAAATAAATAGACGATACAGTATTTTCTTTTGTAATTTAGAGTTTAAAACTTAAGTCAAAAGTAAGTATTAGCTATGAATAAAAAATGTATTATCTAAATTTAATTTTGTAACACAATTGATTTACTTCTGTGACAAAATTGTAACATTACTTTAATATACTTTAAGTAAAGAAAAACATATGAATGGTTTATAATAATATTTGGTTTACAATAATATGAGGTTTACAAATGAAAAAATATATGTAGAGGGGAGTAATAAGTCTAGAAATATTTACAATGAAATTGAATTATAAATAAAAGAACACTCAATTTATGTGGAGTTCTTTTATTTTTTTATTTTTTTTAAAGGAATTTAGTTATATTTGAATATGAATAAATGATTATCTATTGCAAATAATACTCATGTTAGTTATTTCTAAGGAGGGAGAAAGATAATGAATCAAATTTATTATCCAGGAGAAAAGTTAAGTCTTTGGATTAAAGATGAAGAAACTAGATGGGAAATATTAGGCGTAGATAATACTAGAGGTATTATTAAATGTAAAAAAATTGGTGGTTTAGAAACAATAATTAAAAATTTTGAAATAGAGAATATTGCTGAATTGGCAGTATCAAAAGTATTTGTTAAAAACAAATAGATATAGAAAAGATTATAGGTTGGCATAAATAAAAACCGCCACTAAAAGCAATTAGTAACGGTAAAGTCTAAATTATTTAATTGATATCATTTTTAGGAGTTAATAAATCACTAATATGTTTATCTAAAGAAGTTAAGTTGAATGAAATTTTCAAAATAGCGCATTGAAGGTTAGATTCTGAGCCAGCATTCCAAGCACAATTAGGAACACATTGATTTTCATTAGATGCAAATTTTAATGGACAAACTAATTTCTCTATCATAATAAATATCACCTCAAACTTATTAAGCAATTGATATAGAAAAAATAGCATAAATAGCTATATAATAATTTATTCAGCTATTTGTTTTTTTAGTTGTAATTTAAAAAATAATATTCTAGAAGCTAAAAATGCAGTGATAGGTATAATAAAAATGATTCCTATTCCGCAGCTTATAATTTGGAAAACTTCTGAGCAGAAGATTTTTTGGTTAAAAATAGTTGAAAGTGAATAATTAAGTTCGCTATAATATATTATTAAGGTCATAAATCCACTTATATATGCAAAAAGCAATGTATTAGTCATGGTTCCTAAGATATCTTTACCTATATTCATGCCAGATTTAAACAAGCTATTTTTTGAGATTTGAGGATCATTTTTATAAATTTCATTCATTGATGAAGATATAGAGATAGACACATCTATTATTGCGCCTAATAATCCAATCAAAATTTCACATATAACTATTTTAGAAAAATTCAATTGAACATATAAAGATAAATATGCAACTGTTTCTGTCTGTTCATTGCTGAAGCCTTGTATTTTTGCATTTATACTCATGCTATAGGTTATAAGCATAACTAAAAATATAACAATTATTACAGAAAATAAAGATGAAAGTGTTTTCTTGTTAAATCCATTTATAAAGAACAGGCTAAAAAAGCTAATAAAAAGCGCACCAATAAAAGTAACTTTAATAGGGTCAATTTTAGCACCTATTAAAATCAGCATAAAAAATAAAGTAAAGAAGTTTAGAATTAAAGTGAAATAAGATTTTATTCCACGAGAACCTCCTACAATTGTCATAAGAATTAATAAGATTATTAATAATATAAATATAATATTCATGCTTTTACTGTTCTCCAATCTTATGATTTTTAAAAACTATAATAGAAGTAAAAATTGTAATAGGAATACTTAAGACTATTCCAATACTTCCAATAAGAGCTCTCATAAATTCCAAAGAAAGATTAATATTTATTATATAAGTAATTGGAATTTCATTTCTAAGGAGAAGCAATATGGTTGGAATGCTGCCACTAAGATATGCAAAGACCAATGTATTAGCCATAGTACCCATAATATCCTGTCCTATTTCTCTTGCTGAATTAATAATAACTTTTTTTTCAATAAAAGGATTTTTATTATACAGTTCCTCTATAGCTGATGATATAGAAATTGCAATATCCATTATTCCTCCTAAGGTTCCTATCATTAATTCAATAAAAAATATGTTTTCGGCAGGATGAGTAAGAAATTCCATTTCCTCAAAATGAATTCCACTCCAATTATTTAATTTAATAACTATACCTGCAATTAGCATTGATATGAAAGTTCCTATCAAGGTGCCTGCGATGGCGGAAACAGATTTCTTATTTTTGCCAGAAACAATCAATATGGAAAAGGTAACGAAAAGTATGCTGGCTATTATTGAGAGTACCATTAAATTATAGCCCTTTGAAAATAGTTCAATTACTGCAAATAAAATAATAATATTAGTAATCACACTGGCTAAAGATTTTAAGCCTTTGTTTCCGCCTATAAGCAATATTAAAAAAATAAAGATAATTGCTATATATGCAATGTATTTATCTCTCTTAAGTTCCAGTATATTCGCTGAAGTTATTTCTTGTCTTTCATTGTCTTGAACAGATATGAAAACTTCATCGTTAATTTTTAGATCTAAATCATTGGTCTGAGAAAATGATGTTATATTATTGAGATTAATTGTCTCGCCTTTATGGCTACCATTCATAATAATAGCTTCGATTTTTTGAGTTTTAATAGGCTCAATCTTTACGTTAGTAGTTTCCTCTTTGGTCTCCTCCTCATTTATAGAAATAACTTTAGCTATTGTTTTACTATATAAACCTTCGTTATTGTTCACAAAATATAAACTAAATAGAGATATAATTATTAGTCCAAGTAAAAGAAAAGCATTAATTATATTAACTTTTCCTTTTTTAATATTTATAAATTTTGAAATATTTTTAGATATTATGTTATTAGCCATTATACTTTAGACTCCTCGTTTGCATATTATTAGGTTTATCAAAAAAAGGTTAGATTTACATTCTAATTATTATACTCTGATAAATTTATTAAAGCAATAATTTGGATAAACAAGTTCAGGTATATAATAAATAGATTATTTAGCATAAAAATGAATTTTTTATATTTGTAACAATATTGTCTAGATTTTGTGACAAAACTGTAATATTACTTTTTTATAATTAAGACAAATAAAAAGCAAAAAACAAAATTATTGATAAATAACAATTAGGAAGGAAGTAATTTAAATGAAAACTAAAAGTATTAAAAGCAAGGTAATGACAGGGATTATATTGGCAAGTTTGATGGCCGGGGCAAGCACAGGAGTATTTGCAGCTGATTCTACTAGTACAACAAGTAGTACTTCAGCAGTTCAACATCAAGGAAGAAATAATGGATTTCAAACTAAACTTGATGCTTTAGTAACAGCAGGGACAATAACAGCAGATCAAGAAACAGCTATAAAAACAGCCCTTACTCCACAAGGTGGATTTAAAGGTGGAGATCATAAAGACATGTTCAAAACTAAACTTGCAGACTTAGTAACAGCAGGAACAATAACAGCGGATGAACAAACAGCAATAGAAAATGCACTT
>NZ_AUUU01000219.1 GCF_002760435.1 Clostridium sp. LS
TGAACTGCACCCTGTCAAGTAGACAGTGAAAATAATAAAAAATAGTTTAAGCGGCTAAAGCCCTAAATTCCAAAGGACTTAGGCCGTTTAATCTTTTTTGCAATCTCTTAGTATTATAGAAACTTATATATTCATTAATTGCATCGGAAAGTTCCTCATACGTATCATATTTGCGTAGATAATACTTTTCACACTTTAGTGTTCCCCAAAATGCTTCCATAGGACCGTTATCTATACATTTACCTACTCTAGACATACTTTGTGTCATCTCTGCTAATGTTAATTTACGTTTAAATCCATATGAAGTATACTGAAATCCTCGATCACTATGAAGCATAGGCTTTGCGTCGGGCGAAGCTGCAAGCGCCAAATCTAAAGTATTAAAGACAAGCTCGTTGTTGTTAGAATGTCCAAGTACATATGCAACAATAGATTTGTCATTTAAGTCTAATATAGCACTTAGATATGCTTTCTTAGAGTCTCCATACTTAAATTCGGTTACATCTGTAAGCCATTTTTGATTTGGTTTATCAGCTGTGAATTCACGGTTTAAAAGATTTTCTGCTACTTGCTGAGGATTAGATTTTATATAACGTTTCTTCTTTCTTCGAATCACAGATTGTAGCCCTGCAAGTTTCATAAGTCTATAAATACGCTTGTGGTTTAATTTCTGATCTAGCTTTCGATTCAAATTCATTGTCATTCTGCGATATCCATAAATGCCATCTACGTCCTCATGGATTTTAATAATTTCATCAACTAACATTTTATTCTCATTTTCCAAAGCAGATTTTTCGCGATTTGCCCACTTGTAAAATGAGGAACGTGAAATCATTGCTATTTCGCACAATAATAAAATAGAGAATTTTTCAGTGTTATGAAGATCTTCTATAGCAATATACTTGTTTTCCTGTCTTATGCGGCTCAATACCGCCTCCTTTCTAGTTCCTCCAATTTTTTTAGGAATGCATTCTCCGCCCTTAATCTTTCATTTTCGGCTTCAAGTCTTTTCATTTCAAGTCTAATCCTGTCTTCAGGTGTTAATTCAGCTTCAGGCTTTTTCCGACCGCGCGCATCTTGCAATGCATTTTCTCCGCCAGACTCGTATTTTCTAACCCATTGGTATACTTGATTATATGAGACTTGATAAGTCTCGGCGGCTTTATGATAGTCGTTGTTGTGAGCAATACAATATTGTACAATCTCAATTCTTTCACTTAAAGATGTAGTTCTTCCATTAGTCATAGATTTCCTCATTCCTTTCGGCGTTGCAGTTATTTCTCTATGACCATTATACTTGTTTATCCAAAGTTTAAATACTGATCTATTTGATATTCCGTATTTCTTTGAAATTTCCGTCTGTGAGTATTTCACTGAAAGATAATCTTTCAGGGCTCGTTCCTTTATTTCTTTTGAATATTTCTGAGATTTTCTTGATTCTTTTAATCCGTCCAGTCCATGCTTTTCATATTTATATCTCCATTGGTAAAAAGTAGATATGCTAATGTTATATTTAATACAAATCTCTTGTATTGATCCAACTCCATTATCATAATCCATTAAAATATTATACTTTTCTTCTTCTGCATATTTCGATCTTTTAGACATAAAAATACCCCCTTTCGAATAACAGATTTTTATTTTTTAATCTGTCTACCTTAAAGGGAGCATATCA
>NZ_AUUU01000220.1 GCF_002760435.1 Clostridium sp. LS
CCATCATCCTTTCTTGCTACATATATTATTTTTATACTTATATACATAGCAATTCCTATGCCAACTAAGAGTGTTAATAAAAAATATGTCTAAAACTAAGCTTATAACTACCTTTGCCAATACTTAAGTATTTTCAATCACACTATTAATTGAAGATTCACATACTTTCAATCACATTTAACACGGTTTATTAAATAATTTAGAATAATTAACACATATTTATTTAAAAATTAACTGCCACTAACACACGATTTTTTTAAAACCTATGTATTAATGGCAGTTAACTTTTAAAGTTTTATATTTTATATTTTTAAATTATAATTACGTCAATTCAATGAATATTTAGTTAGAACTCCTCATACTAAACCAAATTTCATCCAATTATATCTGCAATATAATATATTTCATCATCTGTTAAACATATTGATAATGCATTTTTGAAAATCAAACTAGCCTCCCTCAATGCGTCTATAGTTTTTTTATCAAAGTTTATGTTATTCTCATCATATACCAAACCATTATCTAGTATTATTCTTTCTAATGCGCATGCAACATGAAACATAATTCTTAATTTAACTGGATTTTCAAAATTTACACTTAATAACTTTTCAGTTCTATCTAAAAACTCATCTAATAGAGTATAGATTTTTTTAGGGTTAAGAAATGTTATAAACTCAGCAATAGTTTGTGTACAAAGATTTTCAAATATTATTTGCTTATCTTCCGTATATTTTATAGTTTCCATCCCTTTACCTTTTATAACACTTATTAATATTCGCTCTCCTGTTCCATCGATTAATTGTTCTATAGATATAAATGGAATTCCAAGATTAGGATTTTCAATACCTATAACAGCTAAAATAGTATTTTCTTCCGAAATCTCCTTAATAGACTTAGTTAAGTTCTTCAATCCAAGTGAAATAATATTAATATTCTTAACCCCTATATTATTTGTAAC
>NZ_AUUU01000030.1 GCF_002760435.1 Clostridium sp. LS
TTGACCTAATAGGCTCGCTATGAGGGCAATTCGCCTCCTTGCCTGATGAAAAATATACACCTTAGTAAAAAGCAGCTATGCTGCATATACAGAACATTTCATGGCAACTTTGGACTTGTTATTTATTTTCATGTGCCTAAGAAACTCAAATTGAAACGCATGACAAAAATATTAAAAACGAAATTTTTTTTGTTTTACTTATTATGTAATAAACATAATATAATAGTAAGTTTTTATATGAGCAATCATTGAAAAAATTATATATTATGTGTATACTAGATAAGTCAAATAAATAATGTGATTATGATGTGGGGGGAAATAGTACTATGAAAAAGTTATATACAATTCCACTAATTCCTTTACGAGGATTGACTGTTTTTCCTAATGTAGTTGTACATTTTGATGTGGGAAGAGAAAAATCTATAGCAGCTATTGAACAAGCTATGTTAGATGAGCAAGAAATATTTCTTGTAGGCCAAAAAAATTCAGCTATAGAAGAACCTAATCAAGATGAAATCTATTCAATTGGAACTATATGTAGAATAAAACAAATATTAAAAATGTCAGATAATACTATTAGAGTTCTTGTTGAAGGACAAGAAAGAGGTAAAATAGTTGAATATATAGAGGAAGAAGAAAATTATATAAAAGTTTCAGTGGAAAAATTAGATGATGAAGTTGTTAATAATGAAGAGTTGGATGCTTATATAAAATATTTGAATAAGGAATTTACAAGCCTGCTAAAGCTTAGTGAAGATAATTATGGAGAATCTATTAAAACGATGGATCTTTCAGAAAAGCCAAGTCAATTTGTAGATATGGTTGCTTCTTATGCCATAACTGATGAGAAGTTAAAGCAAGAAATATTAGAAACTATAGATTTGACAAAAAGGATAGAAAAAGTCTTAGAACGAGTTAAGATAGAAATCTCTATAGCAAAAATACAGCGTAAGATAGCTAATAAAGTGAAAAATACTGTGGCTAAAGAGCAAAAGGAATTTTACCTTAGAGAACAGTTAAGAGCCATTCAAGAGGAATTAGGCGAAGATGATCAAGATAAAAAAGAAATAGAAAAATATGAGGAAAGAATTTCGAAAGCAAAACTTACTAAAGAGGTTAAGGATAAAGTTAATTACGAATTATCCAGACTTAAAACTATGAGTCCTACTTCATCAGAAGGTAATGTGGTTAAAGCTTATTTGGACTGGGTTTTAGATGTACCTTGGGGCAAGTATACTAAAGAAAGTATTAATGTTACCAAGGCAAGGGAAGTTTTAGATAAAGAACATTATGGCTTAGAAGATGTTAAAGATAGAATTATTGAATATTTAGCAGTAAAACAATTTAGTAAGTCTCAAAAAGGACCAATTCTTTGCTTAGTAGGTCCTCCGGGAGTGGGAAAAACATCTATAGCAAAATCTATAGCTAATGCTATCAATAGAAAGTATACAAGGATATCTCTTGGCGGAATGAAGGATGAAGCGGAAATTAGAGGTCATAGAAAGACATATATTGGTGCTATTCCGGGTAGAATAGTCTATGCAATGAAAGAAGCAAAATCAATGAATCCTCTTATGCTTTTTGATGAAATTGACAAAATTAATTCAAGTTATAAAGGCGACCCATCTGATGCCTTATTAGAGATATTAGATAGTGAACAAAATAAGGATTTTAGAGATAGCTATTTGGAAGTTCCAATGGATTTATCAAAGGTTATGTTCATAGCAACGGCAAATACTTTAGAAACTATTCCGAGACCACTTTTAGATAGAATGGAAGTTATTGAAGTATCAGGATATACTTATGAAGAAAAATTTAATATAGCTAAAAATCACTTAATTCCTAAGGTGTTTAAAGAATTAGATATACCTGAAAACAGTATTAAGATTGAAGATTCGTCTATTAGAGAAGTTATAGAAGGATATACAAGAGAATCAGGCGTGCGGGGATTGGAAAGAAAAATAAGTTCCTTAATAAGAAAGGCTCTGGCAGAAATGCTAAAACAAGGTAGAAAAGAATTCATAATAAATTATGAAGATGTTCAAGACCTTTTAGGAAAAAGAACGTTTGATTTTGATAAGATTGACAAAGTGGACAAGGTTGGTGTAGTTACTGGCATGGCGTGGACCGCTTATGGTGGAGATACTTTACCTATAGAGGCCATGGTAATGACCGGTTCAGGTAAGTTAGAGCTTACTGGTAAACTTGGCGATGTTATGAGAGAGTCTGCAAAAACTGCTTATAGTTATGTTAGAGCTAATGCTATAAAGTATGGAATAAACGAAACTTTTTATAAGGAAAAAGATATTCATATCCATGCCCCTGAAGGTGCAGTTCCTAAAGATGGTCCTTCAGCAGGAGTTACTATGGTTACAGCCCTTGTATCAGCCTTATCAGGTAAGAAAGTTAAGCATAACGTAGCAATGACTGGAGAAGTAACATTAACAGGCAGAGTACTTCCAATTGGTGGTTTAAAAGAAAAATCTTTAGCAGCATTCAGAGCTGGAGTAGATACGATAATAATTCCAAAGGAAAATGAGAAAGATATAGATAAGATACCGAATTCAATCAGAAATAGTTTAAATATTATTTCTGCTAAAGAAGTAAATGAGGTATTGAAAAATGCACTAATTGGAGAGGATACTAATGAGAATTAAAAAATCAGAATTTATTACCTCAGCTGTAAAGAAAAATCAATATCCTATTGATAATAGAGTAGAAATTGCTTTTGTCGGAAGATCTAATGTTGGAAAGAGTTCTTTAATCAACTCTTTAACTAATAGAAAAAAATTAGCGAAGGTAAGTCAGACTCCTGGTAAAACAAGATTGGTTAACTTTTTTCTTATTAATGATGATTTCTATTTGGTTGACTTACCTGGATATGGATATGCGAAAGTTTCACAAGCAGAAAAGGATAGCTGGGGAAAGACTGTTGAGATGTATTTAAATGATAGAGAGCAATTAAAAAGAGTTGTTTTACTTGTAGACTCAAGGCATAAGCCAACAGGTGACGATATAATGATGCATGAATGGATTAAGCATTTTGGTTATGATGTTATAGTAATTGCTACAAAAAGTGATAAACTTACAAGAAATGAACTTAATAAAAATGAAAAAGTAATACGAGATACACTAAAATTAAATCTAGAAGATAAATTATATTTCTTTTCCTCTTTAAATAGAAATGGGAGAGATGAATTAATTGATAATCTATTCCTAGAATTTGCAACAGATTTAGATTAATTATTTATCTTGAAATATATCCTTTTATGATTAAGTCTACTTGAAGGAATAGAAAGATAAAAATAACCCTTCTACAATAAATGTTTTGTAGAAGGGTTATTTTTTGTGCATTTAAGATTGTAATTTCATAGAATTATTATTTAAATATAAGTAATAATTTATAAAAATGGATATTATAAAAAATTGTGTCAAAAGTTTTTAGTACGAATAATATATAGTATAAAAAAGAAAAAATATTTCCAAGGAGGAATAAATATGGAGATGAATGATATCCTAAATGGTTTAAATTCATGTGATGATGATTGTAGTGAATCTACTAGCAATTGTAGTTGCGGACCAAACTTTGTAGGACCAGGAATCGGAGGATTTCCAGGAGGATTCGGAGGTTGTGGTGGCGGATTCAATAATTGTGGTTGCGGATTTGGTAGCTGGATTTGGATTTTATTAATATTGTTTTATTGTGGTTGCGGAAGAAATAGTAATAGAAGAAGAAATGATTGTTGCTGTGAAAGAAAAGAATGCTGCTGTGAGAAAAAAGAATGCTGTTGCGATGGTGGAAGCCATAGAGGTGGATTATTAAGCAACTGCTCACCATACTTGTTTATATTAGTAATCTTATTCCTTTGCAATAACAATTTCAATGGTTGCGGTATAGGCGGAGGATGCAATACAGGTTTTGGCGGAGGCTTCGGTGGAGGATTTAATTCTTGTAATAGCAATTTTGGCTGCGGTATAGGTTGCTAAAATTCTTAATTTTTAGGAAGGAGAGATAAATATGTCTAGAAAGAAGAATAAATGCTGCTGTGAAAAGAAACATCAAGAGTGTTGCTGTTACGAATCTGGATCTTATGGCTCAGGCTTATTTGGCGGAGGAAATGGCTGCACACCAATCATATTTCTATTAATAGCATGTGGTTCAGGATTATTAAATTGTAATAAATCATATTTAATTATTTTACTATTCTTATTATGTGGTGGATGTTTCTCAGACTTTTTCGGTGCTGGAAACCAAGACTATAACACTTGCTGCTAGGATAGTGGATAGAGGGCTTATAGCCCTCTAAAAAAATGCCTAAAAACGCAAACATTTTTATAGTAATGTACATATATTAAAAAGAGGCAATTATTATTGAAAGGATTTAAAAATGGCTAAGCATAAACATAGAGAACAAGATTCAGCAAGAAATGAAACTAACAACAATATGAATGCTGGTAGAAATAGTAATATACCTTTTGGTATAGATCCTATGCAATTAATGGGGTTGTTAGGTGGAAATATTGATTTGAATAATATGGGCAATATGTTAGCTTCAATGAATACTAATGGGTTTAATATGGGCAATTTAAGTTCAATTGCTCAAATGATGGGATTAAATTTAGATAATAATCTTTTCCAAGGGAATGTGAATAATCAAAATAATGATTTCAATAAAAATTTATATCCAAATTTTAATCAAAACATGAAAGAACAATCAAATCCTATCAACACAAATCCTGTTAATTCAAAGAGTGCTGAAAATCAAAACTCTGATAAGAACAATAAAAAGAATGTTGTAAATAAAAATATTAAAGACAATGATGTTAATTTAGAATTTTTAATGGCACTCAGAAATTTTGTTCATCCAGATAGAATAAGGTTTATCGATAAGATCATTGAAGCATATAAAAGAGGGGAACTTAAAGATGCTTAAAAAAAAGCAAAATAATTTCTATAAATGTGTATACAAAAGAAAAACATGTTAATAATATTAATGTAATAGAGAAAGCATTCTCTTACAAACTTAATGAATTATAGATTTTTTACTTCATTAAGTAACCCCTCATCCCCCTTTAGGCCGCAGTATGCGGCCTTCATATTTTTATGATACTTTTTGTATACTATTAATTTTATAGTATGAATCAACCTTTTCTAAATCTAATAGGAGTATTAATTCAGTTTTATTACTATCTGCACCTCTAAGTTTACTTTTTTCAAATGATATTCTCCATCTTATAGATGAAGGCTCTCCTGAATCAGTCCATTTATAATCATAAAAGAAAGCATTTTGAAAAGCATAAGAATAGTTATCTTTATCTAAATTCCAAAGTAAAGATAAATTATTTCTATCTATTTCGGGAATAAAGATGTCTGGAAGATCATCGAGCACATATGGAAGTTCAATTATGTTTATAAATTTAACTACTGAATCTAAAGAAGGAATATTTGAATTATCTTTGCTAGTATCTAAGACTTTATTGTTAATTAGCATAAAACTTTTTAAAGAAGATAGTCCTTCAGAGGAGGATATTGAAAAACATTGAGGCGTTTTAGAATTCTTACAATCTAATATGCCAAAAATATTATTTTCACTTGATGAAACTAAATCAAATTTATTTTTATCCCAATGGAATACGTAAGAAATAGGCTTATTATTCTTAGAACCTATTAGTATTATTTCTGGTACATTATCTCTAGAGATATCATGAAGATATACTTTGGGCTCCCAATGAGTATTGTTAGTGAAAAGTGTTTTGTCTTTTAATTGTTCGGAAAGATAATAGTTATCAGTTGAACATTTTATGTTGAAATCAACTTTATTTTGAGAATTTGATAGTTCTAAAGTATCTTTTATACCATCACCTGTTAAATCACAGTAGGTATCCTGTGAGATATTTACTGGAGAAATAGTTTGTAAAGTCTCAAAATTATTTGAGATAAAATAGACTAGAGTAATAATTCCAAAGAATGTGCCTATATATAATATTGCATTTAATAAAAGTTTTTTCTTAATTATTAAGATTTTCATTATGTATCACCTCAATAAATTATATGTTAATAATTGGGCTCATATTAATCATACAGAGACACATTATAAAAAAAGACTATAACTTTAAATAAAAGTATATCGCTTAATATACTTTTATTTAAAGTTATAGTCGAATAAAAAAATTACTGACAATTTGCACAGTATCCATAAAAATAAACTTTATTTGATACAATTTGATAATCAGTGTGTTCTGAAGCTAAAGTGTTGAGGTTATCAAGAGATAAATCCTTGAAATCATCAACCTTACCGCAACCTAGACATTGCAAATGAGGGTGTGGAGATGCATTTCCATCATATCTAAAGTTTCCTTCACCAACATTTATTTCTTGAACCAATCCTACATCAACCAATGTTTTTAGTGCTTTATAAACTGTAGCTAAGCTCATAGTTGGATATTGAACATGTATATCTGTATAAATAACATCAGCCGAAGGATGAGAAGTTGTATTAATTAAATAATTATATACTGCAAGTCTTTGAGGGGTTAATTTTAGCTTTTTTTCTTTGAAAATAGAAGCTATATAATCCATATTTATTACCTCACTTATTATAATTTTATGAACAAATTATAACATAAAAATAAATAAATAAATAGTCAACGTTATTAATTAATGCTATTTATAAATAATAATTATTAATAGTTGTTGTTTTATTGATAAATATATGATTTACAGAATGTTAACTTAATTTTAGTATATATTAAACACAAAATGATAAAAATTTATTGTATAGTTAGGAAAAGTCTGTTAAAATAAAAATAAGATAAAGAATGTTAATTTATTAACATTCTAATGTAATTGTATATTATCTAAAATATTCCACAGAGAAAATACTAATTTTTATTACAGACTTAAATTTATAGCCTATGATAAAAATAAAAGTAATAGAATTAATAAGGAGGCGTATTGTTGTGGGAAAATATAAAGTTGGAGACGAGTTAATTATTGTCAATGATCCAAACAAAGATAATGCAAAATTAAAGGAACTAACTACTTTAACTGTTGATGGTGATTTTGCTCAAATATCATGGGGAATTAAGATATTAGAGGTAGAATATGATAAACCAAATGTAACATTAACTTATAAAAATGTTAATGGTGAAAAGAATAAAGTTTTTGCAGTATGTAAAGATATAGAAAATTTTGATAAAGAAAAAGTTTTAGAAAAAGCATTACTTAGAGCGTTCCAAAATGAAGTAATTGATATTTCTGTAAATAAGAATAAGTTTTAACATTAATAAGAAAGAGACCTCTTTAATTTAAAAGGTCTCTTTTTATATTTTTTTATTTAAATTGAATATTACAGAAAAATATTTGCATAATCTTTACTTTATATACAATTTATAATATAATGGTTTCATGAATTTTAATATTTATTAAATTTTTAAATTATGAGGAAGAGAAAAGGATGGCGGGGAATATTATGAGTAGGTGTCCATTTTGGTCAACAAATAGAGAAAGAGTCGAATGTTATAAGGAGTGCCCTCTATTAACAAATGAATCTCATGGTGAAAAAGATAGCTCACATTGTATATTTAATGATTGCACAGAAGCAAATAATTTACATTTTAAAGATATCGTAAATGAAGATTACAACTTTTTAAATTTATCTGCATATAATGAAGAAACTAGTATAATGAATTATTAGGCACATTCAAAAAAATAACAGGCCAGTATGCTTGCATATTTTGCACTATATGCGTCAGCAAATTCTACTAATAGCCCACTATGAGCAGAATTTACTTCATTGTCTGATACAAAATATTCGGCGCATCTTTGGTCTATTATTTATTTTCGTGTGCCTTAAAATAAAGAGGATTAGAATGTATAATACATTTTAATCCTCTTTTACTTTAATTTCAAAAAACCTTTCTTTGGATATTCGGAAAAATATAAATAAAAGTAATTTACATATATAATGACTAATCCTGTACTTCATATGAATTTGTATACTTATGAAGTAGAGAATGTTTTAATGACCATAAGTTTTGCGATAAATCAACATAATAAGTGTGTGGATTTTCGAATCTTAATACTTCAGGCCATAGCTTATCTGTCTCATTTTTAGAGAATTCCTTTATATCTAAAACACTAGGAGATTCATATATACATTTACCAGAATTAAAAATTTGAACTTGAAGATTTCTAGTATAATAATTTTTGATTTTTTTCCTTTTCCATGTATGAATAGGATCAAATAAAACTAAAGGTTCATTTTCATTAATATTTTCATCTCTTAAAGCAATTAAGTCAGCTAATGCCTTATGAGATGTCTTATCAAATATTCTCACTATCTTTTTAAATCCTGGGTTAGTGATCTTTTCTTCATTTTCACTTATTTTAATTTTAGGTATAATTTCATCATTGCCTTCTAATGCCACTAATTTATATACGCCGCCAAAAACTGGTTCAGATTTTGCTGTAATAAGACGTTCGCCAACACCAAAAGAATTTATACATGCACCTTGTTCTAGTACAGCTTTTATAATATGCTCATCGAGGGAATTTGAGACTACAATACCGCAATCTTCATACCCTGCTTCATCCAACATTTTTCTGCACTTAGTTGTAAGATAAGTAATATCACCAGAATCAATTCTTACTCCACGAGGTCTCTTACCTTGTGGCTTTAAAATTTCATCAAATACTTTTATTGCATTTGGAATACCGGATTTTATTACATTATAGGTATCAATAAGTAATACACAGTCATCAGGGTAAATTTCAGCCCAAGCTTTAAAAGCATCATATTCAGTATCATATAATTGAACCCAGCTGTGAGCCATTGTACCTACAGCTGGAATATTGAACATTCTATCTGACATCGTACAAGCTGTTGAACTGCAGCCACCTATTATGGAAGCTCTAGCGCCGTAAATTGCACCATCGTACCCTTGAGCCCTCCTTGAACCAAATTCCATTACAGGACGGCCTTCAGCAGCTCTACAAATTCTATTAGCTTTTGTAGCAATTAATGTTTGATGGTTTATAGTTAGAAGAATCATTGTCTCAAGAAATTGTGCTTGAATTACAGGACCGCGAACAGTCACAAGAGGCTCATTTGGGAAGACAGGATTTCCTTCTGGAACTGCCCAAACATCGCAACTAAAATCAAAGTTTTCTAAGTATTCAAGAAATTCTTCGGAAAACATGTTCTTAGATCTTAAATAAGTAATATCGTCATGGGTAAACTCTAAAGATTTTAGGTAATCAATTAGTTGTTCAACACCAGCCATTATACAATATCCGCCACCATCGGGAACTCTTCTAAAAAACATATCAAAGTAAGCTATTTTGTCTTTAAGTCCTTTGTCAAAATAACCGTTTCCCATAGTTAATTCATAAAAATCAACTAGCATTGTTAAGTTTCTTTCATCTTTTACATTGAAATTAGGTCTATTATTCATAATAATCTCCTTTAAATAAAAACATAAAATACATTCAGTTTAATAATTGGTATATTATTCAATATAAATTTAAATATATAAAACTATTGTACATCTATAGGACTTTGATTACAATATAGTTGCGATTAACTTAAATTAAGACATACTATATTTTTTAAAAGAAAAATTATAATATTCAAGATTTTGAGATAAATTTGAAATTTATATTATAAATATGGATAAAATTTATAATAACTAATTTAATTAGTAAAGATATGATTACAAACTTTGTTTGGCTAGGAAGAAAGAGGGAATTATAAAGTGGGGTACAACCTTGATAAATATCAAATGAATGCAGTAAATGCAGAGGAAAAGAATACATTAATTGTTGCGGCACCAGGTTCCGGGAAGACAACTGTTATAATAAATAAAGTTAATCATTTGGTTAAAAATAAAAAAATTCCTAATGGGAATATAATAGTTATTACTTTTACAAAAGCAGCTGCTCAGAATATGAAAAATAGATATGCCAAAATGTTTAAAGCAGATAGATCACCGTTTTTTGGGACATTCCATGGTTTGTTCTATAAGATGCTTTTAAGATGTGGTGAAAGTATAGATATAGTTGATGGATCAATTGTACACAAAATAGTTAGCAGTGTATTAAGTAAATATTTTGATGAGGTTAATGAGGATAAAATAAAGGAAGCCATCAATAATATTTCATTATATAAAACTTCAAGAGTATCTTTAAAAGAATTTAAGCCGTCTCTTTCCAAAGAGATTTTTGAAGAAGCTCTAGAGAAATATGAAGAGTATAAAAAATTAAATAATAAAAGAGATTTTGATGATTTAGCTATAGAAGTATTGGAATTACTTAAAAAAGATGAAAGTATGCTTTTGGCATATAGAAAGTTGTTTAAATATGTATTAGTAGATGAATTTCAAGATTGTGATGAGATGCAGATTGACTTCCTAAAACTTATTAATGAAGGAGAAGATAATCATCTTTTTGCAGTTGGAGATGAGGATCAATGTATTTACTCATTTAGAGGCTCAAAGCCAGAATATATGGTCAGTTTTGATAATATATTTAAAGGCGGAAAAAAGTATTACTTATCGATTAATTACAGAAGTAAGATGAACATAGTAGATAAGTCAAAAGCAGTAATAGGCTTTAATGAAAAGAGAAACAATAAGGAAATTAAGTGGAATAGAGATAGTGAAGGTATAATCAAGTGGTTTAGCCCGTACAATGAAAAAATGCAGGTTGAAAGCATAAGTGATATAATTTGCGAAAATAAAAAAATTGGTATACCTTATGAAGACAATGCTGTACTTTATAGAACTAATATAGAATCAATGATGTTTGTTGAGACTCTAGCAAAAAGAAAAATTCCGTTTACATTACTAGATCGTGAATATAATTTCTTTGAACATTTTATATGTAAGGATTTAATTGCTTATTTAAAACTTTCAGTTAATGAATTTGACAGAGATAGTTTTCTGCAAATAATAAATAAGCCCTTTAGATATATAAGCAAAAGTAACTTTGCGTATATAAAGAATTACATTAAAGAAGAAAGTCCATTTACTATGCTTATGAATAAAAGTGATATACCACCATTCCAAAAGAAAAATCTTGATAATTTAAGGAAAGACATTAACTATTTAAATAAAATATCATTATCATCTGCAATTGCATATATAGTTATGGATTTAGGGTATTTGGATCACTTAAAAGGTTATACTCAAAAAGTTAATCAAAGTTTAGAAGACTTAGAAGACATAATTGAGGAATTTAAATTATCGGCAGAAGGTTTTAAAACCATATTTGAATTCTTAGAGCATGTGGAGGAAATAAAACAAACAATAGAAGCTAGTAAGAAAAAAACTCAGAGAGAAGGGGTTATACTTAGTACTATACATGGAGTAAAAGGCATGGAGTTCAAAAACGTCTATGTCATAAACTGTGTAGAAGAAACTATACCTCATGCATCTAGCATAAAAGACAACATAGAAGAGGAACGTAGATTGTTCTATGTTGGAATAACAAGGGCAATAGATAATCTTTATTTATTTTCTCCAAGAAACCGTAAAGGACAGTTTAAAGAGGTTTCCAGATTTATTGTTGAGGGGAAGCTAAATGATATGCCTGTAGATACTTATGGGTATGAGGTTGGGAATAAGGTTGATCATAAAGCTTATGGTATAGCAGAGGTAGAAGAATTTGATGAAAAGGATAAAGATAAGATTAAGCTTAAATTTGGTGATGGAACCTTTAGGAGCTTTTCTTTGAAGGTTTTGATTGATAATAACCTTATTCATAAAGCTAATCAGGGAGCATATTAAGAAAGCGCTTTTTAAAAAGGTGCCTTTTTTCGTTTAGCAAATCCTTACGTAGGTAATAGGAAGAATTGAAAAATGTAAAAAATGTATTAAAGTTATGTTAAGATAATATTTTGTTGTCAAATTATGTTAAAAAATAAACTGTAAGGAATATTCTTTATTTTAAATTAATATTAAACCTTTGATTAAAAGTATAGCTTTGGTATTGTATATAATTTCCATTATTTCAAGAGAAAATTGGATTGTATATATTTTGGGAAGTGTGAATATGTAATTTATTTACAATAAAATAAAAATTATGTGGAATTGTGTTGTGGATGTGTGTTGAATAATAAATACATTGATGTTAATATTATACATATGATAATAAAGTTGTAAAAAATATAAGTCATGCATATGTTCGTAACATTAATAGAATTAAAATTGGAAACTGTGAAAAATTCTCTTTATTTGGGCACCTGGGGAATTTGGAGTTAGTGGTGCAACCGGCCAATAATGAGTTTGTTACTAATTATTATTGGAGGTATTATTTTGGAAAAGATAGAGTTTAAAGTGTTAGAGCTATTTACTAGATACTTGATATGGATAGAAGATAATAAGTTGGAAGATAACATTAATAATTATATTCTTTATGTTAACAGTATGGATAAAAATAGTAGTAAAGATTTCAAAAGATATTGTTAATAAAAGTTAGAATTTAGCAAAATAATCTAAAGTCTATAATGTTGTGCTACAGAAAAATTTAATGTACAGCAATCCGCTTGCAACAAGAGTTATAATTAAAACATAAGTTTCAATCAAAATTAAAGGTAGATTAGGTAGAAATACTTAATTTACCTTTAATTTTTGGTTGAATTAAATATTATGTTATTAATTCATATGGTGTTAGATGAGAGAAATTAAAGCAATTAAAATTATCGATAAAACTTTTATTAATTAATATTGATTATTATATAATAAAATGTTATAATTTACTTAAGATTAAATAGTATTAAATACGATACTTAAAGGAGGGAATGAGAATGGGAAATTTAATAAAGATAAATATATATGCTGATTTAAATAAAAGAAAAGGATATATACTAGATTTAAAAAATTTAGAAGCAAATATTTCAAATTATAATAACTGGTTACAAAAGACTCACAGAGAGGATAAAATCGAAAGTTATGAAAAGTTTTTACAAGCTAAATAATTGGTTATAAAGAGTAATTAACAGTCAAAATGATGTTAATTACTCTTTTCTTTTATTGTTGAATATATATTTAGTACATAAAAAAGGCAACCTACTTAGGGGAATAGGTTGTCTTAGGGGTTTGTTAGCATTTTAATAAGAGTAAATAATAATGCTTTAACTACTTTACAATAATATTATAATTTAAAATTATAACGGAATTATTACAAAGCTGTGGCAAATTTAAGGCAGTTGATAAGTTTTGTAGAATAGCTAAAAATAAAAAGGATAACTTATAATACGCAAATAAGTTATCCGGATACTGATTTATAATAGGAGAACAATTAATGAAAAATGTTTATGATATTATTATAAATAAAATTCGTGACAATATTATGGCAAAATATAAAGAAAAAATTTAAAAGAAAAAGAATATATTCATGAAATTAAAATATACTTCAATAGATACATAATAAGTTTTTTGAAATATTTGAATATGGAATAGGAAGTGATCTAAGTTGAAGTATATAAAAAATAAAATAATTCATTTTTTTATATTCGGAAGTCTATATATGAATATTGAAGTTTTAATGAGGGCAGTACATGGAAGTATGGTTGGATTTGATGGGATTAAATATTATTCTTTAATGGGATATACCTCTATTTATATGGGGATATTAAGTGGAATATTATCATTGATAATAGCATATTTGTTAGATAACGATAAATATTTTGAACTAAAAGTATGGCAAAAGTTATTGATAGGAGGAAGTATAATAACTTTTGCTGAATTGTGCTTTGGGTTAATATTTAATGTATATTTATTTCAAATGAATATATGGCATTATACTGGAATTAACTTTATGCACCAAATATCTTTAGAGACTTCATTGGAGTGGCCATTTATAATAACACCAATGATTATAAGCCTTGATAGCTATTTGACTTATTGGATTTATGGTGAGGATAAGCCGGTAAGTTTTATTAAGATTTATATAGATTTGATTTTGGGAAGATAATAAATGCATATAGTATTGAAAAATAGCTAAGAACTTTTAAAGTTCTTTTTTTATTACTCAAAAAAGTTATCTTAATTTACCATTTATTTTGTCAGATTTTTTCATAAAGTTACGAAATATATTAATGTTGAGTCTTACTTAATTATTTATTTACGTGAAGTTTTATTATACAAAGGAAGATTCCAAGAATACATAAAAGAGCAAAAGAGAAAAGGAAAAATGATTATGAAAAAAACAATTTTAAGTTTAGCAGTAGCAGAAGTTATAATAAGCTGCAGTATGCAATCAAAGGCACATGCTGTAACCATTTCAAATACTAATGATACTTCTAATGGCATAGCTACAATATCTACACTGCAAGGAAGTGGAAAAATAATATCTATAGGTTCCAAAGGTAGTATTGTTAGAAGCATCCAGCGATTACTGAATTCATTGGAAGGTTATAATATTCAGGAAGATGGAATATATGGAGCTGAAACATATAATGCTATAACTAAATTTCAAGCAAAAAATGGATTAAAACAGGATGGTATTGTAGGTAAACAAACAGCAGATAAATTATTGAGCATTAATACTAAACCTGAAATAAATATTGTAAATTCAAAAATAGGAAACGGGTTAGAAAAAGTAAAGGTAACAAACGTAAAGGAAATAATAAATTCCAAACTAAATTTAAAAGAAATAAATTCAGATACTAATTATTTTATAGCTGTAAGTAAATCTCAAAGAGAAGTATATATTTATCATAAAGAAATTGATTCATGGGTAAATATAAAAGCATTTTCATGTAATATAGGAGCGCCTGGAAGCCCAACTATAGAAGGGGATTTTTATAGTGGATTAAAAGGCAAAGAGCTAAGAATAAATGAAACTTACGTAAAATACTTCACACAAATAAGTGGTAATTATTTGTTTCATAGTGTTCCTTATAATGAAATTGGAGAAGCTATTGATGATTGTTTTGGTGAAGAAGTATCACACGGATGTGTTAGACTTTCTTTAGAGGATGCTAAATATATCTATGATACTATACCAGCAGGAACTAGTATTAAAATAATTGAATAAAAAATATCGATTCGTAAATAAACTAAAAAGAATGACTTACTTAGGGGAATAAGTCATTCTTTTTAGTTTATAAGTATTTTTTAATAAGGGTAAATAATAATGCTTTAACTACTTTACAATTTTTATTATAAACCGTAAATATTACAAATGTGTTACAAAAATATAAATTTTTAAATAATAATTAACTGACAAACTATTTGTTAAGTCATTTTCTTATTAACCATAAGAAATACTATTGCATATAACAACTATTAGGGTAGATAAATAGAATTCAAACGAGTTCTCACCCAATAGATTGCAAAAGGAGAAATATAGTTCAAATGAATACTAAACTTATGAATAAAATAATAGAGATTTCTAAGGAAAATGGTTCATTGAAAAAAGAAAATGAAATTTTAAGGAAGGATAATGAAATATTACAAGGAAAAATCAATAGTCAAAAAGAACTAAATGATTTTGTAGAAACTATTGATCAACTATTAAATATTAATAATAAAGATATCATAAATAAAACAAAAGTATTAGAAAAAGAAGAAAATCCAATTGCTAAGGACAATAGCGAGAAAGTAAAGAAAGTAACTATAGCAGAAATTTTAAAAAAGAATTTTTTTAGTAAAAAATAAAAATTATGAAGACTAGGAGTAATCTTAGTCTTCATAATTTTAATAAATCCAAACTCCATTTGAATCTAAAGTATAGCCATCAATAGTTGTATTTTTTAGCATAATACCTTGCTCATTAAGATAATACCAATTTCCGCTATCATTTAGCCAGCCAGTTTTCATTTTTCCATCCGAATCTAAATAGTACCAATAATCCTTGAGATATAGCCAACCTTTATAAGGATTTCCATCACCATCTAGGTAATAATTATAGCCATTGCTTTTATCTTTATACCATGCATTTCTTGGTTTACTAATTGAGATAGAATCCGAATGCCTGTTATATACTCTAACATAATCAACATACATCTTTGCAGGGAAATTTGTAGATGCATCTGGATTTTGAGGCAGGTTTCCACCTACAGCCAAATTTAAAACTATGAAAAACGGTTTATGAAGTGATTCAGTTCCGTTAACATTATTAGTAATATCATATTCAAAATATTCATTATCATCAACAAACCATTTTATATAATTAGGGCTCCATTCAATTGAGTAATTATGATATTGGCTCACATCTATATTTGTTTGTCCGCCATGGGACTCATACATATTTCCATTATGTGCATTCCAGTGAAGAGTTCCCAAAACATTTTTTGCATCGTTTATATGTTCCATAATATCAATTTCACCGCAATCGGGCCATTTTACGGAGGCCATATTTGATCCTAACATCCAAAATGCAGGCCAAAAACCTTGACCTTCTGGAAGTTTCATTCTTGCTTCAACTTTACCATAAAGAAAATTCTGCAAACCTTCACTTTTTAAGCGTGCTGAAGTGTATTGACTGCCGTTATAGGATTCTTTTCTTGCCTCAATAACAAGGTTTCCATCCTCAATTCTAGCATTTTCAGGCCTGTTAGTATAATATTCAAGTTCGTTATTTCCCCATCCATGTCCATCAATATCATAGGTCCAATTTGAAGAATTAATTTCACTTCCATCAAACTCATCGCTCCAAGTAAGATCCCATTTATCAGGGGTAGTTTGGGCATAGGCCTCTAAAGATTTAAATTGTATATTATTAATTAAAAATAACGCAGTTGCAATTAATGATAGTTTAGATAATTTCATAATGTCCCCTTTCATTTTTAGGTATAATAAATAATTTAATGTGTAGACTTACAGGCTTGGAATTAAGTTGTATTTATAGTTGGGTTTACATATTATCTTTATACAATTTTACCAAATATATTATTGAAAGTAAAATGATGGTGAAATTGATGTTTATAAATATATTAAATGATAAAAATTTATTTTTCTATTTTTTGCGCTTATAAAAAATGGTAAAATTGCATCATAACAACAAATTAATATTTTTAGAAAGGATATTAAAGATATGATATTAAGAGAAGAATTTACATGTCCTTTAGAATTAGCTCATGACATGATAAAAGGAAAATGGAAGCCTATTATTTTATGGAGACTGCGCCTTGGCAGGACATCATTAGCTAAATTAGAAAAGGATATTAAAGGCATAACTCAAAAAATGTTGATTCAGCATATTAATGAATTAATGGAATATGGCCTAGTTGATAAAGTAAAGTATGAGGGGTATCCATTAAAAGTAGAATACTTTTTAACACCTGAAAAAGGAACAAAGATGATAGAATGCTTAGAAATTTTGCAGGAAATAGGAATGAGTTATATGGTTGAAAAGGGGCAAAAAGAAAGCATTAGAGAAATGTGGTTTAAACTATAGAAACATAAACTTTTAATATGCTTAAATACATACAAAAAAGTGGGTAATTTACGAGTAGCTGACCCTAATTTATAATTTAGATATTCTAAGGAGTATTTAATAAACCAGAGCAAATAATTATGAAGGGAAAGATGATTATGAAAATAACAAGTTCAGCTATAGTAAATGGAATTATCCAAGATAAGTACGGTAAAAGAGGACAAGAATTTAAAAATAAACAAGGTGAAATGAAACAACAATTTGATGAAGATGCCTGTATGCCTGTAAGGTCTATTCCTATAAAAATTGAGGAAGCACCTAATAATACTGTGTCATATTGCATTTTTATAGAAGATAAAGATGCAATACCAGTATGTGGATTTTCATGGATACATTGGTCTGTCGCAAATCTTACAAGAAATGTAATTGAGGAAAATGAAAGTGTAGTTGCTAAAGATTTTATTCAAGGAGTAAACAGCTGGTATGGAGCGGCAGGTGGATTTGATAGAGAAATTGCTATAGGTTATGGAGGAATGACGCCACCTGATAAGCCTCATAAGTACCACATTAGTGTTTACGCTCTTGATACAACATTAGAACTCCAAAATGGTTTCTTTGTAAATGAATTATTTACAGCTATGGAGGGACATGTAATTGATGTAGAAACGGTATCTGCAACTTATTTTAATTAGGCAAAAAGAAGAATATTTCAAAGGCTAGAGAATAATCCCTAGCCTTTATTTATTTAAATGATTACATAGTATAAGAAATTATATAATTATCTACTTTTGATGAACACAAATAAATCGTATTTTTTCGAAAGTATTGTATAAGAAATTACTGCTATTACACAAGTTAATAAAACTAATAATAAACTGTATGTAAAAGGAACAGTAGAATTAAGAAAATCAACTTTAGATTTTAGAAAAGTCATCAATACAAATGGCATTAATATAAGCCCAAAAACTAAGAGTGAACGCAATTTAGGATTATAGGTATTTTTATGTCGTAGAACTGAAAAGGACACAAAATATCCTATAAAAATTAAAGTACAAATTATTAAAGTATTTATTAATATGCCTTTCTCAAAAAATATATCCAATAACGAAAAAAAGAAGATAATTAAGGAATAAATAAATATTCCTTCAAATATTTGTTGGAGTACCGAAACAGATTTATTATATTCATAAATTAAATTATTACAGAATTTATTTAAGTCTTTATTACATTCGAGTTTTTTTGGTGGAACCTTTTGTTTTTGAGCTGTAAATACAATATCAAAAACTTGAGATTCTACTTTTTTTGGCAGCAGAAGGCTAAAGTTATTTTGTATTAAACAAGCTTCTATTGAACGGTAAGTTTCAAGATAAGTATTTTTAAGTAAAGATATATCAGGTCTGCTTTGCATATTATCCACCTCTTAAATTTGTAATGTTTGCAGTATTTATATAATTTTGTAGTTAAACATTATATCCCATATCATTTTAGCAGAGGTAAGGGAATAAGTAAACAAGCTAACTCTAGTTACATAAAGAAAATAACAAGTCCAAAAAGCCATAATTAAAGATAGGCTCGGTAAATGAACTTGTTGTTATTTTTAATTATATCTTAATAAAAAATCCAAACAAATATTTTAAGACATTGTATGAAATTAGCTTATAATATATAATTTATAGTATATTTATGTAAAAGTTTAAGAATATTAATTTAGAATTTTCAAATGGAGTGCATACTTCCGATAAATAAAACAATAAAGGTTGTGTTTATTATGGAATTAAAAAGATTTAATCAAAAAGATATAATTTTTGCATTAGATATAGGAACAAGATCTATTATAGGAACAGTAGGCATTATAAAAGATAAGAAGTTCCAAGTAGTGTGCGAAAAATATTTAGAACATGAAGAAAGAGCTATGGTGGACGGTCAAATACATGATATCACGTTAGTTGCTTCTGTTGTTCAAAAAGTTAAGAACTATCTTGAAGAAGAACTGCAAATACAATTAAATGAAGTATCTATTGCAGCTGCGGGTAGATTCTTAAGAACAATTGACGTAAGATCAGATATTGATCTTAATGAAGATGAAGAGGTAAATAAAGAAATAGTAAGAAGCTTGGAATTAAGTGCTGTGAAAAAAGCAGAGGAAGAAATATCTGCTACAACTGAAGGTAAATTATACTGCGTAGGATATTCAGTAAAGAACTTCTATTTAAATGGTTTCTTAATATCTAATCTAATAGGACACAAAGGTGAGAATATTGGTGCAGAAGTAATAGCAACATTTTTACCAAGATCCGTAATTGACTCTCTTTATGCTGTAATGAATAGGGTAAATTTAAAGGTGGTAAACTTAACTCTAGAACCAATAGCAGCAATGGAAGCTGCCATACCAAAGAACTTGCGTTTATTAAATATTGCCTTAGTAGATATTGGTGCAGGTACTTCAGATATAGCCATAAGCTCAAAGGAAAGCATTTCTGCTTATGGAATGGTGCCAATGGCAGGAGATGAGATTACTGAAGCCATTGTTCAAGAATATTTAGTAGATTTTAATACTGCTGAAAATATAAAAAGATCTATAGTAAAAGAAAAAGAAGTGACATATATTGATGTTTTAGGATTAGAAAATATATTAGCTTCAGAAAATGTGTTTAAACTAATTAACAATATTGTTTCAAAAACTGCAGAAGAAATATCTAAAAAGATCTTAGAATTAAATGGCGACAAGGCACCTAGTGCTGTATTTTTAGTAGGGGGAGGAGCACATACACCAGGAATATTGGAGGCAATTTCTGAGAAACTAAAGCTTCCTGCACAAAGAATTGCAATAAAAGATAGGCAATCAGTGACTGAATGCATTTCAGATAATAAATTGGGCTCTGCTGGAGTTACTGTACTTGGAATAGCACTAGCTGCAATAAGAAGCTTAGGAAATGATTTTATTGATGTAAATTTAAATAATGATCCAATTAGTTTATTTAACTCTCACAAACATACTATAATGGATGTACTGCTTCAAGCTGGAATAAATCCTTCTTTACTCATAAGCAAGAATGGGAAAAGTGTAAGGTTTACTTATAATGGATGTAAAAGAATTGTTTTTGGCGAATATGGAGTTAATGCAAAGATTACAATTAATGGGCAGGAGGCTACACTTGAAACTGAAGTTAAGGCAAATGATAACATAATTCTAGAATATGCCCAAAATGGAAAAGATGCGGCTCCAAAATTATCAGAGAATATTAGGAATATAAACTCTATATCAGTATATTTAGATAAAGAAATAATTAATATTGAACCAATTATACTTGTTAATGGTGAAAGAGAAGATTTAGATTATATAATAAAAAATGGTGACGAAGTAAATGTATTTTTACCATGTAAAGCTCACGACTTCAAAAGATATATTTTAAATGAAGATGTAAATATTTATATGGATGGTAACCTTCTTGAAGATGATTATGAAATATCAGAAGGGAGCTATTTAATAAAAGAAGCTAAGGTACAAGAAGAAAATAAGATTAATGAAAAAATTATAGTTGAAGAGGACACTATAAAAGAAATAAATAAAGAAAATGCTAGTGAATATGCTGATCTAAATAATGAAGATAAGTCAGACAACAATATTGATGAAAGACAAAAGGAGATTGCAGTTACAAAAGAAGAATTACCTAGTATAACAGTAGTTGTAAATGGAAATAATGTAACATTAAAAGATAAAACACAATATCTTATTGTTGATATATTTAATTATATAGATTTTGATTTAACTGTGGCAAAAGGCATAATAAATTTAAAGCTAAATGGAGAAAAAGCAGCTTATACTGCCATAATAAAAGAGGGAGATATTATTGAGGTTTTTTGGAGTGATAATTAATTACCCCAAATTTTAGTTTGAAAGATTAATGTAATTATGGAGGAACCAAGAAAGTGATAGATTTTAAGAAAGAAGCTAACTTAATAAAAGAGGAACTTATAAAGATAAGAAGGGACTTACATGAACATCCAGAACTTGGATTTGAAGAAGTAAGAACATCGAAGGTAATTAAAGATTTCTTGGAAGCTAATAATATTCCATATATTGAAGTAGCAAAAACAGGAGTATGTGGAATTATAAAAGGAACAAAAGAAGGAAATAATAAAACTATAGCATTAAGAGGGGATATAGATGGTCTTCCTATTAAAGATATGAAAACTTGTGAATTTAAATCTAAGATAGATGGCAGGATGCATGCTTGTGGTCATGATGCTCATACTACAATACTTATGGGTGCTGGAAAGATATTAAATGATAATAAAGATAAGTTTTCGGGAACTGTAAAATTACTATTTGAACCTGCAGAAGAAACTACAGGTGGAGCAACTCCAATGATAGATGAAGGGATTTTAGAAAATCCTAAAGTTGATTGCATTCTTGGTCTTCACGTAGATGAAGAAACAGAATGTGGAACTATAAAAATAAAAAAAGGTGTTGTTAATGCGGCTTCTAATCCATTTAGTATAAAAATTACAGGTCAGGGAGGTCATGGGGCATCACCTCATACAACTGTTGACCCCATAGTTATTGCAAGTCATATTGTAGTGGCCCTTCAGACAATAGTAAGTAGAGAAATAGCCCCCGTAAATCCTATAGTTATAACTGTTGGAACGTTACATGCAGGGACTGCTCAAAATATTATTCCAGGGGAAGCAGCTTTAAGCGGAATGATTAGGACTATGACAAAAGAGGATAGGGCATTTGCTATACAAAGATTAAATGAAATTGTGAATGGAATTGCAACAATGTCGAGAGCTAAGGCGGAAATTAAGATAGAGGAAAGCTATCCTTGTCTTTATAATAGTGATGAATTTGTAGATTTAGTTAGTGATAGCGCAAGTGTGATTTTAGGTAAAGAAAATGTTTTAGAGCAAAAAGCACCTAAAATGGGAGTTGAAAGCTTTGCGTATTTTGCTAATGAAAGGCCAAGTGCGTTTTATTTCTTAGGTAGTGGAAATAAAAATAAAGGAACTACAGAGCCTGCACACAGTAATTTATTTGATATTGATGAAGATTGCCTTCCAATTGGAGCTTCTATTCAAGCCTTAGCAGCATTTAATTATTTGACAGATTAGTTACATTTAAGGGTATTGTTGTAAATAAAATTGACAATATCCTTAAAAAACTAGATAATGCTAAGGGTAATAAAATTAGGAGTGATTGTATTTGAAGATAGAAATAGGTCCAAATGAAGCAGGTCAGAGATTAGATAAATTTTTAAGAAAATTATTAAAGGATGTACCATTGAGTGCAATCTTTAAAGCTTTGAGAAAAAAAGATATAAGAGTTAATGATAAAAAAGAAAATGAAAAATACTTTTTGCAAGAAGGAGATATAGTAGAAATTAGATACATTCAAAGCAAAAAGGAAGATAAAACTGACAAGTTTATCAAAGTTAATGCAAAAGGAATTAAAATTGCATATGAAGATGAAAATATATTAGTGCTTGAAAAATGGCCTAATATCTTGGTTCATTCAGATACCAAGGAAAGCGAGGAACCAACACTTACAGATTATGTACTATCATATTTGAATGATAAGGGAGCTTATGTACCAGAAAATGAATTGACTTTTACACCAGCAGCTTGCAATAGGTTAGACAGAAATACAGCTGGTATTGTTGTTTTTGGAAAAACTTTTGAAGGATTGAAATGTATCAATGAAGCTATAAGAGAAGATGAAATAAAGAAGTATTATTATACTTTAGCAAAAGGCAAAATAAGAAACGGACTTTATGAAGCGTACATAGTAAAAAATCCAGAAACTAATGTATCTAAGATTTATGACAGTGAAGTTGAGAATTCTAAAAAAATAGCAATGGAAATAACTACAGTAGAAACAAATGGTGCATATTCACTTATAGATATTAATTTAATAACAGGACGAAGCCATCAAATTAGGGCGCACTTGGCGCATTTAGGAAATCCGATAATTGGAGATAATAAATATGGAGATAAGAAATTAAATTCATTTTTTGAGAATAAATATGGTCTAAATTATCAATATTTATATGCTTATAAATTAAATTTTAGAAAAATTAATGGTAAGCTTGAATATCTAAAAAATAAGACTATAGCAGTTGCATTACCTCCAATGTTAAAAAAAATAAAACAAGATGTGTTTAAGTTTTCGCTTAGATAGGAGGTAATTATGGAGGAAAGATCAGCCAGTAGTAATAGAGGCTTTTTAATTCTTTCAGTAGCGGGGATTTTATCTAAAGTAATATCAGTATTTTATATACCACTCCTTCAAAGAATAATAGGTCTTGATGGATATGGTATATATCAAAATTGTTATGAAGTATTTTTATTTGTATATGCAGTTACAAATTTAGGAACTCAGCCAGCTATCGCAAAAGTAGTAGCAGAACTTACGGCTCTAGAAAAACCTAATGATGCTATAAGGGCACTTAAGATATCTAGAACTCTTTTGGCTTTAGCTGGTGCTATATTAACAATTTTCTTAATGATATTTGCATTTCCTATTGGGAAAGCGATAGGCAACCCTTCAGCATCTTATGGAATTTTAATGCTTGCTCCAAGCATATTTGTTACATCACTTTTATCATCTTATAGGGGGTACTTCCAAGGTAGAAATAGTATGACGGCTATCGCTGTATCTCAAGTATTAGAGCAAGTTATAAATATTGTAATTAGTTTGGCATGCGCTTATATTTTAATGAAAGTAAGTGTTGAATATGGCAGTGCTGGAGGTACTGTAGGTACTTCAATAGGCGCTCTTATTGCATGTCTTTATATGGTTTATATTTATGGTAAGAATAATTTTGAAGAAGAAGCTATAGAAGCTCAACATAATAATAATACCAAGAGAGTAAGGACTAAGCATATAATTAGGAAATTAATAAAATACGGACTACCGATTACTTTGAGTTCTGGGCTTCAGAACTTCGGTAGCTTAGTAGATATGGTGAATGTTAACAGCAGATTAGCATTTGCAGGATTCACCGCAGAGCAATCTCATGTCCTATATGGAGTTTTAGGAAGATATAAAACTTTACTTTCTGTACCTCTAATAATAGTGACAGCCCTTGGGACAACCGTGTTGCCAGCTGTAGCTGCTGCTATGGCATTAAAAGATAAAAAAGAAGTAAGAAGAAAAACTACTTTTGCTTTTAGAATAACGTTTATAATTACAATACCTGCAGCAGTAGGGCTTGCGTGTTTAGCTCAAGAAGTTTTTGAATTATTATATGGAACAACCCAAGGCTTTGAATTGATGGTATGGGGATCAGTAGTATTAATTCTTATGGCCGTTGTATCTATTCAAACTGTTATACTTCAGAGTATGAATAAACTTTATTTTGTTCTTGGTACATTTAGCATAGGTATTATTGCTAAAATAGTAGCTAATTATATATTAGTAGGAATGCCAGATATAAATATTTTAGGAGTAGTAGTAGGGAATTTCTTATGGTTTGCTATACCGTTTATCTTAAACCAAAGGGCTTTAAAAAAAGCACTTAGAGTAAAAATACCAATGTTAAGAAATATAATAAAACCACTTGCAGCTTCAATAGTAATGGCTGGAACAATATTAGCAATAAGAGTACCTGTATCAGAAATACTAATAATAACCAATCAAAATATTATTATAAAGGGAATCTCGACTTTAATAATGATTTCTGCTGGAGGATTCGTATATTTATACTTAATGGTATTATTAGGGGGGATTATAAAGAGCGATATTGCTAGTGTGTCATCTCGCATTTTTACCTACTTACCTAGATTTTTAAGAAAAAAGTTAAAATAATTATTTAATAATTGAAAGAAAATAGTACTCTATTGTGTGTCGTTGTAAATTATTTTGCAACGATACGCAATAGAGTATTATTTCTTTTATAGTAGAGGAACAGGTACTTGCTTAGTCTCCGCTTTCTCCAAAAGTTCCAAGATATGCAAAAGCCGAGAACACAAGACCCATGATAACAAAATTGTTAATAATTAGCGAGTGGGTTAACATGTGCTTTGAAAATATATTTATAATTAAGAAGATAAGAAGGCCAAGCAGTATATAGATTACGATATTTGACTGACTTAAATTAAGTTCAATATGTTTATTTACTTCATACATATTAAGAATAAAGCCTATTGTGCATGCAATCAGCATAGTTAAGCTGTATCCAAATATATTTATAGAATGAATAGCAGTAAATATGTATAAACATATTAATTCAATCACAGCTTCAATTAATGAGTTCCTGAGAATTATACTTTGCCTATTAAGACCGTTCAATACCCCGAACATAGTTACAGCTGGAAAAAATATTGGTGCTGTAAGTGAAGCAAATCTAATATATTGACCTAAATCATTTCTTCCATAAAACATTTCACCTAGAGAATTTGGAATTACGTTACAAATAATTGTAGTTGCTATTCCAAGTAAAAATGCGACTTTGAGTACTTTTCTTATTCTGACAGAAGCTTCGTATTGTTTTCCGAGTACTAGAGATTGTGAGAGATCAGGAATTAGCAATGTATTAATTGTAGAAACCACAATTAATGGTATGGTTATTATGCTAAGTGCCATACCTGTATATTTTCCTATCATACTTAGAGCCTCAGTATAATTAAAACCAGCAACTAGTAATCGCCTGGGAACAATTAAGGTAGATAGTGTTCCTAAAATATTAGTTAAGAAACCATTTAAGCAAAGTGGTATTGCAATAATTACAACATCAAAGAGAAGCTGAAAACCACTTTCAGGTACTTCGTGAGAACTCGGCATTTTGTTTATAGAATACTTATAATAAATATAAAGAAAAATTAAGCTTTGAAATTCTCCTATGCATAGTGCAACAGTAGCTAGGGTTACCATGCCCTCTAAGGTTTGAGCATTAGTTAAATAAATAAGTAAACTTACAGTTAAAATCCTCATGGCTTTTTCGCAAATATCAATTATGGCAGGTACTGTGATTTTAGAGGTTCCATAAAAATATCCCTTAAGTATATTTGAAATTGCTATGCAAACCATAGCTGGGCAGATAACTTTTATGGCATTTATAGTTCTTGCATCGTTCACACCGTATTTTCCAAGTAACGGAGCGCAAAGAAATACTATAATTCCTATTAAAAATGCCCAAGATATGTTAAATAAAGATACAACTCTAATAGTTTTCACTATATTATTATGGTCACCATTCTGAGAATAAACAGCGGTTATTTTAGAAATGGATGCAACTATACCTGCTGTCATAAGACATATAAATAAATTGTAAATAGGCATGACCAAATTATAAAGTCCCATTCCTTCAGCACCTAAGACTTTAGATAGATATATTGAAAAAATAAAGCCCAATATACCAGTAGTAACATTTGATGATATTAATAAAAAAGAATTCTTAACAAAATTATCTTTATCCACGGCTCACTCCCTCCTTCCTTTAAACCACTATAAACATATTCAAATAATGTGTTAAATATGAGACCTTTACGAAATAAATTAATTTACTTAAGTTTTCATAATTAAATCTTTTAAGTTATTAGAAAAGGGAGGTCTTATTTTGATAGATTTACAATATAAATTTAATAGGAAATTTTTATTTGTTACAAAATTACATAATTACATTAAAGCAGTAAGGGGAGAGTGAAGTGAGAAGGTTTCTAAAATTTTTAAGTGTTTCGGTCATAATCGTTGTAGTAGCATTTGGAGTATTTAGATTTTCTAATGAATATAGAATGAACACATTAAAAAATAACATTAGTTGGAGTGTTGCATATAAAAACTGTAAAAATTCTGTAGCTTTCGATAAGGATGAAAATAAAAACACCTATGTAGCTTATGATAATTATATTAAGGTCATTAGAGATGACGGAAGAGAAGAAACTTTACTGCAAGATAAATCCTTAAAAATAGAAAATATAATTTATTATAAGAGTAAGTTATACTTTATTTCAAATTCTAGCTTATATGAATATGATTTAGGAAGTAAAAATTTAAAATCAATTTTGGATAAGATACCTTCTGAAGGAAAATATCTGGATAGAAACCTAATTATTAAAGATTCAAAACTTCTTTTATCCATAGGAAGCGCTACAAATTCAGGTGTGGCTACCTATGACAGCAAGTATTCCCCTGATAAGATTCCTTATGATAAAAGTTCAATAGATATTACATTAAATGGATTTAATTATGGAGAAAAGAAAACAGGTGCTTTTATGCCATACGGGAATTCCAGTGAGCAGGGACAACGAATAAAAGCGCAAAGTTTAGCCAATGCTTGTATTGTCGAAATAAATTTAAGTAATAATAAGGCAGCATTATATTCTTCGGGAATAAGAAATATTAAAGGCTGGGATTTAGACAGTGAAGGAGTTTTATATGGTATTGTAGGAGGTATGGAGAACACTGGAGAAAGGCCTATTAATAGAGACTCAGATTATCTTTATAGAATAGATAAAGGTAAATGGTATGGATGGCCGGATTTTAGCGGCGGAGATCCTATTACTTCCCCTAGGTTTAAAGGTGATAAGTTAGTTTCTAATCTTATATCTAATCCTCCCAATAAGATTGTTCAAGCACCTGTTTATCAATATTCAGATGTAGGGATAATAAGATATTTGGCTATAGATAAAGAAGGCAGAATATTAGATAAAAATTCAAAAATATATTATGATAGTAAGGAAAATGTTATAGCTTCAATTGGTACAAATAATGTTGTATATAACTTATTAAAATTAAAAGATATAAGCGACATAAAAGGAATAAAATATTCAGAAGGGGATATTTATATATTAGACAGTGGAGTTGGCTGTATATATAAATTACAATCAGAGAATTTGAATCTAAAGTTTAACTTACCAATGTCGATTTGGATATTTATTTTTGTATTTCTATTTATATTAACTTGTTTGATTATTTATAAATTGTATTCCCGAAAAATGAAAATAACTAAATAAATTATAAAGCTGCTTTAAAAAATATATTTTTAGAGCAGCTTTATTTGAAATTTTAAAAGGTTTCATAGTTAAAGTTATGGAAAATAGTGGTAAAATATAATTATCAATATTGAGAAGTATGGAGGAATAACTATGGGCAAAACATTAGTAATAAATTTAGAAGATGTTGTTTTACAAGGTGATGTATTAGATGTAGGGGAAAAAAATCTTGGGATTATATATAGCATATCAAAAGAAGTGGAGGATGAATTATCACTAGACTACGTATCTAGTGATACTAAGATAGAATTAAAAAGCAGAGAATATGATGCTTGCACATTCTTTTTTGATTTAAACAAAATGTGGACCAGTTTAGAAAAAGAAAAATTGATTAAAGAAATAAGTTCATATTTGAAAGAAGATGGCGAAATATATATTTGGGATATAAATAAGGAAAGAGGAAAAGTATTTAACAATAAAATAAAGGTTATATTACCAAATGAAAAAGTCAAAGAATTTATGTTTAAAAATTTAAACATACTTTCAAGTTCGAATATTGAAGAAATAAAAAAAATTCTTGAAAAATATTTCGAAATAGAAGAAACTAAAGCATGGGAAGATGTTTTTTTTATAAAAGGAAAGAAATTGAAGACAAAAGTTAAAGTAGAGGAGAAAGTTAATTATGAAGGTATTAATTACAGCAATTGACTCTAAATTCATTCATAGTAATTTAGCTGTTAGATATTTAAAGAATTTTACTAAGGATCTTGACTATGAAGGAAAGATAAAAGAATTTACTATAAATGATAGAGAAGGAAGAATATTAGAAGAAATAATTAAAGAAAAGCCAGATATAGTAGCATTTTCAACTTACATTTGGAATGTTGAACTTATTTCAAGAGTTGCTAATTTAATTAAAAGAGTAGATTCTAATATAGAAATTTTATATGGTGGGCCAGAAGTTTCATTTGATTCAAGAAGCTTTCTAAAGAATAATGTAGGAGAATATGTTATTGAAGGTGAAGGGGAAAAGACTTATAGGGACTTCATTTTATATAAATTAGGTAAAATTAAGTTAGAAGATGTTAGAGGCATTCATTATAAAATTAATGATGAGGTTTATTCAAATGAAAAGCGTCCTCTTATGTCTATGGATGAAATAGTATTTCCATATGAGGAAGATGAAGATTTAAGCAATAAAATTGTTTATTATGAGGCTTCAAGGGGATGTCCCTTCAATTGCAAATACTGCCTATCGTCTACAAGTCATGGAGTTAGATTTTTAGATATTAATAGAGTATTAAATGACTTAATGTACTTTATAAATAAGAAAGTTAGATTGGTTAAATTTGTTGATCGTACATTTAACTGTAATTCTAAATTTGCTATGGCTATATGGGACTTTTTAATAAATCAAGATACAAATACTCAATTTCATTTTGAGATATCAGCAGATATATTAAAGCCTCAGGAAATAGAACTTTTATCAAAGGCTCCAAAAGGAAGATTTAGATTTGAAGTTGGAGTGCAAACAACTAATGACGAAGTTTTAAGAAATATAAATAGGTTTGTTAATTTTAGTGATATAAAAGAAAAAGTTTTAGAAATTGAAGCGTTAAGAAATATAGACCAACATTTAGATTTAATAGCAGGACTTCCAGGAGAAGATTATGAATCTTTTAAAAAGTCTTTTAATGATATGTATGAAATAAAACCAGAAGAAATACAACTTGGTTTCTTAAAGTTATTAAAGGGGTCTTCCATGAGAGAAGATGCAGATAAATATGGAATGGAATATTCACCATACCCTCCATATGAAATTTTAAGAACTGATAAACTTTCTTATGAGGAACTATTAAAGCTTAAGAAAGTAGAAGAAATGGTTGATAAGTATTACAATTCTCAAAAGTTTAAGCTTATAATTAAGTATTTTGAAAATAAATTTGAGAAACCCTTTGATTTTTATTATAGCTTAGGCATGTTTTTTGAAAAGCAAGGATACTTTAGCAAAAATATAGGAAATGCAGAATATTATAAAGTATTTTTAGATTTTAATGAAAATGTATTAGAAGAAAGCAATGAATATTTAAAAGAAATTATTAGATTTAATTACTTAATATTTAATAAGAAGCGTGGATTACCTGACTTTTTGAGAAGTGATATGGAAAAAGAAGAGGAAAAGAGCATTAAGGAAAACCTTAAAGAGCAATATTCTTTTAAAGAATATCATTTGGAGAAATTTAATATTGACATAGAAAAATATATTGAGGCAGGAGAAATATTAGAAGAGAATACTTACTATCTATTTAATGATAAAGCTGATTATATTAGATGCATTTAATAAATTTGAGTGTAGGTTTAAAAATATAAGAAGTAAAATACCTGATGGTTGCTAAATAAGATATTATCAGGTATTTTTATATATCATATAATTCATAATCAAAATTTTCTATGGAAAAATGTACATGGTGTATTTACTACACACTTTCCACATACATCACTGCCTACACTATTTGGCTTTTCTCCAGATTCATCGGTATAAGAGCTTCCGAACTCTGTATATAATTCTGCATTTTTCAAAAGTACCACATAGCATTTATGCCTGTCATATCCATCTAAGCTCAATGCGCCTGATGGACAGTGTTTTACACATACTCCGCAGCTTCCATTCTTTTTATATAAGCAAAGGTTATCTTCTAAAGGTGAATCTGCTTTAATATCTAGATTGGTTACAATGGTACTATATCTTCCACAGCATCCAACCTTAGTTATAAGCATATTATTAATACCAAAGGTTCCGAGGCCAGCAACTTTTGCAAAATGCCTATGAGACCAATTACTTTTTAATATCTTTTGGTCAAAGGTAGAAGCTTCTGGCGAAACATTTGCATGATATCCAAGTTTCCGCAGTTCTGAAATTACATGTTCATTCAACTTAACAAACATTGCATTAGTTTCTTCATAGGCTAGAGCCCATTCAGGGGAGGCAATATCTCCAGGAGTTTTATTTGTATTAGCCAATTCCTTAGTGAATGGGACAAAATATGCTATTACAATTGATGCATCAGATATTATATCGGTAGGTAGGCAATGAGTTGGTGTAATGAGTTCTTTTAAATTTAAAATGTAAGGATGATTGGCATCAGCAAAGCCTACTAATGGCTCACCCCATTTAGTTGAAATATCATTTTTACCCTCGTATTCTTTGACAAAGTTTCGTATCATGTTAGTGATTTTTTCTTTCATGCTAAAGCACATCCTTTCTTTATACAAGTTTGTTAAATTAAGACTTGTTATATTACTTGACAGAGCATAAATAAAAAAGTTAGATTAATTAAACTTACTTACTTATAAAATTTTAAAGACAGAAATTTATATAGGATTTCCATATAAAAATACTATACTTTAAGCAAAATATAGTGTATACTACAATAAATTTATGAATGTTTAAAATACTATTTATAATGTATTATATTAAGAGTTATCTTACAATCTTTTTCTATAATTTAATCATTCATAAATTACAAATATTAGGAAACTAAGAAATATAAAATAAATTTTAATAAAAAAAGGTTGCTATTTAAAAGAAAAGCTGATACAATAAATATTGTAATAAAAAAGGTTTTTTATAGATATTATGCATTTCTCCTTTTAGAGAATTATATGAATCGATATTAATCTTTGAATTTTAAAAGGAGGAATTAAATATGCAAGATAAGACTTTAGTATGTAAAGATTGCGGAAATGAATTTGTTTTCACAACTGGAGAACAAGAATTCTACAAAGAAAAAGGTTTCGATAACGAACCTGTAAGATGTCCTGATTGTAGAAGAGCTAGAAAGCAACAAAATAATAGAAGATAGTTTTTGTTATTTTAAGAGTTATAAGATTTTCTTATAACTCTTTTTTGCATATAATTTCAAAGTATTAAATATATAAAAAATACGCAATATAATTATCAGATGTATTTTAGAAAAAATGATATGTAAATAAACGAGATGGGGGAGAGAAAATGAATGATGAGATAGTAATTCAAGCAATGAAAGAGTCAGATATAGATCAAGTAATAGAGTTATGGAACAAAATATTGAACTCTTCATTTTTACAAAGTTCTGTTACAAAAGAAGAGTTGATACAGTATATTGAAAGAAATCCAGATGTTAGCTCAGTAGCATGTGCAGATGATGGAAAAGTAATTGGAGTCTTATTATGTGGTCATGATGGGATAAGGGGATTTATCTATCATATTGCAGTACATGATGAATATAAGGTTAATGAAATTACTAACAGAATGTTAGAGCGTTCTTTATCAAAACTCAAAGAAGCCGGTATAAAAAAGGGGTTTATATTTACACAAAGTAATACCCATGATATGGATGAAACTTTTAATTCTATAGGCTGGGTTGTAATTCCTAATAAACTCCAATTTGAAGTATGATATTGGAGTTTTAAGAATCAGTGTAATATTTAGTTCATTTGGATAAGATTGGTATATAATTTTGACCTGTTGAGGTCTTTAACCTTGATGCTTACTATAAATATTTATATATGTATATATTTTAATACTTTTCTATTTAAATATGTACATAGAAATCTTTAATTATATTTTTCTAGAAATATAGTTTTATAGGAATATGTGTAAATATTATTAAAAAAGTAAATAAGATGGAATTTGATTAACGTATTTATAAGGAACTTATCTTAATAAAATAACTTTATTAAAACTTTGAACTTAAAACCATTGAAAAAAATAATTATAGCATGTACAATAAACAGAATAAAGTAGCGTATGTCTAAAATAGGGGAGAGAAAATAATGTTGTACGTGTTGATTCTGCTTTTATTAATAACTTTTGTGTTACCAATTATATCAAAGAAGGTTGAGGAGAATCTTGAACCCTTTTTGTTTTTGATAGGGATTTTTGCGGCTATCACATCAGGAGTTTTAAGTAAAGATCTATTTATTAATATTTTTCAAAATAAATTTATGTACGCAATAGTAGCAGCTGTATTAATAGGTGGATTTTTATTTAAAGAACTTACTGATCATATAAATCTGGTATTAACAAATGTGTTAAAATATATCCCACTAAAAATTTTTGTTTTTTTAGTTATTGTGTTTTTGGGAATCCTATCAAGTGTAATAACTGCAATTATAGCATCACTTTTCCTAGTGGAAATAATCAGTATGCTTCCTATTAGCAAAAAAAATAAAATAAATATTAATATAATTTCTTGTTTTTCAATTGGTCTCGGTGCAGTATTAACTCCTATAGGCGAACCATTGGCAACAATTCTAGTTTCAAAGCTTAATGCAGATTTCTGGTTTCTATTTAGTGAGTTTGGTGTTTATATTATTCCTGGAATACTAATTTTGGGCATACTAGGAATGTTGTTTGCTAAGGAAGAGAAAATTCAGGAAGAAAAAGGCGAAGAGGTTATTTTCAAAGAAACAAATAAAACTATAGTGGTAAGAGCACTTAAAATTTTATTATTTGTAATAGCGTTAGATTTACTTGGTGAAGGATTTAAACCTATTATTGATACATATATAATAGCTCTTGACACTCGCTATTTATATTGGGCTAATATGTGTTCTGCTGTTTTAGATAATGCAACATTAGCTGCTGCTGAGGTAAGTGTTAAAATGTCAGAATTACAAATTAAAGCGGTACTGATGGGACTGCTTATTAGTGGGGGAATGATGATTCCAGGCAATATACCTAATATTATTTCCGCTGGGAAATTAAAAATCAAGAGCAATGAATGGATTAAATTAGGTGTTCCACTTGGGCTCTTTATTATGATTATTTACTATGCAATTTTATTTGTTATATAGAACATGATTAAGATTAAGGTTACTTTATACTAAGCATCTCTGATTTTGCTTAGTATAAAGTAACCTTAATAATTTTGTAATTGATATAAGATATCTTTAATAGTATAATCAAATAGGAAGTAAACGTATATGGCATACTTGGATATAATTTACTTCCAGATACTTTACTAAGGAGTAGGAAATATGGATTATATTTTAGCAATGGTAGTTTCGCTTATAATTGCACTAATTGCCATGCCATTTCTTATGAAACTATCTAATAAATTGCATTTTACAGATAAGCCTAACAAAAGAAAGCAGCATAAGGCACCAACACCACTATGTGGAGGTGTAGCTTTATATATTGGTTTTTTTATCCCGTATTTTATATTTTATAAAGATGATACAAATCAGCAGATAACAATATTTGTAGCAGCAACTATGATAGTATTAATTGGATTAATAGATGATTGGTATAAATCAAGAGGAAAAGAATTTGCTATATTTCCAAGATTAGTTATTCAATTATTATCGGCAATTTTAGTATTTAAAGCAAATATCGCTTTTGTGGGGTTTACTAATCCTTTTACAGGTTATTATGTAGAACTAAATTCAACTATACAATTTATTCTTACAATAACATGGATATTTGGAGTAACAACAGTGATAAACTGGTCTGATGGTATGGATGGATTAGCAGGAGGTTTATCATTAATATCAGCAATTACATTTTTTTTAGCAGCAATTATATTAAATCAAAATCAATCAGCATTAGTATCAGTAATTTTAATTGGAACCATTCTGGGATTTTTATATTATAATAAGTTTCCTGCAAAAGTATTCATGGGAGATTCAGGAGCAAATTTTTTAGGCTTCATCTTAAGCATTACTGCCTTGGACGGTGCCTTTAAGCAAGCAACAGTTATGAGCTTATTTATACCTATATTAGCTTTAGCAGTACCTATTTTTGATAATTTGTTTGTGATCTTTAAAAGATTTCTTGAAGGAAAACCTGTATATCAAGCAGATAGAAGTCAAATACACTTTAGATTAGAAGAAAGAGGTTTTACAAAAGTTCAAGTTATTAATTACATAATGTTAATAAGTTTAACCTTTAGTATAGCTTCTATAATTTTGTTATTAATAAAGCGGTAATACAATTGGTAGTTGAAGAAAAAGTAATATTAAAAAGTAATTGTATATGTTTCTATCTTTTAACAACTTTGAGTTTTATTATAAACATAAAATCTTTACAAAGAAGATTTTATAATATATAATGACTAATAATAAGAACTTATCAAGAGCGGTGGAGGGACTGGCCCGAAGAAACCCAGCAACCGGTGTATTTTAGTATAAAGTATACTTGGTGCTAAATCCAGCAGCGTAAGAGCTGAAAGATAAGGTGTTTTAGGGAATGTTAAGCCTAAGGGAATGCCTTTAGGCTTTTTTTATTAGCTAAAAACAATAAATAAATGGGGGGATAGAAATAGAGATAAATAAAGATGAAGTACTTAGATATCTAGGGTATAAAGGACAGCACATAGACGAAAATTTAAGTACAATAATTGATGAATGCAGGGAAGAAATTAAAAAAATTATAACTCCCAGAGTCATTTATAGCTATAAAGAAATAAAATCAAATAGTGAGGGTATAGAAGTTATTTCTACTAATCTAATTTTAAAAGGTAAGGATATAACAGAGCACTTAAAAGATTCAAAGGTATGTGTATTAATGGCCGTAACCTTAGGAAATGATGTAGAAAAAAGAACTAGATTATATGAAAAGATTAATTTAACAAAAGCACTTATTTTTGATGCTTGTGCTACAACGGCAGTTGAAGAAATTTGTGATGCAGTAGAAGAAGAAATTAAAGAAAAGGCTCTTGCAGAGGGCATGGACATAACCTATAGGTATAGCCCAGGATATGGAGATTTATCTTTAGATATTCAAAGTAACTTTTTAAGAGCATTAGATGCACAAAAAAAGATAGGGCTTACAGCATCAGAAAACAATTTATTATTCCCTAGAAAATCTGTCACTGCAATAATTGGAATTGTAGAGAGTAGAAATAAAAAAAATAAAAGAAGCTGTAAAGAGTGCAGTAATTATGAAAATTGCAGCTTTAGAAGAGAGGGCGAAAGTTGTGGAGATTAAAGAATATATAAAAAATAACATATTAATATTTGATGGAGCAATGGGAACTATGCTTCAGAGGAAAGGATTAAAACTTGGAGAAAATCCAGAACTTCTAAATATTAAAGAACCAGATATAATAGAAGAAATCCATAAAGAGTATATAGAAAGTGGTGCAAATGTAATAACAACTAATACTTTTGGAGCAAATGAACTTAAGTTAAAACTTTGCAATTTGGAAGTTGAAGATGCAGTAGATGCAGCAGTTAAAATAGCAAAAAAGGCAAAGGGAAGCAGCAACACATACATTGCTTTAGATATTGGACCAATTGGAGAACTTTTAGAGCCAATGGGAACGCTAAGCTTTGAAAGAGCATATGAAATTTTTAAACGTCAAGTAGTTCAAGGTACTAAATCTGGTGCAGATATAATTTTAATTGAAACAATGACTGATTTATATGAACTTAAAGCAGCTATACTTGCAGCAAAGGAAAATTCAGATCTGCCTGTATTTTGCACAATGACTTTTGAAGAAAACTTAAGAACATTTACCGGGTGCTCACCTGAGGCAATGGTACTTGTATTAGAGGGATTAGGAGTAGACGCTCTTGGTGTTAATTGTTCTCTTGGTCCAAAACAATTAAAACCTGTTATAGAGGAAATATGCAGTTTAGCACATATTCCAGTAATGATTCAGCCAAATGCTGGACTTCCAACTTTATCAATAGGAAATGAAACAAAATATGATGTGACTAAAGAGGAATTTGCAGATACTGTATGCAGCTTTATTGATTTAGGTGTTAGAGTAATTGGAGGCTGTTGCGGAACAACTCCAGATTATATAAAGGAATTAAGTAAAATAGTTAAAGACAAAGTAGTTACCCCAGTAGAAAGAAACAACTACTATTCTGCAGTTTGCACACCATCAAAGGTTGTTAGAATAGATGGAGTTAGAATAATAGGTGAAAGAATTAATCCAACAGGTAAAAAAATATTTAAAGAAGCATTAAAAAATGGAGATTTAGATTATATTTTAAATCAAGCTGTTTCTCAAATTGAAGCGGGTGCACATATTTTAGATGTAAATGTTGGACTGCCTGAAATTGATGAACCAAGCATGATGCATAAGGTTATAAAAGAAATACAAGGTATAATGGATACACCGCTTCAAATAGATTCATCTGATCATAAAGCAATAGAAACTGGACTTAGATATTATAATGGAAAACCTATATTAAATTCTGTTAATGGCGAAGATGAAGTGCTAGATAAAATTCTTCCTTTAGTTAAAAAATATGGTGCAAGTGTTGTAGGGTTAACTTTAGATGAGAGAGGTATACCTGCGAAAGCAGAAGAAAGATTTGAAATTGCTAAGAAAATTATAAGTAGAGCAGCAGAATATGGAATTAAGAAAGAAGATGTATTTATTGACTGTTTAGTTTTAACTGTATCAGCACAGCAAGAAGAAGTTCAAGAAACCTTAAAAGCTGTAAGGATGGTTAAGGAAAAGTTAGGAGTCAAAACAGTACTTGGAGTTTCGAATATATCTTTTGGACTTCCAAATAGAGAATTAATTAATGAAACTTTCCTAGCTTTAGCTCTTGCAAATGGACTAGATTTACCTATAATCAATCCTAATGTAAGTGGAATGACAAGAGTTATTGATTCTTATAATGTTTTATATAACTATGACAAAGGTGCAGAAGTATACATTAATAATTATGCTAATGTAGAGTTAGCAACAGAAGTTACTGTTAAGGGTAATGGGACTGCTAAGAATAATAGTACTTCAAACGAAGAACATGATTTAAAATATATTGTTGTTAAAGGCTTAAAAGAAGAAGCCAAGCAGGCTACAATTGAACTTTTAAAAGAAAAGAACGAGCTTGAAATAGTTAATGAATATTTAATTCCAGCCCTAGATGAAGTTGGAATTAAATATGAAAAAGGTGAATTGTTTTTACCTCAACTAATACAAGCTGCTGAAACAGTAAAAAATTCTTTTGGTATTTTAAAAGCTGAAATTGTAAAGAATAATTCAAAGACCATTTCAAAGGGAAAAATAATAGTGGCAACTGTAAAAGGTGATATCCATGATATAGGAAAGAATATAGTTAAAGTTATTTTGGAAAATTATGGATATGAGATGATAGACTTAGGAAAAGATGTTCCTATTAAAACTGTTGTAGAAGAGGCTAAAAATCATAATGTATCCTTAATTGGGCTAAGTGCACTTATGACAACAACCCTTAAGAGTATGGAAGAAACAATACAAGCCTTAAAAGAAGATGGGTATGTAGGAAAAGTGTTTGTTGGAGGAGCAGTACTTACTAAAGATACAGCTGAGAGAATTGGAGCTGATTTCTATGCAAAAGATGCAAAAGAATCTGTAGAAATAGCAAGAGAAGTATTAGGATAATATTTAAGTAAGGATTAATTTAAATTATAACTTAAGCAGCCGAAAGGCAGAAGCAAGATGCAAGTTATAAGTTAAGGAGGAAATTCCCTGGAATTTCTTAAAGAAATGTTATTTTATGAAAAGCCTTTGGCTTTTCTTCCTTAACTTATAATTTAGCTCTTATAACTTATCACTAATTTCTCAATCCACATGCAATAAAAATCACAAGCAGAGAACAAAATTATCAGTTGTTATAACGTAATCACATCTAAATCATCTGGCATATATATGTTTCCGTGAAATTCTTCTTTACCTTCTGCTATGTATAATTTTTTTCTATTCTCTAAATCTTTATCCTCTGTATGATATAGAATAACATTTTTTACATTCAATTCTTGAGCGTTCTTGCAGGCATCTTTTGCGGTAGCATGATGTTTTTCGTAAGGTTTAAATATGTCCCTTTGGGAATAAAGGCAAAATGCTTCATGAAGTAAGTAATCTACATTCTCGCAATAAGTTTTAACAGTTTCACGGTAAGGTTCATCCCCTAAAAAGGTTAAAGATTTACCGTTTAAAAGTAAAGTTTTAAATCCATATTGAAGATCCTTTGTGCTATGTATATCAAAAAAAGTTATAGGTCTATCTAAGATAGATGTTGAATAACTATCGTCTATTTTATTAAATACTATTCTATTGTCAAATAGCTTTAAAAATTTTTTCTGAAGGACAAATGAGCATATTGTTTTTATAGCATCTATAGATGTTTCATGACAATAAATATTTAAGTTTCCAGTGTATTTATCATTTAAAATACTTTGAGCCGCAGCACGAATAACCCAAACACTGCCCAATATATGATCATTATGATTATGAGATATAAACATATTATGAATTTGATTAATAGAGATATTTAATTTCTCTAAATTAGCAAGTATAGTGTTACCACCGCCTGCATCAATAAGGAAGTGTTCATCATCCTTTGATAAAGTAAAACATGTATTATAACATTTTGTAACCATTGCAGAGCCTGTACCGAGTATATTTATTTTTTCCATCTTCAATCTCCTCGCATAAAGATAAGAATATAAAAGATAATATAATTAAGGGTATTTCTTATCTAAAATCATTAGTTGTTAATTTAATTTAATTTAGTTATAATTATAAAAATTATATAGGATAATTACAAGTACTATATACGGTTTTTCATTCTAAAAGTTTGTCCATAAAATTAATCAAAAGGATTTACTTATGCCTATACATGATATATACTAGTGTATATACAGACAATTGAGCGAGGAGGGAACAAGATAAATGAATAATAAGATAAGACAAATGGTATATGCAGGATTGCTCACAGCATTAGCAATTATAATTCCTATTCAATTTGGATTTTTAAAGATAGTTATTCCACCATACTTTACAGCAACATTGGCTGCACATGTTCCAATGATGTTATCTATGTTAATATCACCGTTTGTAGCAGTGGTAGTTGGAATAGGTTCAACAATCGGCTTTTTAATAGCAGGAACACCAGCACCTGTAGTGGCAAGAGCGGCAACACACATTGTAGTTGGAGGTGTTGGAGCGCTGATAATTATGAAAAGTAAAAGCTACGTTAAAGCAGTAGCAATTACAGCGCCTATTCATGGAATTTTAGAAGCTTTAGTAACAATACCTTTTGTAGGATTTGGGCCTAGTGTTTATATAATATTAATAACCACAGTTGTTGGTGCAATGTTACATCATTCAGCAGATAGTATTATTGCCTATGCAATAGTTAAGGCAGTTGCAAAAGCAAGAAACAAAAGCATTTATAATGTTTTTGGAGAATTTAGAAAACAGCAATATAGTTGTATGAAATAGTGATTCCAATTAAAATATAATAATGATTAACCATAAATTGAAAATTTTCTATCTAAAAGCTCATTTGCATATATAAATATGTAGTGGGCTTTTTTATTCTTTAGGGATTTATACTGCAGTAAAATCTGGCATAACTTATTTAAAAGAATGTTTAATTAGGTTTTGTATGGAAAAAGAATAAAAAAGAAATCTTATTCGCCTGCC
>NZ_AUUU01000221.1 GCF_002760435.1 Clostridium sp. LS
TTATTCTACTATGCTAGTAACAACTCCAGAACCTACAGTTCTTCCACCTTCTCTGATAGCGAATCTTAATCCTTCATCCATTGCGATTGGAGTGATTAATTCAACATTCATGTCGATGTGATCTCCAGGCATTACCATTTCCATTCCGTCTGGTAATTTGATTGATCCTGTAACGTCTGTTGTTCTGAAATAGAATTGTGGTCTATATCCATCGAAGAATGGAGTATGTCTTCCACCTTCTTCTTTCTTAAGTACGTATACTTGACCTACAAATTTTGTATGAGGGTGTACTGAATTTGGTTTTGATAAAACTTGACCTCTTTCAATATCAGTTCTTTGTACTCCTCTTAATAATGCTCCTATATTATCTCCAGCTTGCGCTTCGTCTAGTAACTTTCTGAACATTTCTATTCCTGTTACTACAACTTTCTTCTTTTCTTCACTTAATCCTACGATTTCTATTTCATCACCTACGTGAAGTACTCCAGTTTCAACTCTTCCTGTTGCAACTGTTCCTCTACCAGTGATTGTAAATACATCTTCTACTGGCATTAAGAATGGCTTATCTGTTGCTCTTTCTGGTGTTGGAATATAGCTATCTACAGCTGCCATTAAATCCATGATACATTTATTTGCTTCATCATCAGTTGGATTTTCTAATGCTTTTAATGCTGATCCTGTTATTACTGGAATATCATCTCCTGGGAAGTCATATTCACTTAATAATTCTCTAACTTCCATTTCTACTAATTCTAATAATTCTGGATCGTCTACCATATCAGCTTTGTTTAAGAATACTACTATGTATTCTATACCAACTCTTGATCCTAATAGTATATGTTCTCTTGTTTGTGGCATTGGACCGTCTGCTGCTGATACAACTAAGATTGCTCCATCCATTTGTGCTGCTCCTGTTATCATGTTCTTAACATAGTCAGCATGCCCTGGACAGTCAACGTGAGCATAGTGTCTGCTTTCTGTTTGATATTCAACGTGCGCTGTATTGATTGTGATTCCTCTTTCTTTTTCTTCTGGAGCCTTATCAATATCTGCATAGTTAAACGCTTCTGCAAATCCTTTATTTGCTAATACAGTTGTGATCGCTGCTGTTAATGTTGTCTTACCGTGGTCTACGTGACCTATTGTTCCAATATTAACGTGTGGCTTACTTCTTTCATACTTTGCTTTTGCCATTATAATTTTCCTCCCT
>NZ_AUUU01000222.1 GCF_002760435.1 Clostridium sp. LS
TGCATTTGATGCTGGCTTAGATATATCAATTCCATATTTAGCTGCCATTGATTTTATTTCACCTAAAGCTCTAATTTGCATTGATACTTCTTCTCTTTTTCTCACCAATTCATCAAGCATGTCCCCATTAAGGTTATCAAGATCTTTTTTCTTTTCTTCTATTAAGTAATCTATACCGTAAAGAGCAACTCTTCTATAATCACCAATGATTCTTCCTCTACCATATGCATCTGGAAGACCTGTTAGAAGTCCTGCACTTCTTGCAGCCCTTATTTCTTTTGTATATGCATCAAATACACCTTCATTGTGAGTTTTTCTATATTTCGAGAAATGCTTCTCAATATCTGAATCTAATTCAAATCCATATTCCTTTAGTGAACTTTGAACCATTCTCATTCCGCCAAATGGATTTACAATTCTCTTAAGTGGTGCATCAGTCTGAAGCCCTACAATGACTTCATTTTCTCTATCTATATATCCAGGTTCGTAATTGTCAATCCCTGATACTCTGTCAGTTGCAACATCTATTATTCCCTTTTTAACTTCTTCTACTATTAAATCATAAGC
>NZ_AUUU01000031.1 GCF_002760435.1 Clostridium sp. LS
TCTAAAAAATGAGCCGCTACAAAACTAACTATGTTAGTTTTGCAACAGCCCCTTTTTTGTATTAAATTTATTTATCCAATTTAACAATTGTTTCTAAAGCAACTTCCATCATGTTTGTAAAAGTTTTTTGCCTTTCTTCTGCACTTGTAACTTCTCCAGTTACAAAATGATCACTTACTGTAAGTAATGCTAGTGCATTAACACCAAATTTAGCCGCGATTGTATATAATGCTGCTGCTTCCATTTCTACTCCTAAGCAGCCGAACTTAGCCCATTTCTTCCAGTCTTCATTATCATCACCATAAAATACATCTGAACTATATATACTTCCTACCTTTGGATCAAATCCTTTTTCAACTGCAATATCATATGCTGGTTTTAATAATTCAAAACTCGCTGTTGGAGCATATGTTCTTCCTTGAAATCTTACTAAGTTAAGATTTGAGTCTGTTGAAGCTGACATTGCAATAATAAGGTCTCTAACCTTAACCTTTTCACTATATCCTCCACAAGTTCCAACTCTAATAAGGTTTTTAGCTCCATAACTTTGTATTAGCTCATTAACATATATAGAGATTGATGGTATACCCATTCCAGTTCCTTGAACTGATATTTTCTTTCCCTTATATGTTCCTGTAAATCCATACATGCCCCTAACTTCATTATAACATACTGCATTTTCTAAAAATGTTTCTGCAATAAACTTAGCTCTTAACGGATCTCCTGGTAGTAATACATTTTCTGCAATAGCACCTTCAGGTGCATTAATATGAACACTCATTTTGTTACCTCCAAATTTATTCAGTTAACAGTTAACAATTTACAGTTAGCAGTTAAGGAAAAAATTCCTTTCAGGAATTTTGTATTTAAATTTTATTCAAATTACGTAGTAATTTGCTCCTTAACTGTGAACTGTGACTGTAAATTGTGAACTATTTATAGTTTTCCCAGTGCTTCTTTCTTGAAAGCCCCCGGTAAAATATCATCCATACTTTTAACTATATAATCATCTTCACTTTTAGCTATTATTATTTTAACATCCTCGCTTCCAAATTCTACAATTACTTGACGGCATATTCCACAAGGGTAAGTATATTCTTCCAAACTTCCAACTACTGCTACAGCTTTTATTTTTGTTTCGCCTTCAGATATTCCTTTAAATATTCCAGTTCTTTCAGCACAATTAGTAGCTCCAAATGATGCATTTTCTATATTACATCCACCATAAATTTTGCCGCTTTCAAAAAGCACAGCAGCTCCAACCTTAAAATCGGAATAAGGCGAGTATGCCCTATTTCTATAATCTAAAGCTACTTTTATAAGTTCTTTATAATCCATAAAATTCCCCCCTTTAACTCAGTTAACAGTTAACAGTTAACAAGTAACAGTTAACAGTTTATTGATGAAACCCTTTTAGGATTTCCCTTAATTCACTACTCCGGTGCACCTTTTATTTGTGTCATTTTTCTAAACTCAATTGAGTATATCCCTTAAATGTTAATTATCAACTATTGGCTGTTATCTGCTTTAAGAAGCTTTCCCCATTCTTTATTTTTTCTACATTTAATATTTCTGCTAATGTTTGCCCCATGTCTGCAAAAGAATTTCTAGTTCCTAAATTAACATTTTCTCTTAAGCTCTTTCCATATGCTAAAAACGGAACATATTCTCTGCTATGATCTGTTCCTGGCATTGTAGGATCACAGCCATGATCTGCTGTGATAAATAAAATATCACTTTCCTTCATCGAATCAATAATTTCCTTTAACCTAACATCGAATTCTTCTAAACCATTGGCATATGCTTTAAAATCATTTCGGTGACCCCATTTCATATCGAAATCAACCAAATTAGTAAATATTAATCCTCTATTGTCTTTTTTCATGTACTCTATGGTTTTATCTACGCCATCCATGTTATCTTTAGTATGAATTGCTTCCGTAATTCCTTGACCACAGAAAATATCTTCTATTTTACCAACAGCAATTACATCCAAACTACTATTTTTAATTTTATTTAAAACAGTATCATGCGGAGGCATTAATGAGAAGTCTCTTCTATTTGGAGTCCGTGTAAAATTCCCTGGTTCTCCAAGGAAAGGTCTTGCTATTACTCTTGCAACAGCGTGTTCTCCTTTTAACATTTCCCTTGCTATCTCACACATTTTATATAATTCACTTAAAGGAACTACTTCCTCGTGAGCTGCTATTTGAAAAACACTATCTGCTGATGTATAAACAATAACACTACCGTTTTTCATTTGTTCTTCACCTAGCTCATCTAATATAGCTGTACCTGATGCTGGTTTATTTCCTATAACCTTTCTTCCAGTTAATCTTTCAAATTGTTCAATCAAATCATTTGGAAAACCATTGGGGTAAGTTGGAAAAGCTACTTCTGATACAATACCACCCATTTCCCAATGACCTGTTGTCGTATCTTTACCATTGGATGCTTCGCTAAATCTTGCATAGCATCCTAATGGTGTTTCACACTTTTCCACACCTGCAATACCTTCAATATTTCCAAGCCCCAGCTTAACCATGTTAGGTAAGTTTAATCCGCCTACTGCCTTAGATATATTTCCAATTGTATTTGCGCCAACATCTCCAAACTTCTCAGCATCTGGCATTGCTCCCATGCCAACACTATCTAACACTATCCATATAACTCTATTTACCATTAAAAAACCTCCCTTTCTTCAGTTTACAGTTACCAGTGTACAGTTCACAGTTAAGGATGAAACACCAAATGTTTATAAAAATATATTTTAATTTCCTAGGAATTTGCATTTCAACTGTAACCAGTAAATTGTGAACTGTTAACTACTTAACAACTCCATATATCAAAGGAATATCTTTAGGACTTTCTTTTGCAATATGATAACTTTCAATTATATTTTTTCCTGCTTTTTCAATTTTACTTTCATCATTTGCATGTATATAAGCTAAAGTTTCACCTTTTAATACTTTATCTCCTCTTTTTTTGTTTAAAAGTACTCCAACGGCTAAATCCACAGAATCTTCTTTAGTGGCTCTTCCCGCACCAAGTTCCATTGCTATAAGACCTATATGCTGTGAATCAATTTTAGTAACGTAACCGTCCTCTTCACTTTTTATTTCAACAATATGTTTTGCTTTTGGCAAAAGTTCAGTATTATCCACTTGATTAGGATTTCCGCCTTGAGAAGCAATAAATTCTTTTAATTTTACTAATGCTGATTTATCTTCAATAACTTTAAGTAGCATTTGCCTTGCTTCTTCTATAGTTTGCGCCTTTTCTGCTAATACTACCATATTACTTCCAAGAGTTAAGCACAATTCTAATAAATCCTTGGGACCAGCACCATTTAATGTGTCTATAGCTTCTTTCACTTCTAATGCATTTCCAACGGCAAAACCTAATGGTTGATCCATATCAGATATTACAGCTACTGTGTTTCTACCAACATTCTTTCCAATACTCACCATTGCCTCAGCAAGTTCTTTTGCATTTTCAAAAGATTTCATAAATGCTCCATCACCAATTTTAACATCTAGTACAATTGCATCTGCTCCAGCAGCTATTTTTTTACTCATTATACTTGATGATATAAGAGATATGTTTTCAACTGTTCCAGTTACATCCCTTAATGCATATAGTTTCTTATCTGCTGGTGCTAAATCTGCAGTTTGAGCCATAATTGCTATTTTATTCTCATTTACATTTTTTATAAATTTATCTTCGCTTATTTCAACTGAAAATCCCTCAAAAGATTCTAATTTATCTATAGTACCACCAGTATGACCAAGGCCTCTTCCCGACATTTTTGCAACTGGGATTCCAAGGGCTGCAACCATTGGTGTAAGCACTAGCGTCGTGGTATCACCAACTCCGCCAGTACTATGTTTATCCACTTTTATTCCTTCTATATTTGATAAGTCAAGAATATCTCCAGAATTAACCATTGCCATTGTAAGATCTGAAGTCTCTCTCATATTCATTTGTTGAAAACAAATTGCCATAAGTAGAGCTGAGACTTGATAATCTGGAATACTTCCTTCTGTATAATTTTGTACAAAAAAATTAATTTCTTCTGTAGTAAGCTCCTGACCATTTCTTTTTTTACTTATAATATCTATCATCTTCATAAAATCACCCCGTTAATTCAGTTAACAGTTAACAATTAACAGTTAACAGTTATACCTGGTTATATATTTTTAATATTTAATTGTTTATATGCTATTATCCTTAATTTTCTTATATTTTTCAACAATAAATATAATTACTTACTTTCATTAACTATAGCGATACTTGCGCTAGCACCTATTCTACTTGCGCCTGCATTTATCATCTCCATTGCTGTCTTAAAGTCCCTAATTCCTCCTGATGCTTTAACACCTAGACTTTCCCCAACTGTCTTTCTCATAAGCGCAATATCCTCTTTTGTTGCACCTCCAGATCCAAATCCAGTTGATGTTTTAACAAAATCAGCCTTTGCCTCTTTAGCTATTTCACAAGCTTTAACTTTTTCTTCATCAGTTAATAAACAAGTTTCAATTATTACTTTTACAATTGCTTTTCCTTTCGCAGCATTAACCACTGCTTCAATATCCTCTTTAAGAAGTGTATAATTTTTCTCTTTAAGCGCTCCCACATTTATAACCATGTCAATTTCACTAGCACCATTTCTAATAGCCTCTGAGGTTTCAAATGCTTTTGATTCTTTAGTCATAGCTCCTAGTGGAAATCCAACTACTACACAAGTTTTTACATCATTTCCTGCAAGTTCAGTGCTTACTAATTTTGCGTAACATCCATTTACACAAACAGATGCAAATTTATATTCTTTCGCTTCTTTACAAAGCTTCTTTACATCCTCTACAGTTGCCTCTGGCTTTAATATTGTGTGATCTATATATTTAGCTATATCCATTTTTTTATCTCTCCTTATTAGTTATTATTAACGACTTCCTTTTTCATATGGTACTCCATCAGCCTTTGGCGCAACTGACTTCCCAACAAAAAGAATTAAAACTACTATTGTTAAAATATATGGCAGCATTGCAAGAATTTGTGAAGGTATAGCAAAGCTTCCACCACCTAATACAACAGTCAATGCTTGAGCAAATCCAAATAATATACAAGCTCCATATGCACCTTGTGGAGTCCATTTTCCAAAAATAACTGCAGCTAATGCAATAAATCCTTGACCACTGATTGCAGTTGGAGTAAATTGAGCAATTATTGCAAGTGTCATAGATGCTCCTCCAAATCCAGCTAATATTCCAGAAATTATTACGCATACATAACGAATTTTAGTTACACTAATTCCAAGAGTATCTGCAGCTGCAGGATGTTCTCCTACTGCACGTATACGAAGTCCCCATTTAGTTTTGTATAAAATAAACCATGTAACAACTGTAATTATAATTGCTAAGAAAACTGTAATATCTTCACCAAATATTTTAGGTAATTTAGTAGGAACTGGCTTAGTCATAGTAGCGCCTTCAAATAATAATCTGCACAAAAATAGAGAAAAACCAGAACCTAAAAGATTTATAGCAATACCAGATATTGTTTGGTCTGCCTTAAAGGTCACAGAAGCAACTGCATGTAACAATGCTATAATTCCTCCTGAAATTCCTGCTGCAAGAAAACCAAGCCATGCATTACCAGTATAATATCCTACTGCAGCACCAGTAAAGGCACCTACAGTCATCATACCTTCAATCCCAATATTTACAACTCCTGAACGTTCAGAAACAACACCTCCCAATGCTCCAAAAATCAGTGGCGAAGAATACATTAAGGTAATTCCTATTAGTAATGTTATGCTATTTAACATTTTTTTCACCTCTCTTCAAAAGTCTATCAGCTAAAATAGGCACAATTTTAGTCAACGCAACAAAAAATACGATGGTTCCTATCATGATATTAATTATTTCTGATGGCGCACCTATTTCGGATTGTACTGATTGACCTCCATATAATAATCCTCCATAAAGTAATCCTCCAAATATACATCCAATTGGTGAACTTCCTGCAATTAATGCAACTGATAATCCATTAAAACCATAATTCTCAAAAGCAGCCATAGTAGATAATTTGTGTGGAGCAGTTCCTGTAATAATTAATGCACCTGCAAGTCCTGATAATGCACCTGCAATTATCATTGATTGAACTATATTACGATCAACATTTATTCCAGCAAATTCCGCTGCATCTTTATTTAGTCCAACTGCACGTAATTCATATCCTTTAGCTGATTTATATAATAAAATTGATATTAACACAGCCATTATAATAGCAACAACAATTCCAATATTTACATCAGTCTTTATTAAAACTTCTGAAAGCCATTTATTATGTGAAAGAGATTCTATTCCAGCATCAGTAGTTTTCCAATTTCCAAGTATCATAGTAAAACCAGATTCATTAATAGGGTAAGTACTTGTTGAGTCTGGTTGATGAAATACATCAGTTGCTACAATAAAATTAGATAAATAAAGTGCAATCCAATTCAACATTATACTTGTGATAACTTCATGTATTCCAAATTTAGCTTTAAGTATTCCTACTATACCTCCAAATATAGCCCCGGCTGCAACACCTGCCAAAATTACTACTGGAATTTCGAGTACTGCAGGCAAGTTTAATTTGATTCCAACTATTGTTGAAGCAATTGTACCTGCTATATATTGGCCTTCTGCTCCAATATTGAATAAACCTGTTTTAAATGCAAATGCAACACTAAGACCAGTTAAAATAATTGGTGTAGCCTTAATTATTGTATTTGATATATACTTAGGTCTTGAAAAAATTCCATTAAAAAGTGCACTAAAAGCATCTATTGAATTATATCCTGCTAAACTAAGCACTATTGCAGAAACAACAAATCCAAAAAATATTGCAATAAATGTTGCAGTGACTGGCTTTTTAAGAATCTTTGTTACTGTATTCATTTTGTTTACCTCCTGCCATTAATAAACCTATTGTATTCTCATCAACTTCTCCTTGCTTAAATGTATCCACAATAGTTCCAGAATAAATTACAGCTATAGTATCAGAAACATTCATAACTTCATCAAGTTCAAAGGAAACTAAAAGTACAGCCTTTCCATTATCTCTTTCCCTAATTAATGTTTTATGAACATATTCAATAGCCCCCACATCTAAACCACGAGTTGGCTGTACTGCAATTAGTAAATCTGGATCATTAGCTACTTCTCTTGCAATTATAACTTTTTGCTGGTTTCCTCCAGATAATCCTCTAACAGGAGCTAATTCACAGTTATCAGGTCTTACGTCATATTGTTTTATCATATCTTTAGTATGAGAAATAATTGCATCTTTATTTAGAAAACCTTTTTTACTATAAGGCTCACTATTATATTTTTCTATTACAACATTCTCCGCAACAGTAAAATCCAATACAAGTCCACGCTTTTGTCTATCTTCATGTATTGTTGAAACTTTATGCTTAATAACATTTTCTGTACTAGTATTTTGTATTTCTTCTCCATTTATTTTAATGGTACCGCTTTCACACTTTATTAGACATGTAATTGCTTCAATTAATTCCTTTTGCCCATTTCCATCAATGCCCGCAATACCAACAATTTCTCCTTTATGTACCTTAAGTGATAAGTTTTTAACTGCATCTAACTTTCTTTCATCCTTTACAGTTAAATTTTCTATTTCAAATACAACTTCTTTTGGATTTGCTGGTTTTTTATCAACAGTCAGCTTAACCGCATGCCCTACCATCATCGTAGCAAGCTCTTCCTCTGTTACATCGTTAACATTAACTGTGTCAATATATTTTCCTCTACGAATAATTGTACAAACATCAGAGGACTCTTTAATTTCTTTTAATTTATGTGTAATTATAATTATTGTTTTTCCATCAGCAATAAGATTATTCATAATTTCTATCAAATCTTTAATTTCCTGAGGAGTGAGTACTGCAGTCGGTTCATCTAATATTAGCAAATCAGCACCTCTATATAATGCCTTTAATATTTCAACACGTTGCTGCATTCCCACTGAAATATCTTCAATTTTTGCATCTGGATCTACTTCTAATCCATATTTTTTTACAATACTTACTATATCTTGGCGCGCCTTTTTCATATCCAATATTCCAAATTTACTTGTAATTTCGCTGCCTAATACAATATTTTGCGTAACCGTGAAATTTTCAACTAGCATAAAGTGTTGGTGAACCATCCCAATTCCATTTTCAATTGCTATGTTAGGATTTTTTACATTTACTTTTTCACCATTAAGATAGATTTCTCCTTGGTCGGCTTGATATAGCCCATAAAGTACATTCATTAGCGTACTTTTACCTGCTCCATTTTCTCCTAATAGTGCATGAATAGTACCTTTTTTGATATTAAGATTAATATCATCTAAGGCACAGAATGAACCAAACATTTTTGTAATACCACGCATTTGCACTGCATATTCTTTACTAACTTCCACACCAAGTCCTCCCTTAATTTAGATGCTTTGCTAACAATAGAAAACTTGTCAACAAAGCATCTTTATTTAAACATTGCTATATTTCTTGATTGTGCCTCAATTACTTACCAAAAGAACTAAAAGTATCTTTATTATAAGGTGGAACTATAGAACCATCTTTAATTTTATCTTGGATTGCCATAGCTGCTTTATATACTGCTGGGTCCATATTCTTATTTTCAGTTGGAATTCCTACTGCGTTTTCTTTTAACCCATAAGTAAATGTTTTTCCACCAATCTTAGTTCCATTCATAGCTTCCTTTGAAAGATTTTCAACTGCAACACCTGCTAATTTTAATGCTGATGTTAAAACATTGTCAGGTGCTAAATACGCTTGGTCACGGTCAACACCTATTGCAAATTTATTGGCTTCTTTAGCTGCTTCAATTACACCTGTACCTGCACCACCTGCTGCATGGAATACTATATCACATCCAGAAGAGAACATTTTAGATGCAATTGCTTTTCCTTTTGATGCATCAGAGAAACTTTCAGCATATTGAACATCTACAGTTATATCTTTACCCAATTCTTTTGCTGCATATTGTACCCCTGCTTGATATCCATATTGGAATTGATCTATTATATTACCTGTTATACCACCAACAAAACCTACTTTATTTGTCTTAGTTGTCTTTCCTGCAATATACCCTACTATAAATGATGGTTCTTGAGCTTTAAACATAACTCCTGTTACATTTGCTGGAGTATTATCTCCATACGAATTATCAACTATAGCATAATTAACATCTGGATTTTGTTTTGCTGACTTTGTTATCGCATCTGCCATTGCAAAACCAATACCCCATACTAATTTATTACCTCCATCAACGGCTTTATCTAAATTAGTAGCATAATCTGATTCTTGTTTAGATTCTAAGTAACTTACTTTTGCACCTTTATTATTTTTCTCAAAGCTTTGCAATCCTTCCCATGAAGATTGATTGAATGATTGGTCATTTACCCCACCAGTATCAGTTACCATAGCAACCTTATATTCTTTTTCAGTACCAGCACCTTTATCAGCTGTTCCTTTGTCAGCTGTGCCAGAACCACTTGATCCACATCCAGCAAATAATGTTACTGTTATTGCTGAAATAGCTAATAATGATAATATTCTTTTTTTCATTAACCTTCCTCCTAAATATAATATTTAATATTTTAACTCATGAGTTTATCATGACTTAAATTTAATAAAGCAGTTAGGCACATGAAAAAATAATAATAGGCCAAAGATGCGTCAAAAAGTTCTTATTTGCAGCATAGCTGCTTTTTTATCTGTGCATATTTTGCACCAGACAAGGAATCAATTTACGCTCATAGCGAGCCTATTAGCTTAAATTGCTGACGCAGTATGGTGCAAAATAGGCACGCATACTGGTCTATTATTTTTTTGATTGTGCCTCATTATAATATTACTATCTTATATTTATAATATGTTAAATTTATCATATAAATATTGCTTAATCTTATACCATTTTATATATGTTATTTACAGCTTTTTTTCTGAACCTTTTACTACTATTTGTGGTGCAATAATTTGTCTTTTAACATCAGCATCTTCGGTGTTGCTGATAATTTCGCAAAGCATATCCATAGATGCTCTGCCTAATTCAATTGGAGAATCTTCTACATATGTAATATTTAGTCCTACGATGTCTAAGAAATCAATTTTATTAAAACCTACTATAGCTAAATCTTTAGGAATATCTTTATTTTGTTCCTTTAGTGCTTTTATTACTCCCATTGTCATCATATTGCTGCATACAAATAAAGCGGTAGGCCTATCTTTTTCCTTAAGTAAATTTTTAGTCAATTCATATGACTTATCTAATTTAAAGTCTCCATAAAAAACATACTTACTATTAAACGGAATATTATTTTCTTTTAGTGCATTCTTATATCCTTCTAACATATCCATTACTGGCTCTGAACTTAATAATCCTGTCATAATTCCTATTTTAGTATGCCCTTCTTTGATTAATAAATTTGTTGCATCAAAACTGCCTTTTATATTATCAACAAAAACTCCGTTTAACTTTGTGAAATTAACATCTGCTGAAACCAAAATTATTGGAATATTAAGATTATTTATTGTTTTCATATAATTTTCATTAAACTGCTCTGCTCCAAAACCTGGAGTCATAATAACTCCCTGAATTCTTTGTTCCTTAAGTAAATTTAGAGCACGTATCTCTTTGTCTAAAAAGTTATCAGTATTATATAAAATTATATTTAAATTATTCTTTTCAGCAATCTCACTTATTCCCTTAATAATTTCCCCAAAATAAGCATTGGTTATATCTGGAACAATAACTCCAATTGTGTTAGTTTCACTTTTTGATAAACTTCGCGCTATTGCACTTGGAGTATAGTTCATTTCTTTTATTGCTGCTAATATTCTTTTCTTCGTATCTTCTTTAACATATCCTGAGCTATTAAGAACTCTTGAAACAGTCGCTGGTGATACTTTTGCTCTTTTAGCAATATCGCTAATTGTTACAGGCATAAAAATCCACCCCGTTGTAAATTTTATTTATGGTATCGCTTCCACATTCATCATAATATATTAAGAATCTTATGTCAATATCACTATTTATCTCATTATTTATACATTAAATTATTATAAAAACAAATAATATACCCTATATCTTTATTTTAAGCCAATTCTGTATAATCTTATATTTATATATGATAATTAATTTTCAAATATATTTTGAAAAAATATTATTCTTTCTATATACTCTAAGAAACAAAAAAAGAGCAATCTAAAATATATATTACTTAGATTACTCTCTTATATCTTATGTTTTATCCTTTATTTAAACTATTAACGAATCTCTTTATTCTTTTTAACGCTTCCATGATATCATCCATCGATGAAGCATAACATACTCTTATAAATCCTTCACCACATTCTCCAAATGCATTTCCCGGAACCACCAGCACCTTTTCATTTATAAGTAATTGCTCACAAAACTCATCCGATGTTATACCTGTAGATTTAATACTTGGGAATAAGTAAAATGCTCCAAGAGCTTCAAAACAATCTAATCCCATCTCTCTAAAACCATTTAACAGCACTCTTCTTCTTCTGTTGTACTCCCTGGACATTTCCTCTACACTTTTATCTCCACTTTTTAAAGCCTCAATTGCAGCAAGCTGTGCAGTTGTAGGAGAGCACATAAGTGCATACTGATGAATCTTTTTCATAGCTTCTATTAAAACTGGATGTCCGCAAATATAACCCAGTCTCCATCCAGTCATTGCATATGATTTAGAAAATCCATTTATAACCAAAGTCTTGTCTCTCATTTCTGGAAAAGAGGCTATCGAAACATGTTTTTCTCCATAGCATAGTTCTGAATATATTTCATCTGAAATTGCAATAATATTTTTATCTTTTAAGACTTCTACTATTCCTGCAAGTTCACCTTTCGTCATTATTGCTCCTGTTGGATTATTAGGAAAAGGTATTATAACAACCTTTGTTTTAGGAGTAATAGCTGCTTCTAATGCCTCAGGAGTAAGTTTAAATTCATCTTCTGCTTTAAGATTTAATACTTTTGCAGTTGCCCCAGTGAAGGCTGTACACCCTTTATATGCTACAAAGCTTGGCTCTGGAACTATAACTTCATCTCCTGGTCCAACTAAGGCTCTTAGCGCTATATCAATACCTTCACTCCCACCAACTGTAACTATTATTTCATCATCTGGTTTATAAGTAAGATTGAATCTTCTTTTAAGATACTTTGATATTTCTGTACGAAGTTCAATAAATCCTGCATTTGAAGAATAGTGGGTATGACCTTGCTCTAAAGAATAAATACCTGCTTCTCTTACATTCCAAGGAGTAACGAAGTCAGGTTCTCCAACCCCTAAAGAGATTACCCCTTCCATTTCATTTACTATATCAAAATATTTTCTTATGCCCGATGGAGGCATATTTTTAACATTATCTAAAATCATATCCTCTAATCTCATATAAATATAGCCTCCCTATCTTCCAGTTTCTTTTCCTTAAATATCTTACCATGATCTTTATACTTCTTTAAAACAAAATGAGTTCCTGTGCTTAATACATATTCCTGTACTGCAAGCTTTTCAGATACAAAAAGTGCTACTTCCTTCATTGTCTTTCCTTCAACAATAACTGTCAAATCAAAGCCTCCAGACATTAAATAACACGCTTTAACTTCTGAAAAATTATATATTCTTTCTGCAACTTTATCAAAACCTACACCTCTTTGAGGAGTTATTTTTACTTCAATCAAAGCTGTTACTGTCTCACTACCTGTATTTTCCCAATTAATAAGAGTAGTATAACCTGCTATTATGCTTTTCTCTTCATAATCTCTAATTGCTTCTCTTACCTCTTCAACAGTTTTTCCACTCATAACAGCTATTTGTTCATCACTATACCTACTATTTTTTTCTAGAATTTCAAGTATTTCCTCCATTGAAAATAACCTCCTATTTTTTTGAATATACTTTTTAAGAATAAAAAAAATCCTCCATCCCATACAAGGGACGAAAGAACTACTTCGCGGTACCACCCTAATAAACAATATAAATATTGTTCACTCAGCTAGAGTACATATAATATACTCATCCTCTATAACGTGAGGGTCACGTTATAACCTAGTTAAAAATTATAATATAAATAATTTTTATTTTTCAGCTATAAAATTCAAAGGCTGCTTCTATAAAGTTCGCCTGCTAGATTCCACCAAACTCTAGCTCTCTTAAAAGCTCATCATTATATACTATTCCTTATCACAATCTTTAAAACCATAATTTAAAATTTTATTTGTTCAATCATGTACATGAATTATTGTCTATAAATTTTCAAAGAAAAAATATCTATGAATAAATTTTTTCTTTTACTTAAATCTTTCTTTATATTATACTAGCAAAAGTATAAAAAGTTCAATAGGATTTTCATATTTTTTTAATAAAATATAATTACATAAACCATTTTAATATTTAAATAACATTATATATTTTGAAAATAAAAGAGACATAGGAAGTAAATCTTATGTCTCTTTAAATTTAAGAATGACTATCTTCTATTGCTTTGTTGCTTCCTAGCCCTTCTGCATTCGGCACACCTAACAGGGTCATTTTCAAAACCTTTCTCTTTATAAAATTCTTGTTCCCCTACGGTGAAGGTAAATTCATTTCCACAATCTTTACAAGTAAGTTTTCTATCTTCCATTTTAATGTCCCATTGCTAAAGTAAATTGATAACTTTGCAATAGTTCACCTCCTCTTTTAGTTTAGAGTTTCCTCTTAGTCAATTATATTTTTTCTTTATTTTCAATTTTTATTCAGGAGGGTTTTTACTCTATTGTTAATAGTAAATCATCATCTTTAAAATTAATAGAACATTTCCCTCCATCACTTAACTTTCCAAATAAAATTTCATCAACTAATAGTGGCTTTATCTTAGAAGCTATAATTCTAGCAATTTCTCTAGCACCGAACTCTTCTGAAGTTCCTGTCTTAGCAACATAATTTATACATTCTTCACTAAATTGAATTTCAATATTTTTATTAGCTAATTTACCCTTAAAGTCATTTAATTGTTTTTTAGCAATATTTATTGCCATAGAATCAGTCATACTATTAAATACTACTATTTTATCTAATCTATTTCTGAACTCAGGAGTAAAAAATCTTTTTACTTCCTCCATTATAGCCTCACCTTTTACTTCTCTATCCCCAAAACCTATTAGTTTCTTACCAATATTCCTAGCCCCTGCATTTGAAGTCATTATAATTATTGTGTTTTTAAAATCAGCCTTCCTCCCCTTGTTATCTGTAAGTGTAGCATAATCCATTACTTGTAGAAGTACGCTTAATATATCTTCATGGGCTTTTTCAACTTCATCTAATAACAAAACACAATGCGGAGTTTTTCTAATTGCATCTGTAAGCAGTCCTCCCTCTTCATATCCTACATAACCAGGAGGTGATCCAATTAATTTTGCAGCGGCATGCTTTTCGGCATATTCACTCATATCAAATCTAATAAGCTCAATGCCCAACATTTTAGAAAGACACCTAGCTATTTCAGTTTTTCCAACACCTGTAGGCCCAACAAAAAGCATAGATGCTACAGGCTTATCTTCTTCATTCAACCCAGATCTTGACATCTTAATACACCTTACAACCTCTTCAATTGCTGTATCTTGCGAGAAGATATTGCTCTTTAAATTTTCTTCAAGATATTTTAATGAATTTATCTCACTGCTCTCTACTGTTTGTTTTGGAATACTGCATACTTTTGAAATTATCTCCTCAATAGTTTTTCTATCAATAACTATTTTCTCTTCTAAATTTTGATTATGCATTCTAACAAAAGCTCCAGCTTCATCTATAATATCTACAGCTTTATCTGGTAAAAATTTATCATTAATATATTTATCACTTAAAATTACAGCATCACTGATTGCATCATCTGTATAAGTAACGTTATGATATTCCTCGTAAGTTCCTTTTAGCCCCTTAAGAATTTCAATTGCCTCATTTATAGATGGCTCTTTAACATCAATTTTTTGAAATCTTCTGCTTAATGCTTTATCTTTTTCAAAGAATTTTTTATATTCATCAAAAGTAGTAGCTCCAATAAACCTTATTTTTCCTTCTGTCAAATAAGGTTTTAATAAATTAGATGCATCTAAAGCACCTCCATTCAATGACCCAGCTCCAACTATATTATGAATTTCATCTATATATACTATAGGCTTATCTTGCTTTCCAATTAGATCTAAAATTCTTTTTATTCTTTCTTCAAAATCTCCTCTGTATTTAGTCCCTGCAATTACTGATCCTATATCTAAAGAGAACATAGAACTCCCTTTTAATTTATCTGGTACTTTATCTTCACTTATGAGCTTTGCAAGGCCTAAGGTAATAGCTGTTTTACCAACTCCTGATTCCCCTACATGAATAGGATTATTCTTTATTCTTCTGCAAAGTATTTGAATACTTCTATCTAAAATATCTTCTCTTCCTATCAAAGGATCGCTATTTTCTTCTTTCACTCTCTTTATTAGATCTATAGTAAACTTACTTAGAAATGCTTCTTCTTTTCTTTTGGCAGAGTTTTCCTCACCTATGACTTCTTCTTCTAAATTTCTTTGATCATTATCCTCAGCATCCTCATCATCATAAGAGTTTTGGTTAACTTCGCCTACACTATGACATAAACAAAATAATAAATCTCTTTTTGTAACACCTTCTTGCTCTAAATAAAAACGTGCATAGCTGTCTTCTAGATTAAATATTGCTGAAAGTATATGATCTATATCTATAGCATCTTTCCCACTATATTTAATTTGTTCATTTGCTGTTAATATAACCCTTTGAAATTCAATACTTTCTTGAGGTTCTCCATGACCAATTTTATTTATATATGTCTTTATATAAGTAGTTAGATTGTATCTTAAACTTTCTAAACTGCCACCACATTCTTTAATAGCATATTCCACATCTTTATTAAATGATGCTGCATACAAAAGATGCTCTGGTGTAATATATTCGCAATTTTTCTCTTTTGCTTCCTCATATGCTTTAAGTAATATCAAATTAACCTCATTCGTAATTTTCATTTTCTACGCCTCCTCCACAGTAAGCTTAAATGGAAAGCCCTGTTCCTTAGCTAAAGACATTGCAGTAGAAACCTTTGTTACTGCAATGTCATAACTATATATTCCTGCTACTCCCTTACCTTTTTCATGAACATCTAACATTATTTTTTCAGCTTCTATTAGACTTTTATTAAACACGCTTACTAATATATTAATAACAAACTCCATAGTAGTATAATCATCATTATACATAACAACTTTATAGTGTTTGGGTTTTTTCACCTTAATCGCATTTTTCTGTTTGGTAACAACATTTGTTTCCATATTATAATCTCTTACCCCTCCCTTTTTATATTACCGTATATAGTAATCTAAATAGCTATATTTTACCACAATAATTATATTCAGTTAAGAGTTAAAAGTGATAAGTTAAAAGTTTAAGGATAAAATCCTCTAAGGGATTTTTATATTATAATTTCCAGAAGGCCTTCGGCCTTCAATCTTAACTTATAACTTGCAACTTCTTATCTTTAACTCCTATTATGGTCTTTTTATTTAAAATATAATCCTTTATAATGTCTATACTTTCCCTAGATATTATTTCCCCAGGACAAACTAATGGTATTCCTGGTGGATAAGGTATTATTGTCTCTTTGGCAACGCAACCCTCGCAATTTTCAACTTCTTTCCATACACTTTCTAATTTAAAAACTTCATATGGTTCTAATGCTTTTGCAGGAATTTTAGAAACATATTTAGCTTCAACTTGTCCACTAACACTTTGTATTTCTAACATAGAAATTGCATTATAAATATTATTAAAATCTTCTTCAGCATTAAAAGGAGATAAGATTAAAACCACTCCTCTAGAAAAACTCATTTCAGCTTGTATCTTTTGCTTTCTTAAATAGTCTAAAAGCTTATGTCCACTATAACACTTAGGTAAAATAATTATATACCTACTTAAGTCAAAATCATATTCCTTATTTAAATCCTCTTTACTTAATAGATGCACCTTATTAAGATTGTTTATTTTTTTCTTCCATCTTTCTGCTTTATCTATTAATTCTCCATACTCTTTTTGACCATAGTTATCTAAATAATATCTAGCATAGTCTAAAGATGCCATAATCAAATAGGAAGGAGATGTTGTTAAAAAAGCTTTTAAATAAAATTCTATAAGGTCATTATCATCATTTACTAAGAGATATGCACCTTGAGTTAATGCTGGTAAAGTTTTATGAGCACTTAAAATAATATAATCCCCAAAATTAGCAGCTGATTTAGGCAGCCTTTCATTTATTCCAAAGTGAGCTCCATGTGCACAATCTATAATAACTTTTAATCCCTTTGATTTTAAATCTTTTGTAACAGCTTCAATATCATAAGTAATTCCAAAATAATTAGGATAAGTTAAAATTATCCCTTTAGGGTTTGATGTTTCACTCAATGCCTTATAAATATTATCTTTGTTTGGAGGTAGGAAAATACCATTTTCATCATCAATAATAGGTTCAATATATTTGACTTTTAGTTTTCTCATAATCAATCCATTATAAATTGACTTGTGGCAGTTTCTTTCTACTAAAATTTCATCACCTTCCTCAAAGGCTGAAAACATAGCTACTAGATTTCCACTTGAGCTTCCATTTACTAAAAAATAAGCCCTTTTTACCTTATAGGTTTCAGCTAATAATTCCTGCGCCTCCTTTATTACCCCTTCTGGGTAATGAAGATTATCTAAAGGCTCAACTTCAGTAATATCCAAAAATCCTAATCTGTCAGCAAATTTTTTTCCAATCTCATCATTCAAAAATCCAATGCCTCCTTTATTTCCAGGCATAGAGAGTAATAAATTTTTTTCATCATGGTACTTTATTAGTTCTTCCAATAACGGCAATTTCAAAACTATCTCTCCTATCTAATTTTTGCAAAAAGCTTTGCATCACTAATATATAATGCAAAGCTTTTTGTATTTGTTCATTTAAATATTAACTTAAATATACTTTAAATCCTCAATAAATTCTAGAACATTTTCTTCTTTTGTTGCCCAAGAGGTTACCAGCCTAATTGCTGAGTTATTACCATTAATTATCTTTTCAATATAAAAAGAATACTTTTCATTTAGTTTTTTAATCGCATCATTAGGCAAAATAGGGAATTGTTGATTTGTACATGAATCAGTTAAAAATTCATACCCTTTTTCTTTCAATGCATCTTTTAACATAATAGCCATTCTATTAGCATGTTTTGCAAGATCAAAATATAAATCATCCTTAAATAGTTCTTTAAATTGAATACCTAATAATCTACCTTTTGCAAGTAACCCACCTTTTTGTTTTATATAATATCTAAAATCTTCTTTTAATGCATCATTACAAATAATAAGTGCCTCACCAAAAAGCGCTCCATTTTTTGTTCCGCCAATATAAAAAGCATCTACTAAATTAGCTATGTCTTCTAATGATAAATCATTTTTTTCTGCCACAAGCGCAGATCCTAAACGTGCACCATCCATATATAAAAGCAAGTTATTTTCTTTACAGCATTTATGTAAATTTATTAATTCTGATTTAGTATATATAGTCCCTAATTCCGTAGAATCTGATATATAAACTAATTTAGGCTGAACCATATGTTCATCACTATGAGCCTCCACAACTTTTTGAATCAAAGCTGGTGTAAGCTTTCCATCTGTAGTATTTGCAGTTATTACCTTATGACCTGTAGCTTCAATGGCTCCAGTTTCATGGCAGTTAATATGACTTGTATCAGCGCCTATTGCTGCTTGGTGTGGTCTTAAAAAAGCGGAAATAGCAGTTAAATTTACTTGAGTTCCTCCAACTAAGAGGTGAATATCAACATCTTCTCGACCTAGTTTCTCTTTTAATAACTCTATAGCCTTTTCAGTATAACCATCTGTGCTATACCCGTCTGTTTGTTCATAGTTCGTTTCAATTAAAGCATTTAATATTCTTTCATGGGCACCTTCACTATAATCATTTTTAAAACTGTACATTTTATCCCTCCGTTTATGCTGTCTCAATTATTTGTATTGTCATTTTTTTCAATACTCTACTTCCTATATCAAATACCATTTCACTGGTTACTTTATCTAATTCATCAGCTTCGCCTAAATATATTTTATAATCTCCAAACATAGAATCATAGGTTGCCAATTCCTTTGCCAAAACTATACTTTGTTCTTCCCTAAATAATTTTTTTAATCTAAAGTTCTTCATTAATTGTTCCAATTGTTTTTTATCAAATTCTGATTCTGCTAACTCTAATTTTTTTATACATTCTCTAATTAATGCTATTGACTTATCTACATTTTCCTTTGATGTATTAAACGTGATTTTATATAATTTTATATAATTTTCATGTGCAATTTTAGTTATTACATCATAAATAAGACCATTTTTAGTCCTTAATATATCGTAAAGCATAGAATTTACGCCTTCTCCAAAATATTGATTAAAAAGCTTAAGAGATTTAATTTCTATATTGCTTAAAGAGTCTATTGGGCACACTATTTCCACTCTGCAAGTTTTTATTCCTTCTCTTTTATTATAAAATATTTCATTTTTAGGCTCTTCATAATCAAAGTTATTAGCCAGCTCAGTGTTGCATTCCACATTTTCCCCAGAATTCTTCCATTCTCCAAATAACTCAATTATAATATCTTTAACTCTCTCAAATTTTACACATGAGACTACTGCTATTGAAGTATTTTTAGGACTATAGTAATTGCAATAAAACTCCTTAATATCACTTAGTGTCATTTTTTCTAAACTATCCTTAGTTCCTATAATGGGATGCTTTATCCTTCTCTTATTGAAACAATTAAAAAATAACTTGTCTTCACAATATTGTTCTAAATCTTCATCCCATTCCTTAAGTTCTTCTTTTATTACATCCATTTCTTCTTTAAAACCATCATTATTAAAGCTTGGATTAAGAACTATATCACTCAATAATTCTAGACCACCTTTTAAATCTTCCTTAAGCAGTGTTCCATAATAAATAACATAAGGATAATTAGTCATGGCATTATTAAAGCCAAAAAGATTACTTAAACCTTCGTTAATCTCTTTTTCAGTCCTATTTTTTGTTCCCTTATAAACCATATGTTCAGTTGCATGAGCAACTCCGAACTTCTCTTTCTCAACTCCGGCACCCGCATTTAAAGATATACAAATTGATGCAAGTTCGGAATCCGTATGCTTATATATTAATTTCAAACCATTTTCTAAAATATATTCTTCCAAATACTCTTTCTCCTTGTACCTTGATTTTAATGCCATTAATTTTCATTATAATTTCTTAAGAAACATACTTCAATTAAAATTTTATAATATTATTTATTCAATTGTATATTACCAGACATTATTCCATCATCTATAGCTAATTAATTAGAAAATAATATTATATTCGTGCATACCCATACCAGAAAGAAATGGTACTCTTTTGCGTAGTGTTGCATTGAGAATATATCTGTATGGATTTCTTCATTAGAAGTTGTTCCATCTATGCCTGTCCAAATTTTACATTTGGAGCAGGCATAGATGGGCACAACTTCTAATGTTAGAAATCCACAGCTATATTCTCTAGCAACCGAGCAATAGAGTACCATTTCTTTCGGCTGAGTATCACTGAATTATATATTAATTTTCTTCCGCTTTTAGGGCAATTGCGCATTCGATTCTTTTCTTTTGCATTTTGCACCCAATTTCATATGGTATATTCATATCTCCATTAAAATTGAAATTATTAGCTTGGCATCCACCACTGCAGTAGAATCTTGCCCAGCACTCTTTACATTTAGGTTTATTATATATATGCGCTTTTTTAAATTCCTTAGCTAAAGCTTCATTATAAGTATCCTCGTAAATGCTTCCTAACTTAAATTCTTCTTTTCCTACAAATTGATGACATGGGTATACATCTCCTTGAGGAGTTATTGCTACATATTCAAAGCCGGCTCCACATCCAGAAATTCTTTTATATACGCATGGGCCGCCTTGAAGATCTATATTAAAATGATAAAATTTAAATTCACCGTTTCCTTGTCTTTTTCTTTCTGCCATTTCTTCGTATAGCTTGTCATAATTATCAAAAATAGTCTCTATATCTTCCTCCCTAATTGAAAGGGGGTGTCCATTTTCTAATACAACAGGTTCAATTGATAATTCCCTAAAGCCCTCATTTACCATAGCCATAACATCTTGATAAAAATCGGTATTTTCCCTTGTAAAAGTACCTCTTACATAATAAGTTTTTCCTTTAGTTCTTCTCTTAATCATTTCTTTAATATTAGGAATTATGTCATCGTAAGAACCACTCTTATCAGCCTTTATTCTTACCTTATCATTAACTTCTTTTCTTCCGTCTAAAGAAAGAATTATATTGCCCATTTCTTTGTCCATATAGTCCATCATATCTGGAGTTAAAAGCGTAGCATTTGTAGTCATTGTAAATCTAACTTTCTTGCCCCACTTTTCTTCATTATCTCTAGCATACTTAATTATTTCTTTTATTGTATCCATAATTAAGGTTGGTTCTCCACCAAATAAATCAATTTCTATATTTTTTCTTGGACCACTTCTTTTAATAACATAATCTATTGCCTTTTTAGCCGTTTCAATATTCATGACTCCGCCATGTCCATGATACTCTCCTTCATCAGCAAAGCAATATTTGCATCTTAGGTTACATCCATGAATTACATTTAAACAAATGGCCTTTATATAATCTCTATCATCCATAGATTTATGTGCTATTTCTTCGTATTGATCTTGTGAATAAAGAATACCTTCTTCAGCTAATTCTTGAATTTCGTCATAAGCTTCTGAAAGTTCTTCTTCATTATACTTATCACCTAGCTTCTCCATTACTGCCTTCTTGTTCATTAATTTATCATCATCTAATATATCATAAACTAGTTCATCAACAACATGAACTGCTCCTGTATTTACATCTAAAACAAAATAATTTTCACCTTGTTTAAATTTATGTATTAAAGACAAATTAGTTTCCTCCTAAACATATAAAAGTAAGCAGTAACTATATAGTTACTGCCTGAAATTTAGTTTTCACATTCTAAGTTTGCAACTGTACAAGATGTCTTACAAGCTGATTGACATGAATTTGCACATTCTTTACATCCTGGCTTACACAAACTATCTTTTATGTTTGGTTTGTTTATAGTTTTTATGTGTTTCATTAAATAATCCTCCATTAATAAAATATCCATGCTAATTATATCATAATATACTAAAGTATAAAAGATTTAGTGAAATCTCTTTTTCCCTATATTTTATTTGTAAAGGTGGAAAACTATTCCTGATACAAAATGCTATTTTACTCCAGCGACTCTAATAAATTCATTTTTAAGTTCATTCACATTATGATATCTAAAAATAATTTGCAATTGCTCATTTGTTTCAACAACTCCAAGTACTCCATCTACCATTCTTAAGAATCCAATATCAACCTTTTTCTTATCTTTTAAGTTCAGCCTTAATCTTGTGGAACACTCTCCTACCGATATTATATTTTCTGTAGGCCCGACAAATTTAAAAATATCCCTAGCCGCCTTATATAATTCTATACTCATAGAAAAACCCCCATATTAATTTATTTGTATGATAATATAAAAGGTATTCAACAGCTTCTATAACTTCCTTATGTAAAAATACTAGCTACCATATAAATATTCAGTTTATTTATCAATACCTTACTTTACTTACTAAAAATAAAAATATAATAAATATTTAATATAAATTTGTTCATGCACAATTTATATCAGTTTTTCTTTTATATAATATTTATTATATTTTATTTCAGTAATCCTTTACAGATTACGCCCTTTTAATTTTACGCAATATTGTTTATCCCCTAAAACCTCTATTACCTATTACAATTAAGCACTAAGTATTTATTTATCTTAATTGTACTTAACTACAATTAAATAACAATAAATCATGTAATCACCATAGTTGATATAGCATTTACCCCTAATAAAATAAATAACTCTCTCTACTATTAGATTATACCTATATCTATCTTAATTTTATATTATACTAAAGTATACTTTTTTTATTTATAATTCTACTACTTTCCCAATTCTAACCATAAAAAAAACAATATAAATGCAATGCTTTTACTTATTTCATCACATTTATATTATCTTATCTAGATAATCCCTTTTTCTTTTAGAAGATTTATAGCTACTATTTTATTTTTTACATCCAATTTGTAATATACAGATGCTATATGCTTTTTTACAGTAACTAGTGCTATATTTAATTTCTTTGATATATCAATTTGTTTATATCCTTCATGTACTAGCCTCATTATCTCAAGTTCCCTTGGCGTCAATTCAACCATTTCCGCCTCACTATTAATTTTTTTATATATTTCACTAAACTTCTTGCATTTAGGAAATAGCATTTCCGCATATTTATTTTCATTTTTAAGTTCATTAAGTATAGGAAGTATATGTGGAGACAGCTCTATAAAGGACATTATAATATTATCATCTTCCGCTAAGCTAATTGCCTTTATTAATGATTTTTTTGCATCGTCTAGTCCATAAAGATTATACTTTGCAATTGAATCAAATATATAAGCATATAAAATTCCAAATATAATATTTTTTCTTGAATAAGCTTCTAACATAATTTCAGCGTGAACTTCTAATTCAATATAACTCTTTTTAATTACCATTGAAAAAGCCGATATAATATAGTTCATACGAGTACTAGGTGAAATGATTTGCATATTCAGAGACTCTGTATCTTCAATCCATTTGTCAATACATTTTAAATTTCCAGTAATCCCATCAACATACCTTAATGCTAATTCTGTTCCATTAAGATATTTAGGAATATTAAGATTTTTATATTCTTCAATTAAACTTCTATACTTACTTCTAAATCTATAAATATCGTCTTTATTTATATGAATTCTCATTAGAAGAAAAAGTGCACATATTATAATACTTATCTGTCTTTTAGCTCTTGCTTTATATAATGCCTTATACGCATATAATTCACTATTATCTAGATCCCCTGTTTCAAAAAAATATTCAGCGCTAATCAAATAATCTATTCCCGCCGCTCCACCATTTGATATATGAATAAAATAAGTTAATTCATTTTTCAAATGATCTGCCAAGCTTTTTAATTCACCTTTTTCTCTATGAAATAAACATAAAAGATGAGGAGAGCCAAAAGTGACTGGCATTTTATTATTAGCAATCTTCGAGGTTCCTCCTTGTAATAATTCATATGCTTTTTTATGATATTCAGTCATCTTTTTAATATTATCAATTAGCAGAATACTTTCCAAAAATGTAATTTCTCCCAGAACCTGTTTTCTATCATTTAAATCATCATTTACTTCATAAATAACCCACAACTCATATAAAAGCTCTTTACCTGCTATAGGGTCTACATAAATTATATAGAAAAAGATATATATCAGATATGCTATAGGTCTATTTACTTTTTCCTCTAAACTCAACTCATTAAACACTGGCGCAATAACCTTTTCCCATGACATAGTAAGATCTATTGTTTTATTTCTTTCTATTAAATCAAGTATACGATAGTAATTTTTTGCCTTGTAGTAATATTCCATAGCTCTTGAATCTTGAAAATTATTTGAATACCAGTCACCACAAGCGTTATTAATTCTATTTGAATCTATATTCCACGATAAAAATTCTTCTTTTAAAGCACTTTTTAAAATTGCATGAAAAGTGTAAAACTTTGATTTATCATTGTATTTTATAAAACAGTTATTTGATAGCAGCTCTTTAATCACATCTCCAGCCGTCTCATTTTCAGTAACATACATGGCCTGTTCTAAAGTGAAATTTTCAACTTGCGAAAGTTTTAGAAGAATTTGTTTCGTTATTTCATCAAATTTATCAAATACGGCTGTTTTAATAATTTCAGTTGCTTTAGGTATATTATGAAGAGTTTTAGTACTATTATATTGAAGTAATGCCAGATAAGTAGCTGAAGTCCATCCCCCTGTATACGAATATACCTCTTCCTTTTCTTCCTGGTTTAAATTTATCCCATTAATTTCAAAAAATTCAATTGTTTCATTATAATCGAACGCTATATCATCTTGCCACATTACCAGACATTTTTGCTTTAATTCAACTTCTTGGTATTGGTCATCAGGTTTATTACGGCTTATTATAACCATGTGAAAATTTGGTATTTCAGCAAAAGCAAGGGCCTTTATAAATTGATTAATATAAGTGATTTTTGTATCGTACCAATCATCAATAATAAAGACTGTTTTCTGTTTTATTTCCTCCTTAATATCATCTATGATTCTATAGAAATCCATATTATTTTTTGGAAATCCATATGAGCTAAGTCTTTTACTTAGATTTGAGCATATACTTTTCATGGAGTTGCAAAATTTATACCACACGCAAATATCATCATTTTCTTCATTTGCCGTATCAAACCAAATAGTCTGCACATCTTTTTTCTTATCTAGAAAATTTTTAACTGAAGTTGTTTTTCCATACCCCATAGATGCAGATATAAAGAATACAGGTACTTCAAAAATTTGTGAAAGCATATCATCTATACGCTTTCTATGTAATATCTTAGGTCTATAGATCTGACTTCTCATATGTATTTCCCCTTTATTATTGCAGTTTATATGTAAATATTGATTAATTATACTATCTATAACTATATAAATTATATTTTAACCCCAATACTACATATTATCGCATCATCCCCTAAGTTAACCTTTATTAGAACTATTTTATCATATTTAAATTCAACTTCAAATCTATTGTATTGCGCAATTTCCTTTAGTTTACTATTGATAATATTTACATTTAATATAATCTTGGAACTAAACTTAAATATCCCAATTACATTCAAAACAATTAACAAAAATACCCTGAAAATTTCAGGGTATTTTCTGAATGCATTTAAACCATTAAAGGGCTACAACCTTATTTAAAAGCATATTATTTCTCTTTATAAACTCATCCATTTCATTAGCATCTAACTCTTTATTTGCAATCTTAGCTAAGTCTAAAATATGCTCACAAATAAATTTAACATCTTCCTTTTTAGCTTCATTCTTTGAAATCTCGATAAGCTTCTTAATAATAACATTTTTATTGTTTACTACTAAAGTTTTTTCTTCATCAAACATTCCTGGAAAGTTCATTCCTGATTTTGCATACATCTTACTCATTTGAGCCATTCTTCTTGACTCTTCTGAAACTAAGATAAGTGCAGGAGTATCTTCATTCTTTAATCCTTCAATAGTTAAATTTTTAATCTTATCTCCAAGGGAATTCTTAAATAAATCCTCTATTTCCTTATTTAATGCTTTTACAGTTTCATCATTTTCATCTGCTTTGCTTCCTAATGTATCAGAAATATCAGAATCTATTCTATTAAATTTAACACCAGACTCATGCATTTCTAAAAATGAAATAAAGTGATCATCTAGTGAACAATCTAATATGACAGCATCTAAATCATACTCTTTAAACATCTTTATATATTGAGATTGTTGCTTTTCATCATTAGCATAAAATACTTTATTTTCATGTTTTTCTTTATTAGCTTCAAGATAATCCTTTAATGTTACAAACTCACCTTTTAAGTTCTTAAATATTATTATTTCCTTAATCTTATCATAGAATTTTGGATCTCTTAAGCAGCCATATTTAATAAATATTTGTATATCTGGCCAGAATTTATTAAATTCTTCTCTGCTATTTTTAAATAAATCAACTAATTTATCAGCCACTTTTTTAACAATGTGATTAGAAATTTTTGAAACTTCCTTATCATTTTGAAGGAAACTTCTTGATACATTTAAAGGTAAATCTGGACAGTCAATAGTACCCTTTAATAATAATAGGAATTCTGGTATTACTTCCTTTATGTTATCAGCAACAAAAACTTGATTATTATATAACTTTACTTGGCCTTCAGTTGCTTCAAATTCATGAGTTAATTTAGGGAAGTATAATATACCTTTTAAGTTAAATGGATAATCAACATTTAAATGAATCCAAAATAATGGTTCATTGAAGTCCATAAATACTTTTCTATAGAAATCTTTGTATTCTTCATCAGTACAATCCTTTGGTGCTTTTACCCATAGTGGATTTGTATCATTTAAAGGCTTTGGAGCTTCTGGTTCAACTAGCTCTTGATATTCAGTTCCATCTTCTTTTTTCTTTGTTTCATACTTTGGCTCTTCTTTTGGTTTGTTTTCATCTTCCAGGTATATTTCTGTAGGTAAGAATGAACAATATTTTTTTATTATCTCTCTTACTTTATATTCTTCTAAGAATTCTGAACTTTCATCATCTATAAATAATGTTACTGTCGTACCTCTTGTTGTTCTTTCATTAGTAGGTCCAATTTCGTATTCTGTTCCACCTGTACATTCCCATTTTACAGCTTCAGCGCCTTCTTTGAATGATAGTGTATCAATTTCTACTTTAGTTGATACCATGAAAGTTGAATAAAATCCTAATCCAAAGTGACCAATTATATCCTTACCTTCATCCATTTTGTCCTTATATTTTTCCATAAAATCAGTTGCTCCTGAAAATGCAACTTGGTTAATATATTTTTTAACCTCTTCTTCTGTCATTCCAATACCGTTGTCTATGAACTTAAGAGTTTTCTTTTCTTTATTTATGGATACAACAACTTTATATTGTTCATCTCCACTTATAGATGCTTCTCCAAGAGAAACTAGTCTTTGAAATTTACTAATTGCATCACATGCATTACTTATAACTTCTCTGATGAATATGTCTTTATCAGAGTAAAGCCATTTTTTAATAATCGGAAATATATTTTCTGTGTCAATTGAAATATTACCATTTTCTTTTATCATGTTATTACCTCCTATTATTTTCTAGAAAATATTTTAAAACAAAGAATACTTAATGTCAAATTTTTCTTAAATAAAACTATTGACATTAACGCTGCGTAAAGGTGTAAAGTAAATTTGTAAGGAGATGATCACATGGAATACACAGTTCAAAAACTAAGCAAAATAGCAGGTATAAGTACTAGAACACTTAGATATTATGATGAAATAGGAATTCTTAAGCCGGCAAGAATTAATTCGTCTGGTTACCGTATTTATGGCAAAAAGGAAGTTGATAAATTACAACAAATATTGTTTTATAGAGAATTAGGTGTAAGTTTAGAAAATATAAATAATATATTATTATCACCATCCTTTGACAGCACTTTTGCACTTAAGGAACATCGTGATAAACTTCTTGATAAACGTAATCAGATAGATATGCTGATAGCTAACGTTAACAAAACAATCGCATCCATAGAAAGGGGAATTATAATGAATGATAAAGATAAATTCGAAGGATTTAAACAAAATATAATAGATGAAAATGAGAAAAAATATGGCGAAGAAATAAGAGCCAAATATGGTGACAATGCTATAGATGAATCAAATAAGAAATTCAAAAATATGAGCAAAGAAGAATATGATAAATTTGAAAAGTTAGGTACTAAAGTAATTGACACATTAAAAGAGGCCTTTGAAACAAATGATCCGTCAAGTGAACTTGCACAGAAGGCGGCAGATTTGCATCGCCAGTGGTTAAGCTATTCTTGGAGTAACTATTCAAAAGAAGCACATGCAGGACTTGCACAAATGTATGTAGATGATGAAAGGTTCACTGCTTTTTACGATAAACATCAACCTGGTCTAGCTGCATTCTTAAGAGATGCTGTCTTCATATATACAGGAATTTATAAATAGTGATAAGTTATAAGTGAAAAGTTCAGGATGAAATCGACCAAGGCGATTTCTGAAAATTATTTTTCTGAAAAGCCGGCTTTTCTTCCTCAACTTGCCACTTATCACTTTCAACTTATAACTACTTGTATATTTCTTCAATAATTCTTGCTAACCATTTACATAAGTCAATGGAAATCTTCTTGGCTGTTTCCACTACTCTTTCATGAGAATGCTTTACTTTTTGTATTCCCGTGGCCATATTAGTAACACACGCTATTCCTAGCACATCTATTCCTAAATAGTTTGCTGCTATTGTTTCTGGTACAGTTGACATACCAACTGCATCAGCACCCATTCTTCCAATCATTACAATTTCAGCGGCAGTTTCGTAATAAGGACCCATAAAACCTGCATAAACTCCTTCAGCATATTTTATTCCAAGCTCATCACCCATTTTTTTAGCTTTACTAATAAGTTCTTTTTTATATGGTTCTGACATGTCTGGAAATCTTGGACCTAATCTTTCATCATTTATACCAATTAAAGGGTTATCTCCAAATAGATTTATAAAATCATTAATAAGCATCAGAGTTCCTGGCTCAAAATTTTTATTTATACCTCCGCATGCATTAGTAATAATAATTTTCTCAATTCCTAATTTCTTCATTACAAAGATCGGGTATGTAACTTCTTTCATTGTATATCCTTCATAATAATGAAATCTACCTTGCATTAATAACACTTCCACATTATTTATTTTACCAAATACTAATTTTCCCTCATGACCTTTAACTGTGGATACCGGAAAATTTGGTATATCTTTATACTGTATCTCTTCTGGCTCAGTGACTTCATTAACTAACTCCCCTAATCCAGATCCAAGTATAACTGCAATTTTAGGTTCTCTATTTATTTTTCCTCTTATATATTCTACTGATTCCATTATTTTATCATACATTTTATTTCCTCCTGACATTTAAAAAATAATCATATCTTATAATATATATAATTTACAATAAATCAAGAAATAATGCTATATATTACCTTTTTTATTGGAGCTTGTTATAGAAATACTTATAACTTAACCATTAGAAAAACACACCAAAGTATTTCAGTGTGTTTTTTATATCTGAACTATAAAATGTACAATTTGAATTTTATTTTTCTTCTTGAGTTTCTTCATTTTTTTCCTTTTTAATATTAAGCTTTGAAACTATATCAGGTACCATATTTAAAAGATTGTCTATATTACTTTTTTCCTTAATTGGCAGCAATGTAACTTCATCCTTTTTAATTACTAAAATAGCATTTGGTGTTATTCTTGCACCTCCGCCTCCACCTGAACCTGTTCCATTCATTCCTTTATTATCATGTCCTGTGCCTCCACCTGTACCGCATCCAAACATAACACTTATAATTGGTACAAGAGTTACCTCACCAACAACAATAGGCTCTCCTACAACAGTTTCTGTCTTTAAAAACTTTTCTAAATTACCAAATAGTGAATCTAAATTTTCTTTTACAGCATTATTCTCCATGGTTATTACCTCCTAAATTTTAAATATATGTTAATACTTAATACACATACTTTTGCTAAAAAGTTTCAACGGTTTTGGGTTTTTTAAATAAATTTTGTCTTACTTCTTTTTTCATAAATAGTTTAAGGGTTCTATAGCAAAGTAAATATAGTTTGATCTCTCCACCAACCTGTGCTTCAATATTTATAATCTTTTCATCAAAAGCTGGCTTTAAATTAATTTCAGCTTTAGGAAATGATTCTTCTATTATACTTATTAGTCCCAATAATATTCCAGTTAAGGATGGATCTTCAAATCCATAAACTCCTATAACCTTTAAATATCGAGGTTTTACAAGATTAAAAATATCTTTGATAAATTTTAGTAATTCTATTAGTAATTCTTTCCCAAAACTCCTAGAATTAAATCTACTTTTTGATTTCTTTTCTTTATTTGGATGATTTTTTTTAATTATCTCTTTATTATAAATATTTAATTTTAAAATTTTTATTTTTAATTTAGGCTTCTTTTCATCTTTGCTGATAGTAAATTTAGTCAATCCAAATATCCAGCTTATCTCTATTAACCCCTCAACACTATTATTTATTCTGCCAATAAATGAATATTGGAAAGGAATAAATAATAGTAATAATAAAATAAACAGCAATATGCAAACTATTATCATTAATATATTAAAAATTATAAACCCAATCACCATACTTCTACACCACCTTAAAAAGCTTGCCAATTTTACTATTGGATATCTTTTTCTTATAATAGTTTTTAACTGGTTTGCCTATAAAGCTTATGGTTTTTGTTAAGCTTCTTTCAATAAATTTATTATATGGATTATTGTAAGAAAACTTATTTGCTTCAATAATAGTCTTTTTTAATAATTTCATTTCTTCATTATAATTGTGAACTTTTAATTCTTCATTTTCATTCTCAATTTCACTAATGCAGTTTTCTACAATTAATTGTGAAATAGTAGATAATCGTTCTGGCAATTCCAATTCAAATTCAAACTCACCAAGCTCTTTATCAAGTTCTTTTATTAATTCAAATTCCTTCTTACACTCACTGCAATATTTCAAATGTTCTTCAACAAAAATCTTTTCAAGAGGTTCTATAGTGTTATCTGCCATAGAATATAGCAATTGCTTATCAAATTTACAACTCATTTTCTCACCTCCATTGCTTCTTTTAGTTTATTCTTTAATATAGCTTTAGCTCTATAAAGCTCTGTCTTTACAGTCCCTAAAGGCTTGTCTAATATTTTGGCTATTTCATTATAATTGAGGTCTTCATAATATCTAAGTACTATAATAATCCTATACTTATCTGGTATTTCTTTTAAATTATCTTTTATAATCCTCTTGATTTCTAAATTTATAATCTTATCTTCAACATCATCTTCCGAAACTAAGATATCTTCCAATGTTATATCTTCATCTAAGCTTTGATTTAGAGAAACAAGGTTGTTTTTTATTGCTCTTTTAAAATTCAAGCATGTATTTACAGTAATTTTTCTTATCCAAGGATGAAAGGGAAGACTCTCATCAAAATTACTTATGTTATTAAAAACTTTGATATATGTTTCCTGCACTAAATCAAGTGCATCTTGTTGATTTTGAGTATAGTTATAACATAAGCAATATAAATATTTTTCATAAAGCTGAAATAACTCCATGAAAGAATTCTTATCATACTTTTTGCACTTTATAATAAGCTTCTTATCTACATCCAAATCTCCCCCTCCTTTTCAACAAGTACTATGAAATCTCCTATATTATAACAATACACCCATAACATCAACAAAGTTTCAATTTTTTTAATAAATATAAAAAGATGTTTTAAAATAATTAATTAGTTACTTTAAAACATCTCTTTAATTCTTTTTCTTATAATATTTATTGCTTAATTATATTCACTAGCAGCCATATTCCTGTAGGCTATATACGTTGCATATAAATATCCTCCATAAACAATAATCATCATTAAAGCTGTTACTATAATGGGCTCAAATTTATTTCCTGACCCTAAGGCTATTAGATACTTATTTACTACATTAATTCCTACATAGGAATGAACTATTGAAAGTGCTAATGGTAATAGAAAAAATATAGTCACCTGCTTAAATATACTCCTATTAATCATACTTTTAGTTGCACCAATTTTCCTTAATGATTTATATCTTTCTAAAGAATCATTGCATTGTGACAATTGTTGAAGAGCAAGTACTGCTGCACTTGACAATAAGAATACTATGCCCATATAAACAGCTATAAATAAGATTATTGCTGATAATCCTCTGCTATCATCATATGCCATTTCCCTTGTTTCACCGGCAATTCTAAAGCCTAATTTCTTATATTCAGCATTATCAAATCTAAAGTTATTTAAAATCGTTGTTAATTCTTTTTTTGCATTTTCTTTATTGTTATCTGAAAAATTTAAATCTACTGCTTCATTTGAAGGTTCCATTCCATTTACTAAATCATCAGGTACTATTAACGTAAAGATACTATCACTAGTTGGTGTTGTAGAAAATGCCTCAGTTTCTATTCTCTTATCCTTTATCTTATATTCCTTATCTCCAATTTTTACTGAATTTTCATTTTTAACATATTTGCTAAGTAAATCTTTTAACGGCTCATAATTAGAACTAACTATTACTTCATCATTATTCAATTTTACATTTGGTTCACCTTTTAATTTTCTCATATTATTATATTCTGATACTTTTATCATATCAGTAGTCTCAAAAACCTTAAGATTTGTAATTTCTTTTTCATCATTAGTTAATGTATATTTATCTAATAGATTTTTCACATTCATATCATACTTATATTGTCTAAGTACAACATAATTGCAATTATTCTCTAAATTATAATCCATTTGTTTTAATGCATCTATAACTGATAATTTACTATTTTCATTATTAATTATTTGCACAGTAGCATCAAACGGAGTTTGATTTTCTAATGTTTTTTCCATAGAATTTTTTATTCCTAGTCCACTTGATAAAGTTCCTATGGTAACAAATAACATTAAACAAATTACTGTCATGGAAATAAAATTAGTATTAAATTTACTAGAAATCTGCCTAATACTAAAGATATTTAATCCGCTTAAATATAAATTTTTATTCTTTTGAAGAATAAAAAACATAACTGAAGCAATTCCATAGAAGAAAAGGGCTGTTCCTATAATTCCAAGCACTATTGAGGTTCTAAACCTATTATCGAAAAAATTTAATCCTACCAGGTTAATTAAATAATATGCGTATCCTAAGACTGCTATTGAAGCAATCAGCATAGTTGCTGCTATATAAGGATTTCTAATTTTCACCTTTTCATTTTTCCTATCTGCACATAATAAATCAATCAATTTATATCTTGAAACGATAACTATATTAAATATCATAACAAGCAAATACATTATTCCAAAATATAAAATTGTTTTTAGAATAGCATTTATTGAGATGACAAAGCTGTATTTAGTCATTTGTACAGCAAAAAGCTTAGCCGTGAATATAGACAGTATTTGTGCAAATAGCATTCCAAGTAACAAACCTGCCATTAAAGATATTACACCTATATATAGTGTTTCAAAAAACAAAATCTGTGACATTTTTCTTTTTCCCATACCTAAAATCATGTATATGCCAAACTCTTTTTTTCTTTTATTAATTAGAAATTTAGTTGCATATATGATTAATCCACCTAAAATAACAGAAACCCCTACTGATATATACGAAATAAGTTGTCCCATAATTTTAACATACTCCGTTTGCCCGGCATTCATATCTGCCATTACTGACTGTGAGTCAATGGAATTAAAACTATAAAATATGCATACTGCAAAAGTCAAAGTTAAAAAATAAATAGTATAATCTTTAAAACTCTTTTTTACGTTATTTAAGGCAATTTTAAAATACATCTTTTGAATCACCTCCAAGAAGTGTAACAATATCAATTATTTTATTAAAAAATTCTTTCCTAGAATCCTCTCCCCTTACTAATTCGTTGAAAATTTTGCCATCCTTAATAAATAAAATTCTATGGGCATAACTTGCCGTAAATGCATCGTGGGTTACCATTAAAATTGTAGCTTCTAATTCCTCATTTAATTTTTCAATCGAATTTAAAAGCAGTTTAGCAGATTTGGAATCCAAGGCACCAGTGGGTTCATCAGCTAAAATTAATTTAGGATTATTAACAATAGCTCTCGCTGCAGCTACTCTTTGTTTCTGCCCCCCTGACATTTGGTAAGGATACTTATTTAGTACCTCTGATATATCTAAACTTCTAGCTGATTTTTCAACTAAATCGTCAACTTCACTTCCCTTCTTTCCTGCTATTGTTAATGCTAATGCTATATTTTCATAAGCAGTTAATGTATCTAATAAATTAAAATCTTGAAATATAAAACCTAGTTTATCTCTTCTAAATTTCTCTAACTTTTTACTTTTTAATCTAGTAATATCATCTTCATCAATTATAATTGCTCCAGTTGTAACCTTATCAATAGTAGATATACAGTTTAAAAGTGTAGTTTTACCACTACCTGAAGGCCCCATTATTCCAACAAATTCACCTTTTTGAACTTTAAAGCTTATATTATCAAGCGCCTTAGTCACATTTTCCTTATTCCCATAGTATTTTTCTACATTCTGTACATTTAAAATATTTTCCATAGCTATCCTCCTAATTGACTAATGTTAGCTGAATAAATCTAGTTAAACCCTAATCCCTAAATAATTTAATCAACTCTATGGATATATTTTAAAGCTATTTTACTTTTCTTCATATCGAACTACCTTTCAACTATCTTACATTTTTGTAAGGTAAGTATTTATACATATTATTTTAATATCAAATCAGTATTAAAGCCATTTTATTTTTAAATTTTGTATTTCTCATAAACCTCAAATAATTTAAAATTTATTTTTGACGTCGAAAGACTAAATTATAAAGGACTATTGAATTAATATTATTTCTCAATAGTCCTTTGAAAATATTATACTATTTTTATTTCAATTTATTGTATCAGTTAAAGAAATATAGCTATAAAACAAGTATTTATTTCCTTTGGTGTTATATAAAGCAAATTCCATTTTTTATCATAATAATGTGTTACTTCTATTCAAAAATTCATCTATTGCTAAAATAGTTTTTTGATTACGTACTATATTAAAATGATTAGTTCTTTTTATTATTTTTACGTGTGAGTCATAAATATTTTTGTAAAAATCTAATGTATGTTTTTCATAAATAAGGTCATTTTCTGCTCCTAATATGAGAGTTGGTTTTAATATTTGATTTAAATCAAATTCTGAAATCCCCATATCGTTCAACATTAAATCAAATCTCCATTTCTGCGTTTTAATTGATTTAAAATATTTTATAAAAGGACTCAATAGCAAATTAGAGAACTCTATTATTTTTATAAACCATTTCTTAATACCATTTACTTTATAGTTCCCTGAAATAATAATCAATTTTTTAATTAATTTAGGGTACTTTTTTGTTAACATTAATGCAATATTTGCACCATCACTGTACCCAATTATACATATATCAGAAATCCCTTTTTGTTTACAAAAAGCGAAAATATCATCTGTAAATAAACTTATTGAATAAGGGATTTCTCCATAATCACTCAATCCATGTCCTCTACTATCAATAGCAATTACTTTATATCTTTTTGAAAAATAGTTATATATTTTGTATAAACTTTTACTATCCATGCTATTACCATGTAGAAGTATTAAATTCTCACCATATCCATTTTCATAATAATTTAATGTTACATCGCCAATATTTAATTTATTACTATTTTCTAAACTCAAAAATATCACTTCTTTTCTATATTAGTAACACTTCACCATTTTTAGTATTACAACATGATTTCAAAGAATACAATTTTTTTTATTATTACATCAAAAATTATCGCTGCGAATGAATTATGACATAGATCTAATTTCTCTAGTATCTTTATTAACATAATACCAGCTGCTAGCAGAAGTATATCCTCCCATATCATCATAGCAATGAACTAGGTAAGAATCTCCTTCATCAGATTCCACTTTAATTACTCCTGGAACATATTCATTATTCTTTGAAAGATAGTCCCTTACTAAATTAACTGCTTGTTCTTCAGTAAAAATATTAATCACATCATGAGTTTCAAGGTTATTGAAAATACCATTCTTTACTTCATAAACATTGCCTGTTGATAAGTGATAATAATATTTCCTAGGCGTTACATTACTGTCACTTACAAAGCTCGCAAAAATATTTCCATCAATATTACTAGTGCCTTGGTAACTAATTTCTTCACTTACATACTGCTTTATTTTATCACTGATTTCCTGTAATTCTAGTGGATAGCTTTGAGTAGTCTTTGAAGAATCCATATAACCATCTGCATTTAAATAGTACCATTTCTTATATTCCTCATCATAGAACCATCCAAGCTTCATTATTCCAGTATCTGGAGTGAAATAATACCATCTACCATCTATTTGCTTCCATCCCTTTTCATATCCGTAATCTCCAATATACTTCCAATCATAGTTGTCTTTCTCCCATATTGCATAAGCACTTTGAGGAAAATTAATTCCAATTAGAATTATCCCGAATAATATAATAAGTAAAGATTTTTTCTTTATTTTTCTCATATCTTTATTCCTTTCCTTGGATTAATATAACATAATTGTATATTACATATAAGTTTTGTCAATTGGATAAATCTCATAAATAAAAAAAGAGTAATAAAACAACTTATTACTCTGATCCAATGTTGAAATGTTATTTTAATATTATGGTTTAATCACATCCATATTCTACCATAAACTTAGGGTGCATGCTATACTTTTTAATGCTTTCATTAATTAATTCTATTTCACATAATTACTTAAAGCTTGTAAAATCTCCAATGGGAAAAATTATATTAACCTTAGTACCTTCCCCTTCTTCAGAGCTTAATGATATTCCAAGTCCTAATTTTTCACAAAGTTTCTTGCATAAATAAAGACCTATTCCTGTGGACTTTCCATACTTTCTTCCATTTTCACCTGTGAACCCTTTATCAAAGACTCTGTTCACATCATTTTGCGGGATTCCTATACCATTATCCTCAATGATAAGCATTAAATTGTCTTTTCCCTTTATTGTATATGCCTTTAAAATTGCATTTTTAGTCTTACTATATTTTATTGAATTAATTATGATTTGATTTACAATGAACTTTATCCATTTAATATCAGTTACTACGGTTCCAGATACTTCCTCTATATCAACAGCTATCTTTTTGTTAATAAAATCTCTCCTATTATTTCTAATAGCTTCTTGAATCGCTTCCTTTATTTCAAATTCCTTTATTATATAGTCATTACTAACATCTGTGCTTCTAGAATAATAGAGAGCTTGATTAATATATTCCTCAATTTTTTTCAATTCATCTCCTAGAGCATTCTTTTCTTTACTCTCACTATTTTCGATAATTAATTTTGAAGAAGATATGGGCGTTTTAATTTCATGAACCCATGTCTCAACATATTCTCTATATTCTTTTTGAAGGTTTTTATAAAAATTAACATGCTCATGCATATTTCTATTACATTCCATTAATGTTTCATAAATAATTTTTCCTTCATAATAATTAGGAACTTTTATTACTTCAGGTAATAAATATTTTTTATCCAATTTTTCAGTAACACCTATTATATCATCATAAAATTTTTTCTTAATAAAAAGATCTATTAATATATAAATTAATAAAGGTAAAAACCATATAAGAAAAACTATAAACATTATTATAGCAGGCGTTTTAGCTATACTCATAATAACTAAAATCAATAGGTATATTATTAAATTAATTATTATATAAGGCGATTTTGAAATAAAGTATTCTCTTGTATTCATAACAATATATATCCAAGCCCTCTCTTAGTTTCAATTCCATCATTAAAACCTAATTCACCTAGTTTTTTTCTTAGTCTAGTTATATTAACAGATAATGTGTTGTCATCTATATAAAGATCGGAATTCCACAGAAAATCCATTAAATCCTCTCTGCTTACAATAGCCCCCTTATTTTTTAGAAGGCATAGGAGTATTTTTAATTCATTTTTAGTAAGATCAACTTTATTTTCATTAAAACTTACACTTCCATTAGTAACATTAAGCTTCAAGCCTTTATGTTCAACTATTTCAAAATTCGAATTATTCCCTGAAGTCCTTCTAAGCACTGCAGTTATTCTTGCAAGCAATATTTGAGTATTATATGGCTTTGTTACAAAATCATCTGCACCTAAGTTCATACTCATAATTTCATCCATTTCACTATCGCGGCTTGTTACAATTATTATTGGTATATCTTTTTCCTTTCGAATTTCTCTGCATATATAGTATCCATCATAATAAGGAAGGTTTATATCGAGTAAAATTAAATTAGGTTCATCCTTTAAAGCTGTACTTACTATATTTTCATAGTCTGATGGTGCATAGGCTTCATATCCATAACGCATCAAAAATTCAATAAGTTCTTTTTTTATATTTTCATTATCTTCTATTATCATAATCTTAGACATATATTATCTCCCTTTTGATACAAGTATAAACTATAATATTATTTTTTACCACAGTTCTAATAATATCCTATGCTTGAATAAAAAGGAACACTATTTATTTAATACTTCTTTTAATATATTCATTCCATTTATTGCAGATGGAAAACCTGAATACACAGTCATTAATAGCATTATTTCTTTTATTTCATTAGCTGTTAATCCAACATTTAAACCTGCGTTTATATGAAACTTTAATTGAGGCTGTGCATTACCTAAAGCTGTTAAGGCTGCAATTGTAGCAATCTGTCTATATCTTTTACTCAAGTTATTTCTACCAATAATATCAGCATAGCTATTCACTACAAACTTTACTAGGTCTGGTGCAAACTCATTATAAGCTTCTTCAAGAACCTTTACTTGATTGTTATCTAATTCTGAAAGTTCCTTTACTCCGACTTCATATCTCTGAGCCGGAGATACTTCATTAGTAGGTTCCTCTCCAACAATATCATTAATACCTTGAATTTTTCGTTCATCAATTACGTCTTTTAAGGCATTCATTGCATTTATACACGTTGGAAAACCAGAATATCCTGACATTTGTAGGATTACTTCCTTAACGTCATTAATTGTACATCCAACATTTAATGCTCCATTTATATGAACCTTTAATTGTGGATGTGCGTTTCCAAGGGCTGTTAGAGCAGCAACCACCGCAATTTCTTTTGACTTTAAGTCAAGACCTTCTCTTGAATAAATATCACCAAAACTATACTCTATAATATAGTTCATTAAATCAGGGGAAATATCCTTTAAACTATTCTCTACCTCTTGTCCTGCTTTTCCATCTATTTCAAGTAATTTTTTATATCCTCTTTCAAATCTACTTTCTTCTTTCATTAATCTTTTCCTCCATTTCATTATAAATCTTGATTTTCTTTTCTACATAATCTCTTGCTTCCAATAATTTATCAATTTCTCTATTTATTGATTCTAAGTGATTCTCCATTATTATCTTTCTTTCTGAAATTGTTTCATCTCCCATGTGCCTTAATCTTGCATACTCTTGCATTTGTCTTATATTCATTCCAGTTTCCCTAAGTCTATTTATTACTTCAAGCCATTTTAAGTCATCCTCAGTATATACCCTTTTTCCTGCTGTATTTCTTTTGATATCTTTAATTAACCCAATACTTTCGTAATACCTTAAAGTGTGAGATTTTAATTTAGTTATTTTTGATACCTCACTTATTTCAAATTCTAACATAAACTTCCTCCTCAAAAAAATCATATCACTTAAAGTGCGCTTTAAGTCAATATAGAAATTTATTTTATTTTTTTATTTGAATCTAATATATTGCGTTAAAGCCTTCTCAATTCTTCTAATTCCCTCTTCTATTTCCTTAATACTCAAATGCCCATATCCTAAAATAATTTCGTTCTTATGATTGCCTTTATTTATTGCATATTTTTCAACTGGGTATACTTTTACCTTTTCTTTAATAATTTCCTCTAATATTTTCTCATTAAAAGTTATATCTTCGAATTCAATTACTAAATGTAACCCTGCCGCTTGTCCTTTAACAATATATTTATTTGAAAAATAATAATCTAAATTTTTAATTAATATCTGCCGTTTCTTTGTATATTCTTTTCTCATTTTCCATATATGCTTTTCTAGCTTTCCTTCGCTTATAAACTTTGCTAAAGCAAGTTGGGAAATAGACTCAGTATGTACATCTGTGTACATTTTTAGTTTCTTATATCTATCCAATAATTCTTCTGGTAATATCATGTATCCCAGCCTTAATGCTGGAGCTAAAATTTTACTAAAAGATCCGACATATATTACTTTACTAGGTTCTAATTCATAAAGTGAACTTATTGGTTGCCCCTCATAGCGGAACTCACTATCATAATCGTCCTCAATGATATAACAATTATTCTTTTCAGCAAATTTAACTAGATCTATACGCCTTTGTATAGGCATAACCCCACCTAGTGGAAACTGATGGGATGGTGTCACATATACAAATTCAACCTTACCTATTGAATTCATCATTTCCGTTTTTAATCCTTTATCATCAACAGGAATAGGATTTATTGAATATCCGCAGGATGAAATAACATTTAATAACCCATAATGAATAGGATCTTCTACTATAACTTCTGCATTAGATTTGTATAATATCTTTGATATTAAAGATAATCCTTGTGTAGAACCTGATATAATTACTATTTGTTCTGGTTTACTCTGTATTCCCCTAGTTCTAAATAGGTATTTTGAAAGTTCTTGCCTTAGCTCAATTACTCCTTCAGGATCACAGTACCTAAATATTGAGCATGAGTTATTAATGCAAGTTTTATTAAGCAAATTTCCCCACTCCTTCTTAGGAAACATTCCTAATTCGGGTATTCCAGATCTAAAATCAATGATATCATTATCATATTCTTTTTGAATCTTGGCTGAAACAACTTGATTTTCTTTTATTGCTTCTCTTTTAAAATAAGTACCTTTTGAAACAATCGTACCTGATCCATGCCTGCTTTCAATATATCCCTCAGCCATAAGCTGCTCGTAAGCCTCCAATATAACATTCCTTGACACATTTAAGTCTTCAGAAAGCCATCTTGTTGATGGAAGTTTACTTCCTTCAACTAATTTCCCTTCCAATATAAGTAATTTTATTTGCCCATAAATCTGTCTTATAAGTGATATATCACTATGTCTATCTATGCTTAACCACATTACTTAATCATCTCCTAACGAAAGTGGTACTGTAAAAAGCCATATTAATTGGAACTACATAAACCACTTTACAGATGTTAATATTATAAAATAAACACCACAAACTTACAATGATAGAAGGAGAATCCAAAATGAAAGATAAACTTAGTGCATATCTAGAACTAACCTTAGCAATGATTATAGCTGGCAGCTCAGTTGTGGCAAGTAAATTGCTAGTTAAAACCTTGCCTGTTTTCTTAGCTTCAGAATTGAGCCTTATGATAGCGTTAATTATACTGGTGCCTTTAACTTATAAAATAAAAAAAGAAATCCCTAAAATTAATAAGAGAACAATGCTTATATTGTTTCTTCAATCTATTACTGGAATTTGCTTATTTAGAGCTCTACTTTTTTTCGGATTAAAATTTACATCCGCAGTTGAAAGTGGATTAGTAACTAGCACTACCCCAGCTATAATTGGGATATTAGCTTTTTTTATATTAAAAGAAAAACTATATTTAAACAGAATTCTAGGAATTGTGTTTGTTGTTATAGGGATATTACTCGTAAATTTTTACAACTTATTTATCTTACCTATGAGTAATATAAACTCTATTAAAGGAACTATATTGGTGTTTTTAGCAGTAATATGTGAAGCTCTTTTTTCCATATTAAGCAAGAAAAATGCATTTCCAATACCACCAATATATAGAACAACACTAATTACAATGTTTTCAGTTGTATGTTTCATGCCATTTGCGCTACATGATTTTCTATCCTTTGATTTTTGTAATTTTAACACGACAGCATACCTATCTATTGGATATTATGGATTATTTGTTTGCGTAATTTCGTATATACTATGGTTTAAAGGAATTGCAAAAGTAGATGCAAGTAATGCTGCTGTATTTACAGGAGTTATGCCACTCAGTAGCATTTTGCTCTCCGGAATAGTATTAAGAGAAGAAATTTTACCAATTCATATTATCAGTCTTATATTCGTACTTCTAGGAATTTATCTTTCTTGCTCCAATGTATTAATTGGAATTGAAACCAAATAAAAAATAGTAGGAGTTAAACTAAAACTGTTTTACTTCTACTATTTTTCCACTTGAAATAAATATATTAATTTTTATCTAATCTTAATACTCAGTTCTAATAGTCCTCACACAACATGATATTGCAAAATTTACTATGAAATACGTTGCTGCTATAGTTCCAAACAACAAGAATATCTGAAAAGATGAAACAAAACTTCCCATAAGAATCATGCCTTTTCCTGTAAATTCTTCTATTCCAACTGCCCATAAAAAAGATGTATCTTTTATTACAGTAATTGCTTGAGATAAAAAAGTCGGAACACAACGCCTAAAGCTTTGAGGTAATATTATATATCTTAACGTCTGAAACTTTGAAAATCCCTGGGAATATGCTGCTTCATACTGTCCCTTATTTATAGAATTCATACCACCTCTAAATATTTCAGCCATAGCAGCTGAAGTAAATAATGTAAAAGAGAGGATTCCTGAATTCATAGGTTTTATAGGAACTAAAAACCTAATAGCTAAAATCCATAATAAGTTTGGTGTATTTCTAAAAATTTCTATATATATTGTTGCAATTTTTCCTAAAATCCCTTTTGAATGATTTCTTAACACTGCAAGAATTGTTCCAAAAAACACGCTTAATATAATTGATAGAAATGCTATTATTAAAGTCAATTCCATTCCCTGCAAAAGAAAGGATACATTAGCTTGATTAAATACACTTGACATTATTATAGCCCCCCTTCTACTACAGCAGTTTGTCCTGATATAGAATCTTCAACCTTTATTAAAGCCTTCTTTTTTTCTCTAAGTTCAAGTTTTCTTGAAAGCATTGCCAATGGATAACAAATCACAAAATAAAGTGCACCAGTTATAACATACGCAGGACCATAGTACATATTTGCACTAGACCACGAATCTGCTGTGTACATTAAATCTCCACCTGCAATCATAGCCAATACAGAAGTATTTTTTATCAAATTTACCATTTGATTTGCAAGCGGTGGTATTATTATCTTTATGGTTTGAGGTAATATTATATATCTCATAGTTTGAATATGTGAAAATCCTTGTGACTTAGCAGCCTCAAATTGTCCTTTTGATATTGATGTTATACCAGTTCTTACAACTTCTGCAATATATGCACCATGATAAACTCCAACTCCAAGTATTCCTATTAAAAATACTGGCAGTACAATCTTTGCATATGGCAATCCATTAAATAGAAAGAATACTTGTATTACAAGAGGTGTATTTTGAATTACCTCTACATATATTCTGCATATAATCTTAAAAATCTTAATTTTACTTGTAGAAAGTACTCCAAAGATAGTTCCAAGTATTAGGGCTAATATAAGTCCTAATATTGAAACCTCAAGTGTTGTTACAAATCCCTCAAAAAATATGTTAAAGTCTTTAAAAAGTGCTTCCCATTTAAATATTGAAAAAGGTCCATTCATTACTTAATATCCCACTTTTTAATTAATTTATCTAATTCCCCTGAACTCTTCATATCATTTATAACTTCATTTATTACTTTAGCAAGTTCAGTATTGTCTTTTTTACTTGCAATACCATATTCTTGAGGATTATATCTATCATCTAATATTACTGTTGAATCATCAACATATCCATTTAAAATAGAAGCATCAACTGCAAAACAATCAATTCTGCCCGAATCTAGTGCTGTTTTAAGTTCTGGATATCCACCAAGTTCAGAAAATTTAAGAGTAATTCCTTGCTTTTCAGCTTCCTTTTGTAACGCATCCTTAGTTGTTGAGCTTTGAGCTACACCAATAGTCTTTCCGTTTAAATCTTTGAGTGATGATGCGCCAAGACTCTTTTTAACAAGTAATCCAATACCATCCTTTACATACGGATCTGAAAAATTATAGCTCTTTTTTCTTTCATCAGTTATTGTAAATGTAGCCGCAACCATATCTATTTCTCCATTATCAAGAAGCGGTCCTCTTGTTTTAGCTGTTACCCCTTGGAATTCTACCTTATTTTCATCACCTAAGATTTTTTTTGCTATTGCTTTTGATAAATCAATTTCTAAACCTTCCATTTCACCTGTTTTAGGATTCTTATAACCATATTTAGGCACATCTACTTTTACTCCTACCTTCAATACTCCTCTATCTTTTATAGCTTGTATTTCTTTTGCTTCAGTTGTATTTACTCCTGCACTGCTTTGTGTTGATGGAGTTGAACTACAACCTGCCATCATTATACATATACCTAATCCTAACGCTAAAAATACTTTTCTTAACTTCATCTATTTATCCCCCTATTTTCATTACTTTTATGTAAAATTTGATTTGTTATCTAATAACCTTATTTAAAAAAGCTTTTGTTCTCTCATTCTTTGGATTTGAGAAAAATTCTTTTGGTGGAGCCTCTTCAATAATCTGACCACCATCCATGAATACAACTCTATCTGCAACTTGTTTCGCAAATCCCATTTCATGAGTTACAACAACCATTGTTATATTTTCTTTAGATAAGCCGACTAGGACATCCAACACTTCTTGAATCATTTCTGGATCTAATGCTGATGTAGGTTCATCAAATAACATTATTTTAGGATGCATATTAAGTGCTCTCGCAATTGCAACCCTTTGTTGTTGTCCCCCCGATAATTGGTTTGGATAAGAATCTGCCTTTTCCTTTAAACCTACTCTTTCTAAATACTTTCTCCCTGATTCTTCTGCTTCTTTTTTGCTTACCTTTTGAAGTTTTATAGGTGCTAAAGTTAAGTTTTCTAATACGGTCATATGTGGATACAAGTTAAATTGCTGAAAAACCATTGCAGTAGACTGCCTTACTTTAGCCAAATCTTTTTTCAAGCTCAAGTCATACTCATCTACAATAACTTTTCCAGAAGTAGGTTCCTCTAAATAATTAATACATCTAATAAGAGTCGATTTTCCAGATCCACTTGGTCCTATTACAACTAACTTTTCTCCTTCATTAACAGTTAAGTTTACATTTTTTAAAACATGAACATCCCCAAAATTTTTAACTACGTTTTCTAGCCTAATCATCTATTGCCCCCCTTTTATTTAAACTTTTATTTCAAATCGAATAATAGTTATCACATAATAGATTTTGTTGTATAAAAAAAGAGCCTTGGCATATACACCAAAGCTCCTTCGCTTTTTCATAAATCTTAGATAGATTATATATTTTAAGAGTATTTTATTCAATAGATTTAAGCATTCTGTGTTTTCTGTAGTTTATTGTAGTTTGTATACTAATTTAATATTTTAATTAATATACCTTCAATAAATTTTTTAGTATTTATTTTTCCCTGTTTTGTTGAAGACTGCTTGAGAGATCTCATTTCCTGTTTTATTTGTTTAATCTCAAAAAGGGATGAAGAATATTCTTTGTATATGTTATTATTTAGATCTTCAATTCCTAAACTAGCTATAGATGTCATTGCCTTGGTAATCGTTCTTCTAATACGCTGTTCCATAGCTCTACAATTAATAGCTGCAAGTTCCTTACCATATAATTCTCTTGCAACTTCCATATAAACTTCTTTTAGCTGATATGGCTTAGATGGATTTATTTTCTTTTTATCAATTATATTTAATATTACAAGCTTTAACTCATCTACACCAGCAGTTCCTACTATATTAACATCCGAAAATATTCTTAACAGCTTATCTTCAGCAGAGGAATAACTTGTATCATTTTGTACTTCTTTAGTCTTTTCAATATTGTCAGGAAAAATCACGCTTTTTATCATTAATATAGATTTTTCTAATTCAACTTGCTTTTTTACATTCTTAATAACACTAATTGTTTCAATCATATTAATCGGCTTATTAATGTAAAAAAGTACTCCGCTTTTATAAGCATTAGAAATCATTTCGCCTTCCTCTACTTGAGATAACATTATAATTTTACCTTTAAATCCACTTTCATATGAGTTTTTTACAATTTCTATACCATCTACTTCCGGTAATAACAAATCAACTAATACAATGTCAGGATTTAATTTGGTTATTATATCTTTTGCATCTTTTCCTGAATTTAAAATTGATAAAACTTTTCCTAAGTTATTCTTTTTAATTGTCTGTTCTAAAATTTTGCATATCGCTATATCATCATCGATAATTACAAATGTTGTTTCCATAAATACTCCCTTAATATAAATTCTTTATAAACTTAATATTGGTATATTAATCACAAATGTGGTTCCAATATTAGAATTACTTTTAACTTCTATTGTTCCACCTAAATCCTCCAAAAGATTTTTAACGTGGCACAACCCTATTCCCGAAGACATTGCTCCAGTATTCTTATCAAATTTAGTAGAAAATCCGATGTTGAATATATATGGTAATACTTCTTCATCGATGCCTGTCCCATCATCTGAAACCTTAAGCATCAATGCTTTTTCTAAAACTTTCCCTGTTACACTAATTGTATTTTTATAATTACATGCTTCAATAGCATTGATAACTAAATTATTTAAAATTGCAAAAATATCGTAATATCTTTTAATTGAGCAATCTTTTTCTAATTTAAATTCTATAAAAATGCTAGAATTAATACTATCTACCTGTCTTTTTGTACTATCTTCTATTATAGAAAAAATTTCTGAAATAGTCATGTATTCTGCTTTTTCAACATTTTCTACTAATTGATTTATTCCTCTAAGAACCCTATCATTATTTTTACGGATCTCATGAGCATTCTGAGCAATAGCTAAAGCTTTAGTTGAAAATTCTGATTTACCTTTATTTATTTCATACAAATCATATGCTTCCTTCATTACTTTATTTAAATCATGCGTGGATTTTTGCAAATAGAATGCTTCAGCATATATTTTAGAAACCATTAAATTTAGCTCAGCGTAACGATTTTGGTGCTCTGAATTTTTAATATATAACTTCTGATAATTGTATAATAAGTAAGCAGAACATTGAATAAATGCTCGAATGAGGCCTGTAACTATAATCACTTCCATTGTTGATATAGAAAACATATTCCTAATTTCTATTTCTATAACATTGCATATTATATCAAAAGAGGTTAAAGAAAAATATAAATACATTATGGATTTATTTTTCTTATTCAACGGAAATATTGTGCCTAAAATTCCATAAGAAATATAAAAAATGGCAGCTGGTATAAATTGCAATATAATATCATTTGAATAACTGGAAGAAGTTATTATTAACCCCATACTTCTGATGAATGCTGTTAAAATTCCCGCTATTACTCCTATTATAAATGGGTATATATTTTCAGATATGGAAAAAACAAAACCTATTACAATGACTCCAGCTCCCAAAACGAACTTATTGCTAAAAGGATATATATATATTTGTGCAAAAATGCTAATTATAATAGAAAGTATTATACTGTTTTTAATACAAATTTTAGTTTTTGCTGTTAACTTTATTTTATCTTTCATTTTGTTATTCCTTTATCATTAATTTATAACCATTATTATCCTTTACTTATAGAAGATAATACACTTATATAAATTCCAAGTCAAATAAAAAAGGTATCTACATAAATGTAATACCTTTAATCTAATCCTCGTTATTAATATAGAAATCTTAAAACTGCAATTGATATAATTCCTACAACTACTGTTAATAATAACTCATTTTTTTTAATAGCAACTAATATTGTTGGTATTGCAGCTATTAACTCCAAAAAATTCCCATCGATTGAAAACTTATTATCTACTGTAAAAAGTTCTACCGCTATTAAAGCCGCTAAAATTGATATTGGTATATATGTTAAGAATTCTTCAACTCTCTTATTTAATTTAATCTTTGATAATATAGTTATAGGGAGTATTCTTGGAAGTACAGTTACAATACATCCCCCTAGAATGACACTCCATACATAATAATTCATTCCTTAATCACCACCCCAATTAATGCACCACTGGTCGCTGCTATAATTACACCGATGCTAGTTGAAACAAATTTCGTGCTGATTATAAGTATAATTACTGCAGTAAAAATTATTATTATTGCTTTTTTTATTTTTAAGTTTACCCTTATAGCTGAAATCAGTAATCCTATAAACATAGCTGCTAATGCAAAATCTAAGCCAAAAGCTTTGTAGTCTGGGATAACACTTCCTAAAAGAACCCCAACCCCTGTAGCCATAATCCAATTTATATATGCAGTAATATTTAATCCAATCATCCATAAATTATTAATTTTATTTTTCCTAATTCCTTCTTCGGATGCTACTGCAAAAGTTTCATCAGTTAACAGTACACCAATAAAGAGATTTTTTAGCAATGAGTTTTTCTTAAAATATGGTGCAATTGATGCACTCATAAATAGATGCCTAAAGTTAACAAAAAAGATAGTAAATATTATACTTGGCACTGACGCTGATGATAAAATCATGCTTGAAGCAATAAACTGAGACGATCCTCCATAAACAAATGCGCTCATCCCCATGGCTTCCCAAATTGTTAATCCACATGATTTTCCTAAAACTCCACAGGCAAGTCCTAAACTTAAATATCCAAAAATAGTTGGAATGCAGTCTTTTATTCCTTTAATAAAGTGATCCAAATTATTTTTTTCTTCTTCTTTGTACGAATTATCTGGTATTTTCCCCAATTCCATAAAATGCCCCCTTGATAGTTTTTATATAAAATCGTAATATATAATATATACATTGTACGTTATACTTTCTATATGTTATATCTTACTTTTGTACGTTATATTTGTCAAGGAGTGGAAATATGAATTTAAATAATATTATTGCTAGTAACCTAAAAAGATTAAGGAGCGAAAGGCAGCTAAGTCTCGGAAAACTTTCTGAGATATGTGGCGTTAGTAAAGTAATGCTTGGACAAATTGAACGCGGTGAATCTAACCCGACAATAAATACAATATGGAAAATTGCTAACGGTTTAAAAATTCCATATACTACTCTTATTGATGAACCATTAAACAATAATATCTTAATAAAAAAAGAAGATTCTACGGAACAAGAATCCTCAGATAATAAATTTAGAGTTTATTGCTATTTTACAAGTAATACAAATAGAAACTTTGAGCTATTTCATGTAGAATTGGATGGCAATAGTTCATATGACTCTAACCCCCATGGTGAAAAAACCCAAGAATACATAATCGTTTATAATGGACAATTAACTTTAAATGTTGATAATACAAATTATACTTTAAATGTTGGAGATTCAATTGTGTTTGATTCTTCTAAACCTCATTCTTATATAAATTTATCTGATGATATGGTTAAAATTGCTATGGTCATTTATTATTTAATATAACCATTTACCAAATAATATTAGCAAAAAATAAAATTACTGGTATAGTCGCTAATGATAACAATGTGCTTAATCCAACTAATTTAGCCCCATACTCATAATCCCCTCCATACATTTGAGAAAACATTGGTACTGTAAGACCTACAGGAGTAGACATAGCTATTAATACAACCTTTTTTATTTCTACCAGATATGGAGGTAAAAACTTAAATAGAACAGTTATTATTATTGGAATTACAACAAGCTTTATAGCTGCCACAAAATATGCATGTCTATCATTAAATAGTGTAATAAGCTCAGCTTTTGCAATATATGTACCAAGTAAAATCATTGCTATAGGTGTATTAGTCTGCCCAACTAAATTAAAAGCATCATAAAAAAGTGATGGTAATTTAACTGGTGAAACAAAAATAAGTAGTCCAAATGCTACTGCTATAATTCCTGGATTTAACAAAACACTTTTGACCGTGATTAAATTTTTATTATTTGATACCATATATATTCCATAAGTGTAACTCAAAATATTAAAACAAACTAAATAGGCTGATAAAAAAAAGACCTTATCTATTCCCATTAGATTAGTTACTAAAGGAATCCCAATAAACCCTGCGTTAGCAAATCCAATTGCAAATTTATCAATTCTTTGATTTTTCTTAAATATAATTTTCCCTATAAGGAATCCAATTAGCATTGCACATAAGGAAACTAAAAATGAAATTCCAAGCTCTTCGAGCTTCTCCATTGAAAAATTCATTTGATAACGAGTCAACATAATTAATGGATTAATTACCCAAACTAACAAATTAGAAATTTGTTTAGCTCCTTCTTCATTAATTAAATTTTTACGGTAAACAATAAATCCAATTGCCATTAACACATACATAATGCTAACCTGCCCAACAATTGTTGAAATAATTTCCATGTAATTTTATCCTTTCGCTACAAAATACGATATTAACTTTAGTTAATAATTAAAACCTACAACCTACATTTATTTTATCACATTTTGTGATGTTTATTGCTTTAATCTCCAATATGTAATTTAAATATTGCAATAATTATTAAACTCATTATCCTAAAAATATGCAAATACAAATTTCAGTATTTAATGAAAAAAAAAGCATCAATAAATTGTATCTACAATCTATTGATGCTAAACTTTATTCCAACGAATATAATTGATTAGTCAATGTATTTCCTAGTTAGTACTATGAAAAACTACTTTTCTATAAGTCTCAAATCTAACCCATTTATTTAAGAAATCTCCTAGAGTTTTCTCGTTAGTTTCTTTATATTCATTTAAGAATGTTGTAACTTCCTCATTGGAATTTACCTTAACTTCAAATCCTCTACCATTTATAACTGGAACTTCTTGATATTTATATTCATCAATTAATTTAATGCCAGCAATTTTCTTATCTCTTACTTCAATTGCTACTCCATCACGAAGAACTAATAAATCAAAGTTTTCTGGATATTGGTAACTATCACCTTCTATTGGAAGTTCATCGCCTACAGTATAAGTTTTTTCTTCTGGTTTATATTTGAATATAGATAGAGTTTCTGTATCATAATAGAATTCTTCAAAAATGTCTCCTCTTGCTTTTAATTCATTGTATTCAAAAGCAAATTTTCCATTTTTAGCATCATTATTATGAACATCTTCTATAACACCACAAGCTGATGTCATGTTAGTGATACGGTCTATTAAAATAAGTTCTCCTAATGTTTTATGTGCATCGAACTTATCAACTACTATCTTTTCAGAAAGTAAAATATCACATGCTGCTATTTCATTTTTTGTTAAATAGCCAGTTGGTAAATGTTCTCCAGTGTTAACATCAATTTTATACTTTACATCTGTTACTACACCAGTTAACATCTTAGTTCCTACTTTAACAAAATACTCTTTGCCTGCTGTTAATTCCGAGTCATCCATCCAAAGAATTTTTGCACTAAGCAGCTTGCTTGGAGCAATGCTAGTTCCTTTTGTAAGTACACAGCCTCTTGATACGTCAACTTCTTTATTAAGCTGTATTGTAACCGCCTGTCCTTGCCCTGCACTTTGTGATTCCTTATCTGTAACATGAATGCTTTTTACTAGAGCTTTTTCATTACTAGGAAGAGTTGTAATTTCATCTCCTACAGCGATGCTTCCTGCTTCAATTTCCCCTTGGAATCCTCTAAAAGTATGATTAGGCCTACATACTCTTTGAACTGGCATATAGAAGCCTTCTTCTGATTTATTATCAATCTCTACATTTTCTAGATATGTTAAAAGTGCCTCTCCATTATACCACGGAGTATTTTCTGACTTCTTTGTAACATTATCCCCTTCTGTAGCTGATACTGGAATTATATGAACATTTTCTAATGAAAGTTCTTTTACTAATTCTTTAATTTGATCTTCAATTTCTAGAAATCTCTCGTGGCTGTATCCTACTAAGTCAATCTTATTAACTGCAAATACAAAATGTTTTACACCCATTAAAGAACAAATTCTTGCATGTCTTCTTGTTTGAACAAGTACTCCTTGCTTTGCATCTATTAATATAATAGCAAGCTCTGCAAAAGATGCACCTACCGCCATGTTTCTAGTATATTCTTCGTGTCCTGGAGTATCTGCTACTATAAAACTTCTATTATCAGTTGTAAAATAACGATATGCAACGTCTATTGTAATTCCTTGTTCACGTTCTGCCATTAAGCCATCTAATAATAGAGAATAGTCTATTGCTCCGCCTCTGCTTCCAACTTTACTGTCTAATTCTAAAGCTTTTTCTTGGTCTGCATATAAAAGCTTTGAATCATATAAAATATGTCCTATAAGAGTAGATTTTCCGTCATCTACGCTACCACATGTTATAAACTTTAATAAGCTCTTCATCTTAGAAATACCCCTCTCTCTTTCTTCTTTCCATACTACCTGCTGCTTCACTATCAATAACTCTAGTTGTTCTCTCAGATGATACGGCACTAAGGGTTTCCTCAATAATCGCATCTAAAGTAACTGCATCTGATTCAAAACCACCTGTTAATGGATAACATCCAAGTGTTCTAAATCTTATTGTTTTATGTTCAACCTTCTCACCTGGTAATAGTTTCAATCTATCATCATCTACCATAATAATATTACCATCACGCTCAATGCATGGTCTTTCTTTTGCAAAATATAGAGGCACGATATCAATATTTTCACGCTTTATATATTGCCATATGTCATTTTCAGTCCAATTTGAAATTGGGAAAACTCTCATACTTTCACCTTTATTTATTTTAGTGTTATAAAGTTTCCACATCTCTGGTCTTTGATTTTTAGGGTCCCATGCTTGTGCTTCATTTCTGAAAGAGAAAATTCTTTCCTTCGCACGAGATTTTTCTTCATCACGACGACCACCACCAAAGGCTGCTGTAAACCCATATTTGCTTAAACCTTGTTTTAAAGCTTGAGTCTTCATAATGTCAGTATATGCTGAACCATGATCAAAAGGATTAATTCCTTGCTTTACTCCATCTTCGTTCGAATGGACAATCATTTCTATTCCTAATTTTTTAGCTGTATTATCACGAAAATCAATCATTTCTTTAAACTTCCATGTTGTATCTATATGCATAAAAGGAAATGGCGGTTTTTCAGGATAAAATGCTTTCATTGCAAGATGTAACATAACTGAACTGTCTTTACCAATAGAATATAACATTACTGGCTTTTCACATTCTGCAGCTACTTCTCTAATAATATAAATTGCTTCTGCTTCTAATTTATCAAGATGTGATAATTCACTCATATATTAGTCCCCCTTGTGTACTAAGTAAAATTTTGAAATTTATATGTTGCAATTAAAAATTTACAATTGTAGTTAAAGTTCTAAAGAGAAAGCTCAAAGAACAAAATATAAAATGCACTATGTGAAAGTGCAGCTAACCAAATGTAAAATTTGGAGCTTTACTTTTTGATTCCCACTTTTTCAAGCATCACTTTCCTTACAGGATTTCTTGAATTCATAAAGTAGAATTACTCTGATAAAAGTCAAGGACTTTCATACTTCAACTGTAAACTGTTAATTGTAAATTGTTAACTGAATTTAGTATTGATTCGAATCTTTACGGTTTATTTTAATTGAATGCTCTGTTCCATCAGTTTCTTCAATTTTCCAATCCGCAATATCATCTTTAAATTTAACTGTAAGTTTGCTTCCTCTTCCACCCATATCTGCTCCTAGATATAATGAAATTGAACCTGTAGGGCATTCTTTTATACAAGAAGAGCATCCCCAACAATCTTTAGGATATTTTATATAAACTTTTCCATCATCTCTTAATTTTATAAGACTTCCAGGACACACAGCTAAACATTTTTTGCATCCTATGCATTTATTCTTATCTATTGCTATGCTCATATGTTTCACCTCTTCCCACTAAATCTCTATATAAAATTGTAAGTTTTCCATCTTCAAGCTTTGAATTAACATATTTAAGCCATTCGTCACTCTTTTCTGGATAATCAAGATTCTCTGCAAAGCTATGCCATCTAGTTTCTTTTCTAGCCTTTAAGTGAGCAATTACAGATTTACAAAGAGTAAGTCTCTCTTTTAACTCATATACAAACATTAACTCATGCATATCTTCTGCGTGCAGATTCTCACTTAATTTTTCAATTTGCTCAATTTTCTCAGCAGCAAGTTCAAGCTGCTTTTCATTGAATTGATAACTACTTCCAATTCCACCTGCATAAGTATCCATTACCTTCTGCATTGCTTCTTCAAGTTGTTCAACATTGAATATTTGATTTTCAGAATTTAATACTTTTTCAACTTCTGCTTTCTTTTTCTCTATCAGTGAGTCTTCTTCAGCTTTTGATAAAGTAATATTATTCTCATCACTATTTATTGCTTCTACTGCTGCTTTTGCTGCAATTTCACCTTCTACTAATGCACCTGTAACATATTTTTGCGGACATCCACCTGCTACATCACCTGCTGCATAAAGACCTTTTATTGTAGTCTCTCTTTTAGTATCAACCCAATATCCGCTAGCAGTGTGTCCACCTACTATGTATGGTTCTGTACCTTCAATTTCTACATTTTGCTCACTTGGATTTTTGCCTGATTCTATCCATTTTAAAGTTTGGCTAGGTGCCATGTTTAAATATGCCTTCTTCAATTCTTCATCTTGGGCAGAGCTAATACCTTCTGTTCTTAAATAACAAGGACCTCTACCTTCTTGATTTTCCTTTACTGTGCCATAAACTCTTTCTGAAGTAGTTAATCCATATTTTGTTTCATATACTTCACCTTTTGAATTTACTTGCTTTGCCCCAACACCTTGCGCAATTGTACCTGTAGGTGCTATAGTGTCCTTGCATCTTAAAGCAATGAATCTCATTTCAAAAGTTGTCATTTCAGCTCCAGCTTTTATTCCCATAGCATATCCCGCTCCAGTATTAAATGGAGGATACCACATTTTATGTCTTGAGAACCCTGGATTGTTAGGTTTATATAACCCTGCTGCTCCACCTGTAGCACATATTACTTTTTTAGCTTTAATTTCATATAGAGTCTCATCTTCAACTCCTACTGCAAAGGCTCCAAGTATATGATTATCTTTTACAATATAATCAATAACATTAACTTGATTCATAACTGTAACATCTGGAAGCTTTTTAACTGCATCTGCTAAAATAGGTTTAATATTTTCACCATTAATTTTAATATTTCTATTTCCTCTAGCTACATATTCACCATTTTCATCTTTTAAAATAACAAGCCCTAAATCTTCTAGTTTTTTTGTTACTTTATTTAAGCCTTGTGACATTGTAAGTAGTAAATCTTCTCTTACAATATTATCCGCATCCTTTTTAGCATAATCTACATAGTCTTCTGGAGTTCTTCCTTTAACTATATAAGCATTAATTGCATTTACTCCTGCTGCAAGACAGCCGCTTCTTTTAATATTAGCTTTTTCGAGAATAAGTACAGATGCATTAGAATTTTCTTCTCGTATTGTTAGTGCTGCATAGCACCCAGCAGTACCCCCGCCAATAATTAATATATCTGTCTCTAATTGTTTTACTTGAACGTTCTTACTCATAGCATATCTCCTTTTTCTAAGGTCAATATTTTTACTAAATAAATACAGACATTTCTTCTGTCTTAATTTTGTTTTCTACAACATTAGCGCTATTCTCATTAAATGCATAAACTCTATGAATTAAAACTAAAACTTCTTCGCCAATTTTTAGTTCTTCATCCTCTAAACTGCGGTATGCATAAAGTATTTGGTTTCCTACCTGTACATCTATTTCAAGATTATTTCCTCTAAAAGCAATATCTTTTATAATTCCTTTTTCTGCTGCAAGAGGAGTTAATATTTCTTTGTCATTTTTAGCTATTTGTATAAATTCCGGACGTACTATTGCCTTTGTTTCTTTAGGGTTTACAGCTTCAAATCCCTTTAGCTTAGTATAATCTTCTATAAGATTTGATTCACCGATAAATTGTGCCACAAAAGGAGTCTTTGGATTTTTATATATCTCAACAGGAGTTCCTTTTTGCTCAATCTTACCTTTATTAGTTATTATTATTTCATCTGCTACTTCTACTGCTTCATCTTGATCGTGAGTTACAAAGATACTTGTTATTCCTAATTTTGAAATTGTTTCTCTAAGCCATCTCCTAAGCTCTTTTCTTACTTTTGCATCTATAGCTGCAAAAGGCTCATCCAATAGTAACAGCTGTGGATTAGGTGCAAGTGCTCTAGCAAAGGCTACACGTTGTCTTTGCCCACCAGACAATTGTCCTGGGTATCTTTTTTCAAGTCCTTTAAGACCTATAAGCTCTATGAGCTCCATAACTCTTTCATGTATATAGTCTTTTTTAGCCTTCTGCACTACAAGGCCAAAAGCTATATTATCATAAACTGTCATATGACGAAATAAAGCATAACTTTGAAAAACAAAACCTATTCCTCTTTTTCCTGCTTCTATATCATTAACCTTAACCCCATTAATAATGATATCACCGTCATCAGGCGTTTCAAGCCCCGCTATCATTCTAAGTATTGTAGTCTTACCACTTCCACTTGGACCTAAAAGACCAATTAACTTTCCTTGCTCTATTCTAAAATTAACATTATCAGAGGCTTTATAATCTCCGAAATTTTTATTAATATTCTTTAATTCTACATACATGTCCTAAACCCCCTTCTTGCTTTTCCATTCCACAATGTTACGTAATATTAAAACAACAATTGCAATAATAACTAATATAGAAGCAACTGCAAAGGCTGCTGAAAATTGATACTCATTATATAAAATCTCAATGTGTAATGGTAAAGTATTTGTCTTTCCTCTAATATGGCCAGATACTACAGAAACTGCTCCAAATTCTCCCATAGCTCTTGCCGCACAAAGTATCACTCCATATATAAGTCCCCATTTAATATTAGGAAGAGTTATTTTTCTAAATATATTAAAGCCATTAGCTCCCATCATTGCCGCTGCTTCTTCTTCATCAGTCCCCTGAGCATTCATAAGAGGTATTATTTCTCTTGCTACGAATGGAAATGTTACAAATATTGTTGCGAGTATTATTCCTGGTACAGCAAAAACAATCTTCAAATTATTTTCAACTAAAATACTTTCCAAAAAACTTCCTTTTCCAAAAGTTAGTACAAATATCAACCCTGCAATTACAGGTGAAATCGCAAATGGCAAATCAATTAAAGTTCCCAACAGGTTTTTTCCTTTAAACTGAAATTTTGTAATAGCCCACGCAATACATATACCAAATATAGTATTCATAATTGTTGCTATTAACGTAGCTATTAGTGTAAGGTTCATAGCTTTAAGAGTGTATCCATCTGAAACTGCTTTAACATATCCATTAAACCCATTGGCCAAAGCTTCCGAAATTATAGATATTAGTGGGATAATAAGCATTAATATAAGAAACAATACACTTATACCTATTAAACCATATTTCAAGAATTTATTTTCCCTTCTATGCATTGATGTCTTTTTCACTTACTACTCACCTCATATCTTCTTTAATTTACTATTGTATAGCTGAATTCCGTTTATGACAAATAATATTAAAAATGAAGCACCTAACATAACTAATGCTATTGCAGTAGCACCGCTATAATCATATTGTTCTAATTTTGACATAATCAAAAGAGGTGCAATCTCTGTTTTCATTGGAAGATTTCCTGCTATGAAAACTACACTGCCATATTCACCAACACCTCTAGCAAAAGCCAAACCAAAACCTGTCAATAATGGTGCTGATATTTCTGGAAATATTACTTTAAAAAAAGTCCTTGTTCTGCTAGCTCCAAGCATTGCTGCTGCTTCTTCATATTGACTATCCAAATCTTCAAGAACTGGCTGAATAGTTCTTACAACAAACGGAATCCCAATAAATGTTAAAGCGATAACAATTCCTAAAATGGAGAAAGAAGATTTAATTCCAAAAGAATAAAATATCTTTCCTATCCACCCATTTTCAGAATATAAAGTAGTAAGAGATATACCTGCTACCGCTGTTGGAAGGGCAAATGGTAAATCAATTATTCCATCTATAAATCTTTTAAATGGAAAATCATATCTTACTAAAACCCATGCTAAAATCACTCCAAATATACTATTTATTATTGCTGCTATAAATGCTGCTCCAAAACTAACTAGATATGAATGTAATACTCTTGAATCTAATACGGTTTTAAGAAACTTATCTAATCCCATTCCTCCTGACTTTATAACCAAAGCTGACAAAGGAATTAAGACAATAAGACTTAAGTAAACAAGAGAATATCCCATTGTCAATTTAAATCCAGGAATAACTCTTTTTGACTTGCTCATATTCATCCCCCACTCTACGAAAATAATTAATACTCTTTAAAATTCCACTCTAATATTATTAGCTTTTTGGTATATAGATTTGATCAAATGTTCCACCATCAGCAAAATGCGTCGATTGTGCCTTTTTCCATCCTCCAAACAATGGATCATCTATAGTTACAAGATCCAACTTTGGAAATGTATCCTTGTATTCTTCAGCAACTTCTTTATCTCTTGGCCTATAATAATTTTCAGCTACTAATTCCTGTCCTTCTTTGGTATATAAGTAATCTAAATAAGCCTCAGCAACTTCTTTGGTCCCTCTTTTATCAGCAACTTTATCTACCACTGCAACTGATGGCTCTGTCAAAATACTTAATGATGGAGTAACTATTTCATAATTATCTTTTCCAAGCTGTTGTAATGACAACATAGCTTCATTTTCCCAAGCAATAAGCACATCTCCTAATCCTCTTCTAACAAAACTAGTAGTTGCTCCTCTTGATCCTGAATCTAGTACAACTACGTTTGAATATAACTTAGACATAAAATCTTTTATGGATTTTTCATCTCCATTATATTTTTTTGACGCATATGCCCATGCCGCTAAGTAATTCCACCTAGCTCCCCCTGAAGTTTTTGGGTTAGGAGTTACAATTGAAACGCCATCTTTCGTTAAATCATCCCAATCTTTTATATTCTTTGGATTCCCTTTTCTAACAAGAAAAACAATAGTAGATGTATATGGCGCACTATTTTCTTTAAACCTGCTTTGCCAATCACTATCCACAAGGCCAGCCTTACTTATAGCATCAATATCATATCCTAATGCTAAAGTAACTATATCAGCATCTAATCCTCCCATAACTGCTTGTGCCTGTGAACCAGATCCTCCGTGTGATTGATCTATTGTTACATCTTGTCCAGTTTTTTCTTTCCAATACTTTTCAAAACTCTCATTAAATTTTGTGTATAACTCTCTTGTTGGATCATATGATACATTCAAAAGTTCTACTGATTTCTTACCATTGCTAGCTTGTTGCTTCCCACAACCTGCAAAAGCCCCAATTACTAGAGCAGTTGAAAGCACTAAACTTAAAATTATAGTTTTTTTCACAATGTTCGCCCCTATCGTCTTATTATAAATATTTAATTATTCATATATGTTTAGTAGGCTTTTAGGTTAACAATATGCTCCAAAATAATATTACTTTTATTTCCAAACCAATCCGTAATATCAGTTTTCATGGGAAATAATACTAGGTATTCTTATTAAGTATTTTTATTTTTTTCTTATAAATCTTACCTGATTTCCTACTAATTTTATAAACTTTATATGAAATATACTATAAAGTAAATTCATGCTTTTGTCAATAAATTTGCTCGAAAAATATTATAATTAACCCAAATAAAACCTACCAATATAAATAGATACTTATATTAGTAGGTTTTTGAATTATTTACTTCTTTGGAATATAAATTTGATCAAATGTTCCACCATCAGCAAAGTGCGTTGCTTGTGCTTTTGCCCATCCTCCAAATTCGCCATCAATCGTAACTAAGTTAACATCCGGGAAAGTATTCTTATACTTTTCAGCAACTTCTTTATCTCTAGGTCTATAGTAGTTTTGAGCTGCTATTTCTTGTCCCTCTTTAGTATATAAATAATCTAAATAAGCTTGTGAAACTTCTCGTGTTCCTTTTTTATCAACTACTTTATCAACTACTGCGACTGATGGTTCTGCTAAAATACTCAATGACGGTACAACTACCTCATATTTATCCTTTCCAAGTTGATCAAGTGATAAAAGAGCTTCATTTTCCCACGCAATAAGCACATCTCCTAATCCTCTTTCAACAAAACTTGTTGTTGCTCCTCTAGCTCCTGAATCAAGTACAGCAACATTTGAATATAACTTAGACATGAAATCCTTTATAGCTTTTTCATCACCATTATATTGTTTTGATGCATAAGCCCACGCAGCTAAATAATTCCATCTAGCACCACCAGAAGTTTTTGGATTTGGTGTTATAATAGAAACTCCATCTTTAGTCAAGTCATTCCAATCCTTTATATTCTTAGGATTTCCTTTTCTTACAAGAAAAACAATTGTTGATGTATATGGTGCACTGTTGTCTTTAAATTTACTTTGCCAATCACTCTTAATAAGCCCCGACTGACTTATAGCATCAACGTCATATCCCAACGCTAAAGTAACGACATCGGCTTCTAACCCTCCAATAACTGATTGTGCCTGCGCACCAGATCCTCCATGTGATTGATTTATTGTTACATCTTGTCCAGTCTTATCTTTCCAATACTTAATGAAGCTTTCATTAAACTTTGTGTACAATTCTCTTGTTGGATCATATGATACATTTAATATTTCTACTGGCTTTTTACTATTATCCGTACTTTCACTCTTAGTATCTTGCTTACCACATCCAACAAATGCCCCCATTATTAAAGTAGCTGATAGCATTACACTTAAAATTCTTGTCTTTTTCATTATATTTGCCCCTTTCAATTATATTATTTTTCATATATGTTTAGTAGGTATTGAATCATAATAACTCTATTAAACTTATTTCTTGTTCAAAATAATAGTAAGTTAATAAATACTGAAAATCCATAAAATAGATTTCAGATATAACAGAATCTCTTACTATTCTTATAAGCATTGTATGAATTATACTATAATTTATATTAATTGTTTTGTCAATATTATTATTCCATAAATTCTATTGATTTTCAGAAAAAACTATACATACCTAAAAACTTTCTAAGTATAACCCAAAAATACCAAGTAGTTTTCTAGTTTTCTACTTGGCATAAATTTATTTTTTAATTCATTTATTTCTTTTGACTCATTACTCCATGGCACGAATTAGCTGAAGAACAACTTGAGCAACCGCAGCCACAACCACTCTCTCCACTCTTAGCTTTTTTTACTTGTTTATATATTACAAGTGCCACCATTCCAAAAATAATACCACCCAAAATAATTGTTGCTACCATAAATACCACTCCTCACTTTAGAATTTAAATAGGTAGTTATATTTAAACTTACCTACGTAATGTTTTCTTTATTATTTTGTATAACTTAATTGTCCTCCTACTTGTTTTTCTTTTGAACTTCCTCCTGTTAATATTACTATTGCAACAACCGCTATAGTAATTATTACTGAAGTTAAAGCTCCAATTAAACTTCCATAACCTAATATGAAACTGCCAACTTGATTAATTAAAAGTGCAACCATATATGCTGTAAATGTTTGGAATCCCAAACTGATCCATGTCCATTTCCATGAACCCATCTCACGTCTTACAGTTGCCATTGCTGCAAAGCAAGGTGCGCAAAGCATATTAAATGCCATAAATGCAAATCCACTAGCTGGTGTAAACAATCCTGAAACAGTCCCTATAAGCGTTGGATCATTTTCAGTTGCTCCAGCTACTCCATATAGAACTCCAAATGTACCAACAAGATTTTCTTTTGCTGCAAGACCAGTAACTGATGAAACAGCTGCTTGCCAGTTTCCAAATCCAAGTGGTGCAAAAATAGGCGCTATTACATTACCTATACTTGCCAAAATACTATCTCCCGCATCTACCATCTCAAATGACCAATTGAATGATTGTAAGAACCATATTAAAACACAAGCAGCGAAAAGTACTGTCCCAGCCTTATAAGCAAATGCCTTTGATCTATCCCACACATGCATCAAAAGCCCCTTTAGACTTGGAATATGATATTGTGGAAGTTCCATAACAAATGGTGAAGGATCTCCTGAAAATAATTTAGTTTTCTTCAGTATAACACCACAAATTATAACCATTGCTATTCCCAAGAAATACGCCGCTGGTGCTACCCAAGAAGCGCCATTAAACAGTGCACTTGCAATTAATGCAATTATAGGCAATTTAGCACTACATGGAATAAAAGTAGTTAACATAATTGTCATCTTTCTATCTCTATCATTTTCCATAGTACGAGATGACATAATACCCGGTACACCACATCCAGAACTAATTAACATTGGAATAAATGATTTTCCAGAAAGCCCAAACTTACGGAATATTCTATCCATTATAAAGGCTACACGAGACATATATCCACAGTCCTCAAGAATTGACAGTAAGAAGAACAATATCGCAATCTGTGGAAGAAATCCTATTACTGAACCTACTCCGCCAATAATTCCATCTACAATTAATGCTTGTAACCAATCTGCAACATTGGCATTCGCTAACCATACTGTAACATTTCCTTGGATTACTTCTGGAAATAACACATTATTTACCCAATCATTCATCATAATTCCAACCGTACTTATTGCTATGTAATATACACCAAACATAATGCATGCAAAAATCGGAAGTGCTAAGAAACGATTTGTAACAATTTTGTCTATTTTATCTGAAGTGGTTTCCTCTCCATTATTAGCTTTCTTAACAGTACTTGAAACAACATCACCTATAAATGCATATCTGTCACTTGTAACAATACTTTCACTATCATCATCAAGTTCATCTTCATATTTTTTTATTATTCCTTCTATTTCATTGAAAGTTATCTCTGAAACATTAAACTTTTCAATAATGTTTTCATCTCTTTCAAAAAGCTTGATTGCAAGCCAATTAGCATCTATTCCATCGTGCGGAATACTTTTATTGATTACTTTTTCTATTTCCTCAAATGCGCTTTTAGCTTCATCAGAAAAAGATACTGCAAAATTTGGTTTCTTCTTTGCTCTTGCAACTTCAACTGCTTTTTCTGATGCTACTTTAACACCATTACCTTTTAGTGCTGAGGTTTCCACCACCGGACATCCAAGAACTTTTGATAACTTATTGATATCTATTTTATCTCCATTTCTCTCTACAATATCCATCATATTTAGAGCTACAACTGTTGGAATTCCTAATTCTAAAATTTGAGTTGTCAAATATAAGTTTCTTTCAATATTTGATGCATCCACAATATTTATAACTGCATCTGGTTTATCATTTATCATAAAATTACGCGTAACAACTTCTTCAATAGTATATGGAGATAAAGAGTAAACTCCTGGCAAATCAACTATCTCAACATCTTTGCTTCCTTTTAGTTTACCACCTTTTTGTTCTACTGTTACTCCTGGCCAATTTCCAACATATTGAGATGACCCTGTAAGTTCATTAAACATAGTAGTCTTTCCGCAGTTCGGATTACCTGCAAGACCTATTTTAATTGACATTTATATTCCCCCCGTACTCAGTTAACAGTTATCAATTAACAGTTAACAGTTTATGATGAAATTCCTTTAGAATTTCTTAAAACATTCTTCAATATTCATAAAAATTTGCTTTTTAATTATTCGTTTCCAAATTACTCTATGACTATCATTTCTGCATCTGCTTTACGAAGTGATAATTCATATCCACGTACCGTTACTTCTATCGGATCTCCAAATGGAGCTACCTTTCGCACATAAACCTCACATCCTCTTGTAATCCCCATGTCCATAATGCGTCTACGAACAGGACCTAATCCATCAACTTTTTTTACTTTCACAGTTTGTCCACATTCTATTTCTTTTAATGTAATCATTATTTTAATTCCTCCTAATCGCTTAAACTATAATTCGACTTGCCATACTTTTGTCTAATGCAACTCTACTATCTTTAATATTTATTATAAGATTGCCTCCAAGTTCAGAGACAATCTTAACTGTTTCTCCAGCTACGAAGCCTAAACTATTTAAAAACTTTCTCGTTTCATCATTTCCAGTTATTTTTTTAATATTTAATTCATTTCCTTTTACTGCTAATATTAGTGGCATATACCTTCACCCCTTCACGTAAATATATGGATTATTTAAAACTCCATCATCTCTTAATTTTGACTTTAAATATTTAATTGATAATAATTTTCATTTTCTTCTCTGTAACTATAATAACACTTTTCCCCCTAATTGAAAATGATTTTCAATGTAATTTCAAAAAAATATCCATTTGTTAATGATAACGTTTTATTTGTATGCATTTATTATATTTATTTATTTTTAGTTTTATATTTTTGTTTTTTTAATAAAAAGATTAAAAAACAAAAAAAATCTCCTTTGGGAGATTTTAATTTTAAAACTCAAACCGAGAATTATTTCTTACTTTATTAATTAAGAATCTTAATACAAAAACAAATAATATAAAAAATATAAAAGAAGGAGCCCCATATAAAATTTTAAGTTTTGAATCACTAAATATATATTCTGTATTACCATGAAGTATATTTTGAATAATAAATAAATCCATAATTTCACATATAAACTCTATAATAGTAACTCCTAAAGTTACTATTATTGATTTTACAATACTAATTTTATTTATTAAAACATTAGTAATTATATATCCTGTCATTGATATCAAAGTATGCACTCCAAAGTCTATGGGCAAAAGTTTTACTCCACAAATTACAACGACACCTATTATAGCTGATAAAAGATACCTTTTTATTTTCATTTTAGTTTGCGACAATGCATAAAATGCCCAAACAAAAAATAACGATTCCGGAATTACTCTTCCGACTAAATACAGTAATGACATCTCAAACATATTCAAAACAACCCTTTCAGTATTAATTAAAACCCGCCGAAATACACATCTGATAATTCCATATTAACCCGTTCAATTATATCATCCTTGATTTCTGTTTCAATCCTTGTATCTTCAATTTCTTTTGAAGGTAGCATAATTATGAATTCACTACCTTGTCCCAATTCACTTTCAAGTTTTATTTCACCATCATGAATTTCAACAAAAGATTTTACAAGTGAAAGTCCTATTCCAGTTCCTTCATGATTTCTTTTTAGAGTTTTGTCCACTTGCGTAAATCTTTCAAATATAAATTCTTTCTTATCAGCAGGTATTCCTATCCCTGTATCCCTTACCGAAATTTCAACTTTATCACCTTTATCTGAAACATTTATATAAATACATCCCCCACTATCAGTAAATTTCAAAGCATTTGAGAGTAAATTTAAAATTATCCTTTCCATTTTATCCACATCAAAAGCAAGTATTTTCTCTTCAATATCAGTATCAAAAATCAATTCAATCCCCTTACTTTCTGCATATGGAACTATAGACATTGCAATTGCTTCAATAATAGAAACAATGTCTTCATTTTGCTTATTAGGAATAATAAATCCAGAATCATATTTTATTATGTCTAGTAAATTATTAACTAACTTGATTAACCTATAGCAATTCTGCTTCATAACATCTAAGTATTTCTTTCTATTTTTTATAAATTCTTCATCATCATAAACATTCAATAATTGCAATGAAGAAAATATTACATTCAATGGTGTCTTTAATTCATGGGATATATTAGAAAAAAATTCTGTTATAAATTTATTCTGCTCCTGAGTTTCATTTAGCAGTTTAATGTTTTCCTTTACCTCTTTTTTTAATTCCTGCACTTGTTTTTCCGGTGTAATATCTCTCATAATTGTTAATATTACTGGAGTTTTTCCATAACTACAATAGGTGGAAACATTATGAATATTAATATTTTCACCGTCTCTATTTACAATCTTTTCTTCAAAAGACACATTTGACTTCTTGTTATCTATTATATCTAAATACTTCGCTTTTGTTTTAATTTCATCCTCTAAATTATAAAAGGTAAAAAGAGATTTTCTCTTTATTTCCTCTGATGATTTAATTCCAAACAACTCTAAAGCTTTCTCATTAAGATATTGTATCTTATTTCCATCATGAATCATAATTGCATAGTGAGAGTATTTTATTAATAAATTATAACAATCTTCATTTTTTAATAGCATTTCCTCTATGTAATCATGTTGTCTCACTTGTTCTTTTAATTCTGACTCTAGTAATTCTCTCTGATCACTTTCAAATTTTTTATATTCGCCTAAAACCCAAGCAATCATAATAAAACCTAAAGCTAACATTAAGTCATTTTCAAAATATATGTTAACTTTTAGATTTGGAGCAAAGAATAAATCTATGAATAAAATAATTATTGATGAGACTATAGATACTAATATACCTCTTTTTTTTCCAAACGATATTGTAGAAGAAATAATGCTGAATATAAATAAATACTTATATTGACTTTGATACGTATGTGATAAAAGTATTAATATGCATAACATTAAAGTAAAAGCACAATCCTCAACCATCTGAACAACTTCAATATTTCTAAATTTAAATATGTATATATAAGAAAAAGACCACAATAAGATAGCAATCAATAAAAACATTGGGATAAATAGAATAGCATAATTATTTAATGAAATACCACCTAAGTAATCTGAATTGTTAACTAATTCATTTATACTAATTATTGAAACAAGTAATAAAACACCAAATTTAGCTATTGATATTGTTCCAAGTATATTTCTGTATCTGTTATTGTTAATTGTACTCACTTAATTCACCCTCTAGCTATAGATATGAAACTTTCGCAATTATAAAAAATACAATATTTTTATAGTTAAAGTAATAATTGTTTATAAAATATAACTTTTTACTTAAACAATCTTTCATTTACTAACATGATATAATAAATAATACAAAAAATCTACATTTTTTTACACAATTATAGAAAAATAAACCTTAAAAATAACATAATTTTGCTATATTTAAATCGATCATTGTGGCTTTCTAAAAAATACTTAAAAGCATATATAACTTTAATAATATCATAATTATTTTATAATTTGTTTAATTTATTTAGTATTGTAATTAAAAACAAAAAAGGCTGCACCAAAATAGAAATTATTTTTTACTCTGATACAGCCTTTTTTATACAGTTATTTTGTTAAGACTAATTATAGGATTTCTTCTAGTGTCTTTCTTATAGCCTTGATAAAATCAAAAGTATTTAATGTTTGAATATTATCATGCTCAGCTAGCAATGCTAAATCCTTAGTCATGATACCATCTTCAATCGTCTTAATAGAAGCTTTTTCTAATTTTTCTGCAAAATCAACTAAATCTGAATTATTATCTAATTCTCCTCTTTTTTTCAAAGCTCCAGACCAAGCAAATATTGTTGCTATTGAATTTGTTGAAGTTTCTTCACCTTTTAAATGTTTATAGTAATGCCTTTGAACAGTACCATGAGCTGCTTCATATTCATAATTTCCTTCCGGAGAAACCAATACAGATGTCATCATTGCAAGTGAACCAAAAGCTGTAGCAACCATATCACTCATAACATCTCCATCATAGTTCTTACAAGCCCAGATTATTCCACCTTCTGATTTAACCACTCTTGCAACGACATCATCAATTAATGTGTAGAAATACTCAATACCAGCTTTATCAAAATTAGCTTTATATTCAGCATCAAAAATATCTTGGAATATATCTTTAAATGTATGATCATATTTCTTTGAAATAGTATCTTTAGTTGCAAACCATAAGTCTTGTTTAGTATCTAAGGCAAAGCTAAAGCAAGCTCTTGCAAAGCTTTCTATTGACTTATTAAGGTTATGCATTCCAAGAACTACACCGTCACCTGTAAAATTATGTACTAATTCTCTCTTTTCTTCCCCAGTTTCAGAAGTAAATACAAGCTCACACTTACCTTTTCCTTCTATTTTCATTTCAACATCTCTATAAACATCACCATATGCATGTCTTGCTATAGTAATAGGCTTTTTCCATGTTCTAACGTATGGTTTTACTGGTTCTACTATAATTGGTGCTCTAAATACTGTACCATCTAAAATTGCTCTTATAGTACCATTAGGACTTTTCCACATTTCTTTTAAATCATATTCTTTTACTCTTGCAGCATTAGGTGTTATTGTTGCGCATTTTACACCTACTTTATATTTTTTAATTGCTTCTGCCGCATCTACAGTAACTTGATCATTAGTTTCATTTCTATATTCTAATCCAAGATCATAATATTCTGTATTTAATTCAATAAAAGGATTTAGTAATTCCTCTTTTATTGCACCCCAAATAATTCTAGTCATTTCATCTCCATCCATTTCAACTAATGGAGTCGACATTTTAATTTTTTCCATGTTTATTGCCTCCTATTGCTTATATTATCTTTAATTCCTAGAGATAATTATACAATACTGCTAGTTTTTTATCAAATAAAACCCAGTCTACAAACTGAGTTTTATTATAACATTAAATATTATTTCTTAGATTGTGCCTTATTGTCTATATCCTCATACTCAACGTCAATAATTTCTCCATTTGTGTAATCATCGGTTTCAATTTCATAACTCTGATAATCATTTGAATTATTATAATTATTCGAGCCTTTCTTTGCTTTTTTATCTTTAATAAAACCTACAATTTTTACTCCAACGTAGGATATCAATCCTATTAGCAAAAGCCATGGAAGAAGCCTTAGTATTACACTTCCAACAATAAATACAATGCAGATTCCTCCAATAATATATATATACTTTTTAATATCTCCACTCATCACACTTAACCTCTACAATCCTTAAATTTATCTGATAGTAATTAAGAAACAAACCACTTAACTTTATAATATTGAATGCAAGCTTAACTTAATTTATCTTGAGTATAAATATTATTATATATTAACATAATTCTACTTACAATCCTCAAAGATATACTCAATTATATTATGTGCCTCCTGTCAGGTAAAAATTTATATATTATTAATATTGTAACTAAAAGTAGTACAGTAACCACTAATCCGCCTTCTGGACCGAAACTGCCTCCATTTATTATATTAGGATTTACTGTTTTTATTGTATAGATAGAATCTGTAGTATTTCCACTAACTAAAAATCCAAAAATATCTCCTTGAAAATAATTCCATGTTATATGATAGCCTATACCTATCCATATATTCTTAGTTTTTATGAATATATAACCCACGGAAATTCCAAATAAAAATAAGTTGATGTATGCTATAAAACTTATTCCTTGATTCATTGAATGCATTAATGCAAAAATTATAGATGATACAATAATAGGAACATATGCATTTTTTGTTTGCTTTAAGACTGTCATGCAGTATCCCCTTGCAAAAAGCTCCTCATTAATTCCAACAAAAATAAAAAGAATTAATTGCATGATCAGCGACATTGAAAAGATAGGTTTATTAAAACTATTTACAAGTTCAACGGACCTTGTACATAATAATATAATCGCTACAATTGTAAAAGATATACCTCCGCATAATAAACCAATGCCTAGATCTCTCCAGCTACTTTTTATATTTGTAAATCCCATATCTGAAACTTTTCTTTTCTCCCATATTTTCCAAAATAGAATTACAAAGAATATCATTATTAAACATTGAAGTAAACTTAGGAACGCCCCTGGGAAATGGTTCATACCTGAAAATTGTTCCGCAATATACTTTGCACCTTTATCATCTCTAGTTAATAATTCTGGTTTTACAATGACCATAATTATGCCACATAATGCACTAAACATAACTGATGCAAATATAGTTGCAGCAAAAAACGATATAAATACAATTAATATTTTCCACCCAGATCTAATTTGATTCTCAGTATTTTTAAAAATTCTCATTTATCTCTCTAATCCCCCTTATGAACTTTTCCTTATAACTTTATCTTATAAAATTTATGCATAATTTATTATAGCTTGAAATTTATACAAATATATTAAAATATACTTAATTTTATCTTAATATAAGCCCTAATTTCTAGAGGGTAAATATCTAAATGATATACATATACTTACTATAAGTAATATTGTAACTATGATTCCACCCTCAGGTCCAAAATCACCTCCATTTATTATATTGGGACTTATAACCTTTATTTTATATATAGAAGCAGTATCAATTCCACTCACTAAAAAACCAAAAACATCTCCTTGAAAATAGTTCCACGCAATATGATAACCTATTCCCATCCATAAATTTTTAGTTTTAATAAGTAAAATACCCATGAAAATTGCAAACAAAAATAAATTAATATATGCGAGTGCACTTATGCCAGGATTATCAGCATGTAATAATGCAAAGATTATAGCTGATATCACTATAGGAATAATCCACGATTTCTTGGGCTGCTTTAAAATATTTATGCAGTAGCCTCTAGAAAAAAGTTCTTCACTAATTCCAACAAAAATAAAAACAATTAACTGTGAAATTAATAAATAGGAAAAGCTAGGCTTATAAAAACTATTTTGCAATTCTACAGATTTAGTGCATAACAAAGTGAACGCTACTAATGTAAATGAAAGTGCACCTATTATCAATCCAAATAATAAATCATTAGAACTGCTACTGATTTTAGTAAGTCCCATTTCTTCGAGTTTTCTTTTTTCAAATATCCTCCAGAATACAATAGTACATATTATGGAACATATGCATTGAATTAGTATTAACGCCATACTTACAAAACTATTCATGTTTGATAATTGTTCATTTAAGTACCGTGTTAAAACCTCTGAACCGACAGCAAATTGAGGATTTGTTTTCTGAAGAAATAAGTTATAAATTCTTAAAAAAATATCAGACACAATATATGTAGTAGTATAAGATACTGCATATAAAATTCCTATTTTTAATAAAGATATTATTAGGCTATTGTGATTTTTTAGAGTTTTCATCGTATTTCTCCCTCTCTTTCATTAAGAAATAATAATTTACATAAATAATTTATTTATCCTAATAATATTTTATTAATCTTTACCATGATATAGTAATTACTTGAGTAATTTTATAGAAAAAACAATACCTCTAGAAATTTTTCTAGAGGTATTGTTTTTGTGAAATGATCTTATATGCAGCATAGCTGCTCTTTTTATCTGTGTTTATTTTCTTAAAAACTCATTAACTGCTATAGCCGCTTGTATTCCTTCGCTGATTGCTGTTACAACTAATGATTGACCACGTCTAGCATCCCCTGTTGCGAATACCTTAGGCACATTAGTCTTAAAATCTCCCCCAGCCTTTACATTAGTTCTTGCATCTGATTCTACTCCAAAAGCTTCTTTAATGTAGCTTTGAGAACCTGTGAATCCCATAGCAAGTAATACTAATTCAGCCTTATAATTTTTTTCTGATCCTTTAACTGGAACTGGTCCAAATCTACCGTTTTCGTCCTTTTTCCATTCAACTTTTACAGTATCAACACTTTCTAGTTTTCCATCTTTATCTGCATGAAGCGCTGTAACTGTAGTTAAATATTCTCTTGGATCTTTGCCATAAACGTCTATAAATTCTTCTTGGCCGTAATCAACCTTAAGAACCTTAGGCCATTCTGGCCATGGATTATTGGCAGTTCTTTCTTTAGCTGGTTCACCCATTATTTCAAATTGAACTAATGACTTACATCCATGTCTAAGTGAAGTTCCAACACAGTCAGTACCTGTATCTCCACCACCAATTACAATTACATTTTTATCTTTTGCAGAAATGTAGTTGTTATCGCTGTGGTTAGAATCTAATAAACTCTTAGTATTAGCTTTTAAGAAGTCTACTGCAAAATAAATACCTTCTTTAACATCTGCTCTTCCTTCTGCTACAAGGTCTCTAGGCTGTGATGCTCCAGTTGCAAGAACTACTGCATCAAATTCGTCTAAAATTTCATTTGCATCGTAGTTGTTACCAATATCTGCATTATTTACGAATTTAACGCCTTCTTCCGCCATAAGGTGTACTCTTCTTAAAATAACTTCCTTATCAAGCTTCATGTTAGGAATACCGTACATTAGTAAACCACCTGGTCTGTCACTTCTTTCAAACACAGTAACTTTGTGACCACATTTATTTAATGTATCTGCCACTGCAAGCCCTGCTGGACCTGATCCGATTACAGCAACAGTCTTTCCTGTTCTCTTAACCGGAGGATTAGCTTTAACTATTCCATTTTCAAAAGCAGTGTCAATTATAGCTCTTTCATTTTCCTTTATAGTAACTGAAGGACCATTTAACCCTGCTGTACATCCAGCTTCACATGGAGCCGGACATACTCTTCCTGTAAATTCAGGGAATGGATTAGTCTTATTTAATCTCTCATAAGCTAAATCCCATTTTCCTCTATATACTAAATCATTCCATTCAGGAATTAAGTTATGAAGCGGGCATCCTGACACCATTCCTGAGAATAATACTCCTGATTGGCAGAATGGAACTCCACAATCCATACATCTTGCACCTTGAATGCTTTGCTTATCTGCTGGAAGACGTAAATGAAATTCTTTATAATCTTTTAGTCTTTCTTTAGGTTCTCTATTTTTGCCTTCTTCTCTATCATACTCTAAAAATCCCGTTGGTTTTCCCATTTGACTAACCCTCCTAATTTCCTTTAATTTCTTGGAAAGTTTTAATTAATGCTTCGTCCTCATCACATCCAAGATTCTTATACTTCTCAACAGTTTCTATTACTCTCTTATAATCTTTTGGAATTATCTTATGGAATTTAGATTTTTCTGTTTCAAAGTTGTATAATATTTTATTTCCCTTAGGAGAGCCTGTAACTTTAACATGTTCTTCAATTAAGTTCTTTAATTCTTCTTCATCTTCTAAGCTTAACTCTTCTAATAGAATCATTTCTTCATTTAGATTTATTCTAAAGTTTGGATCTTCTTCGTAAAGGTAAGCAATTCCTCCACTCATACCTGCTGCAAAGTTAATTCCTGTTTTACCTAAAACAACAACTTTACCACCAGTCATGTATTCTAATCCGTGAGCTCCAACTCCTTCTACTACAGCAGTTGCCCCTGAATTTCTAACGCAGAATCTTTCACCTGCAATACCATTTATAAATACTTTTCCTGAAGTTGCTCCATATAAAGCAACATTTCCGATCAAGATATTTTCTTCAGCTACAAATGTTGATTTCTTTGGAGGATATACGATAATCTTACCACCTGATAATCCCTTACCTAAGTAGTCATTTGCATCTCCTTCAACTTCAAAAGTTAATCCCTTTGGAATAAATGAACCAAAACTTTGACCAGCTGCTCCATTACATTTTATAGTTACTGTATCATCTGGCAATCCTTTTCCACCATGTACCTTAGTTATTTCAGATCCTAAGATAGTTCCAAGTGTTCTATCAGTATTAGTTACATCAACTTCTAAGCTTATTTTTTCACCATTATTTATAGCTTCTTTGCATTTATCTAAGAATAACTTTTCATCTAGTACTTTATTAAGTTTAAAGTCATACTTCTTAGTCTCATCAAATTTAACAACTTTACCTTTATATTTATCAGGAGTGTATAACACAGAACTTAAATCAACATTTTGAGCTTTCCAGCCATGAATGTTTTCTTTTTGTTTAAGTCTATCTACTCTACCAATCATTTCATCAAGTTTTCTAAATCCAAGCTTAGCCATAATTTCTCTAAGTTCTTCTGCTATGAAGTACATAAAGTTAACTACATATTCTGGCTTTCCTTTAAATCTCTTTCTAAGCTCTTCATTTTGAGTTGCAACACCAACTGGACATGTATCTAGGTTACATACTCTCATCATAACACAACCAAGTGCTACAAGTGGTGCAGTTGCAAATCCAAATTCTTCAGCTCCAAGAAGTGCTGCAATAGCAACGTCACGACCGCTCATAAGCTTACCATCAACTTCTACTCTAACTCTTTCTCTTAAATCATTAAGTAATAAAGTTTGATGAGTTTCTGCTAGTCCAAGTTCCCAAGGAAGTCCTGCATTCTTAATAGAGTTCTTAGGTGATGCACCAGTCCCTCCATCATATCCAGAAATTAATATAACTTCTGCTCCACCTTTAGCAACACCAGCTGCTATAGTACCTACTCCACATTCAGAAACTAACTTAACAGATACTCTAGCACCAGTATTTGCATTCTTCAAGTCATAAATTAACTGTGCTAAATCTTCTATTGAATAAATATCATGATGTGGTGGTGGTGATATAAGACCAACCCCAGTAGTTGAATGTCTTGTTTTTGCAACCCATGGATAAACCTTAGTTCCTGGTAGTTGTCCACCTTCACCTGGTTTTGCTCCTTGAGCTAATTTTATTTGAAGTTCATCTGCATTTACTAAGTATTCTGAAGTTACTCCAAATCTACCAGATGCAACTTGCTTAATTGAAGATCTTCTTGAATCCCCATTTTCATCTACTATCCATCTTTCTGGATCTTCTCCACCTTCACCAGTATTAGATCTACCACCAATTCTATTCATAGCAATAGCTAATGCTTCGTGAGCTTCTTTAGAGATTGATCCATAAGACATAGCCCCGGTTTTAAATCTCTTAACTATTTCAGATACTGGTTCAACTTCTTCTAAAGGAATTTCATTAGAATTATAATTGAATTCTAATAAACCTCTTAATGTTATTTCAGCGTCTTCAGCATCAATTAAAGAAGTACATTCTTTAAATAATTCATAGTTTCCTGTTTTAGTTGCTTCTTGAAGCTTATGAATAGTTAATGGATTATATAAATGCTTTTCTTCATTTCCTTCACCAGATCTAAGTTTTTCATATCCTGGTGAGTCTAATGAAAAATCAGCTGCATAAGTTTTTTCTCTAAATCCATTTTCGTGGTTCATCTCAGCTTCTTTTTGAATTTCTTTTAATCCTATTCCACCAATTCTGCTTACAGTATTAGTGAAGTACTTATCAATAACTTCTGTACCAATACCTATAGCTTCAAAGATTTGAGCTCCTTGGTAAGATTGAATTGTTGAAATACCCATTTTAGAAAGTATTTTGATTATACCTTTAGTTAGTGCTTTATTATAATTGTATACAGCCTTATTATAATCTACTTCAAGTAATCCTTCTTCAATTAGTCCTCTTAAAGCTTCATATGCCATATATGGATTTACAGCAGATGCACCAAATCCAATTAAAGTTGCAAAATGATGAACTTCTCTTGGTTCTCCGCTTTCTAAAACTAATCCAACTGATGTTCTAGTTCCCTTTTTAACTAAATATTGATGAAGGGCTGATACTGCAAGTAATGATGGAATTGGAACTTTAGTTTCACATACATTTCTATCTGATAATATTAATACAGTATATCCTTTTTCATATGCATCTTGTGCTTTTTCAAATAATTCATCTAATGCAGCTTCTAAAGAACCACCTTTGTCAAAAACTATATCTATAACTTTTGATTTTAAGTTTCCACTATTAAGCGCCTTTATCTTAGCAAATTCTTCATCGCTAATTATTGGAGAATCAAGCTTAAGTAATTCACAATTACCTGGCTTATCTTCTAATATATTACCTTCTGGTCCTATGTAGACATTAGAAGCTGTAACTATTTCTTCTCTTATAGCATCTATAGGTGGATTAGTTACTTGAGCAAATAATTGCTTAAAGTAATTAAATAATGGTTGAGCTTGTTTAGATAATACAGCTACAGGAACGTCAATACCCATTGCAGCAAGAGGTTCTGCTCCAGTTTGCGCCATTGGAAGCATAGTTGTCTTAACTTCTTCATAAGTATATCCAAAAGTCTTCTCTAGTCTCTTTCTTGTTTCTTTATCATACTCGATTCTAAGCTTCTTGCCATCTTTTAATTTATCTAAAGTAACTAAATTTTCCTTTAACCACTCTTCATATGGATGCTCAGTTGCATAAGCACGCTTTAATTCTTCATCATCTATAACTTCTTTTTTAACTGTATCTACAAGCAGCATTCTACCTGGCATTAATCTATCTTTCTTTTCAACAATTTCAGCTGGAATATCTAAGGCACCAACTTCTGAAGAAAGGATTAATCTTCTATCTTTAGTTATATAATATCTTGAAGGTCTTAAACCATTTCTATCTAAAACTGCACCAACTTTTTCACCATCAGTAAATACGATAGCTGCAGGACCATCCCATGGTTCCATTAGTGTAGCATTATATTCATAAAAAGCTTTCTTTTCTTTGCTCATAGTTTTACTCTTATACCATGGTTCTGGAATTGCCATCATAACTGCTCTAGTTAAATCCATACCATTCATATATAAGAATTCTAAATTATTATCGAAAATTGCAGAGTCTGACCCTTCTTTATTTATAATAGGTAATACTCTGTTTAATTCTTTACCAAGTACTCTAGATTTTACATTAGTTTCTCTAGAATAAACTTTGTTTACATTTCCACGAAGTGTGTTAATTTCACCATTATGGATCATAAATCTATTTGGATGAGCTCTTTCCCAGCTTGGGAATGTGTTAGTACTGTATCTTGAATGTACTAAAGCTAAAGAGGTTTCAACTCTTTCATCCTCTAGATCCTTATAAAATTCTCTTAATTGTGTAGATAAAAGCATTCCTTTATACACAATAGTCTTTGAAGAAAAAGATGCTATGTAGAAAGTTTCATTTAAGAATTTACTTATCCATCCCGCTCTCTTTTCTATGTTTCTTCTAACGATATATAATTTTCTTTCAAATTCTTTTCCCACTTTTATGCCATTAGGTCTCTTTACGAAAGCTTGCATTATTGCAGGCATAGCTTCTAAAGACGCTTTTCCAAGTATTGAAGGATTAGTTTGAACTTCTCTCCACCCGATTAGTTCAAGATTTTCTTCTTTACATATATCCATAAAAAGGCTCATAGCTTCTTTTCTTGCCTTTTCATCTTGTGGTAAGAATACCATAGCAACAGCATAATCACCCTCATTACCAAGTGTCATTCCCTTTGCTTTTAATTCTTCTTCGAAGAATTTATGAGGTATGTTAAATAATATTCCAGCTCCATCCCCTGTATTTTCATCAGCGCCTGTACCACCTCTATGCTCTAATTTTTCTAAGATAGTTAAACAATCTGATAAAATTTCATGAGACTTTTTTCCGTCAATGTTTACTATAGTCCCAATTCCACAAGCATCATGCTCAAAACATGGATTATATAGCCCTTGTGCATTCGGATTATTGTTTTCCATTTTAATTCCCCCTTGAGATAATAATATATTCATTTGTACCTTATTTCTTAGTCTTAAACCAGGCACTTGTCAATGTTCTTAATGTTATAACAGTATTATATTCATTCGTAGCAAAACAACGAGTAAAAATATCATTTTTTTCGATATGATTACCCGTATATTTGCTTTTTTACAATTTATTGTGTTTCACTCAATATTAGACTAGCAATATCTTTCATTCTTTTCCCAGAATCCATACTTATCTTCTGCATGTACCTAAATGCTTCATTCTCTGTAAGTCCTGAAGTTGACATGAGTTGACCTTTAGCCTTTTCAATAAGTTTTCTATCCTCTAAAGTATGTTCTAATTTTTCAACCTGCGCTCTTAACTTCTTAATCCTTTTTTTGCTTTGAAATATTAAATCAATAGCGTTAGTTAATAGCACATTAGAAATTTTGGTACCAATACAATATATATCAGTATCTTCTTCTATAAATGACTTATAAGGCTCATTTACAATAGCTAAAAAACTAGTTTGATCTACTAAAGTTTCATAAACATCTAGCAAACTCATATCTTTGAATTTATATCCAACTAAGACTAGGTCTGGGGAATATTGCATAACTAATCGAATTAATTCATTTCCTGAAGTACACAGTGCCAATATTTCATAGCCCTCTTGTGTTAGCAAACTCTTTAATTTTTTTGCTGTCTCAATATTGCTTAATGCTATAATAAGTTTTCCATTTTGAGCCATTGCAATCCCCACCTTAATTAATACTAATTGGCGCTATCAGATTAATATCTATTAAGATAGTTTTCTAATTCCCAGTCATGTACTTTAGTTCTGTAGTCATCCCATTCTGCCGCTTTCCCAGCAATATAGTTTTCATATATGTGTTCTCCTAAAGCTGACTTAGCTAATTCACTTTCTTTCATGAATTGAACAGCTTCATATAAGTTGTTTGGTAAATTGTCAATTCCATTAGCTTTTCTTTCTTCTTCAGTCATAGCAAAAATATTTGCTTCAACTTCAGCAGGTGGTGTTAAGTTATTCTTAATTCCATCTAAACCTGCTTGTAGTAATGCAGCTAATACTAAATATGGATTAGAACTTGGATCTGGACATCTAAGTTCAACTCTAGTTCCTGCTCCCCTAGCTGCTGGTACTCTGATTAATGCAGTTCTATTTTTACAAGACCAAGCTAAGTAAACTGGTGCCTCGTATCCTGGAACTAATCTCTTATATGAGTTAACTAAAGGATTAGTTACGGCAGCAACACCTTTAATATGCTTTAGTAATCCAGCTATAAATTGGTAAGCTACTTTACTTAATCCATTTTTATCATTTTCATCGACAAAAGCATTCTTTCCATCTTTGTATAATGACATATTAACGTGCATCCCTGAACCGTTAATTCCAAAGATTGGTTTTGGCATAAATGATGCATGTAATCCATGTCTTTGAGCTATAGATTTAACAACTAATTTAAATGTCATAATGTTATCAGCTGTAGTTAAAGCATCAGCATACTTAAAGTCAATTTCATTTTGACCTTCAGCAACTTCATGGTGAGATGCTTCAATTTCAAATCCCATTTCTTCTAAAGCTAAAGTCATATCTCTTCTAGCATTTTCTCCCAAATCTGTAGGTGCTAAATCAAAATATCCACCTTTGTCTTGAGTGTTAGTAGTTGGGTTACCATTCTCATCAGTTTCAAATAAGAAGAATTCACATTCTGGTCCAACATTCATTGAATACCCAAGTTCAGCAGCATCTGCTATAGCTTTCTTAAGTACATATCTTGGATCCCCTTCAAATGGTGTTCCATCAGGTCTATAAACGTCACAAATTAATCTTGCAACCTTACCTTGTTGCGGCCTCCATGGAAAAATAACGAAACTGTCTAAGTTTGGTCTTAAGTTCATGTCTGATTCTTCAATTCTAACAAAACCATCAATAGATGATCCATCAAACATGCACTCGTTGTTTAATGCTTTTTCTAATTGCTTATCTGTAATTGCTACATTTTTTAATGTTCCAAAGATATCAGTGAATTGAAGTCTTATAAATTTAACCCCATTTTCTTTAACTAAATCAATGATATCTTCCTTAGTATATTTTGCCATTTTTACATTCCCCCCTTTTCTTAAAAAAAGGCGTACAATAGAGAGGTATACCATCTATCGAACGCCTTTGCTCAATTCATTTAATAATGAAATTATATACCACTAATATTAAGAAATCAAGTGGTTTTTCTTAAATAATAAATTTTTTTATTAAAAAAACTTTAAATAATAAAGTAAATAATGTCATAATATTTATAATATAAAGTTTTGCGGTATTATTTTCCAATTTCTCTTCAGTATTTTAAATTTTTTTCATTTATTAATATATTTTTTTCTATATATTTTTATTTTAATTTCATTTTTTCGGCATTCGCTATATATTATTTTATCGTTTATAAATTTATTATGGCATATTTTCTTAAATTATATTCTATAAAAAATCATCACACAAAAAGAAGCCATAAAAAGTTTACACCCTATGACTTCATCGCCAAATTCTATTTATTTACTAGATTTAATTATATATATCAATAGATTTTAAGTCAATTATTTATGATTGAGTATTTTTCATAAATTTAGTAATACCTTATCTTTTGATAAACTTTTGCATGAAAATTTTCTTACCAATTTATATCTATCTTTAATAATTCTCTTGAACATTTTTTGATAAATTGCTACAATCTTATATGTAAAAAATACATGAAAATATGGGGGCTATAATTATGAAAACAATTGTTACTAAATTTGGTGGAAGCTCACTTGCAGATGCTAATCAATTTAAAAAGGTTAAGGATATAATATTTTCTAACGCTGAAAGAAGATATGTAATACCTTCAGCACCTGGAAAAAGAAATTCAAAAGATTCTAAAATAACGGACTTATTATATCTTTGTCATGCCCATGTTTCTACCGGAATATCTTTTGATGATGTTTTTAATCACATAAGAGACAGATACTGCGATATTGTTAAAGACTTAAATTTAGACTTTGATATTGGAGCACACTTAGATATAGTAAAAAAAGATCTTGAAGAAGGGGCTTCAAGTGATTACGCTGCAAGTAGAGGTGAATATCTAAACGGACTAATACTTGCAAACTACCTTGGTTTCGAATTTGTTGACGCTAAAGATGTTATGGTTTTTAATGCCGATGGTACTTTAGATTCAGAGGCAACAAATTCAGCGCTACATGACAAATTATCTAAAACATCTACAGCTGTAATTCCTGGATTTTATGGAGCAGATAAGGATGGTAATATAATCACTTTCTCAAGAGGTGGCTCTGATGTTACAGGGGCTTTAGTTGCTGCAAGCATAAATGCTGATCTTTATGAAAACTGGACTGACGTTTCTGGATTCTTAATGGCAGATCCTAGAATAATCAATAATCCAAAACCAATAAGCAAAATTACTTATTCAGAACTTAGAGAATTATCTTACATGGGAGCTTCAGTTTTACATGAAGATGCAATATTCCCAGTAAGAGAAGTTGGAATTCCAATAAATATAAAAAACACTAACAGACCTCAAGATGAAGGTACATTTATTGTAAAAGATACTGATGCTTCAATGAAACCAACTACAGTAACTGGTATTGCTGGCAAAAAAGATTTTACCGTAATTTCCATTGCTAAGGCATCGATGAATTCTGAGCTTGGTTTCTGCAGAAAACTTTTATCAATACTTGAACAACACAATATTTCATTTGAAAATATGCCTTCTGGAATAGATACAGTTTGTCTTGTAATTCAAGACTCTCAATTAAAGAATAAAAAAGAAATTGTACTTGAAGAAATAAAAAGGACATGCAACCCTGACAGCATCGAAGTGCATCCAAATATGGCTATGATAGCAACTGTTGGACGCGGAATGGCTAAACAAAGAGGAACTGCTGCTAAAATATTTACAGCTCTTTCAAACGCTGAAATTAACATTAGAATGATAGACCAAGGTTCTAGTGAAATGAACATTTTGGTTGGTGTAGAAAATGATGACTTCGAAAAAGGAATAACTGCAATTTACAACGCTTTTAATTAATATATTAAATGTAAAAATAAAGGTTACTCTGCTTTATGAGATAACCTTTATTTTTTTAATTTAATAAGATATATAGCTGGTAATTGAGCCATATATCTTACTAAATAATTATCATAGAAAGTTATTTACAGAAAAACTTTCACATACTTATTGAAATTAATATTATGCAATACTTATGCCTGTAAAATTTTAACCTTTGAGGTTCTTGTGAGTAACCTGTTCCCCACTTGGTTCACCGCTTAACAGTCCCAACGATGTTTTTAACATATTCAACCTCAAAGTCATTTATATCTGCTATATATTCTATTGAAAGCCCTTTTTTATATTGTTTTAATATTAATTCTCGTCTTTCCCTTTCTATTCCTTTTTCTATTCCTTTTTCTATTCCCTTTTCCATTCCCTTTATTTCAGCAGTTTTCATCTCTGCTATATAATCTCTAAGTCTTTTTAAATCATTTTCGTATATTTCTCTTTCTTCCTTGTCTAAATACATTACATCAAGTCGTTCTACAGCTTTCTTTACAGATTCATCTACTGCCAATTCTTCTGGAATTTTATCCTTTTCAAGCTCGTAGGCCCTATTCAAAAATACTATCCATCTATCTAAAGCTGTTTTTACATCTTTAAAGTCTTTTTTAAATTTATTTAACTCAATAAAATGCATTTCAAATACACTTGACAGTTCTTTCTTACTTTTCTCATTATACACCTTATATACATTATGAAAATCATCATCTTCTAAATAATCAAAATCTAATATGTTTATGGATATAGTTTTTCTTAGTTTATCATAGTTATATCCACCTTCTAATTGATCAGAATATACCTTTACCCAATAATAAAATGCCCTTTTTTCATAAAAAATTTGTTCTGATAGCTGCATTTCTATATCATACCAAATACCTTTTTCATCTACTGCTTTTATATCAAGTATACTCATTTTATCTTTTCTATAATTTGCTATATTGTAGGGATTTTTAAGGTGTATATCTTTTATTTGCTGTTCTTCTGACAATATTGAATTTATAAATGAAATAAGAATATCTTTATTTTCCTCACTTCCAAAAAGCTTCTTAAATGCAAAATCAACTTTTGGATTTAATCTACACACAAGCTTCACTTCCTCTCCAATGCATATTCAAATCTAATATTGATTATAATAATATTATAGCCGATAAACTATCTACTTAAAATAAAAAATTGCACTAAACATTCATTCAGTGCAATTTTTATACAAAAACGTAGTCTTATTTAATATACATTTTTCCATTTTCAAGTGCATATTCTGGGATCCGAAAAATAGTTTGATCGTTCATAATATTTTCATCATCAATCTTGTTGATTGATTTTATCATCTTAATTGTGCTATTAAAATTACAAGTGCTTTCATATTTTCTTGCAATATCAGTTAAGGTTTCCCCATATTTCAATTTGTAATTAATGCATTGTAATTTTGCAAAATAGTTGGATGTATCGATACCAGTCTTTTCAATTTCACTGTTAGTCTTTTCTTCTTTACTTATAACCATCGAAGTTCCATTGAAAAATCTTATTATGAGTAATGCTGGTTATAATTATGAAGAATGGATTCAAAAATTCTTCATGGGAAATGTTGAGATAATCCTCTTAATTATTAAATAATATTTTCCTGACTATCTAAAAGCCTTTCTTTTCGACTTCTCTTCTCTTCATACATTCTTTTATCTGCAATGTTCATTAAATCTTCCAATGTAATTCCGTCTTCTGTATATTTCGAATAACCTATACTAACTTGTGTGTTTTGATTACTAAAAATATGTGAAACACCATTTTTAATGGATAGTTTAATATTTTCAATTTCTTTTTCACTTATATTTTCTATAATCGCAATAAATTCATCGCCACCAGTTCTAGCAACAACCCCCTTTTTTCCTATTCTATTTTTTATAATTCTAGCTGAGCTAATTATATATTTATCACCTACTAAATGTCCAAGACTATCATTAATCATCTTAGTCTTATCTAAATCAAATGCCATAATAAAAAAAGCTTGGCCCGTTGAAATTTTTCTTTCAAAAACTTTTTCTAATCCTTTTCTATTATACAAACCCGTCATTGGGTCATTATTTGCATTTCTATTTAATGTAGATATAACCTTTACAATGCAATTAATCCAAAGTATTAGATATGTAACAAAAATACTTACTCCAATTACAAGAAATATGTTAATTATATTTTCAATTTCAATATGTATTAAATTTGATATCATGTCTAAAAATGAAGCTGCTAAAATTAACCCTAAACCACTAATTCCAACAACAGATATCTTTTTTTTATACACAAATTTATTTAATACTTTATAATTTATCCATATCATATAAATTAAAAGAAACGATACAAATAAAAATATTATTAATTTGCTCAACCAAACCATAAAAAATCCTTCTTTCTCCCTCATACCATTTATTGCTTATTATACCACGAAGTTCTTTAAAGAAACATAAAATAATTGTTAAGTATTGTAAAATAAATGAATTAATTTTGAAATTTAAAATGCACAACTAGGCAATTTTCTCCTAATTGTGCATTATTTTTTATTATATTATTCCTTTTGATTTTTTCATTTTACTTTTTAAAATTTCAATAGCAACTGGTAAAATTGAAATTAATATTATTGCTATTACTACAATTTCAAAATTATTTTTAACTACAGGAATAGCCCCAAAGAAATATCCTAACGCTGAAACTCCTAATACCCATAAAACTCCACCAACCGCATTAAAAGAAATAAAATTTTTATAATCCATTTCTCCTACTCCTGCAACAAATGGTGCTAGCGTCCTTACTATAGGTATAAATCTAGCAAAAATTATTGTCTTCCCACCGTATTTTTCATAAAATTTATGGGTTTTATCAAGATGCTCTTTCTTTATAAATTTCCCGCTTTTAATCATTTTATTTCCCAGCAATCTACCAATTTCATAATTTGAAGTATCTCCAAGTATTGCTGCTGCCATTAAAATTCCTATCAATATAAATATATTTAGCATTCCCATAGCCGCAAAAGCTGCCGCTGCAAATATCAAAGAATCTCCTGGTAAAAACGGTGTTATTACCAGCCCTGTTTCCAAAAATATTATAACAAATAGCATTAAATAAGTTTCAAATCCATAATTATTTATTACAACTCCCAAATATTTATCTAGATGCAAAAACATATCTATCAAATAAGCAAATGTATTCATCTCTTCCTCCAATATGTTATTTTTTATTTTTCACATATGGTCATTATACATCAATAGCAATTAAAATGAAATTAAGATTTTATTAAAATTGCAACAAACCTCACTTAATTCAAGTTTAGTGAAGCACTTAAATATAGCAATTCTAGTTTTTAAAATAAATGTTAAGATTTACTTCGTAGTTAATAGAATAAATAATTGAATATTTTGACCGTCACTCTGCAAAGCAGCTCTAACTTCTGACCCGTTAAACTCTTTGCTATCCTTAGTAAACATGAATATTGCACTCCTTGATAAAGTTGTTATTATTAATAATTTAAGTATTAGTTCCAATAACGTAATGCCTGGCATTTTACTATTCAATATTAAATTCCCCTTAGCATTTAATAATCTTTTACACTAATTCACCAGAACATTCCAAGACGTTCGATAATTCTTGCCTCTTTTTATACTTTTTTGATAAAATATTCTGCTCTTCTAATTTGATGCACTTAAATACGTTCTCTAATTATTGTCAACTTTCTGTTTGCATATTCAAGTTCAAAATCATTTATATCTTCTATATACTTTACTGAAGCTTATTACATTGTTTATTTTAATTTGTACGCTACAGAAAAATTATCAAAAGTCTCAATTTTAAAACCACGTTTAATAAAAATTCCAATGGAATCATTTTCTAACACATAAACCATATTATCCTCAACATTAGAAAAATTACTTCCATATATGAACCTATCAAAACTAACTGGTTTTAAAGAAAATGATGGATATTTAACATATTTTCTTGTTTGTATAAAATCATTAACAGGCAACTTTGTATAAAATAATACTTTTGAGTAATATATTCTATCATCAATATAAATCTTATCTTCTGTCTTTTTTATTGCATATTCAATTGCACTACCACAACCTATCTGAAAATCAGCATTAATTTTTTTTTGGTAATCTCCAAAATAATATATGCAAAAAGCTATGAATGATACTGCATATAAAAATATGACTCCCTTAAATATACTTATTGTGGATTTCTTCAGTATCATATACATTCCGTATGCACAATAAAAAATTATAGATATCTGGATACAGTTAATTTTATTTAAATTAATATTCTTCATTACGCATGCTAATATAAATGAACTTAACAAATTAGCAAAAATATAAAAATGCAAATCAAATTCTTTCTTTTTAAAACTACTAAAAATATGCTTACATGAATCTACTAGACCTATCACAATAACCGGTAAGCTAAATTTGTAATAAAATCCAAAATAATTTATTGAATTATGCACTAAATTATCATCCTGACTTAGTACTAAATAGAAAAATGAAGAAATATTGTCAATAATACTATCTAATGATATTTCATCCCCCCTAAATCCAGGCATTTTAGGAATAGATATAATACTTGTCCTAACTTCATTGAACATCCCTTTATTAATTGCAATGAAAAGAAGTATTGGAAATGCTATAATAATAAAGATTATAGTTGATATTATAAAATACTTACCTATTCGTATTTTTTTGTAATAAAATGCATACAAACACTGCATAACTAATATAAGTGGTGTAACAATCCACAATGGTGCATAACAATATAACGATAAACCATAGAATAGTGCTGAAAGCATTAACCACTTCTCTTTTTCTAAACCCTTTAACAAAAAATATAATCCAAATAACAAAAATGCTGCTGCAATATTGGATTCTAATCCCCATCTCGACAGCATAATGTGCCATGGGTTAATTGCCATTAAAAAAAGAGCAATTATAGAAACTTTATAATTACCGCACACTCTTTCTACTACTAGAAAAAAAATAATTAACGAAATGCATGAAAATATTACTTGGGGTAATCTAATAATAAACGTAGATAATTGCCCTCCTGCTAATAAAATAAACGGCATCGTTAAATAGCTATATAATACGTTCATCCCACTTCCCCACGAAACAAAATATATTGGGTTAGCATACCCTTGAGAATCTTTTCCATAAAATAGTATTGAATATGCTTCATAGCCTGCAAATGCTTCATCTTGATTTATCCCACCTGGCATATTTGATAAATTTATAATGCGTACTAAAATTCCTATACATAATATAATTATAACCAAAAACACTTTATGGTTATCTTTAATAAAAGAATTTTTAAAAGTTTTACATTCTATATAATTTTCCATACTTTTCCTCTCTAATGTACTTTCATAAAAAAACAAATTTAGTAAAATACATAATCCTATTATTAAAATTACTATTGCCCGATTTTTTCTTAATATAAGTATATGTTAATCTTTTAATCTTTATTATAAAGCAAAATACACTATTAAGAAATATTATTTATGTTGTTAAAATTATTTATACAGACTAAAAAAATCATTAATTTTTTAACTCAATTTGTAACAATTGTTATATTAATGTATAATAAATATGAAATTTTATAAAGTTTTATTTATGCAAGGGGTATGAAAATGAAAAATAAAGAATACTTAAACATAATGGATAATAAAATAAGGTATTTTATATATGATTACGCATATTTATTATTTATATTACTAATATCTATATGTGCGCTTATAATTAGATTTGATTGGTGGTTCTTAGAAAGTCATGATTATACTAAATATTTACTTCCATGGTGTCAATATTTAGAAAACAATGGTGGCTTTTTAGGGCTAAGCTCTTTACAGTCTGATTATAATGTTAGTTATCTATATATTTTAGCCGCTTTCACTTATTTACCTTTAAGTTATTTATCTAAAATAAAAATCGTCTCTATTATATTTGATTTTGCTTGTGCAATTGCAAGTTCCTTATTAATCAAACATTTTACTAATAATAAAAATTCAAAACTTATATCTACTATTACTTATTCATTAGTTCTCTTTGTGCCTACTGTAATTGCAAATAGTTCAGCTTGGGGACAATGTGATTCTATTTATGTTTCATTCATTTTATTTTCATTATATTTTTTATTAGATGAAAATTATAAATTATCATTTTTATTTTATGGTATTTCATTTGCATTTAAATTACAAGCTATATTCATCCTTCCACTATTCATAATTTTATATTTTAACAAAAAAGATTTTTCAATAGTTAATTTTCTTATAGTTCCTATTATAAATTTTCTTATCTATATACCAGCCTGGTTACTTGGTAGGCCTTTAAATTTATTATGGAATATATATTTTATTCAAACAAATGAATACAAAGCTGCTGTTTTAAATTTTCCCAATATATATAATTTTTTGCCTTCTAATATTAATATATTTAATTTTTCCGGATTAATCTTTACAATCTCTATTCTTGGAATTTTATTAATGTTTATTTTATTTGGAAAATCTAAACTTACAAATCTTGAAATAATCAAACTAGCTTTGCTATTAAACTTATTAACAACTTATTTTTTACCATCTATACATGATAGATATACTTACTTAGCTGATATACTAGCAGTAATATATTGCATTATCAAAAAAGAAAAATTTATGGTTACTTTAGGACTGATATTAATTTCTCTAAATTCATACATATTCTCCCTTTTGGGCATTATAGCTATTCCTATGAAAATTGCAGCTAGTATACAATTAATTTTAGTTTATATGATCTTGGTGGATTTTATAAAACCTTTTAATTCTGCTAATGAAATTGAAAATAGTATTAACAATTGCACTAACTCTAATGTAAAAATACCTATATAGTAATCCTAAGACAAAAAACAGATGATCTTTCTTTTATTACCTCATCTGTTTTTTTACTATTTCATTAATTTTTTTGCTTTACTTTTAAAATTTTTAATAGTAGTTCACTTTTTTGTTTCAATATACTTTTCTTCATTTATATAACATTTTTGCTTCTTTTTGTTCCAAATTTGTATTCTACTCACAATTCCTAATATTATCAAAAATATAAACACACAATAAATACCTGTAATCAAGTATGGGTCCCTATACTTAATTAAAATTTTATGTTTGCCCTCTGGCACTGAAATACAAAAATTAATATCATTTATAGGTGTCAGCTTAGCTTTATTTCCATCAATATAACCTTCAAAAAAATCATTGTACATATTATTAAAAATAATGCTATCTGGTTGTTGCAAATTAACACTTAATTCAATATTATTTGTTGTTACCGTATAATCATCGCTTTCAACTTGCTCACCTTTTAAATTAAAAAACATAGGATATGCTTTTTCATCATAAAATACAACTCTATACTCATCTTCATATTTCTTTACAATTCCATAAGAGTTCAGCTTTTTTGAATACTTATCAACTTTGCTTTTAGGAACTATATACCATCTTACTGCTGCTTTTCTAAAATAATCTACTTGGATTGGGTCATTCTCCTTTACTATAGCTGTAAAATTCAATCCAAGAGCAGCATCTAAACTTGATTTAGAAATCAATACTTCATACCCCGCAAAGTAATCTAATCCCCAAAGTGTTGCGTAACTGAAACCCATTGTAGGTGCTGTCAAGTTATTAGTATCATTTTGCGGAGTAGGATTCCAAATATCAAAACCAATTGAAATAATTCTACCTCCAATTAATTTATTCTTTAGATTTTCTACCAATGGTAATCTATCAGCATGATGTTCCCCAAAATCTCTATACGCAGTTCCAGTGTAAAGAAATATGAAATTAAACATTTGAATTCCTATTATTAAAATTATTAGTATATCTTTAACTACTTTCTTCCATTCTAACTGTCTAATAAAATTTGATAATACTAATGTAGCAATAACAATTAAATAAAAATCAAAAAACAAAGCTAATTTGAATGGCCATCTGAATCTATTTAATATAGGAATTAAGTATATTATCATATTAAACATCCAATTAGTTGACCACAAAAGTGCTAACAACATTGGTATCATAAAAACACATACATTTTTGGAATTTCTTCTAATACTTTTTGACTTCGTAATGTACTTTTGAATAATTCCAATCAATAAAAAAATCATTGTAAAATAACCCACATGTGAAAGATTTAACATATTTCTGAATGAAAACTCTGTATTTTCATCAGGCTGCAAAAAAGGATAGAATAATCCTTTTATCAGCTGATCAACTGGAAAATACTCATCAAAAAATATTTCAAATGGAAGTCTTTCACTTCTTTGCGCTGAAACAGTTGTCAGGTGCCACATTGGAAGTAACAATGGTAATGAAAAAATAAACACATAGATATAGCTTTCAATGTAATTTTTTAAAAATCTAAGAACATTACTTTCTTTTTCACCCATAGAAGCATCATATATGACATAACAAATTACAGTTATAAATTCAAAAATCACTGAATAAATAAAGTATTGGATATGCCCTGCATAAAACAATAGTAATCTAACTAATACAGTATAAATTGTTGTTTTCAATGATGGTTTTTTATAAAGACAAAAACTAAAAAGCAACATCCATGGGAAATATGCTGCAACTGCTGCAACAATTACCCATGAGTTCGAAACATAAATAACAAAACTGCTTAAAGGCCAAGTTAAGCCGCCGAAAAAAGCGGCTTTATTATCATTTTCCAATAATATTATAAACTTATAAACGCCTACCGCTCCTATTAGTAGGTGCAAAATTACTTGAATATCAATTGCTGCAAAATAATGTCCAAAAATACATTTGCTTAGGAAAACAGAAAAATAAGTTATGGGATATAAAGCGGCTGTTTGCCCAATAGCCAGTGATGGAATTCCTAAAAACTGATGGAAGTTATATAAAGCAAGTTCCCCCTTTATAATACTTTCATAATTATGAACAAAATACGGGAGATATGAATCCCTATTATCATCCTGGAGAAAAAAATACGGATGTTTATATTCAATAAACAATAATATACCAAAGACTAAAAATACTAATATCAACATATAGTTAAAACTCACTGGCCTTTTAGAAATTAGGTTCTCCTCTAAGTTATTAACTTCAGTTTTTTTAATTACATTACTGGTATCTATCATCTTTGATAATTTCATCTAATTTATCTCCCTTTTTATTTTTCCTTCTATTCTTTTTTCAGCCCATATATAAGATCCCTATTTTTATGGATGTAGCTTCATATGATTTTCTACACATGTATTATCTATTTAGGGTTCTATTTCCTTCAAATTCGGAAATTGCTCCATAAGATCTTTTCTAATATAAACCAAATAGTCATAATCAGTTACTCCCCATTTCCAGACATAGTTTCCCTTTGCATCATGTACACAGACATAATCTTTATAACTAAGTGAATTTCCAAATACAATTCGTAAATCAGGTGATCCTATTATAACATCAGGAAAACCGATTTTTTTCCATTCTTTAATGTTTTCATCATTATTTGCCACCATGTGAGTTACGAAACATTTATTAGGTATATTATTATTTAAATTATAATATATATTTTTATCGAAATATGGTAGTGCATCGGTACCACCAATTAAATTTGTATCCACTACTGTCATTTTAGTCTCATTATTAGTATACTGTTTCCATTGAGCCATAATATTATATTTATCTAAATTGTTTTCTTTAATAAACGTTGCTAAATCTCTTCCTACTCCATATGGAACATATATCTCATTTATAGATGACATTATTGTCCAAGTAACCGATATGCAAATTATAATTCCAAAAAAAACTGTTGGAATACGATTTAATAATCGAATATCTGATTCTTCCTTAACTAACCTATTTAAAAATTGAAAGTTAATACTTTTCTCTTTTTTATCCTCACAACAAATCCAAATTATAAATAAAAAAAACGCTGTAATAATGCCAACATGATGAGGACTAAAATATACGAATGTAGAAAAAACTCCAATAAAACTATATGGTATCAATAATAATAATAATTTATTATTTCTTTTTGCAAATGCAATCAATAGAAAACTAATTATACCGCTTCCAACGATTCCTATAGCAGAATAAATACTCAATTCAAGTTTTGTTGTAAAATAATTGCAAATATCTAAATAAGTAGCATCTCCTGGCAGTACAAAAAACATATATACAAATCTATTTATATAATTATTATCTTTCACTACATTAGCCATTGCATAAGTATCAGGTTTAGGAATAATACTTATTACTAAAATTAAGTTTAATATTAATAATATTGATAGGGCAAAAAAACGTTTATCACAACAAAACTTCTTTATACTATTTATTGAAAAATTCTTATTAAATATTTCAAATAACCATGCTATAACAATTCCAGCAGAAAATATTATTCCATATGCACTAGCGCTGCAAAGTATAAATAAGGCTGCCATAAATCTAAAAGGTTTTATATCTTTAGTTTTGTAAAACATTGAACAAAGAATAAATCCAAGCATTAATATGCAATAAGGCCTGCTTATTACGCCATATTGATAAAAAAAGAAGTAAGTAAATGGTACTGTCAATTTAACTATTCTTTTAAAAGGTGCTTTAAAAATAAATAATCCCATAGCTATAGAACAAAAGGTAAGTGAAACTAACTTAATGCTAAATTCAAAAGGAGCACCCAATTTAGCAAAAGGTAGAAGTACTAAATGCCAGATAGGAGGATGTCCTTCATAATGTGGCAGCACAAATAATATTTCTTTTAAAGAAGCATCTCTTGCAATCAACCATGCCTGTGCTTCATCAAACCATGGTTCATGAAAATACATAATTATTATCATACATACCATATACAGTATTAAAGCTAAAATTTCTGGTATATATTTATTAATCCTTTTGTTATTCACCCTCTTCTCCCCTTGCTAACTAGTTTTAATTTCATGATATTCTTCTTCAGCGTTAACATCCCAAATTCTATGTTTATTAATTCCATCATTTATATACGAAGCAACTGCTTCCAACGCTGTTAACATTGAATGATCCATATTGTTGTATCTGTGCTGACCATTTCTTCCTATACAATATAAATTATCAATAGAATTTATATAATCTTTTATAGAATCAAAATTTTTATAACTTCCAAAGTATGCAGGATAAGCCTTTTTTACTTTTATAATTTTGGAATCTAAAACATCATCCTTATTTATTATGTTAATTTTACACAGCTCGTCTATAGCAAAATTAATAAAAACTTCTTCACTCATACTCCACATTTCATCATTTTCATTACAAAAATATTCAAGTCCTATCCAAACAGTATTTTCTAGATCGTTAACCAAATACGGTGACCAATTATTAAAAATTTGTAATCTTCCTATTTTAACATCCCTTTCTTGGATATATATCCAACAATCTGGAATAATATCTGAAACAGTTTTAATTTCTGTTTTATTTTCTAACTTTAGCTTCTTAAGAAGCAATCCTACTGTAATAAAATCTCTATATGGAAGATTTTCAGCAATATTTATTATATCTTTTGGCGGATAATTTCCTAGCGATTTAATTAAATCTTTAATAGGCATTGAAGAAAACACTGTTTTAACATTTTTATATTCAGATATTTCCCCATTACTTTTTTGGGCCATTAATCTAGCTATCTTATTATTTCTCACTTCTATTGAATTAACTCTAGAATCAAAAATAATTTCTCCACCCATTTCAATTATCTTATCAGCCATAGTTTCCCAAAGCTGCCCATGACCCTTTTTAGGATAATAGAATTCTTCTATTAATGAGGTTTCACATCCTTTTGAGCCTTTAAAAGGCTTAGCCAGCATAGATAAAATAACTTTAAATAATGATAAACCTTTAACCCTTTGAGCGCCCCAATCTGGTGCAATTTTAGATGGATGAACACCCCATAATTTTTCTGTATAATCTTCAAAAAACATTTCATATAATGGTTGTCCAAATCTATTAATATAGAAATCCTCTAATGAATTTTCTTTTCTCTTTATTAAGCAAGCCTTAATATATCCAATGCCAGCTTTAATCGTACGTATAATTCCCATATTATAAAAAGTTTCAAAGCTTAAGGTAATAGGATAGTTAAAGAAATTTCTAAGATAAAATATTCTTGAAATTCTCCTTCTTTTTAATAAAACTTCTTCACCCTTTTCAGGATCTGGTCCATTTTCTTCTATCTCTAATTCCCTACTTAGCATAATATCATCTTTAGAAGGATACCCTTGAATAGGCATTAATTCTTTCCATATATTCATTACCTGTTCATTTTTAGTGAAAAACCTATGTCCTCCAAGATCCATACGATTATCCTTATAAACAACTGTTCTTGAAATCCCTCCGATAGATTCTGATTCCTCAATAATGATTGGTTTAATTTCAGTGTTTTTTAATAACTTATAAGCTGCGGTAAGTCCTGCTGGCCCTGCACCAATTATAATAACCTTTTCCAAACCTTCTCTTCCCCCAATTTCTAGCTTTATACAATATAAGCTATGTAAATATCAATATTTTTCTTGCAGCATAATTCCATATTAGCACTGCTGCCGCAACTATAACTTTTGTAAGTAAATAATTCATATTAAAAAAATTCACTCCTGCATACATTCCAATTTCAGTTAAAAGCAACCCTATCATACCTATTAGGGAAAATAAAAAGAAAGAAAATATATTTCTTCCTTTTCCTTGCTCTTTGGCATCTTTAAAAACAAAAATTAATGAACAGATATAGTTAAAAATTAATCCTGCCAAAAAACCCAATGCGGTAGATACATAAATGCCTATATATCCTAAACCAAAAAATACTTGTGTTTTAAAGAAATATAAAGTTAATATATCTATGAAGAAGGCAGTTCCTCCAACAAAAATATATCTAATAAATTCATCAATAATTGCTTTCCTGTTCATATAAAATAACTCCTAAACATCCTTAGTTATGTCTATATTATTAAAATACTTTTTTCTACATAAATACTAAATAGAGATTGCAAAGCAGGAACAAAAAATCCCACTTTGCTAATCCTACTATTTTTATTTAGAATAAATCTGGTTGAGCTTCGATATTTAAAGTAACAGGTACAGGACTTGTACTATCTGCTTTTGCCGTTAAAGTAACTTTATCGCTTCCTATTGGAGTAATAGTATATACTATTAGATACCTATTCCCATTTTGCATTGAAAGTCCTGTAATATTTCCACTTCCATCAATACTTAATGATGTCGGACTTCCAATTGTACCTCCTGAAATATCATATCCTTTAAATGAAGTATTATCTACTGTAATTTTTGCATTGTTATCTACACTTAAATTTATTACTGGATTTGATGATCCTGCATCAACTATCATAGCCATTGTTACAGGAATTCCATTTGTAACACTTAAACTACTACTAGAACCATTATTGATTACATTATTAACATCTCCATTATATAAGCCATGTGCTGAAATAATACTTGGTGCTAATACTATTGTTATATTTACTGTATTTGACGCTCCGCTTACGTTTCCTGCTGCATCTTGTTGCTTTGCTGTTATTGTATGATTTCCA
>NZ_AUUU01000032.1 GCF_002760435.1 Clostridium sp. LS
TCATATTCAAAATCATTTTTTATTATATTAGATGTTTTTTTCCTAGCCATAAATTAGTTATCCTCCAGTATTTTTATGTATTCTCTACAAAGGATATATGATGATTTTATGTGAATTCTAAAGTTCTAAAGAATATAAATTCTTGAAATTAGAACTTAAGAATATAAATTCCTAAGAATATAAGAATTTAAGAATTTGCTTATAAAATGCGGGTTTAGGATGAGTTTTATAAAAAATATTATTGATTTTTAATGTTATTTTATAGGATAAAACATATATCCATAATAGCAGCTGATAATTTTTTATAGTTGCAAATACATTAGTGGAGGTACTTAAAATGATTAGAGATGAAATTAAGATTAGCTCAGAAGATAAGGAGGTGTTTGATAAGAAGCAGATTGCTTTAGCTATTAGAAATTCAACTTTTGATGATGAGTTGGCTTGTTCTTTGTTAGAGGATGGGATACTAAATAAGTGTGAGGGTTGTTCTCTAAAATATATTTGTGATGGAATTGATAAAGTGACTGAAGATTATATCGATAAAACAACAGAGGTTGTAAATAGTTTTTCATTTGAATAAAAATATAAACATTATGAATTTTAAAAAAGCCAAGGTTTAATGGGACCTTGGCTTTTAAGCATGGAAATTTTTATAATTTAAAGAAATAGAATCATAAATTTTCTTTAGGGTTACTTTCTTTTTTAGGCAAGCAGTAGAGTAACACATATTTTTATAATAAGCATAATCCTGAACAGTATTATTTTTAAAGAATATAAAATCAATAAATTCCTTTTCATCTTTAGTTAAATTATTTAGAGCTAGTTTCAAATCTTCTGAGTCACATTTATCGCAAAAGAAATCTTCCATGCTAATATCTTGAGAAGGCAAATCTTTTTCAACATCAGCATGAAGGCTTAGTGCATCATTGCCATTAGTGAAGCTTCTTGTTTTTATGTGTTTAATTAAATCATTTATATTATTTTTTATTGCATTAGTAGCATAAGCAACAAATTTATGTTTCTCCAGATTGTATAGAGAAACACATTTGAAAAGTGAGTGGTAACATTCATTTTTAATATCGTTAATATCATAGCCGTCTATAAAAGTTCTCTTTGAAATATTAATTATTAAAGGTCTAAATTCATTAGCTAACTTTTCTTTTGATATAATATCTCCATTTTTACATTTGTAAACTAAGCTTTCAATATAATCAAAATCCATGTAGACCTCCTAATCTATAAATAAATTTATAGAAGGCATGATAAAATTACCTCTACATCTAGTATATATGACAAAATTACATATATCCTATTATGAAATAAAAATAAATTAGGGTTATACATCTATGAGAATTCTTTATTAATAAGTTCTTGGTTGCGGCATAGCAGCTTCTTCTATAGGTGTATAATACGGAGGTGTATAAAAATGAGTAATTTTATAATAGCTGTAGGTCATACTGCAAGTGGGAATATTGGATGTGGGGTAATTAGTAAGCTTGATGAAAGTAATTGCACTAGAGCCATTGGAAGTTTAGTTGCAGAATACTTAAAAGGAAAAGGATATGGTGTCAATTTGCTTAGGATTGATGAAAGTAACAAATATAATTGTGAAGACTGCCACTTAAGAGCTATTCAAGCTAACCAAATAGCACAAACTTTAGAAGTAGAACTCTATGTGGAGATTCATATTAATGCAGGGGGAGGAACTGGTCCAGAAGTATTAGTTACTGGAATATCAGAAGTAGCGAATCAATATGCAGTTAAAATATCAAATGCATTAGCAAGTACTCTAAATTTACCTAATAGAGGAGTAAAGACAAGAAATCTAATTGTTCTTAACAATACTGTTATGCCTGCAATTTTAGTTGAGTGCTTATTTGCTGATAGTGATGATGCAACTATTTATAATGCAGAGGTTATTGCAAGAGCTATTGTTAATGGATTAGTTGGAGCAGATTGTTTGTGTGATGAGCAATTGGTGATTGGATGGAATCAGAATAATGTAGGGTGGTGGTATTGTCTAAGTGTAGAAAATAAAAGCTACTATACATCAAAAGATGACTGGCAGGAAATAGAGGGGGAATGGTATATCTTTGATAGTAGAGGATATGCTTTGCAAAATGCTTGGTATAATGATGAGAATTATAAAGCTTGGTATTTTCTAGATGAAAATTGTAAGATGATTAGAGGGAATAAGGACAAACCTCTGTGGAAGTGGATAGACAGTGGGTGTTATGCTTTTAATGAAAATGGGAAGATGTATTGTGATTGTGTAACTCCAGATGGTTATAGGGTTGATGGAAATGGAGCTTGGTCGGATATAAAAGATTAATATGTTTTCACATACAAGGTGGAAAGATGGACTTAAAAGAGAGAATGTTTTAGTAAGGTATAGATTAAAGCAGTTTACAAAAATCATTGAAAAGGCAGAGAAATAAAAAATCTGATGTAAATTTATTTTTAAAGCTAATAGAGAAACTGATTGTCTTTGAAATGGAAAAGATTATTGTAACCTTGCTTGATTGGACTGAGTTAGAAGTTATTATTGAATAATAGATTAATAGACTGATTGTGGTAAATTTTACTGCAGTCAGTTATTTTTTATTGAATAGAAAGAAGAGAGTAATGGCTATAATTTAAATATTATATTTTAATTATGTAATAGAAGCGGAGGATAGGAAATGCTCAAGTTAGAAGAGTATATTGTTAAGAGAAAAAAGGAAGATAAAATTGATGAATTTGACTTTAAAAAGCATTCAGCGAATATGGCAAGTATTATTAAGTATGTAACTGATTATTTTAATAATTATTTGAGCTTAGAGGATTACGATTATGAAAAGATAAAAACTCAACAAACAGTAGACAAGTTTAAGAATGATATACAAAAAAGATATACAGAAACCCATGAATACATAATTTCATATTATTTAGAAAATAAAATACGGTTGGATAAATATGTTTCTAAAGCTTATGAAGGGATGAAAGACAGTGAGTTATTTTATAAAGAAGAAGACTATACCAAAGTTGCTAAATATGTTATTGAAAAAAAGTTAAATGTCCCAATGGATGAAATGTTATGTCATAAGTTATCTATAATGGCACGAGAATATAAACAAGCTGAAAGTGAAAGTCCATCTATTTCAGAAATGAAGGAACTTGATAATGAAATAGTGGATTGGATAAAGGGTGTATTTAGAAAATATCATGTGAATTTATTGAATTATGCAAGTGAGGTTTCATATCATTACTATGAAACTTATGTTGTTAGAGAATATGATAGAGAAACAGAAGTTTTTTACCATATAAATAAGTATGACTACAGGTATCAAGAAAATCCATTTGATATTAATGATATTTATGATAGAAATGAGCATAGAGAGTTCATTAAGGATCATAAAGGTGAACTTGAAATGTTGATAATGTATTGCTGGTTAAATGATGAAATAAAAGATTTAGACTATTGGCCGGAATATGTTCAACTTTCTATTGCTTCAAATAGAGTAAATTTATCAAAAAGAAAGCGTGTGTTTATACCAGTTAAGATTTCTAATATTAATTATCCACCTGAAATAGTAACTGCAGGTAAATACACTGAAACAGTCAATGGATTAATTGAGAAAGAGCCAGGAGAAAACTATATATTAAGGATATCTTATGGAAAAAATAATGATGAAATATGGAAAGAGAAAAAGTCATTAGAATCTTTAATTAAAAATTTACAAAGCAGCTTTAAGAGATACGGACAGCCTCGTCTTGTAGAATTTCAATCTCCATATAAAGTAGTAGGATATAGTAAGGAGGATTTTTTTGATAGTTACAAAGTATTTGAGAAAGGTTTACTTAAATTTACCAAGACTGAAATAGCCATAATAAATGGATGTATAAAAGGAAGTAAAGGAAAAGAGTTTTTATTTTCATCTATAGATGACATTCTTAAGCTATATAATACCTGTAAAGAATTAAATTTAAAATTAAAATTATCAGTGGATTTTACTGATAGTAATAGAAAAAATATTTTGAAGGAAAAAATGGAAGAGACAATTAATGCTTTATCATCAATAAGAAGTTTCATTGTGGGGATTCATCTTAATAATATTGATTCTTGGAGTAATTATAGAAGAATATTTGATGAAGATAATAGGCATGCATATATGAGCATTTATGATTATCCAACAGTTTCAACTTTTATGCATGGGTTAGCTACTATAGTACAGGACAGCAAAGTGAGATATTTAATTCCGGAGAAAATTAAGAATGAAGAGAAACTTGAAGAAATAATAGATACACTATACCGTGCAGGCTTTTGTTTTGAAAAAGGGCGTGGTTTTGATGAAAAATAGTGAAATAGATATATACGATGAAACAGAATTCCGCTCATGGGTTAAAAAGATTAATGTCGCTTTAACTGAAACGAATTTTTGCAGTATGATTGAAGAACATAATCGTGAGATGGATTACAGAAAGGATATCACTAAGAAAAAGTATTTGGAAAACCTGCCTCTTAGGGTAAGGTGGAGGATGGAAGGAGAAATTAAGCCCTGCACAAATGGAAGAAAAACAATTGTAATGAGTATAAATACCTCAGAAAAGATAAGAGTTAAAGCTTATAAATTTATGAATGCTTTTATAAATTGCATCTCTAAAATTGGTGGGAGTGTATATGTTGACAAAACGGAAGATAATGATAATACGATGTTTATGTTGTTAGAAAGTCAATATAAATGCAACTTATATGAAAAGCAAGTTAAATTAAGAGATAGAATAAAGAGTGAAGATAGGAAAATGAGCCCTTTATACGAGCTAGAGTATAATGGTGACTTGAGTTTTGAAGTATTTGCTGAAACTAAAGGCAAAGGTATGAATGATAAATGGGAGTCGTTGCAGACCATAGAGATTTATAAATCAGATACTATAGAAAGTAAATTAGTAGATTTGCTTTGGAAACTAAGAGATGATTCAATATCTAAAAAGATTATTATAAATCAAGAAATGGCAAAGCAGCAAGAAGCGAGAGAAAAACACATCAAACAATTGGAAGAAGATAAGATACTTGAAGAACAAATCCGTATGGAAAAAGAAGAATTTATAAGGCAGCAGAAAATGCACGAAGAGATAAAAAAACATATTAATAAATGGGAAGTTATTAATAAAGTTTTAATGTACATCAGCGACTTGCGCTCTATGTCAGGTGTAAATGACAATGAAAGAAAGCTTATTTTAAATTATTGTGATTATGTCGAAAAAATCTATAGTAAATCAGACTTTTGCAAAGAAATTTTAAAGTTTTCACAAGAATTAGAAGCGTTAGTGGAGGAATAGAAATGGAAATAATTATTGAAAATACCAGCTTGTTTGATGAAAAGTTAGATAATAAAATTTTTCACAAATTAAAAGATATTGTTCAAGAGCTTGATAAAAGCAAAAAATATAAGATGGATTTGGAATTTTGCGAAAATTTGATTTGGTATGAATTTGAAATAGATTCATATGAAATACCAGAAGAAGCATTGCCACCATACCAAAGAGGAAAAGTGTTAAAGGGCAAAGAGAAAATGTATGCATTATTAGACTATCGGGTTGATTCTGCTAAAAATATAGTTAAGGAATATGGAATAAAATTAGGAAGCTGCAATATTGAAGGCACACCATTCATGGAGTTAAATAAAATAAAGTTAAGTTTTGATGAGGAAGAAGTTACTCAGTTAGATAATAGTTACAAACAAAAAAAGGAAAAGGAAATTACAGTTGATATGATAATGCCAAGTTTTTCGGCGTTTATTGAAAATCTTAAGAAAGCTTCTGAGTATATAGAACAGAAAAGAGAAACTGAATTAGAGAATGTATTTGATGATAAAAAAGAGTATGATAAATATAAATCTCTTGTTAGTAAAGATGAGTTATATAATATATTAATTGAATTTAAAAAAATATATGGTGATAAGTGGATGTATTCAAGAGAGTATAAATTAGAGTTGAAAGAGAAGTTTATACAGACGTTAGAAATTAAAGCCGGGATTATATGTGATGATAAATTAAAAGAAAGTATATTAAAACCGATTGAGTTAAAAACAGTATTGATATATGAAATACCCGTTTACAAAATGACTAAGAAAAAGAGTGGAATTAATAAAAGTATTGGTCATGTTAGATTGTTGACAAATGGAAAAACAATTAGTGTTAATCTTCAGACAAATAGTAAATTATATACAATTCCTAATGAAATTTTTGAACAGTGTTTTGTTAATGTAACATCTAAGGACGGTAATAGAGAACTTTTAAAAATAGTTGAAGATTTAATTAATAAACTTGATGAAAACTGTCAGCGCTTTGGTTATAAACTTGAAATAGAGATGATTTATAATATATTAGTATATATGGATATAAAGAATATTTTAAAGAAAGCTAGAGAGGCATAGAGAAGAGCAAATTAATTGTAGATGAGGTAAGTTAAAAATAATCAAAGAAAAAGCTTGGAGAATTAGGAAGATTGTAATAAAAAATCAAGAAAGAAAGGGTTGGGGAAGTAAGTTTACTAATAAACTATTTAAGGATTTCAACGAAGTATTTCCCAATATAGGAGGTTTCGCGGTAAAAATCTTAATCATATGAGAAGATTGGCTAAAGAATATCCAGATATAGAATTTGTGCAAGAGGTACTTGCACAAATTACATGGTATCACACAATCACATTGATTGAAAAAGTTAAAGACGGGAAAATTAGAAGTTGGAATATTAGAAAAACAATTGAAAATGGATGGATTCTCAATGTTCTAGCAGTCAAATAGAACACAAATAAGATATATTTTAAAGTTATTGCTAAAGTAATATAATTCTAAAGTGCAAAATTCGCGATAAAAGGATAAAACTAATAAAATATATGGTAAAATGTAGATATATTAATTAGTTGGGTAAGGGGGATTAGCTTTTGAATAAGAAAAGTCTTAGTGAAGCTAGTATAATAAGTAAATATATTATGCCGGCAGTAGAAAATGCAGGTTGGGATAGACAGAAGCAAATAGCACAAGAAGTTAGCTTTACTGATGGAAGAATAATTGTAAGAAAAAAGGTTGTAACTAGGGGGAAGACTAAAAGAGCTGATATAATCCTTTATTACAAAAATAATTTACCTTTAGCAATTATAGAAGCAAAGGATAATAACCATTCAATAGATGCGGGTATGCAGCAAGGATTAGGATATGGGGAAACTCTAGATATACCTTTTGTATATTCATCTAATGGAGATGGTTTTATTGAGCATGATAGAACTAAGACTGAAGGCACTATAGAACGTGAATTATTATTAGATAAGTTTCCAAGTCCAGATGAGCTATGGGATAGATATAAATCTTGGAAAGGTATAACAGAAGATCAGGAAAAAGTAGTTACTCATAATTATTATTATGACCAGGATTGTTTTCCACCAAGATATTATCAAAGAATAGCTATAAATAGAACAGTAGAAGCCATTGCACAAGGGCAAGATAAAGTGTTACTTGTAATGGCAACTGGAACTGGTAAAACATATACAGCATTTCAAATAGTTTATAGGCTATTTAAATCAGGAGTTAAGAAAAGAATACTATATTTAGCTGATAGAAATATACTAGTGGATCAAACTATAATAGGAGATTTTAAGCCTCTTAAAGAAAATATAAATAAAATCAAAAATAGGACTGCTGATAAGTCCAGAGAAATTCAGTTTGCATTGTATCAAAGTCTTACTGGGGAGACTGAGGAAAAGAAACTATTTAAGAAGTATAGCAAAGATTATTTTGATCTTATAATTATTGATGAGTGTCATAGAGGAAGTGCTAAGGACGATTCGGCTTGGAGAGAAATATTAGATCATTTTGATTTTGCAACTAAAGTAGGACTTACAGCTACCCCAAAGGAAACTAAGGATGTTTCAAATATTGATTATTTTGGCGAAGCAATATTTACATATTCATTAAAGCAAGGAATTGAAGATGGATTTTTAGCGCCCTATAAAGTTGTAAGAGTTGGAATTGATAGAGATTTAGAAGGATATAGACCGGAAAAGGGCAAGACTGACAAGTATGGTGAAGTTATCGAAGATAGAATTTATAATAAAAAGGATTTTGATAAAACACTTGTATTAGAAAAAAGAACGGAAATTGTTGCTAAATATGTATCAGATTATTTAAAGAAGAATAATAAGAGAATGGCTAAAACCATATTCTTCTGTACCGATATAGATCATGCCAATAGAATGAGAAGAGCATTAGCAAATGAAAACTCAGATTTGGTAGCTGAAAATTCTAAATATGTAATGAAAATTACTGGGGATGATGATGAAGGAAAAGATGAACTTGAAAATTTCATAACACCAAGTGAAAAGTACCCTACATTAGTTACAACATCAAAACTATTGACTACAGGAGTAGATTGTAAAACTTGTGAGTTCATAGTTATAGATAGTGAAATTAACTCTATGATTGAGTTCAAGCAGATTTTAGGACGAGGTACTAGAATAAGAGAAGATTATGGTAAAATGTATTTTACGCTTATAGATTTTAGGGATGTATCAAGGCTATTTGCAGATAAAGATTTTGATGGAGATCCAGTTAGAATAAAAGAAGTAGATACTGATGATATTCCAGATGAGGAAGATGAAGATTCAGATGAGTCAACGGATGATATTACTGAGGATGGAAATGTAGATAATCCATATGATGAAACTGGCAATAATGCAGGCGGTAATGGATTTATAAATGATCCATTTGATGAAGGACAGTGCAGAAAGAAATACTACGTAAATGATGTTCAAGTAATGGTCATAAATGATAGGGTAATGTATTACGGAGCAGATGGAAAGCTTATTACTGAATCTTTAAAGGACTACACAAAAAATAATATAAGAAAAGAATTTGCAACCTTAGATGAATTCATTAGAAAGTGGTCAGAAACAGAAAAGAAGGAAGAATTAAGATTACATTTAGAAGAAGAGGGAATATTCTTAGAAGACTTAATAGATGAAGTAGGAAATGATATGGATACATTTGATTTAATCTGTCATATAGCATATGATATGCCTGCACTTACTAGAAAAGAAAGAGCAAACAACGTTAAAAAGAGAAACTATTTTGGAAAGTACGGGGAAAAAGCCAGAATAGTATTAGAAAAATTACTTGATAAATACGCAAATGAAGGAATTGAAAATATAGAAGATATAAAAGTTTTAAAACTGCCTGATTTCCAAGAGATTGGAACGCAACTTGAAATTGTTAAGAAGGTATTTGGCGGCAAGAAAGAATATGAAAAGGCAGTTAAGGAATTAGTTAAAGAGCTTTATACTATAGCTTAATTTTACACTAAATAAGATAATAGATTTAATTAGCAGCAAGAGGAAGGAGACAATAAAATGTCAATTACAAATGTAATAAAAGGTGTTCAAGATATAATGCGTCAAGATGCAGGGGTAGATGGTGATGCCCAAAGAATATCACAATTAGTATGGATGATATTTTTAAAGGTATTTGATGCTAAGGAAGAAGAATGGGAATTAGAATATGACAATTATGAGCCAATAGTTCCAGAAGAATTAAGATGGAGCAATTGGGCAGCAAATGATGAAGGAATGACAGGTGATGACCTTTTAGACTTTGTAAATAATAAATTATTTAAAGAATTAAAGGAAATGGAATTGGATGAAAATTCTGATCCAAAATCATTTTTAGTAAAAGCCATATTTGAAGATTCTTATAACTACATGAAATCTGGCGCTTTAATAAGACAAGTAATAAATAAGTTAAATGAAATAGATTTTACTGCAGGGGAAGATAGGCATTTATTTAATGATATATATGAAAATATATTAAAGGACTTGCAAAGTGCAGGAAATGCAGGGGAATTCTATACTCCAAGACCTGTTACTAAATTTATAATAGAAATGCTAAATCCAAAACTTGGTGAAAAAGTTGCTGACTTTGCATGTGGTACAGGTGGATTTTTGACTTGTGCAATAGAGCATATGAAAAAGGAACAAACTAAAGTAGAAGATTTAAAAACATTAGGTGAATCTATAGTTGGAGTAGAAAAGAAACCATTACCTCATTTACTTGCAACAACAAACTTAATATTACATGACATTGATGTACCTCAAATAAAACATGATAATTCGTTAATGAAAAATGTAAGGGATTTAAAGCCTGCAGAATTAATAGACGTCATAGCAATGAATCCTCCTTTTGGTGGAATTGAAGAAGATACAGTACTCACAAACTTTCCAAGTCAATTCCAAACAAAAGAAACAGCTGACCTATTCATGACTCTTATAATGTATAGATTAAGTGAAAGAGGAAGAGCTGGAGTAGTATTGCCTGATGGATTCTTATTTGGTGAAGGTGTAAAGACTAAAATTAAGGAAAGACTTTTAAATGAATTTAATTTACATACAGTAGTAAGAATGCCTAATGGAGTATTTGCACCTTATACAGGAATAAATACTAATCTCTTATTCTTTGAAAAAGGAAAACCAACAGAAGAAGTATGGTTCTTTGAACATCCACTTCCAGAAGGCTATAAGAATTATACAAAAACTAAGCCAATAAGAAGCGAAGAATTTGAATTAGAAAAGTCTTGGTGGACTAATAGAGAAGAAAATGAATATGCTTGGAAAGTTTCAAAAGAAGAAATCCAAAAAAGAAATTACAACTTAGATTTCAAAAATCCTAATAAAGAAGAGGAAGAGTTAGGAGACCCAAAGATACTACTAGAGAAATACAATAAGGCTAAACAAGATGTAGAAGAAATTCAAAATAAATTAATTGAAGAATTAACTAAAATTTTAGGTGGTAACTAATATGAATATGATTTTAGAACAATTCAAAACCATCTTTGATAGGCCGGAGAAGGTTAAGAAGTTAAGAGAAGTAATCCTTGATTTAGCAGTTAGAGGAAAGTTAGTAGAGCAAAATCCCAGTGATGAGCCTGCTAGTGTTTTGCTTGAGAGGATTAGGGATGAGAAAGATAGACTTGTTAAGGAAGGGAAGATTAAGAAAGAAAAGCCTTTAGCAGAGATTGGTGATGAGGAGAAGCCTTACGAGTTACCTAGAGGATGGGAATGGATAAGATTGGGTGAGTATTCGATTATTAACCCAAGAAATTCAGCAGATGATGATTTGTTAGCTTCATTTATACCAATGAAGTTAATAAATGATGGATTTGATAATAGGCATGGTTATGAAAAGAAACAATGGAAGGAAATAAAAAGTGGATTTACACATTTTGCTGATAATGATGTTGTAGTAGCTAAAATAACTCCATGTTTTGAAAATAGAAAATCAGCTATAATAAAGAATTTAATTAATGGTATAGGTGCAGGAACAACAGAACTATACGTAATAAGAAGTATTTCAGGAATGATTTCTCAAGAATTTGTTTTATTAATATGCAAAACAGAAAAATTCATAACTGGTGGAATTGAAACTTATACAGGAACCGCAGGACAGCAAAGAGTAAAGAAAGATTATATAAGTAACTTGGTAGTAGGTGTACCACCATTAGAAGAGCAAAAACATATAGTAGAAAAAGTAAATTCTTTAATGCTTTTTTGTGATAAGCTAGAAAAATCATTAGAAAAGAAAGTTAAATATGGTTCTTTAAGTGCAAAATCTGTATTTAATAGTGTTAGTAGAGTTAATTCAATAGAAGAGTTAGAAGAATCCTTAAAATTTATAATAGCAAATTTTAAAGATTTAACTTTAGGAGATAATGCTGTTAAGGAATTAAAGACTGCTATTCTTCAATTAGCAGTACAGGGAAAACTTGTACCTCAGAATCCAGAAGATGAACCTGCGAGTGTTCTTTTGGAAAGGATACAAGAGGAAAAAGAGAGGTTAATTAAGGAGAAGAAAATAAAGAGAGAAAAGCCTTTTGCGGAGATGCGCGAAGAGGAAAAGCTTTATGAATTACCTAGAGGTTGGGAATGGTCTAAAATTGGAAATATAACAACAATAGTAAGAGGGTCTTCACCTAGACCGAAAGGAAGTCCTTTATATTGGTCAGAAGAAAGAACAGAATATCATTGGATAACAATATCAGATATTACTCAGAAAAGTATAGGTAATAGATTAATGGATACTGCTGAATTTCTTACGGAGAAAGGTTCCAAATTAAGTAGATATGTAGAAAATGGAGAAATAATAATAGCTGTAAGTGGTAGTACTGTTGGAAAAGCTACAATTTTAAATATAGATGGATATATTTATGATGGCCTTGCTGCATTTAAAAATGTTGCCAATAGTACACTAAGAGATTATTTATTCACATTTTTACAGGCATGGAAAACAGCAATTAATGCTCAATCAGAGGGAAGTGCATTTCCAAATATTAATACAGATAAATTAAATAATTTAATAATAGCGATACCACCATTAGCGGAACAAAGACGTATAGTAGAAAAAGTAGATTCATTAATGCAATTATGTAATGAATTAGAAAAGAAAATAGAAAAATCTAAGAAGCATAGTGAAAAATTAATGGAATCTATTCTTAAAAGTTCATTTTTAGCATAGAATTCAGTTTTATTTCACTTATACAACAAAAAAGAGAAGATAACAATTTAGATATCTTCTCTTTTTATTTAAATATCAACTACTTGCTTAGAATTTATTGATTGAACAAATGAAATTACTTCATTAAAATTTAAAATTTTAAATGCCTCTTCATTAAGAATATTGTATAGAGTTTTGTAATTGTCCTTTTGTTCAAAATCTATATCAGTTATAAATACAATTTTATATTTATTTTTAAGCTTTATAGCATCATAGGCCCAATCTTTAACAGTACGAATAAGTCTAGTTTCTTTTCTGCCCTCAAATCTAAATAATTTGAAAGCATAATCGTCTATTACAAAATCAAAACAAATATTTTCATTAAAATAACCTTTAATAATATTATGATTACATTCTATATTACCATTTTTAAGATATTTTTTTATAAAAGATAATTGTTCATCTTTTGAAGGTCTTTCAGATTTATTAAAATCAGAAATTAAATATTGTCTTGAGCATTCCTTAACAAAATCTTCAAAGTTATCTGCCTTAATTGAAATAATTTCTGTGAATTTTAAATCATTAACATAAAATTTTGTGTATTTTTCTAATGAAAACTTAGGAGATTTTGCAATATCAACAATTTCATCTTTAATACCTTCAAGTTGTAATTTGATTAAATCGATATCTAAGTCATCGTTAAACGAACGTACTCTATTCCAGTTCTTTGTTGAAATTAAAGCAGTCTCATTTGTATCTTTGTTAAATAATAAAACAGCCAATGTTATGCAGTCTTTAGAAACCAAAGATGGATAATGGCATAAAATAGAATAATCAATATCAAACATGAAATCACCTCCTAATAATTAGTGTTTAGAATTAAATCTGCAAAGTAATCAATATGCTCCATTCTATACAATATATTGAATTAATGCCTCTAATTCGCTTTTATTATTTTCCCATACTTCAGGAATTTTATCAACAATACTTTCAAAAAAATCTTTAGTTAAATTTTCTTTGAAATAAGTTACTGTTTCTTTCATAACAATAAGGTCAAGATCTAATATTGATTTAAATTTTGAGTAGTGATACCAATTATTAGCCATTATAGCAGAATCCTTAAAATCTTCATCAATAATTTTATATTCAAGTGCATTGGAGTTCCATAATGCTTCTAAATTAAATGTATGACTATGATCTATAATATATAACTGCCTATTAGACTTTGAAAGTGAAATGAGAAGATTTCCTTTATTTCTGTCTTTATTATATATTAAATGATCAAATAACATTAATTTAGGTAATAACCATTTATAATTACTTGCAAGTTGTAGCATTTTATTTGAGGTTACTACTGTAACGGGCTCTAAAAATTCTGAACAAAAGGCTAATCCAAAACAGGAATCAGAGAAGTCTTCCAAGTTTAACACATTTTTAGATATTACTGTATTTGAGTCTATAACTCCTAATTTTGCATCAGGAATTGGAAAGTCTAATTTTTTAGCTATGTAATAGCAAACTAATTCATTTACTAAAGTTTTATTTCCTTCCACATTGTTGAAGGTTTTTATGATATAGTTTTTATTATTAACAACTCCAAGTATAGGAATAGTAGCTCCATTGCCTATTGGATATAATAATTCATCTACATGATATGTGTCCAACTTTTAATCCTCCTATACATAGTACCGATAAATTTAGTGAATAGATGATTGTATTAATTATATCATATCTTATATGAATTAAGTGGGAATTATTAAATTTACATTATTAAGTTTAGATAAGTATTAATGTTGGATTTCACTTGAAGTTAGAAAATGTGCAGATACGATGGGATTTTTATTAGAAAGATCAGCAGCAGATGCCAAAAAGAAAGCATTAATAATATTAAAAGCAGCAGGAGTAACCATAGGAGATGTTATAAACATTGATTATAGCTGGAGTGATATAAATATATAAATGTTATATATGAAAGTATGGATTGCTGTGAGTCAAGCATTGAAGCCATTGATTTTAGAAGCAGAAGATTTATCTGCAAGTAATATGGTAACAGTCACTTGGGAGATTGCTTAAAAACAAAATAAAATCTGGTTGTTGCAAATATTGTTGCAAACCAATAAAAAAAGCCATACTACAAGGTACCTAAACCAAGTAATACGGCGATTCACCAAAATAAATGGTGCCGCTGGCCGGATTCGAACCGGCACGATATCACTACCAGAGGATTTTGAGTCCACCACGTCTGCCAATTCCATCACAGCGGCATGTAAACTGACAAAAATTATTCTATCATGTCTTCGAAAATATTTCAAGAGATTTTTTTATTTAATATATTTTTTGGAAAGATATTTTACAGTAATATTATTTGCTGAAAAATATTCGCTATTATTTTTCCTAATTAAAGTCAATATACGATTTTTATTCTTTTGTAGTGTAGATTTTGAAATAAAAGTACATAAAATGTGCATAAATTTTTAAATAAAGGTTGTGAGAAGCTAAATCATTTGCTAGAATAGGAGTAGGGAAAAAGTGCCCCAGCGGGTTATTTTGTGCCCAACTACATTTTTAGGACTTAGAAATAAGATTTAAGAATTTGTAATTATCTATTAATTAGGGAGGAGCAAAAATATATGATGTATTCAAAAGAAGTTGAAGAAATGTGTGTACTTGCTAAAGGTCCTAATCACGGACCAGCGCCAATTCCTGCAGAAGGAAAATGGGTTCAATCTAAAGAAGTAACTGATATATCAGGATTAACTCACGGAATAGGTTGGTGTGCACCACAACAAGGAGCTTGTAAATTAACTTTAAACGTTAAGGATGGTATAATCCAAGAAGCATTAGTTGAAACAATTGGATGTTCAGGAATGACTCATTCAGCTGCTATGGCTTCAGAAATATTACCAGGAAAGACTATATTAGAAGCATTAAACACAGACTTAGTTTGTGACGCTATAAACACAGCTATGAGAGAATTATTCTTACAAATCGTTTATGGAAGAACTCAAACTGCATTCTCAGAAGGTGGACTACCTATCGGAGCAGGTCTTGAAGATTTAGGAAAAGGTTTAAGATCTCAAGTTGGTACTATGTATGGAACTTTAGCTAAAGGACCAAGATACCTTGAAATGGCAGAAGGATATGTTACTGAAGTTGCTGTAGATGAAGATAAAGAAATCATTGGATATAAGTTTGTTAACTTAGGAAAAATGATGGAAAACATCGCAAAAGGTATGGATGCTAACTCAGCATTAGAAAGTGCTAAGGGACAATACGGAAGAGTTGCTGACGCTGCTGAATTATTAGACCCAAGACATAAATAATTATTTGTAAAGGAGGATTTTTAAAATGGCATTATTTGAAAGTTATGAAAGAAGAATTAACCAAATCACTCCAGTACTAGAAAAGTACGGAATGAAGACTCTAGAAGATGCAAAGGCAGTTTGTGCTGAAGTTGGAGTGGATCCATATACAATCGTTAAGGAAACTCAACCAATCGCATTTGAAAATGCTGGATGGGCATACGTTTTAGGTGCTGCTATAGCTATAAAGAAAGGTTGTGCAAAAGCTGCTGATGCTGCTGAAGCAATCGGAGAAGGATTACAAGCATTCTGTATCCCAGGATCTGTTGCAGATGACAGAAAAGTTGGACTAGGACACGGAAACTTAGGAGCTATGCTTTTAAGAGAAGAAACTAAATGTTTCGCATTCTTAGCAGGACACGAAAGTTTTGCTGCTGCTGAAGGTGCTATTAAAATAGCTGAAAAAGCTAACAGAGTAAGAAAAGAACCATTAAGAGTTATCTTAAACGGTCTTGGAAAAGATGCTGCATTCATCATTTCAAGAATCAATGGTTTCACATATGTTCAAACTCAATTTGACTACTATACTGGAGAAGTTAAAGTAGTTAAAGAAAAAGCATACTCAAACGGAGAAAGAGCAAAAGTAAGATGTTACGGTGCTGACGACGTTAGAGAAGGTGTTGCAATCATGCATAAAGAAGGAGTTGACGTATCAATCACTGGTAACTCAACTAACCCAACAAGATTCCAACATCCAGTTGCAGGAACATATAAGAAAGAATGTATGGAACAAGGTAAGAAATACTTCTCAGTAGCATCAGGTGGTGGTACAGGAAGAACTCTTCACCCAGATAACATGGGTGCAGGTCCAGCTTCTTACGGTATGACTGATACTATGGGAAGAATGCACTCAGATGCACAATTCGCAGGATCTTCATCAGTTCCAGCTCACGTTGAAATGATGGGTCTTATTGGAGCAGGTAACAACCCAATGGTTGGTATGACTGTTGCAGTTGCAGTTGCTGTTCAAGAAGCTTTAACTAAGTAATTGATTTTTGCATATTAATAAAAAACATCCCAATCTATCATTGAAAGTCCTCAAACTCATAAAAAAGTTCGGGGAAAATAGATAGGGAATACGCCCCGTATTAGGTCAGAAATGGCTTAATACGGGGTTTTTTAGTGTGTTTGTTTTTTGGGGACTTTTTTATGAGGAGTTATAGATAGTAGGCGCAAAATTCAAATTTTGCTAAGGACTAAGTTAAAAGGTGTACACAGCAACAGAGTAATTTTCATTATTTTTATGTGTAATAGCCTTATTGTAATTTAATAAACTGTGATGAAAAAAATATAGTAGGTAGAAATTGAAAAACAAGTAGTGTAAGATAAAATTATGGATTTATTTGAAATTTATGGTACAATATATGGAAAGTTCTTATAAGACACTAATATAAATGAGGAGTTATTATTTACTATTTCATTTTAAGAGAGATAGTTGTAAAGGGGGTTGGTTACTTTGGAGTTTTTATATGACAAAATAAATTTTGATGATAATATGGTTTGTTATTATGATGAATTACCTCTTTGGTCTTCGCCTTTTGGAATACTTTTACTAAACAATATTCCACTTAAAAAAGATTGTATAATAGTTGATATTGGATGTGGAACTGGATTTCCATTACTTGAATTAGCACAAAGATTTGGAGAAAGCTGTAAAGTGTTTGGAATTGATCCATGGGAAAGAGCAATTGATAGGGCGAATAAAAAAAGAGAACAGTACAGAATAAAAAATGTGGAATTATTAAAGGGTGTTGGTGAAAATATGCCTTTTAGTAACAAAAATATAGATATAGTAATATCTAATTTGGGTATAAATAATTTTCAAAATCCAGATGAAGTTATTACAGAATGTTTTAGAGTATTAAAGTCAAAAGGAAAACTCATTTTTACGACTAATTTATTTGGACATTTTAATGAATTCTATTCTGTATTTGCAGAAGTTTTATGTGATTTAGGATTAGAAGATGAAATAAATAATCTAAATAAACATATAGAGAAAAGACATTCATTAGAAGACATTAAGATTATTATAAAGAGAAATAAGTTTTCGGTGAAAAAGATAGTTGAAGAGAATTATGTTATGAGATTTGTAGATGGTAGTTCATTCTTTAATCATTATTTTATAAAATTGGCATTTCTACAGGACTGGAAAGAAATAATCAAAGAAGGTGACTGGAACAATGTTTTTTTAAATTTGGAAAATAGGCTAAATGATATTGCAAGTAAAAAGGGTGAAATTGTACTTAATGTCCCTATGGCATATATTGAATGTGAAAAATGAAGTATAAATATATTTTGAGTATATCATAATGTTGCTACTCAATGTTCATAAAAGGTGTAAAATAAATAGTTTATATTTAATTAATTACTGTGATTTTTATTAAAGAGAGGAATAGAATTATGTTAACTCATGTTGGGACAGTGCTAATTAATTATTATTCTGAATGAATTAGAAAAAAAGAATAAAGATAGTTAAGAAAATATAGTTAAAATCAAATCAGAGGTGAATGTTATGGGAAAAGCAAGGGAAGCAGAGATAACAGCAGAATTTAATGCTAATATAAAATCTGTTTGGAGTGCAGTTACAAATAATAATGATTATAGTTGGCGTAGCGATATTGAAAGAATTGAAATTTATAATGATGGGAAAGAATTTATTGAGTATACTCATAATGGAATTGCTACAAAGTTTATTATAACTAAGAAGGATGAATACAGTGAATATGCTTTTAACATGGAAAATAAAATGTTTACTGGATTTTGGACTGGCAGTTTTTCGGAAACAAAAAATGGTGGAACAAAAATAGTATTTAAAGAAAAAATATTTATTAAGAATCCCATTATTAGAGTAATTTCATATGTTTTTATGGATTTAAGGAAAATGCAAAACAATTATGTTTCTGATTTAAGGAAGAAGTTAGGTGAGCAATTATAAGGAACAAGAACAGAGAATTAAAATATGTAGGGAGAATTTATGAAATTATTTTTGATAAGACATAGATAAAAAGATTGGAATTTAAAAGGGAAAATACAAGGAAGAGAAAAATTATAGTATTCATAAGTATGGCAATTAGATTGAACGTTTATAATCAAGGAGAAAAATTATGGGGACACAAATAAATATAATGGCAACAGTTAATTGTGGCAGGTTAGCCATAAACCAAAATGAGAGATATAGCTATCAAGCAAGAGGATCAAAAATAATATGGCTCTCAGAGTCAATTGATTTAATGCCTGATGACAATAAAATATATGAAGTAAAATATTCGTCGGGAAAGTTCTTTGAAGGAATTATTAGCCAAGTTGGACAAGATGAAATAGGTTTCTATATTATACTTAATGTAGTAGGTAGTAATCTTAGAAATGATAGAACTATAATATGTAAAACTATACCACTTGGGCAAGCTGCCTTAATAGAAGTTTTCAACTATAAAAATATTCCTGGTCTTAAAGAGTTATCTAAAAGCATGAGAGAGGACTGGAAGTTTGTATTAAATTCTATAATAAGTTTTGAAAGAGTAAATGAAAATATTTGTATTCTTTTTAGAGATGGTGTTTTAAATGATATTATTATAAAGTTAGAAATAATAGATGTCTTAGAAGAAGAAAATTTTGATAATGTTTTAATAAGAAATGTTTTTATTCGGAAAGAGAATAGTGATGGGTTTGTTATATATTTAGATAGTAGGAGGCCAGAACGTTCTTCATTGGAGTTACCGAAGGATTATTCTGATAATACAGAGTATTTTATTGAAAATGATGAGAATATAGCAAGAATATGCTGTAATGAAATTGTTTTTTCTCATTATAACTGCTTTCTAAAAGAAATGGAACGAAGAAATATTGATTGCATATCTTCCGAGGATTGTAAAGACGATAATTTTAATGCAAAGAAACTAAGGGTGCAATGGATTAATATATTTGCTAAGAATATAGATATATCTAAGATTTACATAGAACAACATTTATGGCATGTATTTAGCTATAAACGACTTAAATGTTTTGAAAAAGAAGAAGCAAATAAAAGATTTAATGAAGTAAGAAAAAAATCTATATACATATTTTCTGATGGCTCAGATATGTGTTATTTACTTAAAAACGCTGATAATTTTACTTTGGAAGATATTAAATTTTATAAATTCAATGATATTTATATTACAGATGAAGATTTCACTTGGATTTATGTTGTAACCCATGAAGATGGATGGTTAGGACCATATTTTTATTCCGTTAAAGCGTAATATAAAAAATTTATAAGAAGTAGGGGATATGTGATTATGTATTTAAATAATTTAAATTAGAATGATTCTCAAAGAGGATTCTTTAAAAGCGAAAATAATTTTAGTTATTTTGAAATGAAAAATAAAGAGAACAATCAAGATATTTCAATTTATTCATTAATAAATTGAAATAAAATATAAGAAGGAGGCGCAAGTTATGTTAATAAGTCATTTAGGAAAATCACCTAGTATTGATGTAAGTGCTTTTATTGCCCCTAACGCAACAATATGTGGAGATGTTAAAATTGGCAAGAATACAAGGATAATGTATGGTGCTGCAATAATAGCTGAAGGTGGTAGTATAGAAATTGGTGATAACTGTGTGATACTTGAAAATGCAGTTTTAAGAAGCACAGTAAAACATTCTTTGAAAATCTGCAATGAGGTACTAATAGGTCCAAATGCTCACGTAGTGGGATGCACAATAGAAAACAATGTCTTTATTGCTACAGGAGCAGCTATTTTCCATGGTGCAAAGCTTTGCCAAAATTCAGAAGTTAGAATAAATGGTGTTGTTCATCTAAAAACTATACTCCCAGAAAATGAATGTGTTCCGATTGGATGGGTTGCTATTGGTAATCCAGTTAAAATACTGCCTGCTGAAAAGCATGACGATATTTGGGCAATACAAAAGCCTTTAGACTTCCCCAAATATGTTTATGGAGTAGATAGAAAAATTACTGAAGAATCTATAATGCCTGAAGTTATGAATATGATGACAACGACATTAAAAACACACAAAGATGATGTAATACTTGAAAATAATATTTAAATAATAATCTCATGAATTGTCCCATTATTATAAATGATACTATATAAATAAAATATATAATAAAATCAAAAAGAATAAAGCAGTAGAAAGAATAAACTTTAACTACTGCTTTCATCATAACTAAAAGAGGAAATTTTGTAGTTTTATTGAGGTTAAGTCATATATACATATACCTTATAAATTTAATATACTAAAGACTAATAATAATGTTCATAGAATAAAAAAAGAAAATATAGAGTTTTGCGTTAAAATATGGAATTATGTTAATATACCCAAGGATTCAAATATAAATACTTGCAAAAGACAGACTAGGTAGAGACATTTTGCTTGCAGTGTTGTGTTCCATTAAAATAATGTATTAAATACTTTTTCACATAAGCATCTAGGTGGGCATAAAATACATTATATTATTAACTTAGGAGGAATACTAATGGGATACAATTACAATAATCATCGTTATCGTCGATGTAATAATTATGGAAGATGCGAACAAAATTACGAAGCAAATAATGAGTGCATGGAAGAGAACAATATGATAAAAAATCATAATCATGAATTTTTATCAAGTACAGATTACAAAGAGGATGATGAGTGTGTAATACACAATCATCGTATTGCTGGTGTGACTGGTCCTCCAATTAAATATGGAAAGTCTCATATCCACAAAGTAAATGAATTTACAGATACTTTTGATGATCATTTTCACGGAATTTGTGACACTACTGGTCCAGCTATTGAGCTTCCAGGAGGTAAGCACATCCACCTTGTAAAAGGAAAAACAACTGTTAATGATGGACATCAACATGACTATTATTTTGCAACATTAATTCAAGATCCTTCAAATGTACCAGAGGATAAAGGCTGTTAGTTTTAAAATATTACTTGAAGAAAAATTACTATTTCAATAAAAATACCAGATAATTAGTTCTATGTGATAATGATATTTCTGTATAAACTAATACAGTCATTAGAACAAATAAACAAGCAGTAGTATAAAAAAAATTACTACTGCTTTCTTATCTTATTAAATAATTACTATATTGAGAGAGAAGAACTATTATTTATTATTAGTATATTTTATGCATTATAAATAGTTACATTAAATAGATAATTATAGACAGTAAATTTATTGATTGATATATAAATCTACTGTCTGCTGCAATTTGCCAAGCTGTAAAGTTTAGCAATTATAGTATTTGATAATACATAAAAAATATACATTAGCTTTAAATAATTCTTATTAAATAACATTGAGTTTTATACTAAAATGTTGTAATATAAATATGCCAAAATAACTTATAAAATTAGAAAACAAGTAATAGAGGTAGATTAGGTAGAAATATTTAGTCTATCTCTATTTTTTAAGTTTAACAAATAATAATTATTATTTTGAGTATGATGGGCGCTGTCTTTTTATACTCATTTCGGAGGTTTAGTGCATGAAAAGAATGAAAATGAGCTACAGGAATGACAAAACTTTTAATTAATGAGCTTTCTTATGTATTGTTTGTTAAAATTGAGTAATTTAATAGTTGAAGAATATAGGATAAGGATAATCTATAAATAACCTAAAAAAATTAAAAAGTAGAAGTCGAATGACATTCAAGTTTTCTTAACTTAAATCTGATATGCTCTCCATTGTTCATTGTAGAAATGAAGTTTATAATAAATCTATTAAAATATTTACTAATAAAAATTATGGTTGTATAATTATGTTGAAATATGAAAACGAGGGATGTGGTGGAAAATGAGAAATAAACTGATTAAGAAAATTATTACATTAACAGTCGCAACAATTACTGCCATAGGGATGTTATCCATAGGTGCTTCAGCATCTTGGAGACAAGATAGTCAAGGCTGGTGGAATTCTAAAGTAAATGGATATTCTGTTGGATGGGATAAAGTTGGTGATAAATGGTTTTATTTTAATCCAGATGGGTATATGAGAACTGGCTGGCTTAATGATGGAGGTAAGTGGTATTATTTAAAATCAAATGGAGATATGGCAACTGGTTGGATTCAAGATAGGGGCAAATGGTATTACTTAAACCAAAGTGGTGATATGTTATTCAATGCTTTTATTGCAGGGTATAGATTAGGTGCTGATGGTGCTTGGATAGATAGTGATTTTACTAATGTCACCACAGGGGGAGCAGTAACAGTTACTACAGGACCAGCAGTAACTATTACAGATCCAGCAGCAAATACTACTGCAGGTACAGCAATAACTTTACCAGCTAATAACTATTATAATTATTGGAACCAATACAACAATGATAAAAATAAATTGGATAAATTAGCATATAAATACCAACAAAAATTAGATGAGCAAGCTCAAAAAATGCAACAAAAATTAAATCAATCTTGGTGGTATTGGCGTAGATAAAAATTATTATAAGTTTTATATTAACGTCTACTTAACATAAAATTGAAATAGATAATTAAAATTTTAAGGGTATGGCATTACGTCTGTACTCTTTATTTTTATCTGTTCAGTTAATGTTAAGGTACCTTATTTATAATAAAAAATGTTAATTGTCTAACATCGTATTAATATTACTGTCATAAGACTGACAAAAAATGGTGTTAATCTATTATTATGAAGAGAGGTGAAATAAATATGGGGAATATAATTAAAATTAATTTATATGCAGAGAATAAAAACAAAAAGAAAAATAATCTAAATTTACAAGCAGTGGAAGATATTATTCAAAAGTATAATAGTTGGTTAAAGAAGAACAATAGAGAGGATAAAATAGAAACTTATGAGGAATTTTTACAAGTTCAATAATCATTATTAAAGGGTAGTAAGCAGTAGAAATATTGTTTGCTACCCTTTATTTTTTACATAAAAAAGGCAGTAACCGAAGTTACCACCAAATCCATTTTGCAATCTAATTTTAACTTATATATAATCTATAAATCAAGGGGGTAAAATATAATGTATAAATTATGTTATAATTAGCTTATAATGAGTAAATTAGTATACACTTAATTAGACCTATACGTATAGGTAAAACAAGGATTTTAAGAAATATAAGATAATTATATTTGCGAAAATGTAATGTAGAATTTTAATAAATATTTATTAGTAGGTGATTATTTATGAATACAACCACGAAAAAACGTTCAAAAAAAGCAGGATTGCCTCCAGGAAGTCTAATATATACTGGAGAAAAGAAGGATGAAAAAATTCAAATAAAATTATTCAAGTATAGTGAAGATAGATTTGAGGAAAAAGTAATTAATTTAAATGATGTAAGTTTGTTAAAGCCAGAAAAATCCACTGTACATTGGATTAACGTAGAAGGTATTCATGATGCAAAAACTATTGAAAGAATTGGTAGTTGTTTTGGAATTCATCCTTTAGTATTGGAAGACATTTTAAATACTGGGCAGCGTCCTAAGATAGAGAATTATGAGGGGTATACTTATATTGTTGTAAAAATGTTATTCTATGATAATAAGTTAGGCGAATTTACCACTGAACAAGAAAGTTTTATACTTGGTGAAAACTATGTTATTTCTTTTAGTGAAGGGAAAGTAAAAATATATAATACAGTGTGTGAAGGAATTAGACAAGGATCAGGACGTATTAGGAAAATGGGAGCAGATTACTTGGTTTATAATTTACTTGATGCAATTGTTGATAATTACTTTGTTGTACTAGAAGAATTAAGTGAAAAGATTGAAGATACAGAAGATGAATTAGTATTGAATCCTTCAAAAAGTACATTGCAGGTCATTCATAAATTAAAAAGACAAATGTTATTTTTACATAAATCTGTATGGCCGCTACGGGAGGTAGTCAGTTTCCTAGAACGAAGCGAAACAACATTAGTTAGAGAATCTGTGGATATATATATAAGGGATTTATATGATCATGTAATTCAGGTAATGGATACTACTGAAACTTTAAGGGATATATTGTCTAGTATGCTGGACATGTATCTTTCTAGTGTAAGTAACAAAATGAATGAAATAATGAAAGTTTTAACCATTATATCAACTGTTTTTATACCATTATCATTTATTGTTGGGTTATATGGCATGAATCTTAAAAATATGCCAGAATATGATTGGCCATGGATGTATCCAGTAGTATGGGTAATAATGATTTCTATTGCGACTTCAATGCTTATTTTCTTTAAAAGGAAAAAATGGTGGTAAGCATAGCATAGGCAATACATAACTTTTTTAAAGATGCGGCCATTAATTTGGCTGCATATTTTTATTATGATGTATGATATGTATTGGCAATTTAAAAGTTCAATGCTTGTAATAATGCCATATGTAAGGTATTTAATAAGTGCTTCGTTGAAATGATGGGCCTTGTCGGAGCAGGTAACAACCCAATGGTTTGTATGACTGTTGCAGCTGCCGTTCAAGAAGCACTTACTAAGTAATTTGGTAATTGTCACAGCAAAATAAAGTTGTGTTAAAAGTTGTGAAAATAATGAAGGACAACCCTTTGTTATTTCACAACTTTTTTTATTTTCTATATTTATATTAAAATGTTTATGAAGAAGTGTGTTAAAAAGGTTATGCAAATAAGGCTAGAGTAATTCTTATTTTTGCATAACTTTTATTTTTGTGATAGGTAAAGAATAAGCAAAGTAATAGTAGGATGTTGCAAACTAAAATGTTAAAATATTTATATAATGGAAAATAGTAAGTTGTTATTCTATGAAATAATATATTTAAACTATATTTGTAAATAAAGAAGGAAAATAGGAATGAAGGGGAGAAAATGAAAATATTTTCTGAAGATAGAAAATCATTTATAGAGATAGAATTTATTGAATCTGAAAAAGAAAGAATGCCAAGTATTAAAGTGTCTGTTACTACTCAAAATGAAGGATTTGGAGGAGTTCTTAACTCTACTTGGATTGAAATTGATGAATTAAATAATTTCCTATTGTGTATGGAGGAAATAGATACTAAAAGAAGAGGAGTGGCCCACTTATGTAGCATGAGTCCAAATGAGTTTTTATTAGATTTTGAAGTTTTTGATAAATCTGGTCATATAAAGGTTTCATATTTAATCGCAAAATACATAAGTTATCCATTTTTTAGAGAAATCTCTTTACATGGTGGATTTGATATTGATTCAAGTAAATTTTCAAGTATTGTAGAAGCATTTAGAACTCTAATAAATGTATAGGAGGAAGTTGACAGCATTATATATAAACTAAAAAATAGGATTAGATGAAGAAAATTAATTGAACAATAGTAAAATTAAGGAGAAAAGAAAGTCTATGATTTCATATTATACAGAAATTGATATTGAAAAGTGTAAAAACAGAATTGATGCAATAATTATGTCAGAACGATTTTTAATTGGAGGTTTGAGAGGTGGAGTAGATTTTGATAGCAATGAATTTCATGTAAGAAAAACAAGTGGAATTTATAATAGGAGGCTGACTGGGTTACCAATAACTTTTTATGGACAACTAATTAAAAAGGAAAGCGGTACTATTATTGAAGGAGAATTCCGTGTGCCTGCTTCATCAAAAATACCAATTGGAATATGGTTTGGATGGGGAAGCTTTATGTGGTTATTCTGTTTAGTAAATATTTTTTTGGGAAAATTCCAAGATGCTTTTAGCGCTGTACTAGGAGTTATAGGAATACCGATATTTTTTGGAATTGTAGGATTAATAATGTCATCAGGAGATACAGAGCCAGAAAAAATTTATATTTTAGATTTTATAAAAACAACATTAGATGCAAAAAAAATAGAGAGATAATTATGCCTTTAAGAGATATAATCATATAATTTTTAGGAGGTGATTTTGTGGAGGTATTCGCAAGTTATCCGATTAATTCGCATGAAAACCCATTTGATATAGATTCAAACGGAAAATACTTTGCATATTTAACCAATAGACAACTCTGTTTTTCATACTTATCTAACGATTTATCAGATTTTGAGTGGGGAAATAATGATTTGTATCGTGCAATGCCAATGGGATATACAAATTTATATGTTTTAGAGAGAATTTTTATAGTAGACTCAAATTCAAATGTTTACAAATTTTCTGATAAAAAATATGATAAGATATGTACATTTAGATATGAAGGATTTCCAAAGGAGGAATGGAATACTTTTATTGAAGATGAAATGTGGAAGAATAGAATTCAAGATTATCACAGAGAACTTTTTGTTAAAAATGATGTTGATGATGCAATAAAGTGCAGCGTTGAATTTTTAAATAAGATCAAAGGTAGTTATGGATTGAATAATCTTATTGTACTGGGAGCGGGTTTAATTGATAATTATGGATGGCATTAAATGAGTTCAGGTGAGATTTCTCCAAATAGTGATGTTATTATTACTGACGAATTAGGTTACATAATAAGATACACAAGAGTTTCTACAATAGATTATGGCTTTATAAGTAAATCACCCATTCCAAAATCAGCAAAGAAAGATTGGAATGTCGGTCTTCTGTTAAAGGAAATCACTTTAGAAGAAATTAATAGAGGCAACTATATTGTTATTGAATAGTATAAGTAATTGAACTGATTCACTTATTTTGACAAAATAATAGCAAAATTCAAGTTTGTAAGATAAAGAGAAACACTTAGTAATAAGATGGAATGATTTGACAAAGAAACATGTGTTTGGTAAACTGTGCTTATAGAAATATTTCATAAGTAGGGTGGTAATATATATGAATGTGGAAGAAAAACATAAAAAAATTATAGAAATTGTTCAAGATAAATTAACATGTTCAGCACATAATTTAGATCATGTATTTAGAGTCTATAATCTTTGTTTATTACTTGCAAAATATGAAAAGGATGTTGATTTAGAAATACTCATTCCATCAGCACTACTACATGATATTGCAAGAGTGGAAGAAAGCGAAGACAAAACAGGAGAAATTGATCATGCAGTTTTGGGGAGCATAGTAGCAGAAAATATATTAAGAAAATTAGAATATGAGGAAGAGAAAATTGAGAAGATAAAACACTGTATCATAGCACATAGATTTAGAACAGGAAATGAGCCTAATACAATAGAAGCAAAAATACTTTTTGATTCAGATAAACTTGATGTTATAGGAGCAAGTGGAATTGCTCGTACTTTTATGCTAGCAGGACAATTTGGACAAAGGCTAACAGGAAATGAACAGTTAAATGATTATCTCGAGTCTAATACAGTAGAAAATGGAAGGCTGAAAGATGTTTCAAAGCATACACCTTTTATTGAATATGAAGTAAAGTTTAAAAAAATTCCAGATAAATTATATATAGAGAAAGCAAAAGAAATAGGAAATGAAAGACTAAAATTCATGGATGAATATTTTACTAGATTAAAGTTTGAAATAGATGGTGTTAAATAAAATTAAAATAGATCGTTATTATAAACATAAATATTTAAAAGGAGAAAAGAATGATTTATTTAAATAATTTTACATTTCCCAATGAGGATGTAGAAATGGAATTTTTCATGGATATAAAAAGAACATGCTATGCTTCATTTTATTCATTTAAAATATTATCAGCATGTAGCAATGTATGAAAATGAATTTTGATAGAACATAGACTGCAGTATTGGTACTAATAATATCAATGCTGTTTTTTAGTTATAAAGAAATCAATACCGTTATTATTTAATTTTTTTATTACAAATTTAATTGAAAAAGGTATAATTTTGTATAAGAGTATTAATTTAAATTTGTTTAAAGGAGAGTTTTTGTTCTCAATACAAGGTTAAGATTTATTGTGTTTAAGGAGAGAGAGCTATATGATAGAGAAAGTGGCATTTAATATTGGAAGAAATGATGAAGAACCTAATATTAATTTGGCAATTGAACTAGTTGAATTAAAAGATTTAGAGGGTATCAAAGAAATTATTATTGGATTAAAAAATAAAAAAGAACAAATTGCAAATGACTGTATAAAAGTTCTTTATGAAATAGGAGAAAGAAATCCAGAACTAATTGCTGATTATGTGATAGATTTTATAGAACTTTTGAAATCAAGAAATAATAGGCTTGTTTGGGGTGGCATGATAGCATTATCAAAGATTACATTCCTAAAACCAAAAGAAGTATATGAGAACATAGAAATTATTATTAATGCATATGAAAATGGAAGTGTGATAACTAGGGATAATAGTATTAGTGTGTTTGCTGAATTATCAAAAGCAGATAAAAAATATGAGAAACTTATGCTGAAAAAGATACTTGAGCATTTAGAAACATGTAGACCAAAGGAAGTTGGCCAACATGCAGAAAGGGCATTTATTTGTATAAATGAAGAAAATTCTAAAGAATTTCTATCTGTATTATTAAAAAGAAGGGATAATTTATCAGAGTCACAAAAAAATAGAGTTGATAAGTTAATTAAAAATATTAATAAAGGTAATTTTAATAGTAAATCTCATAAGGAGGACTAATATGGATGTAATACAAGCAATAGAAGAACGTAGAAGTATAAGAAAGTTCCAAGATAAGACAATACCAAAAGATATAATAGAAAAAATATTAGAATTAGCAACTAAAGCACCTTCAGGAAAAAATCGTCAGCCATGGAGATTTGTTGTTTTTCAAAATAGTAAAAAGAATGAATTAGTAAATATTATGGAAGATGCATTAAATAAATACAAGAAACAGAGTAAATCTACTGGAAGTTTTGAGTTAAGCATAAATTCAATTAATGAAGCATCAGCAGTTATTTTAGTATTTAATGCGTTTTCAAACTTTGAAGAAGATTATAATCATCATAGATTACTTACTGATATTCAATCAATAGGTGCTGCTGTACAAACATTAATTTTAGCCGCACAGAATTTTGAATTAGGAACCCTTTGGATTTGTGACATTTTTCATTGTGATAAAGAAATATGTTCATGGTTAAATCGTAAAGATGAACTTGTAGCAGCAGTGGCAATTGGTTATCCAAATCAAAAACCATATTCAAGGCCACGAAAATTGCTGGAAGAAGTTATAGAATGGATGTAGGTTTTATGTAACTATATAACAATCTTCATAGAATAATATGAAGATGATTTATAGTTTAAGTGATTTAATAAGTATTTTATAATCAGAAGATTTGATACATAATATTCAAAAAGTGTAATAATCAAAAATTAGTAGTTCTGCACTACTATAAGAAATGGTGAAGTAATAGGAGATTTGAATTTAATGAGAAGAATAAGAGATGTATTTTATATAAATGCAAATTTTAATGAAAAATATTTTGTGTATTACGGAATGGAATTTAAAGAATTTATCAAACATAATCCAATGAAGATAGAAAATATTTTGATCACTGAAGGAAATTATATTGCTAATAATTTTAATAGAAGTTGGCTTTTAGAGACTGCCAATGGAGAAAATGATATTTCAGAGTTATCAAAGGAAGATATTTATGGTTTAGGTAACTTCCATTGGATAGACTATAAAAATGAAGTTGATTTAAATAATTGCACTCCTGAAGAAAAGGCAGAAGTATTATATTTATCACATTTTAGTAAACCCTTGAATTCACCATTTTTTAGTAGAATAAATAATACTTTTGTTTATCTTGCTCATGATGATGGATGGTTTTGTAAATTGTATTGTAAGGACATGTCAGTATTTAAAGATATCATTGCAAATAAAATTATAGAGAGTTTTTCCACAAATAAAAGAAGGAAAATATATCCGATGTCGGAAGCTATAAAAAATGAGATATTTGAATTAACTAAAAAAGGACTTTTAATAGACTTTTCTAATATATACAAAGATAATAAATGTATTAGTTTAAATTATTATGCTATTGGTCATTATGAAGATATGGACGAAATGTATAATAATCTTGAACGAAACAAGTACAGAGCGGATGTTAAAGGAACAATTGAGCATAAAAATAAAGCATGGAAGATATATACTTAATAGCATATCAAATAGATGGCTTTATTTTGGAGAGGAAGAAGCGCTGTCATGTATTACTATGGAAGAGTATAGGTTAAGTAATGATCTTAGAAATGGTTAATGTCTTTTTTAGTTAGTGTAGGTAATAAATTATATTCTATTAATATAACAAGAATAAAAAGTTAATAAAACTTTATTAGATAAATGATCATGATCACATGGATGAATATCCTTAGTTACCTTTATGTTACATTGTTTGATGTAGATGTTGTACTGCTGTAGCGACACATATTTGTCTAGGTTTTGTGAAACAATAACAACAATTTTATTAGTTGGACAAAGTCTTTTTAGCAAAAAATTTAATAAAGCTTTTCTGAGAAATATTTTTTGTCTAAGTCTAAGTTGTGCTAATGAATTCATAATAATACCTCTATATTAAAATAAAATACTAATATTGGATAAAATCGTAAAATATTAGCAAATAAATTATAACATATTATTATGATATTTACGTGATACAATTGTGGCAAAATTGAGGCAAAATATAAATAAAAAATATTATAATGAAATATTTTGTCTTATTCAAGAAATTAAAGACAAAAAAGAATAACTTACATTATTTCAGCAAGTTATTCTAAACGGATTGTATATTTAATAAGGGAATACAATGTATGAATACTGTTTATGTTATCATTATAAATTGCAACTATGACAGTATTGTGTCAAATTTATAAAATTAATATTAACAATATGTTAAACAGAAGAAGAAGCAGCCTGCTTAGGGAAACAGGTTGTTTTTTTAAAATCGTCTTTATTGCCACCTGAGTGTAAAATTTCAGCCTCAGAATTATCATATATTTTGTTTATAAATTTAACTATTAAAAAAGTATAATAATTAATAGATGTACATAAAATACCTTTAAGTAATATTGGGAGGCAGAATTGTGGATGAGGAAATAGTTATTCAACATATTGGGATTTTGAGTGAAAAATATAGATTATTATATTCAAATAAGAAAATTGTGATAGCACCTGATTTTGAAATAAGAATTCGTATTAATACAAATCAAAAGAATATTAATTTTCATGAGTATATTTTTGATGATGAATTTAATATCTACAGTATAAATTATACTATAAATCGAACTTATAGATGTTATTATTTAATAGATAAATATAAAGACTTCGATAAATTAGAAAATGCTATAGAATTTTGTATTAAAGTAATATTAGAAAATTATAAGAAAGTATTTAAGAGCTAGATAGTAGCAATAAGGAACTCATATTTTGAGTTCTTTTATTATGAATAAAAATAGGGACAAAGTAAAAAAAACTTGCAGCAAAAATGCAAAATTGCAAATGGGGATAAGAGTATGAAAAAGAATGATGAAGGTTATTAAAGGTTAATTAATAGAATACTAGAAAACCAGGGGGTCACCAGCACCTAACCAACTCCTAACCACTAACAAGAATGATAAGAACTATAAGAATGATAAAAAATATAAGTAAATTTAATAGTGTTATATTTCCAAGCAAAGAGATTGCAGAAAGCCCATAGCTTCTTCAAAAGATTATAATAAGAAATTTTGACTGGCCCATCTTTATGATAAATTTATCATGATCCCCGATAGAAATTTTGGAAAATTTAAGTAAAACGGAGTGAATTTAAGCTTGCGCTATATAATTTCTAAATTTGTTCGTATTTGGGTGCGAACACTAGTTTGCTTATATCGGAATTACTGATAAAATATTACTATGTTAAGACAAAAGAAGTTATTAAATCATTTAAGTAGGGGAGAAGTGAGAAAATGAAATTAACACCAATAAGACTTAGGAGATTGAATTTAGGGATTGAAAGCAAAGAAGCCATGGAGGCATTAAATGTAAGTAAGAGCACCTTTTATAAATTAGAGCAAGGTTGGACAAAACCTTCTCCTCAATTAATAAAACGCCTTGCAGATACTTATAAATGTACCACTGATGAAATATTTAAAGATTTAATGATAACAGGAAAGTAAATTTACTGACGACGATTTCGTGGCCAGTGGTTGAAAGCAACAGGCAGCTTTACATAACAATTTAAAGTAATTGATGCGTATAAAGGGGGCATGAACATTGTTAGTTAAATGTGAAGCAAAAACTTGTATTAATTATAGAGAAGGAATGTGCCAGGCGGAAGCCTTGAAAATAAAAAGCTTTACTTGGTATTCAGAAGAAAAGAAGGAAGAACAAGATGAAATGATCTGCAGCTCTTATGAGTATTTTATTAATTGGATGTTTAGATGTTAAGTTATGAGGGACAAGCTTTGTAGTAGGAGGAGTTCGTAAGATGGATGAAGGATGGTTTAAGATTCACAGATGTTTATTTAAAAAGGCTCTTTGGTTAAACTCAACTCCAGAGCAAAAAGTTATTATGATTACTCTTTTAGGAATGGCTAATCATGAAGAAAAAGAATGGGAGTGGAAGGGAAAACAATTTAAAGTAAAACCAGGCGAATTTGTTACAAGTGCTAATTCAATAATGGAGAAAGCGGGAGCAGGAATTTCACGGCAAAATATTAGAACTGCCCTTAACAGATTTAAGAAACATGATTTTTTAACCTATGAATCAACCAACACAGGAATGCTTATAAGAATAGTGAATTGGAAGCTTTATCAAGGAGACAATGGAGATGGGGACAACATGGCTGACAAAAGAGTAATAAAGGGATCATCACACACTGACCTACCCATAGCCATTAATAAGAATGACAGAAAATATAAATATATATGTGAATTCACTAAAAATAAACGTCTTATAGAAACTATAATAGATTTTTTGAAAATGAGGAAGGAAATCAAAAGGCCAATGACAGATAGAGCTGTTGAGATTATGCTAAGTGAGCTTAGAGCTTTAGCGAAGGATGAACAAATGCAGATCAAGATTTTAGAAAAAAGCATTCAAAATTGTTGGCAGGGAATATTTAAAATTGATGGGAGTAGTGATTCTCTAGGAAATAGTAAGTTTGGAAAAAGAATAGGGAATGGAATATATAGAAAGGAAGTAATTGGAGCTATTAATGGTAATTATGACGAAGGAAGAAAGGAGGATAAGCATGGAAGTGTTGGACCGAATAATGGAGCAAGTGAAAAGAAATTCAATATTAAAATCCCAAAATGGGAATCAGAAACAGGAAAAGGAGAGTATGTGTGGGATGAGCCAATTTAAATGCGAATTATGTAAAGATGTTGGATATATTATTAAAATGCAGCCTAATGCGCAGCCATTAATGACACCATGTAAGTGTATGGAACTTGAGAAGGTAAAGAGACTATGGAAAAATAGTGGAATTAATGCAGAGGTTATAGATAAAACTTTTAGTAATTTTGAAGAATGGTCAAGCAAGTCTAAGGAGATGAAAGCTCTTGCAATAAAATATTATCGAAGTTTTGCTGCCATAAAAGGAAGGAGAAGAAATTCAATTTTACTTAGTGGTAATCCTGGGTCGGGGAAAACTCATATTGCCTTGGCCCTTGCAAATAATTTTTTGAAGAAAGATATAAAGGTCGTGTATATGTCCTATAGAGACGTGATTACAAGCATTAAGCAAAATATGATCGATATGGAGTATTATAAAAAAACTTTGAGCAAGTACCAAACCTGTGATGTGCTATTGATTGATGATTTGTATAAGGGGAAGGTTAACGGAACGGATATTAACATAATATTTGAGCTTATTAATTATAGATATATTAATAATCTTCCACTAATAGTTTCAACAGAATATACACTTGAAAAGCTGCTCAGTTTTGATGAAGCAATAGGCAGCAGAATATACGAGATGTCCAAGGATTATATAGTTGAAATTGAAGGAACAGAAAACAATTTTAGACTTAGGTGATATTTACCGAAATCATAAATATTTTTGTTCCGAAGGACTATGAAAATGTCGCTGAAGGATCTAAGTTGCAAGTTGCACCCAATTCAGCATGCTCCCGCTTTCAGCGTGACAAACTAAATTGGAACAACGTACAACTAAGAACCTTTAACAGCCCATTTTCAAATGCCTTCTGCATATTATGACCCTTGTGGTTACAATAATATTTATGATTTCTAGTAAAGATATCCACTAAGGTATGACAAATAGTTAAATATGTTTATCCAATTGGTTAGGATAGAAAAGCTTAAATTTAGTATAACTATTGATAATAAATTTATATGAGAAAGTGGGGAAAGGACAATGGAGGAAAGAATTTTGAAAAAGGGAATTTACAGGCACTTTAAGGGGAAAGAGCAATGGGTGTTAGGAACTGTATTGCATTCGGAAACAGATGAGGAAATGGTAGTTTATTGTAATTTGTATGGTAATATGCAAGGGTATGTTATGCCTAAGGATAGATTTATGTCAGAGGTTGACCATAAGAAATATCCAAAGGAAACTCAGAAATATAGATTTGAATTAGTAAAAGAAGATGAGGAGTTGGAGGTAAAATAATGAGCTCACAAGGAATAATGGAAAGTTTAAATTTTTGTATTGTAGCATTAGGTAAGGGGAATACGCAGCTTAAAACATTAGGATTAAAGAAAGCACAGGCGGAAAAGACTTATAGGATAAAAAAAGCTGAGGAAATAATGAAGCTTAAGGCAGAGAAATATCCAGCGACTTTGATAATGGAATTGGTAAAGGGAAATGAGGAGGTTGCAGAACTAAGATTGCAAAGAGATATAGCTGAAAGTGCTTATAACTCATGCTTAAATGCCATTGACAATGTGAGATTAGAGATAGAGGTTTTGAGAAGTAAGTTAACATGGATTAGAAATGAATTAAGCAGCTGGAAGGTTAATGATAGATAAACAAAATTAAGGATTAAGAAGTGGAGAAGACAAGTTAGGAGGAATTATTATATGAATATTACTATAGATAGAATTAGAAAATACAAGGAAATTTTAGCGGATATAGGAGACATTGATATAAGGGTTCAGGAGCTTGAAGAGGAAATATTGGGAATAAGCGGACAAAGCTTGGAAGAGAGAACAGGAAAGACTTATAAAATTACTTCTAGTGTAGAGCAGCAGGCAGAGAAGCTCATGGAAAGGAAAGAAGAATTATATAGGGAACAGTCAGCTAAAAAAAGGGAATTGCAAAGAATAAACAATGCAATAACCATATTAAATGATGAGGAAAAGGAAATAATACAAGTTGTCCATATAGAGCATAGAAAATATTATGTGGTACAGGATAAACTGAAATTATCCTACCAAAGAGTTAAGCAGCTAGAAAAGCAGGCAGCTAAGAAAATGGAGAAGTACCTTTTAGTATAGGCATGGATAAACAACATGTAAACTAGACTTATGTGGTAGCTTACCGAAATAATAAA
>NZ_AUUU01000223.1 GCF_002760435.1 Clostridium sp. LS
ACTATGGAGGAGGCACTAAAGATACTTTTATCTTTAACTGAAAGTGTTGCTATGAGGCTTAGAGATAGTAATAGTCTATGCCGCCTTGTAGTTGTAAGTATTAAAACCAATGAATTTTCACACTACTCCCATCAAAAGCAATTGCTTAATTCAACAGATTGTACAAAAGTAATTTTTGACGGAATAAAAGAAGCCTTTAAAGAGGCTTGGAAAGGTGAAAAAATAAGGCAGTTAGGCGTAAGAGTTACTAAGCTAAGCAGCAATATGTATTGTCAGGACACTTTATTTGATTACGAAGCAAAGGAAAAGCAAAGAAAGCTCGATAAAACCCTAGATGATATAAGGGAAAAGCATGGGAAATATAGTGTTATAAGATCAACTTTTTTACATTCTGGAGTAAAGCCAATTAATGGCGGCACAGGATCCCTTGAAGAGTATCCAATGATGAGTAGCTTGCTGTAAGGGAGTGCATTTGAATGAAAGTAGTGGCTAAAAAAGTTGAGATGATAGCGCACTTTAAAGAAGACGGAAAAATAAAACCTCTAAGATTTAAAATAGAAGAAGAAAA